>NZ_SJPT01000001.1:804032-1407854 GCF_007860095.1 Novipirellula galeiformis | reverse complement strand
ACTTCACCAAGCCGTTTACCACAACTCGCCGGATCATTATGCAAAAGGCACGCCGTCACACATTAAAATAGTGCTCCGACCGCTTGTAGGCACATGGTTTCAGGTTCACATTCCTCCCCTAGCAGGGGTTCTTCTCACCTTTCACTCACGCTACTGGTACGCTATCGGTCGTTAGAGAGTATTTAGCCTTACGGGATGGTCCCCGTGGATTCAGTCCAGGTTTCACGTGACTGGACCTACTCAGGTGCTCCTATGGTGCATGCTTATTTTCGTGTACGGGGCTGTCACCCGCTATGGCGATCCTTCCCAGAATCTTCCACTAACAACACACAATCCAATATCGAAGTCCTACAACCCCGCGAAGGAAACCTTCACGGTTTGGGCTATACCGATTTCGCTCGCCGCTACTGACGGTATCGATTTTTCTTTCTCTTCCTCTGGTTACTTAGATGTTTCAGTTCACCAGGTTGTAACTAACCTGCCTATGAATTCAGCAGGCAGCAATCGGGTATCCCGGGATCATCGCTTGTTTGTCAACTCCCCCAGGCATTTCGCAGACTTCCACGCCCTTCATTCTTCTAACGCCAAGACATCCCCCATGTGCCCTTAATAGATTGGCCATCGAAATCCCGAACTCAAAAGTGTTTGACCACAATCAAGCGCGACAAATCGTTGGTTTCTATGATTAACGATATCACATGTGGTGATTGCTGCTTTACTCCACCCACTCCGAAGAGAAGGCTTCACTGACTACAGCAATCACGTTGCACAGAATCCTATAAGAATACATTCTCGCCAACGCTTTCCATTGCGACCCGCACAGTAAACTGCGTGAATCGAACTTAGGCGTTGGCAACGCTTCTCAGAACTTGTTTTCACTTCTCTCGCTTTGAAACAGAGCCTCCCAAGACTTAGTCTTGAGCTGAACTGCCCTTTGCGAGTGTAGTGCTCTTTCAGATGCCAACTACCAAACAACCAGATTGTCAAATATCAATGCGTTGCGTTCGAGTGTAAGTCGATAGTGCAACGGACGCTGCCTTGTGAGCAGCCGGTTGACGTCATCTTTGGTAGGCGAGCAAGTCGCGTTCCGTTCTTGGCGTCAGCCGGTTGGTCACAGGTGAGGGCGAAGAATAGGGGCGCCGGCTCCCGGCGTCAATGACGTTTGAGGGTTATTCTCGAAAAGATTTCAAAAGCGGGCTCCCGCCAGCAGCCAAGCCTCGCCTATCGACGAAACAGAACCCCGTAAAACACGGCACTTTCTGACCCAACTTCACTCCCAGCTCTCACGAAGACTTCTTTGAAATTTATTCGCTCGTCATCGTGGACACCGCTTGGAAACGAAGTCACCTTCCTCTGATTCCGCGCCAGACCGCAACCGCAAGGGGCTTTGGCGAAGCTGCGAAGCCTAGGCAATCATGCCGTCGAGCGTGGGTCTCGGCGGCAACATCGTTCGCCGACCGACTCCGGCTCACGGCTGGACCTATTTTCAAGTTTGCGGCCCATTCCATGCTCGAACTGAGCACTGAAAGAGAGCGGAACCAAAGACAGGGAAACCTTCATGCCAACCATCCGGATCGATCGTTTTCTAAAACCATCGATCCGGACTCCCGCTATGAACCACTTCGGCGGTGGAACTCGGCTGCTCTCACTTAGACATGGATCCTTAGACATGCATATTGGACCAATGATGCCTTTGCCCCGATCCCGTCCGATGAAAATGCCTAAACAACCACCCCATCTTCGGATCGCCAAACCTTCCTTCACGCTGCAATCCCGAGACTCCGCTCAACGACCGCTAGCGACAAACGCCCAACGCGATCCGCTTTGTCACTAAACCGGGGTTTCATCTCGCGAAGCCGTGCGAGTCGGCCAGTGTTTTCCGAACGTTTCACTCTCCGCGACCGGGTGGGCCCCGCGCCGCACCTAAAGTCGACGACGCCGAACCCACGCCACCGGGGAACTCGACGAATGCCGAATACGCAACAGTCACAATGCGTTATACAGCGATGCGAGTATCAAGCCGCCTCGCCCACCGCAGAAGCGACCGAGGATTTTGACATTATACTATGCTGCAAGAATTTTCGATTTACTGCTCTAGTGGACGTGATCGCTGACTTCGCTGCTCCAACATGCAAAATACTCCGGAAGCACAGCCCACCGACGCGTCGCCAAGTCGAGAACGCCCCCCGTCCGTCGGCCTCCCTTTGCGATCTGGCCCGGATCGATCTGGCCAGGACTGATCTGGAACTGATGGTTCAAAGGCATTGATCGTTCAAGGGCATCCCGCTTTCGAACGGCTAACGAGCCAAACCGCTGGATCACCCGGCGAAGGGGGAGGTCAACGTTTGATTTTCCCCATCGCACAACCGCCGATCACGGACGAGGTCTTGCGGACGTACTGCCACAGGCGAGGCAACCACATGGACGGGCAACAAAGCATTCACGGATGCAGCCGCGTCGCAGAAATCCGCCAGCCGCCGACGCCCGTGGAGACCCATTGCCTCCGATCGCGCTAGCCCGACCTACGATTTCCGGTACCGCAGCCGACCGAGACGGAAGTTCCACAACGATCGTTCCTGAAAACCGTTCCTGGGAAATCGCCGCTTCGCGGCGCCGCCACATCGCCAATCGGGCCCATTCACCCCGTTTTCGGACGGTGCACCTCCCGCTTCCAACCCGCCGGGGCTTCAAAACGGGGTTCAAAACCAGCGCCAAAACCGAGCTCGCAACCCAAAGGTGGCAATGTCCAAGCAGATTAGGACCATGAAGCCAAAGTTTTCCCCAAACTTCTTCGAAACGAACGCGAACGCGTTTCGCCCCGTAAAACACGCCTCTTTTGTCGAATCCCGCGTTCGATTTACGATCATCTGCCGATCTAATTCATGAAAATCCTGAAAAGTGGACCGTACAGCCTTGACCCAGAAGGGAAGATCCGTAATCATCCCTCTCTCAAGGTTGGCAACAACATTCGCTCACCAGCGAAGACTAAACGTTCCAGCCTCGACCGATCATTGACAATTTGGTGATGAAACTTCTGTTGAGTTCAGTTGCGAGGTCATTCCTCGACACTGCTTGCTGTTGATGCAAGATGGTGTCGAAACAATGGCGAATCGCTGAGGGTCTTTACCGAGGCCCTCAGAGCAGAATCAACTTTCGGTTTAACTTTGCTTTCTCCCGGTCAGCTTGCTGGCTGGTGAATCAATACAAAATTGAAGGGTTTGATCCTGGCTCAGAATGAACGTTGGCGGCGTGGATTAGGCATGCAAGTCGTACGAGAACCTCAAATAGCTTGCTAGGAGAGGGGACAGTGGCGAAAGGGAGAGTAAGGCGTGGTTACATGCCCTCGAGCTCGGGATAGTAACGGGAAACTGTTAGTAATACCGAATAATATCTTTGGATCAAAGGTGAGATTCCGCTTGAGGATTGGACCGCGTGCTATTAGCTAGTTGGTGAGGTAATGGCTCACCAAGGCTACGATGGCTACCGGGTGTGAGAGCATGGCCCGGCTCACTGGGACTGAGACACTGCCCAGACACCTACGGGTGGCTGCAGTCGAGAATCTTTGGCAATGGGCGAAAGCCTGACCAAGCGACGCCGCGTGCGGGATGAAGGCCCTCGGGTTGTAAACCGCTGTCAGAAGCTAGGAAATGCTAGGGGGTTATCCCCTTAGTTTGACCGATCTTCAGAGGAAGGACGGGCTAAGTTCGTGCCAGCAGCCGCGGTAAGACGAACCGTCCAAACGTTATTCGGTATCACTGGGCTTAAAGCGTTCGTAGGCGGCCTAGAAGGTGAGATGTGAAAGCCCACGGCCCAACCGTGGAACTGCGTTTCAAACCACTAGGCTCGAGGAAGACAGGGGTGATGGGAACTTATGGTGGAGCGGTGAAATGCGTTGATATCATAGGGAACACCGGTGGCGAAGGCGCATCACTGGGTCTTTTCTGACGCTGAGGAACGAAAGCTAGGGTAGCGAACGGGATTAGATACCCCGGTAGTCCTAGCCGTAAACGATGAATACTGGGTTGAGGGGACTTCCACATCCTCTCGGCCGTAGCGAAAGCGTTAAGTATTCCGCCTGGGGAGTATGGTCGCAAGGCTGAAACTCAAAGGAATTGACGGGGGCTCACACAAGCGGTGGAGGATGTGGCTTAATTCGAGGCTACGCGAAGAACCTTATCCTAGACTTGACATGCTTGAGAATCCCTATGAAAGTAGAGAGTGCCCTTCGGGGAGCTCTTGCACAGGTGCTGCATGGCTGTCGTCAGCTCGTGTCGTGAGATGTCGGGTTAAGTCCCTTAACGAGCGAAACCCTTATCTTTAGTTGCCAGCGGGTAATGCCGGGGACTCTAAAGAGACTGCCGGTGTCAAACCGGAGGAAGGTGGGGATGACGTCAAGTCCTCATGGCCTTTATGTCTAGGGCTGCACACGTCCTACAATGGTACGGACAAACGGACGCAATACCGCGAGGTGGAGCAAATCCTAAAAACCGTGCCTCAGTTCGGATTGCAGGCTGCAACTCGCCTGCATGAAGCCGGAATCGCTAGTAATCGTAGGTCAGCATACTACGGTGAATGTGTTCCTGAGCCTTGTACACACCGCCCGTCAAGCCACGAAAGTTGGGAGGGCCCGAAGTCACCAAGCTAACCCGCAAGGGAGGCAGGTGCCGAAGGTCAGCTCGACAATTGGGACTAAGTCGTAACAAGGTAGCCGTAGGGGAACCTGCGGCTGGATCACCTCCTTTCTAAGGATCTTAGAAATCGACTTGTTGTTCGCTCTTCGGAGTGATTAGCAATGTCGGATCCGTGGAAGTGACCTTGCACTACACTCAACAGAATTCAGATCTTCGGGTCTGTGTCATCATCATAATCAAACGGATAACCCGTTTCGGACTGTCGCCAGCCGAGACGGGTTTTTTCGTGCGCGCATTGCAACATTGCGTTCACTTTGGCGGGCCGACCGATTGCATTCGACTCTGGCTCAGCGACTCCAACTGAAAACACTCCGGCTCGCAACCCAGCGCCAAGCTCGGTCGTGAACGTTTGAAGAAACCGGGTAGACGCAAAACGCTGAGCATGGCTGCCTCTTCGCGACCTTCCCTCCACTCTCGCCATCGCCATCCTTCGCCGCATCGCGAACCTAGATCCTTGCATGCAAACTGGGGGCGGCCGACGGCGGAAACGAAGGATGCAATCCCGGTTCCGAGTATCGAACGCGATCGCGTGACCACTCCCACCCGCTCAGCCTTATGCGGCGGGGGAATGGTGTGTGAATCAGGCTATCGATCGGCATCGGCGGCAACTCCCACGTTTCCTCATTGAATTGCCACCTTTGCTCCCGAGGGCAAGAGTGAGGAATCACACTTTATCTCTCGAATTGTTGCGCTATGTTGAGACGCCCCCGGTTGGCAGTGGCTAGCAAATTGCCATGGGATTCGGGGCCGGTGGCCTCCTTTTTATCCCGGTACATGTTGTTCGGGGAACTGGGTGGCGGTTTGACCAAGACAGCGACTGTCATCCCAAACTTCATCCATTTGAGTCCTACTCAAACCGATGAGATGCTCCTGGAACAATTCGCTCACGGATTTGGTACCGCTGCTACGGTGTTTCCATATTCAATCCCTCACTAGGACGCTCCAAGTTGTAGACGTTTCGCCAAGGATCAAATCCCTCTTGAGCTTACGTCCGCCTGCACAGTGAACGATCTTGCAGGACTTCTCGTATCAGCGTGCTGATTGAAATCCTTTGAGCTTGCCGCGGTCCAGGGGGATAGGGTGAACAACCGTAAATCACATCCACGCCCTAACGCATCAACTACGCGGTAAGATTTGCCTGACGCACCAAGTGACTACCGCCCCAAGGGGTACCGTTGTCGAGGCAAATCGCGTCTGGAAATCCGAAGATCGTGAACACTTTTCGAAAGGTCCGTGGACCGTTTGCCGCGTCTGATTCCCGCAAGCGAGGATCCCCCGTGAAAACGGAGAGTGATCGCCCATCAGGGGTTGCCGGTAACAATCGCTCTCGTTGTTCAGCGTGAACTCGCGTTGGAAGTCGACTTGCCATAGGTCGTTGGGACGCTCTCGCTCGAATCGCGTCCATGGCTTTTGCTTGGCCGATTCAGCGTCACGGATTCGAGCATGTCGCTTCCGTGACCGAGACGATCGTGATGGGCGCAGGCCGTATGTTTTCACCGATGACTTCGATCCGCTTGCGAAACATCGAACCGTCCCAGGCCGGGTGAGCACCGCGGATCTGCAGCACCTTTTGGTCGATCTCTGCGGACGTCTGTGCGGGTGATCCGTGAAATTTTCGCGAGCGATCCGTCCGAAGTTCTTCGGCGGAAGCTCGATGACGCTCTCGTCACCTGTAGCCGGTCTGGCGTGAGATCCCCATTCGCTCGCACAGTCTGCGGAAATTGCTCCCGTCGGTCTTTGCCCAACCGACAAACGCTTCTCGCTGGGACACTCGATCGAGCTCTTATCAGCTGATCCTCGCTCCCGAAAAGAGCGAGGATGGTTACTGCAAAAAACGTCCCCCATGTCTCCGGTTCGCACAGGGAGTCGGGCCTACGACCTATTTAAGGTTGTGCTAGTGCGGCAGATTTCCCACACGGCACGCACCAGGAATCGTTCGCAAAAAAAAAAACCGCCGCACACAGAGGTAAACCTCAGTGTGCGGCGGTTTGCGTCAAACCTTGCTAATGAGCGGCTAGTTGCGGAACAACTCACGAACCCCGAATGTAAAGAAGGTCCCCAAGCCGAAGTTCAGTAGTTCTTCCTCACACTTGTATTGCAGGATGATGGTGTCGCCAGCCTGAATCAAGGGCCGTTGTCTCGGATCATTGAGTGCTTTCGCTAGATCAACCTCGATCGCGACCTGACCATTACCTGGCGTCTTGCGGAGAATATAGACGAGCCCTGGCGGAACTCCTCCGATGCTCGAAACCCCGCCGCCGAGTCCTCCGCCACCACGTTGATTGTTACTGGCACCCAGTCCCTGGCCCGCAAGTGCCATCGCGCCGACCACGTCGAGGTCGTAATCACGCGGCAGCGGGAACTCGCCTCCACCCAACATGCCACCGGTGTAGTACACTTCGGTTTCTCTCGATTCGATGTAGACAATATCGCCTGACTCGAGACGTACGTCGGCATCGGTAATATTGGGAACCACACCTGGCTTGACTCGCAGTGGAATACGGAGAATCGATGGATCCTCGGGCAGTTCCGGAAGGTGTGCACAGGGATTGAGCTTAGCCGCTTGCTGCTGAGCATAAAACTGTTGTACGAACTGAGCCCGCTTCCTCTGATCTGCTTTATTTGCCCGAAGAATCTTGACTTCATTCTTCGCAGTCAATCCAGGCAATCCGCCTGTTTCCACAAGTGCATGCAGAATATCGTTCTGGTAGGCCCGCAGCTTCACCAAGCCTCCGCTCGCGCTTTGATCGGAAAGGCCTCGGATTTCGTCGCCGCCTCCGGAGCGAGTGGCTGTATCTTCGCGAACCACGATCACGTCATAAGTACGCTCTTTGATGATCGTAACGATCGGACGTGCTTTTTCGGGACGCAAAATCTCGCTATCGATATAGGCATCACGAATTGCTTCACGAACCTGGTCGAGCGTTAACCCCTCGACCTGGAGTGGTTCGATTAGCGGCAACGCCAATGTCCCATCGTCCTGGACCGCGATCGGATAACCAATCGAAGGCGGTAGGGTGCTGTCCGCGTCGGGGAAGTTGACCGGCGGCGGTTCCGGCGGCGCGTTTGGTGGATTGAAAGGCAGGACGCCTTCGATATACACACCAAGAATGTCGCCTCCCGACAACTGGTAATCCCGTGGCGGCTCAAGTGACAGCAACGAGATATCTACGGGCACGAGATCGTTTTTTGGCTCGGCAAAAAACTCTGGCGGCAATCGGTTCGCGGGCACACCATCAATTGGCTGCGTCAGCGTCGAGCAGCCGCTAAAGGCTGTGCAAAAAAGGCCGGCAGCGGCAGCGGTCTTGAAAGACCGCAATACACGGAACGCCCGTTTTTTGGCTTGCAAAGGTTTCCTGTTCATCCCTGAACTCTCTATCGAATGACAATGCTTATGCGTAAATGGGGCGCTTCTTGGCGTCGCCAGAACTAATCTCAGAGCCGTGCTTACTGGAAGCTAAACGGCAACTTTCCGGTCGCGGAACTCGCCGCAGGCGTGGAACTCACCGAAGCCTCAGCCGCGGACTCCAAACCTTCCTGCTGGTAATCTGCGTAGACCTGATCGATGTTGAAATCGTTTTCCAAACCGATCGATTCGGGTGCATCCGTATCACCGCTGAATCTTGGCTCAAGATCTGGTACCCCATCGGAGGATGCCGAGAACGTGTAGCCACCATCACTCTGCATCGGCAGAGCAGCGTCAACTTCACTGAAACCGCTGGTGTCATTGAGCAGCACCGTTGGCGCGTCCTCACGATCAACCGGGACACTCAATTGAGATGACGGACGACCGAAATCACTTCCCACGTCGTCAAGAAACGGACTCGTTATGTGGTCGTCGTGATCGTCGTGATCGAGCAACGTCGGTGCGGTTGGATGAGGCAAAACCGCCGCCGGATGCGGACCTGCGGGACGATGCGCGGTTCCAACGCCGCTCCAATGCCCGACTCCATCCTGCTCGGCTGCTTTGGCTCCCATTGGGAATCCAGCAAACCAATCATTTACGGCGACTTGGCCGTTAGACGACTGATACATCCACCCCCAATACTGGGAAGGAGCAATCGCTGGAGTACAGCCATGCCCTCCGTCGCAGATATCCAGATATCCCTGGATGAAACCATCCTTGAAAGCGTTCGATGGATTACCGAAGTTTTCCTTCTGGCAATGCCACGCCTTCGCTGCCATCGTTTTATTACGGTGGCCAATCATAAATTCATTGACGCCGTCATGATTCTTCAAGGCGTGCGTCGCGCCACTGATCATCGTACATCCGCCTGCGCTGAGCACGACAACCGAAAGCCCTGTTAACAGAGCAGCGCGAGTGAGATGATTCAGCCTCCGTGCTCGATTGCTCAAACGACATGCCACCTCCCCCTGACTCATGCCAAAACGGGTGAACGCTTTGGATACAGAAGATTTCGATACAGAAGATTTTTGATTCAACATGATCTTCCCGGCCGCGACGCCACTCTGGACGCTGATTCGTGATTGCGGCAAAAATTTTGAACGAATCGCCATTTGGCCCCCCTTTTGGCAGCAAAGGCATTCCGTGTTCTAGTCCGACAATTGGTGCGGGTTGTGCTAGAAAGAACACCCGCTCAATGGTATGTATCGCCGTGACGGCTGTGAGGGATTAACCAAAAGTTTCGAAAACACGCATTGGGGCGACTATTTCGATCGTATGGAGTAAAACGATCGAAACCGTCAAACACAGCTCTAGTGGTGAAACTTTGACGACGGTGCCGTTCTCCTTTCAACGAATTCGGCCTTTTTTCGCATATCACCCCCATCTTGGTGCCCATTTAGTTTTATAATGGGCGGAAATTGATTTTGATTGCATTGCCTTTTCGCCCCCCAACATGACGATAGCCGACGACGAGTCCTGCCTACATCAGTTGCAAATGCGGGTCCCACAAGCTGCCCCCCAGCTCTAGCGGTCAGCTAAATTGACGACGAAGATTGCCGAGCACGAAGAGCCCCCCCATCTAGACTTACAACTCTCAGGCGAACCTTATGAACTGGTTGCTGCTAAGCGGCCTCACGGTTTCCGCAGCTAGCGCGCTGATCCTCGTCCCTCTGATCCGAGCGATCGCAATCCACGCCGGGTTAACCGACAAGCCGGACAGTGAACGAAAACTGCACCAAACGCCGGTTGCCCTGGGCGGAGGCGTGGCGGTATTCGCTGCGCTGTTAATTGGCTTGGGTACGACGGTTCTCATCGATCGCCATTTCAATCATTTTTCGCTTGGCCACTTTAGCTCAAAATGGTACGTGCTCTTCCTCGCCGCAGCTGCGGTGTTGTTGGTCGGTTTGATTGATGATCGCTGGCCATTGCGGGGGCGACTCAAATTACTGTTCCAATGTTTGATCGTTGCCAGTGTGGTGGGAAGCGGAACGATCATCAAGCAAATCAATGTGATTGGTTTCCACCTCGAGCTTGGAAATTTCGCGTTCCCGATCACGATGCTTTGGTTGCTGATTGCCATCAACGCCTTGAATCTGATCGACGGTGCCGACGGCATGGCAACTACGGTGGGCTGTATTGTTTGCGCGGGGCTGGGATTATTAAGCAGTCGCTCAGGCGTCAACTTAACGGGGACGCTTTGCTTCGTATTATCCAGCGCGCTACTGGGATTCCTGGTTTTCAATCGGCCTCCGGCGACAATCTACCTTGGCGATGCCGGCAGCATGATGATTGGGTTCTTTGTGGGAGTCCTATCGATCTGGAGCAACACCAAGGAATCGACCGTATTGGCGTCGGCTCCCGTTGCAATCCTGGCCCTCCCGCTGTTTGATTCCTCCGCAGCGATTTTGCGTCGATGGCTCACCGGTCGCAGTCTCTACGCTACCGATCGAGCCCACTTACACCATCTGTTGCAGGCCAAATACGGCAGCCTCGGGATGCTTGCGGTGGTTGCAAGTATGTGTTTGATTACGACGACCCTTTCGTTTGTCTCCACCTACTACTCGCTGCCTTGGCTCGCTATCGCCGGGGCATTGCTTGTCCTCAGCATCCTCATTTTGACACGCTCGTTCGGCCACGCAGAATCAAAGCTACTAGCCATTCGAACCTTACATTTTTGCCGTTCATTTTCGGCCTCCCCAACCCAATGCGACACGCAGAAGCAGCATCGAATCCATGCACTTCAGGGATCAGGTTGTTGGGAAACGGTTTGGGAACCTTTGGTAGAGCTCGCACGATCCCATGAACTGGCAAGCATCAAAATCAACCTAAATCTAGCCTGGTTGCATGAGAGCTATCACGCCTCTTGGCACAGCGTGCGTTTGCCTGATAAAGCCTTGCAGCTGACGATGTGTGTCCCCCTATTCACTCGCTGTACCAAAGACGGTCGTGAGTTGGTGATCGGGCGATTGGAGATTGTTGCTCCCGCCAAGTCACCGCAGATATATACAGAAATCTCTCAGTTCATCGAGCATTTGAACGAACTCGTCCCTCAAATTGACCATATCATTGAATCGTTGGAAAACCCTCGCAAAGCCGATCCAGGAGCCTTCTTTTGGCCGAAGTCCGAACAGTTGCAAGGGCCATTGGGTTCAACCCCAAAAGGGCGGACCGATGCAACGGTATTGAGTTCAAAGTGACCGCAACGGAATGCGAGGGAAACGAGTAACCCCCAGTCCGTTCTTTCCTCACAACAGTCATGGCTAGCATCAACAGTGATAAAGCGCTGCGGAGCTTGCCGAGTTGCGGTTGTTGATCCCGACAAGTTATATCATCTTGGTCGGCTGTCTCGTCCTGTTTCGCCTCACTTCTATTTGGTTGCTTGAGTCGAGCATTCGGATATCCCCGACGACTCATTTATCTGCAAATCGCCGATGCCCATCCTGCCCCAAGAACCCGATTGCTTTCCCGAGGACTTGCTAAACCAATCGGTGATTCTCGCTCACAAGTGGTGGTTGATGTACACCAAATCACGGCAAGAGAAGCAATTGATGCGTCATTTGCGGAAACATGAGATTTGGCATTACGGGCCGCTGATTCCACAGCGTAAACGGTCCCCCGCCGGCCGCATGCGAACGAGCTACGTTCCGCTGTTCAGCAATTACGTGTTTGTTTGTGGTGAGAATGACGAGTCGCGTTATCAAGCGATCTGTAGCGGTTGCATTCAGAAGGCAGCAGACATCACCGAGGTGGATGAGTTTGTTGCGGATCTAAAACAAATCTATAACCTGATCCATCTAGGGGTTCCGATGACGATCGAAAGTCGTTTGGAGCCCGGTCAGAATGTTCGTGTTAGAAGTGGTTCCTTTGCCGGCTATGAAGGCACCATTCTCCGGCGTGAACAAGAAACGCGATTGTTGGTCTGTGTTCGTTTCATGGAACAAGGAGTCAGCGTCAAACTTGAGGATTGTCAATTGGAGCTGATCGGATGAAGTCGGCGTTAATCACAGGGATCACCGGCCAAGACGGCTCCTATTTGACCGAATGGTTACTCCAAAAGGGCTACACCGTCCATGGCTTGGTGCGTCGCAGCAGCATCACGCAGCGGACGCGGCTTGACCATCTTTTTCATGATCCATCGATCTACAATCATCGTTTGTTCTTGCATTACGCGGATCTCGATGACACGACCACAATCCGGCGCATTTTGGTTCGCACCCGTCCCGATGAGGTTTATCATCTAGCCGGGCAAAGTCATGTCGGTGCCAGTTTCGACATTCCCGAAACGACGTGCCAATTTACTGCCATGGGGACCCTGAAGCTTCTCGAAATCCTCCGCGATCTGGAAAAGCGTCCCCGGTTATTGCACATCAGCAGCAGTGAAATTTTTGGACGGCCGATCGAGAGCCCCCAGAACGAAATGACGCCCATGCGTCCAGTGACGCCGTATGGCGTCGCGAAAACATTTGCAACCCAAATGGTAACCCTGTACCGCGAATCGTTTGATTTGTTCGCCTGCAATGCGATTTGCTACAACCACGAATCCCCGCGTCGTGGTGAATCGTTTGTGACTCGAAAAATCACCCGTGCAGCGGCGGCCATCTCCCTGGGAATGCAGGACGAATTGGTGCTTGGCTCCCTCGATACCGTGCGTGACTGGGGCTACGCCCCCGACTATGTCCAGGGGATGTGGTCGATGTTACAGCAAGACACCGCGGACGACTTCATTTTGGCAACCGGCACTCGTAATACGGTCGAAGACTTCTTGGCAGCTTCGTTTGATGCGGTGAACCTCGATTGGCGCCGCTATGTTCGTCAAGACAAAGCGTTTATGCGACCGTCGGAAGTCCAGCGGTTGATTGGAGATCCAGCGAAAGCGTGGCGGCAATTGAATTGGAAAGCGACGCTCACGCTTCCGGACCTGGCAAAACAAATGGTCGAGTATGATCGTTCCAAAATGATCTCCAAACGCGATGCCGATCGCCGCTAATGCAGGATACGAACAAGCGGCCTGCATTCCCTTGGAGGCCATTAACCACCATCTGGGGACGGGTTCATCCCCTAAGACAAAAGTAACTCGGTCGAGTTTACCAATTGCGTTACATTCATGATCAATCAGGCTAGGGTCATTCGATGTGCGCTGTGCCCGCCCCTCAAAGCCTAGCCCTTCTCTCAGTCCACCTTTCATATACTCCACACGTCCCCCCCGAAATTTCATGAAGATCTGTTGCATTGGAGCTGGCTACGTCGGCGGCCCCACGATGGCGATGATTGCCAAACAGTGCCCGGAAATCGCGGTTCACGTCGTCGATCTGAACCCGCAACGTATTGCGGCATGGAACTCCGACACATTGCCGATTTACGAGCCCGGCCTCGATGAGGTTGTCCGGGAAGCTCGCGGCCGCAACTTGACGTTTTCGACAAACGTTGACGAAGCGATTGCGGAAGCGGATATCATCTTCATTGCGGTCAACACACCGACGAAGCATTTTGGAATTGGAGCGGGTCGCGCCGCAAACCTGGAGTTCATCGAAAAATGTGCGCGGCAAATAGCGAAGGTTTCCGAGGGTCATAAAATTGTTGTCGAAAAATCGACCTTGCCGGTGCGTACCGCCGAAGCAATCAAACGCATCCTCTCCTCCGCTGATAATGGAGCGACGTTTGACGTTTTAAGTAACCCCGAATTCCTTGCCGAAGGGACTGCGATCGACGATCTGCTCGATCCCGATCGTGTTTTGATTGGAGGCGAATCTCCCAAGGCGGTCCAAACGTTAGCGGAGGTCTATGCCCAATGGGTTCCACGAGAAAAAATCCTGAGCACGAATCTATGGAGCAGCGAACTTTCCAAGCTGACTGCGAACGCCTTCTTGGCTCAGCGAGTCTCGAGCATCAATGCGATTTCTGCGCTGTGCGAGGCAACCGAAGCCGATGTCGACGAAGTCTCCAAAGCGATTGGAACCGACTCGAGAATTGGCCCTAAGTTCCTAAAGGCATCGGTCGGTTTCGGAGGCAGTTGTTTCCAAAAAGACATCTTGAACCTCGTCTACCTATGCGAGCACTTTGGGCTTCGCGAAGTGGCTGACTATTGGGAACAGGTCGTAATCATGAACGACTACCAAAAACGTCGTTTTGCCGAGCGGATTTGTCGCACGATGTTTAACACGGTCAGTGACAAAAAAATTGCCATCTTGGGATTTGCGTTCAAAAAGGACACCAACGACACACGTGAAAGTGCTGCGATCTACGTTTGCCGCGATTTACTTCGTGAACGTGCTCGCTTGGTGATCTATGACCCCAAAGTCGAGAAGGAAACCATCGTCTCCGAACTGCTGTCAGCCTTAAGCGATTTATCGGGAACGATTTCCGACCTCGACCGCGAACTCGTCGAATCGAATGTCACCGTTGTCGATAACGCCTACGATGCCGCGATCCATTCACACGCCATCGCACTGCTGACCGAGTGGGATGAGTTCCGCACACTCGACTTTGAACGCATTTACCAAACGATGCAGAAACCCGCGTTCATCTACGACGGACGCAACATTCTCGATCGCCAAGCGTTGAGGAAAATTGGTTTTGAAATTTTTGCGATCGGCAAAAGCAACTAACGACGTCCGACGCAGACCGTCCCTTGCCATCACCGATCCATTGATTCTTGCGGCAATTTGAATTTGAACGACTAACCTGAGATTGCCATGATTATCATCCTCGGTAGCAGCGGCTATATCGGTAGCGAATTCACAAAGATGTTCGACCGGCAAGGGATTGAATATCGTGGTATTTCACGACGGGAAGTTGACTACAGCCATCGCGATTCGCTGATCCGATTGATCCGGGAAACCAAACCGGAGTTCCTGATCAATGCCGCCGGTTACACGGGCAAACCCAACGTCGATGCCTGTGAATTGCACAAGGCCGATTGCTTGATGGGCAACGCGGTGTTGCCAGGTGTGGTGCGTGAAGCATGCGAGTCCGAATCTCTGACGTGGGGACACGTTTCATCCGGTTGCATCTATACAGGTGCTCGCGAAGACGGCAGCGGCTTCCGTGAAACCGACCCTCCCAATTTTTCGTTTCGCACCAACAATTGCAGCTTTTACTCGGGGACCAAGGCGCTTGGCGAAGAAGTGCTTGCGGGTGCTGAGAACTGCTATGTTTGGCGTTTGCGCATCCCTTTTAACCACGAAGAGACGCCGCGCAACTACCTGACCAAATTGATGCGTTACAATACCCTGCTCGAAGCAACCAATTCTGTCTCGCAGTTAAACGAATTCGTACAAGCCTGCTTAGAAACCTGGACCCAACGCGTCGACACCGGCATTTACAACATCACCAACCCAGGCAAAATCACAACGCGACAAGTGGTCGCGATGATCCAAGCCCATCTGTTGCCCGAGAAAGAATTCAAGTTCTTTGACGACGAAAGTCAATTCATGCAATTCGCCGCCAAAACACCACGATCGAATTGCGTGATGGACAGCAGCAAGTTGCTCGCAACAGGAATCCATTTAACGCCCATTGAAGAAGCCATCGAACACGCATTGAAATCATGGACGCCTGCCCCGACGACGAGCTAATCCGCGTAAACAGGGCGTGTTTCGGGGGAAATCACCCCAGCCCACACGTCGCTTTGCGACCGCCTCGAATCACCTCGCTCCTAGACGCAACACATTGGGGACCTCCATGATGAAGGGTATTATTCTTGCAGGCGGATCGGGCACTCGGCTACATCCCGCGACTCGGGCGGTCAGCAAACAATTGATTCCGATCTACGACAAGCCGATGGTCTACTATCCGCTGTCCACGCTGATGCTGGCTGGAATCCGTGAGATCCTGCTGATTTCGACTCCTCAAGACTTGCCAGCGTTTGAGCGATTGCTCGGCGACGGATCTCAGTGGGGCATCGAACTGAAGTACGCCGAGCAACCCAATCCCGAAGGGCTGGCCCAGGCATTCATCATCGGAGCCGAATTCATAGGCAAGGATCGCGTCGCCCTGGTGTTGGGAGACAACATTTTCTACGGGCAAGGATTTCGAAAAACGTTGGCAACCGCAGCACAAAAGCAACAAGGTGCCACGGTGTTTGGTTATCAAGTGACCGACCCCGAGCGATATGGCGTGGTCGAATTTGATGCCCAGGGAACGGTGATTTCGATCGAGGAGAAACCCTCCAAAGCCAAATCTAATTACGCCATCCCCGGATTGTATTTCTATGACAATTCGATCATTGAAATCGCGGCAAACCTTAAACCCTCCGCGCGTGGCGAATTGGAAATCACCGATGTTAACCGCCTTTATATGGAACGAGGCGAGTTGACCGTGGAACTATTCTCCCGCGGATTCGCCTGGCTTGATACGGGCACCAAGGACTCCTTGTTGGACGCGTGTAACTTCGTGGCCGCGGTGGAGAAACGGCAAGGGTTGAAAATTGCCTGCCCGGAAGAAATCGCGTACATCAATGGGTTCATCGATCGCGCCCAGCTGCTGAAATTGGCGGAGGAATTCAACAACGATTACGCCCAATATTTGCGATCGGTGCCCCGCTAACAACAAATCAACCGAAAACGAATCAACCAAAAACGAATCAACCGACAACGAACCTCTCCACGACGGCGTCGAGTCTAGGATGCCAACGAGTTCCGCCCAGGAAAACGAGGGAGTCGAACAAACCGAGCATATTCTTGCTTCGAAATTCGTTTTGGGAGAGGTCGATTGACTAGACTAATTGCCAAGCGTGCCCCCTTAATCACGATTACGATCACGATCACGCCCCGATTACACGCGACGCCTCCCTTCCTTTTTCCTCAAACTCAGTACAACGGAACATGAACGATCTTGCCATTGTCGGTCTCGGCTATGTCGGCCTACCCCTTGGGCTTCAATTTGCCAAGAACCACTGCCAGGTGCTTGGCTTGGATATCGACAAAGCCAAGGTCGACGCAATCAATGCGGGCAAGTCGTACATCCATCACATTTCGCAGGAATCGATCGAGGAACAAGTCGACGCGGGGCGTTTAAAAGCGAGCACGGACTTTAGCTTGGTTAGCGAATCGCGAGCCGTTGTGATCTGTGTTCCAAGTCCGCTCAATAAGAATCGTGAACCCGATATCTCTTACATTTTAGAAACGGGAGCTGCGATCGCGCCCTATCTAACCCCGGGTACCTTGGTCGTACTTGAATCGACGACCTATCCGGGAACCACCGACGAAGACCTGCGAACGGTGCTCGAACAAGGCTCAGGATTGACCGCCGGCAAGGATTTTCATCTCGCATTTTCGCCCGAGCGAGAAGACCCTGGAAACCCGGACAGCAAGGTAGCGATGATTCCCAAAGTCGTCGGCGGATTGACTCCCGCATGCTTGGAAAAAGCGACCGAATTATACTCGCGTGCGGTACAGAAGATCGTGCCGGTTTCAAGTTGCCGCGCCGCGGAAGCAACGAAGCTATTGGAAAACATTTTTCGCAGCGTCAACATCGCCTTGGTCAACGAATTGAAGGTCGTCTACGAAGCGATGGGGATCGATGTTTGGGAAGTGATCGAAGCGGCCAAGACGAAGCCATTTGGATACATGCCGTTCTATCCCGGGCCCGGCCTGGGCGGTCACTGTATCCCGATCGATCCGTTTTATTTGACCTGGAAAGCGCGCGAGTATGGTCAAGCCACTCGCTTTATCGAATTGGCGGGCGAGATCAACACCTCGATGCCCAACTACGTGGTCCACAAAGTCGCCGATGCACTTAACACCGTTCGCAAACCGCTCAACGGAAGCAAGGTGTTGTTGGTCGGATTGTCATACAAGGCGAATGTCGACGACGATCGCGAATCGCCTGGCTACATCCTGCTTGACATGCTTAAAAACACCGGTGCCGAAGTCGCGTTTTACGATCCGTATATTCCGGTGATTCGCCCCAGTCGTGAACACGCTCATTGGGCTGGGACCCAGTCCGTCGAGTGGAATCGAGCGACGATCGCAAGCTTTGACCTGACGTTAATCGCGACGGCTCACGCCAACGTCGACTATCAACAACTTTGTGACTGGTCCCAATTAGTCATCGATACGCGAAATGCAACTCAAGGGCTACAAACCTCCACCACGATCGTCAAGGCGTAAGCATCCTCCGCGGGCTCGTTAGCGTTCGCGTTGGACCAGTTCGTGGCCCGCTCGCGTGCCCATTGCTCTCCAGACCGTGATCTCGACCGACTCCGAGACACTGGAAACCGAACCGTCGAGGTAGGCGACTTGTACTAAGCCTGGGTGATAACTACGCGCGGTCACCGCGGCGTAGGTCGGCTGCCCAGCGTTGCCGTTGCGACCTTCTTGCCAAGCATTGTAATCGATATCAAATTCGTTTCCGCCGCTCGTATATGGGACGCTGGTGCCCGGCGTCAACGTGGTTGTAAACCCGGTGTGATGGACGCGACCATCGGGCCATTCGGTGTGCCCCGTCGCAGGCTCCAATTTAAAACTTGTCGCCATCGCCGCGGCAGCCGCGACCTCGCTGGCATGGGTGGGCACCTGAGTGGACGCGGGGCCGCCGTTTCGCGTGTACGGTGTCCAGGCCTTTACTTCCGCCACCAACAGCGTCTCGCTAGTTCCATCCAAGCAGTCACGAAACCGCAAAAACGAATTTGGATAGAACATTCCGTCCCCACCTTGTTGGCTGCGGGGGTCAAACACGAACCAGGTCCCAAAATTAAAACCGTAACTGGTCGGATACAACCGCGGACGTCCCGCTCCGGGATCTCTAGCTTGGCCCGCGCCGGGATCGCTGGGACAGGCGTAGGTCGAAATTTGCAAATTGTCGATCGCCATTTGGTTATCCCAAGGCAATGACAAGTCGACCCTCTCGTACAGGTTTCCCTGTTCAAGAAACGGTAAGATTCGCCCGTGGACGCCCCAGGACCCATTGTTTCCCGTACTGGAAACCTTCAAATCCACCGTGGCTGAAGGTGGAAACATGCTGAACGTGGCATGATAATTGTGGGACGCCAACGCCAGTTGTTTCAATCGATTTTGACACTGCATCCTTCGCGCCGCCTCGCGAGCGGCTTGGACCGCAGGCAG
This sequence comes from Novipirellula galeiformis, assembly GCF_007860095.1. Lineage (NCBI taxonomy): Bacteria > Pseudomonadati > Planctomycetota > Planctomycetia > Pirellulales > Pirellulaceae > Novipirellula > Novipirellula galeiformis. The sequence goes on along the minus strand of NZ_SJPT01000001.1, from coordinate 1,388,694 downwards.
TAACAAACCCACCAAAACACCGATAATGGCAATCACGACTAGCAGTTCAACAAGGGTAAAGGCACGCTTTGGGTTCATTGATCGCACGGGGTGCTTTCCTGGAATCGGGGAGGACGGAGCGAATACGGATCGAAGTAGGCCCGTCCTATAAGCATGTCTCATACCAACGGCTGAAAACGCAAAATCGCCGTCGGGACGGAGCTTGGTTTCCCTTCACGCGACCGCGAAACCGCCGCATTTTTCGCCACGCGACGGATAAATCACCATCGCGGAGGCGGCGTTTGATAACCGTCGAGCCTTGAGTATCATTGGCGTTTTCGACTCGATCAATAGAGACTTTCCACGTGAGCCCGCGTTTCCGCTCGCTACGACTCCGCTTGCTAGTGCCGTTGATCGCCGCTTCGATGATCGCCGCCACCGCGGTCACGATCGCATCGTATCGCTTGGGCGATCGTTGGTCCCGTGCTTCGATCGAAACACGCTATGATTCGATCGAAGCGACCCTTGCCGGATCTCCCTTTCCGCTGACGCAATCGATCGTTCAATCGCTTTCACGGCTGACCGATACCGAGCTGATCGCGATCGCAAAAAGCGGACGAATCACCAACGCCTCGATTCCCGTTCCCCTCCAATCCTGGCAGCCCCCCCTGACAGCGAAATCCGCTACAAACGACTTCGCCAAGCGAACCCTCGGTGCGGAAGTCTATCTCTACAAAGTTTTTTCCCGCCAAGGCCCTGCGGCGGGCAACGATGGCGTCGACCGCATCGCAGTGCTGTTCAACAACCACGATCGGAACCGCGCCCGCATTCGAGCCGCCGCGTTCCCATTGGCAACTGGATTTTCGACGATTCTGCTGTTGTCGTCGGTCACGTTCTGGATTGCCAATCGATTGATCAATCGGCTTTCGCATCTCCAGCGTCAAGTCAATGCAATCGCCGAAGGGCATTTTGATACCGAGATCCCCACCGACCCGACCGATGAACTTGGGCTGCTAGGCGCGTCAGTCCAAAGGATGTCGGATCAGTTATCAGAAATGTGGCAGCAATTGAATCGAACTCAAGGCGAGAAATTGTTGCACCAACTCGCATCGGGACTCGCCCATCAATTGCGAAATAGCTTGACAGGCGCCCGCATGGCAATCGAATTGCACCAACGCAGTTGCCACGAATCGGACGAGACAAGCCTCTCCATCGCGATAGACCAGATCGAACAAACCGAAGACTACGTTCGCCAACTCACCCTCGTCGCCGCGGGCAAGCAAGACGAAGATCGTCCAGAACGATTGGTGGATTGCGTCAAACACCTGCGTCACAGCCTCGATCCGATTGCCAAACATCGCCATGTCGATGTGCATTGGTCGCTCACCAACGACTTAGCCGAAGTCGAGGTCTGCGATGGACCGAGCTACTCCGCAGCGGTTTCGAATCTCGTTCTCAATGCGATTGCCGTCGGATCCAACGTGCACGTCAATGTGTCGCAAACGAGCGAATCGCAATGCTGCATCGAAATCATCGACGATGGCCCAGGACCTCCTGAAACGCTGGCCGATCAAATTTTTGAACCGTTTGTTACCAGCAAGCCCGAAGGCCTCGGGCTCGGGCTCGCGTTGGTTCGCCGAACGGCGTTACGCCATGGTGGATCCGTCACCTGGGACCGCCGCGAAGGCATGACGCGATTCACCTTTACCGCCCGCACTTGTTCTCCCCGCCTCCCCGCTCCCCGCGACGAATCCCGATGACCCCCAAACGCTGCATTCTTGTTGTCGATGACGAGCCGACCATTTGCTGGGGTTTCCAGCGTCTGCTAAGTGATGCGGGGCATGAAGTGCTGATCGCCTCTTCCGCCGAAGCGGCACTACAGATCGCCCATTCCCGGCCGCTTGATTTGATTCTGCTCGACGTCCGTTTGCCCGGTGAAGACGGCATCAGCGCGTTGCCTCAATTACGCCAAGCCAGCCACGACGCTCCGGTGATTGTCATGACCGCATTCGGCGATTTGGAAACGGCGGTCGGCGCGGTTCATGCCGGAGCTTGTGACTATCTCACCAAGCCGTTTCGCTTAGAAGACGCAGCCCAAGCAGTGGAACAAGCTCTCCACGCGGGTCCCCCCGTGCAAGCCGACGAGAGGGCAACGCCCGCAGGGGCGGATGCTTCATTATTGGTCGGCAAATCCCCGGCGATGCAACAAGTATTCCGTCAAATCGCGTTGGTAGCTGACAGCGACTTATCGGTGCTGATCACGGGCGAAACGGGCACCGGCAAAGAACTCGCGGCCGCTGCGATCCATCGCCATAGTCGCCGCAGTGACAAACCCTACTTGCCAATCGCTCCAGTGACTTTGAGCGAAACGGTGATTGAGAGTGAGTTGTTCGGGCATGTCAAAGGCTCCTTCACCGGGGCGGACGCCGATCGAAAAGGGCTGTTTGAATTATCCAGTGGTGGTTCGATTCTATTGGATGAAATCGGTGAACTTCCGCTCGCGATTCAAGCGAAATTATTGAGAGTCTTAGAACAAGGCGAATTTACCGCCGTTGGCGATGTCGTCCCTCGCAAAGCGAATGTACGGATCATCGCCGCCACGAACCGTGACCTTGAAAAAGCAGTTCAACAAGAAACGTTTCGCGAAGATTTGCTATATCGGCTCAGCGCCGTTTCCATCCGCTTGCCGCCACTCCGGCATCGCAGCGAAGACATTCCGATGTTGATTGAATATTTCCTCAGCCGCATCGGTTACCCATCCGCGGCCCATGCCATCGATGAATCGGTAATCGAGGAATTACAAAAACGACCTTGGTGGGGAAATGTTCGGGAGCTGCGAAACGCGGTCGAGCATGCATCGGTGCTAGCGCGGGGACGTCCTCTGAGACTGGATGACTTCCCGGAGCCAAGGCAAGGCGGCACGCTCGAACTCGCCGCAGGCGGTTCGCTGGCCGCCGCAGTCGCGACATGGACTCAACGCGAGCTATCCAACGCTCCGACCGACCTGCGCGATCTCAATGAGCGTTTTCTGTCGGCGACCATGCCGACGTTTCTGCGACTTGTCGTGCAACACACCGAGGGCAATCGCGCTGCCGCGGCGGAGATGCTGGGCATGCACCGAGGAACATTGCGTGAATGGCTTAAACGCTATCCGCCCGAAACGGAAACGACCGAAGAGACGTAGCCCGAGACCAAATCACGCTTCACGACTTGACCCGGCTACTTGCCCCCTGTGACGGTTGGGTTGCGGCGGTTGAGTTCTCGTCACCTTGCCGTAACTCCCCCTGCGCTGTGGTCCAGCCTACGAACGCAGCAATTTCGCTGGGGGGAGGGGGACTGAAAACCGAACGCTAGGGTTCGTTGATCGGATTGTCGTCCAAGTCACCTTCGGTCAAGATCTGAAAGCCTTTTTCATGCAGCGTTTTCATCGCAAATTCGATATTTTCGACCATGATCGCTACCGCCGGCTTGCCGTGCGGGCGGACAAACAACGGATAGGCTTGAATGATGTTCAGCTCCGCTTGCAACAGCGCCGTACAAACGCGTAGCAATGGCTGAGGTCCGGCTGGTAATTCGACTCCGATCAGATCGGTCTCGATAATCGCCAAACCACTGCGTTCAAGAATTTCACGTCCGCGGTCCGCATCACTTACGAGAAAGCGAACGAAGGCACATTCCGCAGCATCGCTGATCGAAAGGGCACAAATTCGGATTCCCGTCCCTTCGAAGCGTTTGACCACCTCTAACAGTTGGCCCACTCGATTTTCGAGAAAAACCGTGAACTGACGAAGTGCCGGAAAATCTCGACCGCGAGCGGTCTGATATGCGGTCACTGAATCGGATCCATCGCCAGCGCTCATCGTAAGCTCGTCTTGTTACGTAAATACTGTTAGAAAATCAAAGGGAAGTTTACGCTTCGACCACATCAAGGGTCAATCTTTGCCAATTTTCGGATCGCCAGCGAGCGCTCGCCGAATACTCCGATTTAACCACCATTCCAACGATTAAACCGATAAACGGGAACCTCAATGAAAGCGGATCTACTTAAAAGCGGCTCAAATCACCAACTCGAACTTCGGGTTGGTTATTACGAAACCGATGGACAAAAACGTGTCCACCACGCCAACTACTTGACTTATTTCGAGCGAGGACGGGTTGAAATGCTGAGATCCGCGGGACTCAGCTATAAACAATTTGAAGATTCGGGACGGATGCTGGTTGTGACGGAAATGAATATAAAGTATTTCGCCGCCGCCGAATTTGACGATCTACTAACCATCACGACAACACTGATCGAGGCGAAAAAGGTGCGGATGTACCACGCCTACCGTATCGAGCGTGACGGCAAATTGGTTGTCGAAGCGACCTCCACGATCGCTTGTGTCGACAACCAAGGACGCCCTAAGCGATTGATCAGCTGAGACCGACTGCGGAGTTCCGAAGGTAATTTCCCCTGAAAAACCGCCCCCCACCCATGAACAAAACAATGCTCCAAACGTGGGGCAGCCCCTCCAACACCGGGAATTAAGGTGGATTCGTGCTGCGAATCCCGTACAATACTAGCAGTGCGTCCCTGAAAACGCTCCCTCCACACTTTCCCCCCTTCCCTCAAGCGAATCGCCATTGGTTTCCCGAGACCAAGGCAATCCCTTCCGCCCCCCTCGTCGTCCCGCCGACACAACGCCCCGCCGACACCAGCGTGCGGGTCGCTTGCGAAGTCCTTCCCAACGCCCCCCAAAGTGCCTTGCATTCTTTCTCCATCCCACGCCGCATCGTCGTGCTGTTATTGAGCATGATGCCCTTCCTTTCGGTGACGCCGCGCGCGTCAGCGGAGGAAGACTCAGCGCACCGCGAACTTCAACGTTCCCTTGAACAGTGGCAACAAACCGGTTGGCCGCTGATCGAGCGATTGTGTTTGGATTGCCACGGTTCCGAGGATGGTGATGCTGGCTTGAATCTGAAGTATTACAAGGATGCCCAATCCATCGACACGGACCTCGGTTCGGTGGAACGGGTACTCGAAATCGTCCGATTTGGCGCGATGCCCCCCGACGATGCCGATCAACCGAGCGAACAGGAGCGGGCCGCATTAGTCGATTCGCTCGAACAGATCCTCTACAGCGTCGCATGCAACTCGCAACATCGTCCCAGCAACGCGACCACTCGCCGATTGAATCGGTCCGAATACAACAACACGATTCGCGATTTGTTTGAGATTGACCTGCGCCCCTCCGATGCATTTCCATCGGACGAGGTCGGTGGCGGCTTTGACAACAACGGCGACGTACTGTCATTGTCCCCTTTGTTGATGGAGAAATACTTCGCAGCCGCAGAGTCGGTCGCAGCACGCGTGATCGTGGACCCCGCGACGCTACCAAAACTCAATGCTGAGATTGCCAGCGACCAGTTCCATGTACGAGGGGATGCGAAGACCGGAAGCTTTTTTGGTCGTTTCCTGAGCCCAGACGCATACGCTTGGGCCGAAGTCGAGATCCCCGTTGATGGGACGTACACAGTTCAGTTCTATGGAGGGGCCAGCAACGAAAAGGCGGCCCCCGTTACGTTTGGTCTTTTCGATACCAACGGCGTCTTGTTGACGAAATACGAACTGGGCCACTTCGGCACTGGGGGCGGAAGCAAAAACAAAAAAGCAAACCTTGTTCTTAAGAAGGGATTGAACCGATTCCTGATCGAGGTGGTTGCCAAGGATGCCGTTGTAGGCGAAGCGAAATCACCCCACATCGACGACTTAACCGAAGAAGTCATTGCGAAACAGCGTGCCGAAAAAACGACATTGAAGCCGAGCGGCAAGTTTGAGAAGGAAAAGTACCCTCACTTAGTCCGGCGACTTCGATTCAATGGCCCCCATGGCTCACGCAAAGACGAACTACCCGCGTCGCACTTGAAGATCGTTCGTAAGGAAGCCAGCTATGATGGAGGCAAGAAGAAATGGAAAAACGTAACCGAAGCGGCGGCCGAATGTCTCAAACCGTTGATGCGTCGTGCCTTTCGCGGCCCGGTGACGGACGACGAGGTTAAGCGATTCGCATCGCTGGTCGAAGTGGCGACAGAGCGAGACGAAAGTTACTACCGTGGATTACAGATCGCGATTACGGGGATCTTGATGTCGCCGCGATTTTTGTTTCGAGTGGAAACGCCCGGCGATCAAGCCCCAGAAAACTCCGATGCATCGGAGCAAGCTAAAACACCTGAATCGAAGCTGACGCAGCACCAACTTGCCACTCGATTGTCCTACTTTTTGTGGAGCAGTACGCCCGACGAAGCGCTGCTGAGTGACGCCGACCAAGGAAAGTTGCAAGGCAAGGTCATCGACGATCATGTTCGCCGCATGCTTAAGGATGATCGTGCCAAATCGTTGGGATCCGAGTTCGCCGCTCAATGGCTTGGACTTCGCAATCTAACGGGGCATGAAGCCGACGAGAAATTGTTTCCCAAATACGATTCGTCACTGGCCGCGGCGATGTCCGAAGAAACCGAACGATTGTTCCTGCATCTCGTTCGCGAGAACCGTCCCGCTCACGAATTGCTAACCGCTGACTACACCTTCCTCAATCCGCAACTGGCTCGTTTTTACCAAGTCGAACACAGCGGCAAGGAACAATTCGAGCGTGTCTCACTCACCGCGACGCCTCGCCGTGGGGTGCTGTCCCACGCGAGTGTATTGACGTTGACGAGTAACCCCAATCGCACCTCTCCGGTACAGCGTGGGAAATGGATCCTTGAAAACATCCTCGGCACTCCTCCCCCAGAACCGCCGGTCGGCGTTCCCGAGCTCGAAGAGTCGAAAACGGCTGACGCAAACGCATCGTTCCGCGAACAGCTCGAAATCCATCGTGCGGATCCCGCGTGTGCCGCATGCCATCGGGTGATGGATCAACTCGGTTTTGGATTAGAGCAATTTGATGCGGTGGGTCAATTCCGCCCCTCCACTCCCCAATCCAACATCGACGCATCGGGCGAACTGCCCGGTGGTCGTCGATTTTCCGGAGCGGCCGAACTCGCCGAGGTACTCGGCAACAGCGAAAAAGATGTCTTTGCGAGAACGACCATTCGCCGCTTGCTGACCTTTTCGCTCGGTCGCGAATTGTCGCCAACGGACCGCTGCGTGATCGAATCGATTGCGAACACCACCGCCACCGATGGCTACCGGTTTACCGACGTGATCCTAGAAGTCGTGCGAAGCCGCCCGTTTCAAAACCAGTTACGTTCCAATTAAAATCAATTCTTCGGAGGAGAAACAATGAGCCAGCCACTAAGTCGACGAACCATGCTTCGCGGCGCGGGACTTGCGATCGGTCTACCGCTGCTTGAATCGATGACTCCCGTTGCACGCAGCGTGTTTGCAGCCACCGGCCCTCCATCGTCACAGGATGAAACGCCCGTGCGAATGGCCTGTGTGTTCTTCCCCAACGGCGCGATCATGTCGGATTGGAAACCGACCGGAAGCGGCGACGATTGGCAACTCTCTCCCACGCTGAAGCCGCTCGAAGCGTTCAAGTCGAAGATCAATGTGATCTCGGGTCTGGCGCATGACAACGGCCGGGCACACAAAGACGGTGCCGGCGACCACGCCCGCGGTGGTTCCACCTTCTTGACCGCCGCGCGCCCCGTCAAGACGAGCAGCAACATCAAACTCGGCATCTCGGTCGATCAAGTCGCAGCCAACCAATTGGTCGGAAAAACAACGCTGCCATCAATCGAACTAGGGCTCGTCGGCAGCCGCAATGCAGGCAGCTGCGACAGCGGATATGGCTGTGCGTACTCGTCCAATGTCTCGTGGCGTAGCGAGTCACAACCGATGCCAAAGGAAGTCAACCCGCGAATGGCATTCGAGCGGATGTTCAATCGCGGCAGTGACGCAGCGAGAAAAGAACGCGACTTCTATCGCAAAAGTATCCTCGATGTCGTCGCCGAAGATGCCAAGCGGATCATGAAGAATGTGGGCCGGTCCGACCAACGCAAACTGGACGAATACTTCTCCAGCATCCGTGATATCGAATCCCAAATCGAACGCAGTGAACAAGCCGACCGTGCCGCAATGCCTGATCTTGAAGTCCCCTTTGGGCGAGTCGAGGCGTTCCGCGAACATGCGAGATTGATGTACGACATCATGGCGGTCGGGTTCCAAACCGACACCACACGCGTTGCCACCTTGATGCTCGATTCTGCGGGCGGGAGTCGCCGCTATTCCGAAATCGATATCAAGGAAGGGCATCACCAACTCAGTCACCATCGCAACCAAGAAGACCAAGTCGAAAAACTCAAACGAATCGACCATTACCTCGTCGAGCAATTCGAATACTTCCTGAAGCGACTGGACTCCATCCAGGAAGGCACCGGAACCCTATTGGATCAATCATTGGTGCTGTACGGCAGCGGCCTTAGCGACGGCAACCGCCACCGACACGAAGACTTGCCGATCGTGCTCGCCGGCGGCGCGGGCGGAAAGATTCGCACCGGTCGGTACATCGAGCCCAAGACCGAACGGCCGATGGCAAACCTGTTCCTCTCGATGCTCGACTGCATGGGAACGCCTGCGGAGTCGATCGGGGACAGTACCGGACGACTCGAGGAACTGGCCTAAGCGGCACGACCGCTTGCCGTGTGGTTTTTCCCATTGCGCAACCCCCTCTCGTAAGGGAGGGTCCGATGCGAGAGCGACCGGGGAGGCCGAAAGGATTGAAAAAGTAAAATTGACAATTTTAAATTGAACAATAAAGCGTAGGAAAACGGACCCGCGACTCGCGATGCATCCTCGCGTCATCCAATTTAAAATTTTCAGTTTGCAATTTTACCATTTTCAATGGTTCCCACCGCTTGCCTCCATCGTTTGCCTCGAGCGCACTCGCCCGCAACCGCCGCTACGAACGGGTCAGGAACCAACCTTCGGGTGGATCCGGTAGATTGAAGGCCTCGTGATATTGCCGCTGGGTTTGTTCAATCCAGACCAATGTCTGCTGGTACATCGGCAGCGGGTATTGCCGTACCGCCTTTCTGGCCAACTGCTTCGCCAGCGAGAAGTCCTGCGAAGCTGCGGCAGCCAACGCCAAGTTATGCGTTGCCGCAGCCTGCATCGGGTGCTGCTCGGCGGCCCTGGTCCAGTACGTCGTCGCTTGTTGCCAATCACCTTGCTTCGCTGCCGCGTTGCCACGCCGCACATCGGCTCGACCGGGCGTCAGCAAGGGGACCGCCAACGAGACCCTCTGGTGCGCAAGTGACGGCGAAAACAAGCGATGCGTTTCTCGCACCGCAGCGGCAACCAATTGCTCATCGGGGTCTGAGAGGAGCGCGAGCTCAGGATATCGCTCGATCGCAGTCGATCGCTCCACGACCACCGGTGTTCCGGCCGAAGCCTGATGAGCATCGATCGCCGTCAATCGCCAAGAGATCGCCAAGAGATCGGGATCAGTTGGTCGCACTCCATGCGTTCGTTCGGAGAGAACCTCCCCACGCAAAATGTAGTCGTAGCCCTCGCGTCGGGCGACCGAGGCGAGCGCCACGTCACTGGACTGGTCCTCGGTGGCGGCGACCAAACGAATCGGAGACTTGGGTTGCAACGTTTCGGAATCAACGAGCTCGAACTCGCGGCCCTGATCATGAGGAGCCGATGCGATCAATTTTTGTTGAACTTGCTTTGCGATCTCGGCAGGTCCGACCACCTGGGAAACCGCCACTCGCTTGCCCACCGTCGATTGTAGCCCCGGAGGCGTCCAAACAGCGATCGGAGCGTACGTACGACAGCCGACGCCAAGGGCGATCCCTGTGCAAATGACGGTCAGACGAAGCAGATGAAGTCTCATGATGGTTGCTCTGTAGCCATTGCATGGGGGGAGCGTCAACGGCGAAATCCCAATCGCAAAGCCGCCGCCGCTTGCCATCTCACTCCCGCAGCGGCAAGCGAACTGAAATCAAGGTTTTTCGGTCCACCTTTCATCCGCCCCTGTATTTCCTAGAATTCTCCCTTTGAGCTTGTTGAAATCGTTTGAAAAGAACTTGCGGCGGGTCCAATCCCCCCTCCCGCCGATTCATAAATCGCCGTTAAAACGGGGAATGACCGAATCGGATCCGCCAACAGTACGGAGCAAAGCTCTTTCCCAACGATTTCTTCGTCCCAAGTTTTAGTGCCGATGCACGACTCTTCGACAGCCAGACTCCCCCCCTTACGCCAAAGCTAAATTCCATGCCTCGCTATAATCCCGCCGAAATCGAACCTCGCTGGCAAGCCTATTGGGAACAAAACCGCACCTTCGCTACACCGGAGCATCCGACCGGGAAGAAAAGGTACGTTTTGGACATGTTTCCCTACCCCAGTGGCGACGGATTACACGTTGGGCATCCCGAAGGCTATACCGCGACCGATATCATTTCGCGTTTTGCGAGACTTCGAGGCGAAAGCGTGCTGCACCCGATGGGCTTTGACGCATTCGGCTTGCCCGCCGAGGAACACGCGATCAAAACAGGCGAACACCCGCGTTTGCAGACCCAAAAAAACATCGATAATTTCACGCGTCAGCTAAAGATGCTCGGCTTTAGCTACGACTGGGATCGCGTGTTGGCGACCACCGATGAAGACTACTTTCGCTGGACTCAGTGGATTTTCCTGGTCCTCTACGACACATGGTTTGACAGCGAAGCGCAAAAGGGGCGTCCGATCGCAGAATTGCCTATCCCCGTGGAGGTCGAGGCCCAAGGCGAAGTGGCGATCGCCGCCTATCGCGACTCCCAACGCTTGGCATATCAAGACGACGCGCTGGTGAATTGGTGCCAAGAACTCGGCACCGTGCTTGCCAATGAAGAGGTGATTGATGGCAAAAGCGATCGGGGTGGCTATCCGGTCAAACGCATCCCGCTGCGGCAATGGATGCTCCGCATTACCGCTTACGCGGAACGCTTGGCGGCGGGACTCGACGATCTCGATTGGCCCACCGGAATCAAAAAGCTACAAACCGATTGGATCGGACGCAGCACGGGTGCGGAAGTCGACTTTTATGTCGGCCAAGCAGACCAGTTTGAAGCCTGGAAAGCGGCGAGAACCAAGAACGCCTTTCCCGCCGAATCGGGCGACGATGCCCTACGCGTCTACACGACACGCCCCGATACGTTGTTTGGTGCCACGTATATGGTCGTTTCACCTGAACACCCATTAGTCGATCGCTTGACCACGCCTGCGCAATCCGAAGCGGTCCATGCGTATCGTGAGAAAGCCTCGTTCAAGAGCGATCGCGAACGGACCGAAGGCGACAAGGTGAAAACAGGCGTCTTCACCGGATCGACAGCGATCAATCCCGTCAATGGCGAATCGATTCCGATTTGGGTCGCGGACTACGTGCTTGCCGGTTACGGAACCGGTGCCATCATGGCGGTCCCCGCCCACGATGAACGGGACTTTGAATTTGCCCAACAATTTGATTTGAAGGTCATCCCTGTCGTGGATCCAGATGCCGACGATCCTAACCGCGATGCGATCCTGGCCGGTAAAGCCTGTTTCGCCGCGCAAGGAACCGCCATCAACAGCGCTCAGTTCAACGGCCAAACGACCCAGGAAGTCAAAACCGCTGTGACCACTTGGTTGTCGGAAACGGGGCAAGGCAGTGAAGCGGTTAACTTCAAACTTCGCGATTGGTTGTTCAGCCGCCAACGATTTTGGGGCGAACCGTTCCCAATTCTCCACGAGGTGGATGAGAACGGCGACGCGACCGGAATCAAACGAGCGGTCGATACCTCGGAACTGCCCGTGCGTTTACCCGATTTGAAAGATTACAAACCGCACGGGCGGCCCGAACCCCCATTGGCCAAAGCCGATGAGGATTGGTTGTACGTGACGATCGACGGCAAACGCTATCGCCGCGAAACCAACACGATGCCACAGTGGGCAGGTTCGTGCTGGTATTACTTGCGATACATCGATCCGAAAAACGATCACGCGATGATCGATCCGGAGAAAGAAAAGCAATGGATGCCTGTCGACCTGTATGTCGGAGGTGCCGAGCATGCGGTCCTGCACTTGTTGTACTCGCGATTTTGGCACAAGGTCCTTTACGACCGCGGACACGTTAGCACGCCGGAACCGTTTGGACGACTCGTCAATCAAGGCATGATCCTTGGTTCGCCTCAATACCACATGAGCGATGAAGACTACCAAGCGGCGAAGACGGACTTGGATCAAAAAGGGATCCGAGGCGATCGTGCCGAAGACGGAGAGAAAGTTTCGATCATCCTCAAGCATTCCGATGACTCCGATCTCAGCGATGACGAAACGGAAAAACGCAAAGGGCAAACGTTCTTGGCGGGCACCGACTTCAAAGTCCTGGCAAAAGCCGACAAAATGTCTAAAAGCCGCGGCAACGTCGTCAATCCCGATACCGTCGTGAAAGATTACGGCGCCGATGCATTGCGATTGTACGAAATGTTCATGGGACCACTCGAAGCCACCAAGCCATGGTCGATGGACGGTGTCGGCGGAGTCCGTAATTTCTTGGACCGCGTCTGGCGAATGATCGTTGATCAAGACGCCGACGAAGTGGCGTTGTGCGACGCCATCACCGACAAACCGTGTGACGAAGCACAATTGCGAACCCTCCATCAAACGATTCGCAAGGTCACCGAAGATACCGAAGCGATGAGCTTCAATACCGCAATCGCTCGCATGATGGAGTTCACAAACTTCTTCACACGATCCGAGCAGCGTCCGATCGAAGCGATGAAGTCCTTTCTGATCCTGCTGTCGCCCTACGCTCCCCACTTGGCCGAAGAGCTCTGGATGCTGCTCGGCGGTCAAGGCGCTGTCGCAAACGCAACTTGGCCCGAATGGGACGAAGCGGCGCTGGCCCAAAGCAGCATTGAGATCCCGGTTCAAATCAACGGAAAGATCAAATCCAAGATCAATGTTTCCCCCGACGCGAACAAGGATCAATTAATTGAAATTGCCTTGGGGGATCCCAAAGTGGCCGAACAGCTCGAGGGTAAAACGATCGTCAAACAGATTGTCGTCCCCGGCCGGTTGGTGAACTTGGTTGTCAAAGGATAGGACAGCGTCACTCCAAACGAGTTTGTCAGGAGGTGTTGCGGCGCGGTGAAACACCCTCCCTGTTGGGAGGGTCGGACGCGTTAGCAACCGGGGACTACGATTGTCGCGATGCGTTGTAGATGGCTGGGTTGAGCGACGCATCGTTATACATCTTCAACTGGCGGTACGTCTGATGGCGTTTTCGCCCGGCAAACAGATCGTCGAACAATTGCTGTAACGAAAACGACAAATCCGCGTGCTGCGTTTTGCAAACCGCCAATCGCTGGAGCACCTTTTTCCGATGCTCCTCTTCGACATCCATGCGATCACATTGTTCGCCGTAATGGAAAATACGTAGCGACATGATCGACAAACGATCGATCACACTGCCAGGAGTTTCGGTATTGATCGCGGCATCGGATGCAACCGTAATACCAGAGGCCCGAATAAGTTCGGAGATAGCGTCATCGACGTCTTCGATCAAATCATTACGCCGTTGATTTAACCCGTCGATCGCCCGTTTCACCCCGGCGATCTCAACGTCGGTCGCAGCGGGGTTTCGTGCCTTATCCTCTTCGTGCCACAAACAGAAGTTCATGGCATGTTGTTGACAAACGAGACCTTCAAGTCCCGTGAACCGATTGTCGACCGGTTCGGCATGCCAGCGCCGAACCGCATCGATCTGCATCTGCGTCAGCTTGGCAACGTTCGGCGTTGACAAGTGATCTGACGCCGCCATGGATCAAACTTCCTTTTCGTCGATCCAAGTCATCATGCGGCGAAGACCGCGGCCGACTTGTTCAACACCATGTTCGCGTTCGCGACGACGGGTTGCTTTGAAGAACGGTGCACCGGCACGGTTTTCGGAGATCCATTTGCGAGCGAATTCACCACATTGGATTTCATTCAAAACTCGCTTCATTTCGGCCTTGGTTTCCGGCGTAATGATACGAGGACCGCTGACGTAATCGCCATACTCTGCGGTGTTACTAATGCTGTAACGCATGTAGCTCAAACCACCTTCGTACAACAAATCGACGATCAACTTCAATTCGTGCATGCACTCGAAGTAGGCCATCTCAGGTTGGTAACCCGCTTCGACCAACGTTTCAAAACCGGCTTTGACAAGCTCGCTCACGCCGCCGCAAAGTACCACCTGCTCGCCGAACAGATCGGTTTCGGTTTCTTCCGCGAACGAAGTCTCGATCACTCCGCCGCGCGTTCCGCCGATTCCCTTGGCGTACGCCAAACCAATCTGCTTGGTCGCTTCGGAGGCGCCTTCGCCCAAGGCGATCAAACAAGGGACACCGCCCCCTTTTACATATTCGCTGCGGACCAAGTGCCCAGGGCCCTTAGGAGCGACGAGCAAGGTATCGATTCCCTTGGGTGGCTGGATCTGGCCAAAGTGGATGTTGAAACCGTGCGAGCACATCAACACGTTGCCCGGCTTCAAGTTGGGCTCGATGGAGTCGCGATAAATGTCGCCTTGAACTTCATCGGGAAGAAGGATGTTGATGACATCTGCTGCCTTGGTTGCGTCTTCAATCGACATTGGCTCGAAGCCGTGCGAAACAGCCAAGTCGTAGTTAGCCGAACCAGGACGTTGTCCAATGATGACGTTGCATCCGCTGTCGCGAAGGTTCTGAGCTTGCGCGTGGCCTTGCGAACCGTAGCCAAGGATTGCAACCGTTTTGCCCTTCAGGTGAGACAAATCGGCATCATTTTCGTAGTAAATCGTAGCAGCCATAGCAGCGTTCAAATCTTTGGGTAGTAAAGTAAAGAGGGAGATTTTTTTTCGGGAGCTAACGGTCGGTCACTATACGGTGACAACCTTTGCCGAGGCAGCCTTGGTCCGGGGCAATTCGCTATCGCTGCGAATCATCGCGATCCGACCGGTGCGAGCCAGTTCCGTGATTCCATAGGGCCGCATTCGTTCGATGAACGCTTGGACTTTGTTTTCGCGGCCGCTGATTTCAACCATCAATTCATCGAGGCCCACGTCGACGATCTTGGCTCGAAAAATATCGACCAGTTCGCGAATCTCGCTGCGTACCGGTCCAGCGGGTGCTTTGATTTTCATCAACAACAAATCACGCTCGACGAAATCACGGCTGCTGACGTCGAGTACTTGCACGACCGTGACAATTTTTTCCAGCTGTTTGCCGACTTGTTCCAGCACGCGATCGTCTCCCACGACGACAAACGTCATGCGAGAAAGATGCTTGTCTTCGGTTTCGCCGACCGCTAACGAATCGATATTGTATCCGCGCGAGGCAAGCATGCCGGAAATGTGAGCCAGAACGCCTGGCACGTTTTGAACAAGTGCACTAAGCACGTGTCGCTGGTTGTCTTTGCTCATCAGATGGGGGGTGTCGTCATCTACGAGGATTTGGATTGGACCGCTTTGTCGAGCCCAGTATGATAATTTTGAGGGCAAAAACCAACAAGGGCGTTAGCGTCGAGATCGGCGCTGAAAGATCGCGGGTGCCGAGATCGTGTTCGTCGTTGGCTCCTCCCTCCGTTACGAAGAGTGAAATACACTGCAAATGACAACAAAAACGTCTCTAGAGTGATCGCTCCTGCTAAGCTAATCTGAGAATTCAGTCCTTTTTTTATCTCCTCACGCTCGTCCACGCTCTCATTTCGGCGCGCTGGCACGCGTCAAGGCCTCGGCAAAACCATGAATTTCCGTGTCGAATTGCCAGCATACCGAGGGCCTCTCGACCTGTTGCTCTATTTGGTTCGCCGCCAAGAGGTGGCGTTACCCGAGATGTCGCTCGCCAAAATTGTCGACCAATACCTCGGCTACATGGACATCTTGCAGGAATTGGACCTGGGCGAAGTGGGCGATTTCCTCGATTTGGCCTCCACGCTGGTGGAGATGAAGAGCCTCGCGGTCCTTCCCAAAATTGTCGAAGAAGCCGAGGAAGAAGAGATCCTCGACCCCCAATCCGAATTAATCGAGCGATTGCTTCAGTACAAAGAGATTCGCGATGCCGCCTCGATTCTCGATGAAATGGGGCAACGTTGGCAGCAGCGTTATGAACGGATGTCCGACGACCTTCCCAGCCGCAGGGTCGATTTAGGCGACCAACCGATCATCGATCTCGAAATCTGGGATTTGGTTAGTGCGTTCGGGCGAATCATGCGTGAAGCCGCCGGTCCGCCTCCCACCGAAGTCGTCTACGACGACACCCCGATTCACGTTTATATGCAACGGATTCACGATCGTTTGAAATTAGACGAACAAGTTCCGTTGATGGACTTGGTCACCGGCGGCATCCACAAGTCGTCCTTAATCGGTTGGTTCCTCGCCACACTCGAATTGACCCGACACCATGGGGCGGCGGTGGAACAGCGTGAGCATGGCGACATCTATGTGGTACGAACCGCACACTATTCAGACAGTTTGAATGTCAACGAAGTGGACAACTACGGTGCCAAAGCGATTGAAGCGAGCAACATGCCAATCCGCATGCGTTAACGTCGCGAGATGGGGTGAATCTCGTTACCCCCCCCTCGCACGACAGTTTTTTGATCCAAGGTCCACTGCCGGAAAAGACGCCCAGATTTCTTTCGCCGGCGCTCACGGATCTTGGCGGCATGCCATCAATCGTGTCCGGTACAGCAAACCACCCCTTCACGATATCTTGTTCGGGCCTGGACACGTTCCCTCACAATTCGCACTCATTTCTGCGGCCCGATGGTTGAAAACCTTCCCGTTCTAACTCACGTTCACGATGGGCTAACCATCGAAGGCTATTCTCGCGCGGCCGTGCAAACCTATTGGCGTGTGAACGAACTAAAGGTGCTGTTTGATTGTGGCGGGCAACCATGGGATTTCATGGGAACCCCCACCATGTTTATCTCGCACGCCCACCTGGACCACATCGCGGCATTGCCGGCTTACGTTTCTCGCCGACGCATGATGAAGATGGACCCACCGGTGATCTACCTTCCCGATTCTGCGGTCGATACGACTTGGGACATGCTGCAAATGTTTCGGCGACTTGACCGAGGCGCGATGCCATGTGAATTGATCGGCTTGTTGCCAGGTGACGAAACTTCGATCAGCCGCGAGTATATCGTGACATCGCTACCGACCCGCCATACGATTGATTCACTTGGCTTTGTCATTCATCAACGCCGTCACAAATTGAAGCCCGAGTTCCAAGGTCTCCAGGGCGACAAGATCCGAGACCTCAAACTTGCCGGGACCGAGATCACCGAAGAAACTCGCGTCCCGGTGTTTGCGTACACCGGCGACACCTCGCCTCCGGGACTCGACAACAATCCTGTCTTTTACGAAGCCAAGACTCTGGTCAGCGAATTGACCTTCGTCGCCCCCGAACACCGCAAGGAAAAGATCCACAAGCACGGGCATATGCATATCGACGATTACCGACAACGCGCCGATCGGTTTCAAAACGAACTGATCATCGCGTCGCACCTCAGCACGCGTTACAACGACACACAGGTCAAACGGCTTGTGCAAAAGGCGCTTCCTGATGCCATCGGTGGCCGGCTAAAACTGTGGCTCTAACGATGCAAACCAAGCTAGCCCCTAGCGATCCAAACTGGGCGTGGCCGACTTCGCGATCGGCCTACGTCCATGTTCCGTTTTGCCGACATCGCTGCGGCTATTGCAACTTCAGTGTGATCGCCAACCGCGACGAGCTGATGAAACCATTTCTCTCCGCGATCGATCAAGAACTCGCGTCACTTGATCGCCCCGAAATCGACACCCTCTTCTTGGGCGGCGGAACTCCGACGCACCTACCTGTCGCAGAACTCGATTGGCTACTCAAGCAACTCGCCGTTCGATTTGATTTGTCGGAGCATTCCGAGCGAAGTGTGGAAGCGAACCCGGAAGACATCGATGAAGAAAAACTTCGCGTGCTTGCCGACAACGGAATCAATCGCATCAGCCTGGGCGTCCAATCGTTCACCCCTGAAAAGCTAAAGTTGTTGCAGCGAAGTCATTCGGCCGCCCAAGCCGCGGCGGCCATCGAACTTGCCGCGAAGTGGATCGGCAATGTCTCGGTTGATTTGATCTTTGCCGCCCCCGGAGAAAGCGTTTCCGATTGGCAAGCGGATTTACAAACCGCCCTCGATTTACCGATCAACCATCTTTCCACCTATGCGTTGACGTTCGAGAAGGGGACGTCGTTCTGGAACGCAAAACGCCTGGGCCGATTGGAAGGGGTGGACGAGGACGTCGAAGTCGCGATGTACACGCTGACGCGCCAAGTGACTGCTCAACGAGGGATCCATCACTACGAGATTTCAAACTTTGCCAAAGACGGTTTTCGTTGTCGCCACAACCTTGCCTACTGGGAAGGACGAGGCTGGTACGCGGCAGGCCCCGGCGCGGCAAGATTCGTCGAGGGACGTCGTGAAGTCAATCATCGCAGTACCACAACGTATCTTAAGCGAATCGAAAGCAACCAATCGCCCATCGCCGAATCCGAACCGATCACTCAAGAGCAATACGCACGCGAGCGTGCTGCCTTCGGCGTCCGCATGATCGACGGCATCGACTTTGCCAAACTGAGTCGCGAGACTGGCGTCGACCTGTTTACATTGTGTGCCGAGGCAATCGAAACATCGACGCGTGACGGCTTCATTCAACGCCGCGGCGATCATATTTCATTGACCCCACGGGGCATCTTGTTCGCCGACTCAGTCGCATCGGAATTGCTAGGCTAAACGATCCCCAATGGGAGAGGGTGCTTCCGCGTGCAACACCTCCCCAAAACTTGTCTGGGGGAGGTCAGAGCGAGCGTTTAGCTAGCTCTGGGTGGGGTCGCCGGGGTGTTAGAAATGGAGCGTGCAAGTTCAGGGTCACCAGCCCTCCCCGGACGCGGCCCGCGTCCGACCCTCCCAAAAGGGCGGGTGTTTATAAGGGATGCGACGCGGCGATTTCACCGCTATGG
Source organism: Novipirellula galeiformis (assembly GCF_007860095.1). NCBI lineage: Bacteria > Pseudomonadati > Planctomycetota > Planctomycetia > Pirellulales > Pirellulaceae > Novipirellula > Novipirellula galeiformis. The sequence continues at coordinate 1,369,752 of NZ_SJPT01000001.1, read as the reverse complement.
CCGATAGCCTGAGCGATCATCATAGCCCCGATCGCGATGATCCCCGTTGCCTTGGGAATGCTCTCTACGATCGGCTTGCCCGTAGGGCACATTGCCGAAGGGAGCATTGCCGTAGGGACCGACATGCATCCCAGCAAACGGGGCTCCCCAGGCGGCATAGGGGACGCTGTAGGGTCGAAACGGATACTGCCATTCACCATAGGGGCGAACGGGATCGCCCCAAGTCTCCACGCGGTGATAGTTGTCCGACGATTGCCCGTAGTTCAAATTGCTGCGAACGTGCGTATAGCCGCTGGTGCGAAAGTTTGCGGATTCGGGAACCGCAGGAGTTGCCGCAGGTTGGAACTGGGCGACGCGTTGCAACGTAACCGGATCGTGGCTGTACTTGCTCGGCAGCGTCAACCAATCCGTGGCACCACAAGTGGTCACGACAATCAGGTTCATCAGGACAATGACGACGTTCTTCATGAACGCCAAAATAGTTCACGTTTTAGAACAATGACGAAAAACGGAGCCCTGAAGTTCGATTTTCTCGAAAATCCCCCATCACAACCGCTCCAATTGCTACAAACGTCGCAATCCGTCCTCGGTCATCGGAGTTGGAATCTCCGCATCGACTTGATCGATGCGTGCCAAGGTTTCGGCGTCCAAAATCAACTCCTTTGCCACTAACGACTCCTTGAGTTGAGCCGTACTTGTCGCCCCAATGATCGTCGAAGCGACAAAATCATGCTGGCGGCTCCAAGCGACCGCCAGCGCCGTAACCGAGGTCCCAATCGACTGGGCGATTTCCTCCATCCGCCGCGCTGTCTCGAGCGTGCGGTCGTTCACGAATCGCTGAGCCATCTTCTTTTGACGCGGTTCACCCTTGAGCAAATAGTCCGTAAAGCGAGCGCCCGCTGGAGGTGTTTGGTTGTACTTGCCCGTCAAAACCCCTCCGCCGAGCGGCGAGTATGGCAGCAGACTCAACTTCTCGTTTCGTAGGACTTGGGCCAACTCACTTTCACAGCGTCGATTGATCAAACTAAAGTTGTTTTGAACGGTTTGGTAACGATCGAGTCCCTGAGCTTCGGCCGTCCACAAACTCTTCATCACGCCCCAACTGGTTTCGTTGCTGCAACCAATCACGCGAACCTTGCCCGCATCCCGCAACTCCGTCAACGCCCCCAGCACTTCTTCGTAGGGCATCCCATGATCGGGCCAATGTGTTTGATAAAGATCGATGTAGTCGGTACCGAGGCGGCGAAGCGAATCATCGCAGGCACGCCGAATTTGATGGCGATCGAGCGAAGTTTTGCCGTAACGCACCGGAGGCTCAAACCATCCATGTCCCGGCCCAGTGACCTTCGTCGCCACCACCATCGACTCGCGTGGCTTGGTTTTCATCCAACGCCCGAAGATCTCCTCCGTGACACCGATCGTCTCCTTGCTGGGAGGCACCGGGTAAATCTCAGCCGCATCGAAAAAATCGATCCCCGATTCGTAAGCCAGGTCACAGATCGCATGACTGGTACTTTCGTCACATTGACTACCAAACGTCATCGTTCCCATACAAATATCGCTGACGACGACACCGCTGCTTCCTAAACGTTTTTTTTGCATCACGATCGGTTCAATGAAGAGAAGAAATGAATATGAATTCGATTTTCGTGAGCGAGATTTAGCGATGCCGCTACGGCACCCAAGGCCTTTTGTGCCATGCCCACGCGAAAAAACGAGTCTAAGCTGCTAAAATAACAAATGACGTTCCAGCGTCCCTCCCCCCAACGCCCCCCTCCATTGGTAACCGAGTCTTTCGATGTGTCGACTTCGTTCACTGCCGGTTTTTGTCGCCTTCGCGATCTGCGTCCTCCCTCCCACTACCGTTGATGCGGAGGAGTACCAACATGGCCCCGATTCGAAAGCGAACGATGCGGTGCCGCATGGGGTGGTGACTCAGCACACTTGGAAGTCAAGCAAGGTATTCGAGGGCACGCAGCGCCGATACAGCGTCTACGTTCCCGCTCAATACGATGGCAAAACGCCCGCCGCTTTAATGGTTTTCCAAGATGGGCACGCCTTTGAAGGCACCACAGGAGACTTTCGCGTCCCGGTCGTGTTTGACAATTTGATCGCCCGTGGCGAGATGCCAGTGACCATTGCGGTCATGATTGACCCAGGGCATAAGGGAGAACTCGCCGAAAAACGCGGCTGGAGCCCCCGACCGAGCAACCGGAGCTTCGAGTACGACACCGTGAGCGGCGACTATGCCGAATTCCTGTTGACGGAAATTCTTCCTGAGCTTGAAAAAGACTATCGAATCACCAAAAACCCTAAACTTCGAGCGATTTGTGGAAACAGTTCGGGGGGGATTTGTGCATTCACCGTCGCTTGGCATCGTTCGGATCAATTCCAAAAAGTCCTTAGCCACATCGGCAGCTTCGTTGACCTCCGCGGTGGCCATAACTATCCGCCGATGATTCGCAAAGCGGAAGCGAAGCCGATCCGTGTCTTGTTGCAAGATGGCGAAAACGATATCGACAACCAATTTGGAAACTGGCCGCTGGCTAATCGCCAAATGGCCAAGGCATTGGCGTTCAAGGATTACGACTACAAATTGGTTTTTGGCACCGGGGCGCACAATGGAAAACATGGCGGCGCGATTTTCCCAGATTCACTCCGTTGGTTATGGCGGGGATGGCAGGATGAAACTTATTAAGCAAGTTGTTAGGTAGATCGCAGGCGAAATGACGGGCGTTCGGCGAGTCGATGGCGCGAGCCCAATGCCGTCACTTTTGTAGCGGCACGGCGCGAACCGCGGGCCTAAGCCGCTCGGCAGGAGCCTTTCGGTATATTAGCCGTTTTGGCGTTAGCCACGGTTCGCACGTTCAACCGGGGCTAACGCCCAAGCGGCTAATGGGATTTCACCCGATCATTCCTGCCTCACTGCTTACCGACTTTATTCCCATCCCCTCTGCAACTAGCGTCTTCGGCTCTGATTGTGATGCCGAAAGAATTTGGCCGCACGTAGCACAAGCAAACCCTTTAAAAATATCCATGCCGAATCGTCTCTCCAATTCAACCGACATTCCCTTCACCGCCTCCTTTGTGCATCGATTGCGGGTCACGGACGATGTCGCTGGCGATGACTTTTCGTTGTTGGTCGATTTACTCGATGGTGGCGACAATGGATCAGCCCGAGTCTTGCTGGTCGCGGAACGATCTGTTGTCCAATCCAGCAACCGAGTCGAGCGAATCGCAGCCCAACTGAAAACCAACGCCGCGATCGACTTGGTCTCGCCGCCCATGGTTCTCGATGGCGGTGAACCGATCAAGAACACGCAAGATGCGGTGGAGGAGATTTTAGCTGAGATCCACGCACGAAACCTCGATCGCCGCAGCTACATCATTGCCGTTGGCGGCGGGGCCATGTTAGATGCAGTCGGCTACGCTGCGGCGATCGCGCATCGCGGCATCCGTTTGGTACGATTGCCCACAACCACGTTGGCTCAAGCCGACTCGGGAGTCGGTGTCAAAAATGCCATCAACTACTTTGACAAGAAGAACTGGATCGGCACGTTTGCCGTTCCCTGGGCCGTGATTAACGATTCGGGACTCCTTGAAACGCTACCGGATCGCGAGTTCCGCAGCGGTTTGAGCGAAGCCGTTAAGGTCGCGTTGCTGAAAGACTCGCAAGAATTTCAGTGGCTGGCGGAACACGCGGGGCAGATTTCCGAGCGTGATCCCGATGCATCACGTCGAGCGATCCATCGCTCGTGTACGCTGCACCTGCAGCATATCACCGCCGGAGGCGACCCCTTCGAAATGCTCGAAGCGCGTCCGCTAGATTTCGGTCATTGGTCTGCCCACAAACTTGAATCGCTCTCCCAGTACCAGATTCGTCACGGCGAAGCCGTTGCGATCGGCGTGGCAATCGACTGCTTGTATTCCTCGCTAAAGTTTGGCCTGCCTCAACAGGACGCCGAACAGGCCATTCAATGCTTGCATGACCTGCGCATTCAGCTTTGGCACCCTTGTCTCGAACCGGTCGATCGATTGATGGAAGGGCTCGAGGAGTTTCGTCAGCATCTTGGCGGACGGCTGACGATCACCATGCTTCGCGGCATCGGGGACCCCATCAACGTCCACGAAATCGACATTGCGGCAATGAAAACCGCGATCAAGACGCTGGGAAAAATCGCGAAAACAAAAGCAATCCCAGCCAATTCTTAGTCTGCACCTCGATTGCGCCGCAAACAGTCGGTCGAGGAAGAACCCTCCCCAGCCGCGCGTAACACCTCCGACAAACTTGGTTGGGGGAGGTCAAAGCGAGCGTTCAGCTAGCTCTGGGTGGGGGCCGACCGCGCTGCAGACCGGCCGTCGTGGAAAAGCCCTCCCAAACGGAAGGGTGTTTCGTCACGCGGCAACACCTCCCTCGCTATCGCCAAGGGGGGCATACAAAACCCCAGCCTCGCCCATTCTCTCGGCACGACTCCTCCGACGCACGCAAACTCTCGGAATTAGTTTCAAATCCGCCTTGTCGTGATAGCGTTCGCATTGGTAGTTACCAATCTTCAAACCGCAAATAGATGGGAAATCAATGGTGCAATGACATTGATGCCATTTCCGAAGCGGAGAAATTCAAGGACGTAACGGTTTTTCCTAAAACGAAACACCTTTTTGTATGACTCGTCGGACTGCTAACCGTATGACTGCTCGAACGCCTCGACGCACGCTGTGCTGTAGTGCCGTCTGCGCCATTTCGATGGCCATACTAATCCCCGTTGCCCTCACGGTATCACCGGCAAACGCACAAATGGGCGGCGGTGGAGGGTTCGGAGGCGGACAGGGTGGCCCCAGTGCGCCAGCCCCAGACACCAAGCCCAAATTCCGCGATCACGTGCGGAGTCGAGATGGGTTGGCGATCCGCCGCGAAAAAGGGGATGCGATCGTTCTAGATGTCTCGGTACGTGGCAACCAAGCCATCGGCACCCACCTGATCCTGCAAAAAATTGAAACTCGTAAAGACCGCTTTTACGATTACGAAACGGTTCTCGGCGACGTCCGACGACTCAACGACATGGGTTCCTTTGATCACGTCACCTTCAAGCTCGACGAGCGTCCTGAAGGAGTCGCGGTAACCTATTTCGTTCACGAGCGTCCGGTGATCACGAAAGTGGTCTTCCACGGCCACCGCGCGCTGAACAACCGCGAGATTCGAAATCGCGCGGGCGTCCAAGCTAACGATCCGTTGAGCGAATTTTCCATCGAATCGGCCCGCCGCCGAATGATCGATTATTATCACGAAGAAGGCTTCAACCAAGTCGCGGTCGATGTCCAAATTGGCTACGAAACCGACCCCGGCGTTGTCATTTTTCGCATCAACGAAGGTCCCAAAGAACGGATCGCCGACATCGTCATCAAGGGTAACACGATCGTTACCGAGGCGAGACTGAAAAAGATTATCACCAGCCGTGGACCAACCGCAGGCATTTTGTCCTACATTGGCAACACCGCCGATTTGGCCAAGATCGACAACGACGTCAACGTGTTGGCGACCTACTACCACAACCTCGGTTTCTTAACGGCCACCGTGGGTCGACGATTAAGCTACGACGAATCTGGCAAATGGATGACCGTCACCTTTGTTGTCAACGAAGGGCCACGGTTCAAAGTCAACGACATTAAAATCGTGGGCAACCAATTCATCACCGAAGAATCGCTTCGCCAACGTCTCTCACTCAAAGCGGGTGACATGTTCGACGGCACCCTGATGCGTCGCGACATCGGCGAAATCACCTACGGTTATGGTGAGCTCGGATTCATTTACGCCGAAGTCGAACCCAAGACGGTCATGCGAGATGAAGCGAACGTCGTCGACCTTGTTTACGAGGTCACCGAAGGCGACATTTGGAAAGTCGGACGCATTTTAGTCAACATCGAAGGCGAACCGCATCTGATGCGTGAGTCGACGATGTTGAACATGGTCGACCTTCGCGAAGGAGACGTCATCGATCGTCGCTCGCTTGAATTAAATCGACGTCGCATTGAACGCAGCCAATTGCTAGAAACCAATCCTCAGATCGCTGATGCTCCCGACATCAAAGTGGTTCCGACCGAAGGTGAGGTTGGCGATGCATACTAAGTTTGAACATCACTCATCCGATGAAGCCGTCCGCATGATGCAATCGATTGAAAAATCCGCACGAAACATTGCGTGCTCGATCGGTGCTGTCGCGCTCGCGGCCACCCTCGGCGGTTGCAACTGTTTTGCGCCCCAATCGCCAAGTTGCTCCCTTCCGTTAGCAGCAAACTCCACGCCAACGGCCACGCTCAACACCTCTCCTGGTTTGGCAACGCAACTGGTTTCGACTCCGAGCGATGCGTCGCTGGTGGGTATCCCGAACACAGCCCCCGATTCCCCCGAGGGTCATTCCCAAGACGGCGATGGGCTGATCCCGGTGCAACCCGACAGCGATCGCTACGTGGCGCGTCAATACCCCAGCACGCCTGCGTACACCTCACCGCCTTCGCTTGCCAATCCGTCTCAAAGCAATAGCGGCGGCAGCGTTTATGGTGCACCGCAGTCGAGCGTTCCGCCCTCGAGTTACGCGCCCTCGACGCAGTACGGAGCCCCATCGTATCCCGACACCACCTTTGGGCCTCCGACGAACACCTTCCCTGGAGCAAGCTATCCTGACTCAGGAACCCTGCTTCCCTATGGTGACGATCCTTACGGTGGCGCGCCCTCGAGCGTGCCGATGCCCACGGTTCGCGAAGCTGACTTGATCATCAACGGGTTCCCGGCCCGAACCGGGCGTATCATGCTCGGCGGTGCCGTCAACAGTGACGCCGGCGTGACCGGTCAGATCACGATCGACGAACGCAACTTCGACATCATGCGTTGGCCTCGATCGTTTCAAGATTTATTCAGCGGGACTGCCTTTCGTGGTGCCGGACAAACCTTTCGCATCGAAATGGCGCCCGGCAGCGACTTTGATCGCTATACGATTAACTTTGCCGACCCCAACCTGTTCGGATACAAACCGGTCAGCATGTCGGTGAGCGGTTTTTTGGTCGACCGACGCTTCAACGATTGGGATGAAGAACGACTCGGCGGTCGCCTCAGTTTCGGTTACCGCATCACACCTGACTTGTCGATTTCGATGGGCGTCAGTGGCCAGAGCGTCGATATCACTCGTCCACGCGTCCGTGGGATCGCTCCCTTAGAAGCCGTGCTTCACGATAACGTCGGTCGCAACGATTTGTACGCGGGTACGATGTCGCTCAAACATGACACTCGCGATAGCCCCATTCAATCAAGCCAAGGGCACTACTTCGAATTCAGTTTTGAACAAGCGTTTGGCGACTTCGATTACTCAAGATTCGAACTGGAATACCGCAAGTATTGGTTGTTATCCCAACGCGCCGACGGCAGCGGACGGCAAACGCTTTCCTACTCCAACCAACTTGGATTCAGTGGCGAAGACACTCCGTTGTTTGAAAACTTTTTCGCCGGGGGTTACGCCACCCTTCGCGGCTTTGACTTCCGCGGTGCAAGTCCGGTGGTCACCAGCCCCAGCGGCAACGTGGAGGTCGGCGGCCGTTTCAAGTTCCTCAATACGGTCGAGTACATGTTCCCGATCACCGCCGACGATGCATTCAAGGGAGTCGCCTTTGTTGACTTCGGAACGGTCGAGTCGGATATTGAACTCCACAAAGATTCATTCCGCGTCGCACCTGGGATGGGGCTTCGCGTCGCGATCCCGATGCTCGGTCCTGCACCGTTGGCATTCGACTTTGCCTACCCCGTCACCAAGGCACCGACGGACGACACAAAGATCTTCAGCTTCTACATGAGTCTGATCCGCTAGCCTCCGCTTTCACCCTCCGGCTTGCGGGAGGGTCGGACGCGTTAGCGGCCGGGGAGGGCTGGTGATACGGAACGTGCACACCCCACTTCCAAACCCCACCCAGAGTCATCGCTCACTCACCGACTAGAATCGGCAACAGCGCCATCAGGTCGGACAAATCGTCGACGACCAACAGCGGTTTTTCGACTTCCAGCGTCTGACGTGAATAACCGCCTGTGCAAACCGCCACCACACTGGCGCCGATCGCATGCCCACAACGGATATCAGCCGGGGTATCGCCAATCACCATGATCCGCTCACAAGCGGCCTCGCCCGACTCGCTGCGGATCATTTCGCGGGCCCGGCGAGCCAAGTCGTCGCGATGCAGGTCGCTATCGCCGCCGACGATCCAGCGAACATAGTGCCGCAACCCAAAATGATCCAATTTGTGGTGCGCCGTCTCGACTAAATTGCCCGTCATCACGCTGACGCACACTCGCGCGTCCGTCGCCAACCGCTCTAACAACTCAATCACCCCCGGCAACACCGTCCCACCGCGCTGCTGCAACATCAGTGGCAGTAAGGAAATGTAGCGATTTTGCAAACGCGCTCGATTCGATTCGTTTGGCTCTAAACCGTTCAAAATCAGCAATTCATCCAAAATGCCTCGATCGGTTCGTCCGGCGTAATCGACGTCGGCCGTCGCGTCGGCTAATTCGAATTCTTGCCGAAGCGCCAACTCAAAAGCCCCTTGCCCCCCGCGGTTGGTCAGCAACAGCGTTCCATCGATATCGAAAAGCAAGGTTCGCATCGGACTGAAAATCTTTGACTTTGTGGAAAAAACGATCGCGAGACAGTTATACAGTGCCGCTAATTTACGGTCTTTCTAACATGCAAATCCAAACTTCACCCTCCCCCTGAGAGGGCCGGACGCGGGAAGCTTCGGGGAGGGTGAGGAGGAGCGACTCACCGCCCGCCGCGGTCGTTCCAACAAGATTGCAAAATACAGAAGGAACACAGCAAATTGAAAAAGGATGGAATGCAGCAAGCTGGCCCCTTTTCAGTTTGCATTCGCCATTCTCCCTCAAACGTGTGGGATGGGCTACACAAAGTGCCACCGCAAACCCGTCGGGCTTCACCGCATCGACTTGGACGATTAACTTACTGGGCTAAAGAGTCCGCTCGGCGGTCTCCCAAACTCGGCTTCACCTCACACGAAACCCGTTGGACGATCGATGGTCGCAACCGAACACGAAACGCAAACCTCTCCCAACGCGGACTCCGCGTCCCCGCTTGTGGATAAGAGCGGTTCACGCGTCCAAGAGATGTTTCGTCAAATTGCACCTCGCTACGACGCGATGAATCACCTCTTGTCACTCAGTATCGACCGTTATTGGCGGTGGCGAACCGTGCGGATCCTGAGACTTAGCGCGAGCGATCCCGTACTCGATACCTGCACCGGCACCGGTGACTTAGCGATTGCGATCGCGAAAAAAGCACCTAAAAACGTTCGTGTCGTCGGCAGCGATTTTTGCCCAGCGATGCTCGAAATCGCGATCAAGAAACGGCGGGTCGGAACGCCCAGCGAAACGATCGAATTCATCGAAGCGGATTCACAATCGCTGCCGTTCTCGGACAACCGTTTCCAATGTGTGACGGTCGCCTTTGGACTGCGCAACGTGACCGACACCGATCAAGGACTGCGCGAGATGACTCGCGTCTGTACCCCGGGGGGCCAAGTCGTGGTGCTCGAGTTTTCTCAGCCACGCTTGTTCGGTCTCCGCCAAGCGTATGGATTCTACTTCCGCAACGTGCTACCACGCATCGGCCAACTCTTCGCCCGCAACGACAAATCGGCTTACAGTTACTTGCCCGAATCGGTTGTCCAATTTCCTGACGGCCAAGCCCTCGCCGATCGCATGACCGCCGCAGGATTGACCGACGTGAAATTCACGCCGATGACGTTCGGCGTGGCGACGATCTATCAAGGTAGAAAACCTCAATCTACGGATGCCTCCGCGTCGGAGACCACCCCGTGAGCGGAAGTAGAGTGAGTCCTCAAAACGCAACCGAACCGCGTCCCGATCGCAGTGGCTCCGATAAAGGTCGCCCGATCGTGTTGGCGATCACCGGCGCGAGCGGAGCGATCTACGGGGTCCGCTTACTACAACTCTTGGCTCGTGATGGCCACGAGGTCCATGTCACGATCAGCCCCAGTGGTGCTGCGGTCATCCAACAAGAACTCGATCATCGACTCGATCTCCGTAGCGTCGATCTCGCCCCGCTGTTGACCCTCTCGCCGGCATGGTCCACCGCATCGGTCGACACGCCCGACGCGGCGACGTTGGCACGGTTGCACTATCATCGCCACGATGATTACTTTACCCCGATCGCAAGCGGGTCGTTCAAGACGCAAGCGATGGTGGTTTGTCCCTGTAGTGGTAGCACGCTCAGCGGTATCGCGCGTGCGGCGGGTTCGAACTTGATCCAACGTGCGGCAGAGGTGCATTTGAAAGAACATCGCAAACTAGTCCTCGTCCCCCGCGAAACGCCACTCAGCGTCCTGCAGCTCGAAAACATGCATCGGGTCGCTGCCGCCGGCGCGGTGATGTTGCCTGCGATGCCCGGTTGGTATCACGGCGTCGAGTCGCTCGACTCGTTAGTGGACTTTGTCGTCAGCCGGATCATGGACCAAATCGGGGTCGACAATTCACTGATCCAGCGTTGGGGGGAATCATGAACCTCTCGCATTGGCTTGGACTGATTCGCTTCAGCCACACCGTGTTTGCACTGCCGTTTGCGGCACTGGCGACCGTGATGGCATTCTCGACTCCCCTGGACTCTGGAACCCACCCCTCGTTCCGCTGGCAAGACATCGCCGGCATTTTGTTGTGCATGGTGTTTGCCCGCAGCGCCGCGATGGCCTTCAACCGACTTGTTGATCACAAGATCGACGCTCAAAACCCCCGCACCGAGAAACGTCATCTTCCTGCTGGCGTCCTTTCTCGCAAAAGTGTTTGGCTATTTACGATCGCGTGCTCGCTCGGCTTCGTCGCTTCGACGCTGTTGTTTTTCCCCAACCCAATTCCGCTTTACGCCTCCGTTCCCGTGCTGCTATTTCTGTGTGGCTACAGTTTAGCGAAACGGTTCACCGCTGCGGCCCACGTTTGGTTGGGAGTTGCGCTGAGTCTTTCGCCGATCTGTGCCTGGGTGGCGATTCGCGGCAGCGAGGTCACCACTCATCCGTCCGATCTGATTGCTCCCTTGATTTTGGCTGCCGCCGTCGCCGCGTGGGTCACTGGTTTCGACATCATCTATGCCTGCCAGGACGCCGACTTCGATGCGCAATCCGGATTGCACAGCATCCCGGCGAAATTTGGCATTGCCGGAGCCCTGAAGATCGCCGCGGGATTTCATATTTTGATGTTGGGGCTATTGAGTCTGCTACCGATGGTTGCCGAGAACACGGGATTGGGCGTATTTTTTGGGGTCGTGTTGGCCGTGGTCACGGCGTTGGTGCTGTGGCAGCATCGACTCGTGCGTCCCGACGACCTCGACCGCGTTAACGAAGCTTTTTTTAACACCAACGCCGCCATCAGCCTGATCCTCCTCATCGCCGGAACCCTCGACTGTGCATGGTTTTAAGTGCGATAGGATGCCAGCCTGCTATCCCTCAACGGGAAATAGTCTCATCATTCCAAGCCATCCAAACGACCGCTAGCGCCGCATCGCTACCCCCACCCAACTCTTTCCCTGACCCATATCCAACGCATGATTACTAAAGAACGCGAAGCAAGGTTTCGAGAAATCCGCGACAAAGTCGAAGCGGAACAGCGGCTCTCGCTCGATGACGGCATTTTTCTTTACGATCCCGAAGTATCACTCGGCGCCGTGGGTGAACTCGCCAATTTGGTTCGCGAGCGAAAGAACGGTAACGTCGGTTACTTCAACATCAATACTCACCTAAATCCGACCAACGTGTGTGTGTATCGATGTCGGTTCTGCGCCTTCCGCAGCGATTTGCGCGACCCCAAAGGGTACGCGATGAACGACGAACAAATCTTGCAGCGCGGCCAAGAGGCGACCGAAAACGGATGTACCGAAATGCACATCGTCGGCGGGCTGCACCATCAAAAACCGTACGAGTGGTACCGTCACCTGATCGAACTGTTGCACACCCACTACCCCCAAATCCACTTAAAGGGCTGGACCGCCGTGGAGATCAATTGGTTTGAGTTCCAAACCAAGAAATCGGTTCGCTGGGTGCTCGAAGATTTACGTGAAGCGGGACTCGGCAGCATGCCAGGCGGCGGGGCCGAGATCTTTCATCCCGAAGTGCGTGACCAACTGTGCGAACACAAAGCCAACACGCACGCTTGGTTGGACATCCACCGCACCGCCCATCAAATTGGGTTACGCACCAATTGCACGATGCTGTACGGGCATGTCGAGAAGGCATACCACCGAATCGACCATTTGATCCGCCTGCGTGATTTGCAAGATGAAACGGGTGGCTTCCAAGTCTTCATCCCGTTAGCATTTCATCCCGAAAACACCAAGTTGTCCGAGATCAAAAAACCATCGGGCATTATGGACCTAAGAACCATGGCAATCAGCCGGTTGATGCTCGACAACGTCCAGCACATCAAGGCGTACTGGATCATGTTAGGGGTCGAGACCGCGCAAACCGCATTGGCCTACGGAGCGGACGACATCGACGGTACCGTTCGCCATGAACTGATTTATCACGACGCTGGAGCGACAACACCACAATGTTTGTCGGTCGACGATATTCGCAACTTGATCAGCGAAGCCGGGCGTGAGCCGGTCGAGCGTGATACAATCTACCGCCAAGTACACCGAGATCCCAACGACTACACAAAGTGGACGACGGGAGAATCGGTGGAACAAATTGCGATCACCACCTCCTAAGAAAAACTGGTCCTCAGCCCCCCGCTGATTCCAGGCCTCCGGTCCAGTTCACGGATCTAATCGGGGGCCTTAAAACCACTCCCCATTTTCTCCCCTTGCATCCTCCTGCCCACGAGTTAAACGATGAGCACAGCGACTCAAACGAAGCTTTTGCCCGAAGTCACCGCCTTTCTCAACCGCGGTTCTTTGCCCGCCTTCGTGGGCGGCCAACCGATGCCATCGACCAGCGGGAAGACGATCGCGACGTACGACCCCGGGTCCGGTGAACTCCTGGCTGAAGTGCATGACTTGACACCCGAGGATATTGATCGCGCGATCGATGTCGCTAACGAAGCGTTTGTCAAACAAGCGTGGGCCAAACTTCCCGTCAACGAACGTGGCGCCCTGTTGCACCGTCTAGCGGATGAAGTCGAACGACGGATCGCCATCTTTGCTCAACTCGAGTCCCTCGATGCCGGCAAGATCGAGGCGCAAGCGGCCGGCGATGTACAAAACTTCATTGACACCCTGCGTTATTTCATTGAGATGGGTCAGCATATGAACCCACGCTCGACGCTCGCCGTGAAAGGGCACGAGGCGTGGAAGTACCGGCAACCCTGGGGCGCCTGTGGATTCATCTTTCCATGGAATTTCCCGTTCCTGTTGATCGGCTGGGGCATCACCCCGGCGCTCGTCGCGGGGAACACCGTCGTGATCAAACCCGCTGAAGATACGCCCCTCTCGGCGTTGTATCTTGCCCAGGTTGCAACCGAAGTAGGCATTCCTGATGGCGTGATCAATGTCGTCACCGGCGGCGGAGCGACCGCTGGAGCGGCTCTCTCGGCGAGCCATAAGATCAAGCGAATGTCGTTCACCGGATCGCCCGAGGTCGGCCGTTTGGTCGGTGAAGCGTGTGGCCGCAACCTCGTTCCTGTCAAACTCGAACTGGGCGGCAAGGGAGCCGCAGTGGTGTTTGATGATGTCAGTGTAGAAGAGACTGCCGACAAACTAGTCGGAGCGATCACATTCCACACCGGTCAAGTCTGTTGTGACGCCACCCGCTGGATCGTCCACGAAAAGATTTTTGATTCCTTCGTCAACGCGTGTGTTGACCGCATGAAGAAAATTGAAGTCGGCTACCAACGTAACGGATCGACCCAAATGGGCCCCGTCGTTAACGCAAAACAGCGTGAGCGAGTACTGAGTTATCTCGAAAAAGGACAAGCCGAGGGCGCAAAGTGCTTGCTCGAAGGAGGTCCTGCAACGGTACAGGGGTATGAGGGACATTACGTAAAACCGGCATTAATGACCGGATCGCTCGACAACATCGCAGCACGGGAAGAGATTTTTGGCCCGGTCGCCTATCTCGCTCCTTTCAAGAACGAAGAGGAAGCGATTGAGATGGTCAATCGCACCGATTACGGGCTCGCCAACAGCGTCTGGACGCCCGACTTAGGGAGGGCATCACGAGTGGCCGAAGCGATGGTGGCGGGCAACAGCTGGATCAACGCTCACAACGTCTTCGCCCAAGGCGTTCCCTACGGCGGCGTCAACAAGAGCGGTATGGGAGGCGGCGTATTGTCAGTCGAAACGCTGCTGGATTATTACCGCAGCACTTCAATCGTTCGCCCGCTGAACTAAGATCTCGTTAGCCTCGACCGAGCCTTCCCGCGATTGCGCGGGAAGGCTCCGACTCGAATCTCGCTGCCCTCATACGCGTTGCCCCAATCGCGCCGAGAGCAATCGCGCCGAGAGCTTTTTCACTTACCCTCCATTGCACAACCTCCATTGCACCGCGATAAAGCTTCCCACGAGCGAGTCCACCGAGTGCGTCGTTCACCGCTTGAGGCGGATTGCGAACGATGCAAAATACAGTGATGACGCGGTCCCTGTGCAATGCAATTTCGGAGCGTTCGCCCCCGATCCTCACGGGGGTCGCCAATCCAAAGGCACTCCTCGTTCTGCCAGCCACATTCAAACGCCCCACTTTCTAGCAGTGTCGTTTGCCTTTCCCCGGCGCTGCGATCAGCGCCTCGACCGGCATCCTTTAGTGCTCCGCAAATGACGTTATTAGCGTGAGAGCAGTATTGCGAAGATCCGATCAGCGACGCCCCCTCCTCCTCAAATTCTTGAACCAAGCTTTTAGCCATGACGAACCATCGCAACCTTGCCCATCCACGTGACGAGATCATGCACACGATGCAGCGAATTTATCGCTATCGCATGACAACCACCTCGGGCGGCAACCTATCCATCCGGGAATCCAACGGCGACATTTGGATCACGCCAGCCCGTGTGGACAAAGGAAATCTGACCCGACGCGACATCATCTGCGTCCGCGCCGACGGAACCGTCGATGGTCCCCATCCCCCATCATCCGAATTCCCGTTTCACAAAGCGATCTACGAAGCGCGGCCTGATCTGCAAGCGATCGTTCACGCCCATCCCGTTGCACTGGTCGCGTTCAGCATCTGTGGGCAAACGCCCGACACCCGGATTTTCCATCAAGCCCACAGCGTGTGTGGGAAACCTGGCTTCGCGCCTTATGCGCTGCCCGGCAGCGAGCGGTTAGGGAAAAACATTGCTGACACCTTCGGCGACGGTTGCAATAGTGTGATCCTGGAGAACCATGGCGTTGTCGTCGGAGGTGATTCGATGTCCCAGGCGTTTCAACGCTTCGAAGCGCTCGAATTCACGGGCAAAACGATCATCAAGGGCAACCAGCTTGATCGGGTATCGTACTTGAGCGATGAAAAACTGGCACAGGTTCAGCAGCGCCAGGTTGACTTCGATTCCTTCGTCCCTGGTGAAGCTTCCGCGAATGAAAAAGAACGACGGCGCGAGTTGTGTGAATTCATCCGGCGCGGTTGTCGCCAACGACTGTTGATCAGTACCGAGGGGAGCTTTTCAGCTCGGATCGACTCCGACTCATTCGTGATCACCCCGTCCCAACAAGATCGCGAAGGACTCGAAATCGAGGACTTGGTGTTAGTCAAAGGCTTAGCAGCGGAGCAGGGCAAGATGCCGAGTCGCGCCACATTAGCCCACCGATCGATCTACGCGGCACACCCCGAGGTCAACGCCGTCGTCTTCGCTCATCCCGTTAACGCGACGGCATTTAGCGTCACCGACTCTGCCTTTGACACGCGCACGATTCCGGAAAGTTACGTTTTTCTGCATGATGTCGCCCGCGTTCCCTACGGCGTTCAATACCAATCCGATGGCGAGATCGCCAACTTCGTTTCGCTGAAATCGCCCACCGCGATTCTCACCAATGATGGAGTGCTGGTCGCGGGAACCAGCGTGCTGGACGCGTTCGATCGCCTAGAGGTGCTGGAATCCACAGCCGAAGCGGTCATTAACGCCAAGGCGATTGGCGACGTCAACGCGATGCCGGACGAAGTCATTGAAGAACTTCGCAACGCATTCGGGATGAACTAACGTTCCCTACCGTGAACAAAGCCCCGATCGACGTCAGAGTCTCGTCGATCGGGGCGAGGAGCAACACGCTCCCCTCTTCTTCTTAATCCGCCCCGCTTCAAACGGGAAACATCCCTCGGTTCGCCGACACGTGTCCCAGCGAGTGATCACGTTTCGGCCGATCCCCAAGGGGAGTGTAAAATCGGTGCGTTCCATGCCTAGGCAATTAGAATGGGCATTTGCAGCGGAAGTTGCAAAAATTTCGGCCGACGCTCCCCCTGCGGACACCACCCGCATAGCGGGGTGCGTTCTAATCGAAATAGCAACCCGCTTGTGGGCCGAACCTGATCGCCGAACCTGATCGCCGAACCTGATCGATCGCGAAAACGCTCCCCAGCGGAGGCGTCCGCTAGAAAAACTCCATGAAAACAATCGCTCTCCTTCTACGCCAGTTATCGCTTTGGGCATCCGCATGCATTCTGACCGCGCTGCCCTGTGTGGTCGCGTTTGACTACGGCGGCATCCATCCCTGGGCTCAATGGGCTTCCGGGGTCGCGGTGCTGGTTGCGGGCGTTCTAGCATTACCCTCGATCATGGACCGAGAAATTCAAGGGGGACCTCGTTTTCACTGGTTGGCGATCGTGTTGCTTGGCTGGGCCGCGTTTGCTTGGTTTCAAACGTTGCCGCTGCCTGGATCACTAGTCAGCATTCTCAGTCCCGGTTCCGCCGCCGCCTACACTACTTGGCTCGATCCAATCTTAGGGCCGCAGAGCGATGGCACCGCCGGACGATCATCGATGCACCCAATTTCGATCGATCCCGCCAGTTCGCGGCATACGCTGGCGATGCTATTGGTGGTCGCCACCTTGGCATGGACCTCCGCGACCGTATTTCAAAATCGCAAGCGACTGGTGCTGCTGTTGGCCGGACTCGCCGCCGGGGCTGCCGTCCACGCCGGACTGGGCATTTTCCTACTGATTAGCCCTGAATCCGATTTACTGGGAATGAATTCGATCGATCTTGGCATTCATTTCGCCGCCTTTATCAATCGCAACAACGCGGCGTTGATGATGAATATTGGTGTTGGGGCCAGTTTGGGAGCGCTCGCATGGCGACTGTCTGCGTTGATTGGAACGGAAGTCGATGACGAGAACTTCGAAGTCAACGACCTCATTTCGCTCGCCAGCGACCGGGATTCAAGTGTCGCAGTGATCAGCTTGGTGCTGTGCACCGCCGCGCTACTGGTCTGTGGATCGCGAGGTGGATTAGTCAGCGCCGTGATTGGCTTGACGCTCGCGCTGGGTTGGATCCGTGCGCGACGTGGCACGACCACGATTCCAGTAATCATTGCCATCATCTCCATTGCCGTGGCAATGTTGATTGTCCCATTCAACCTCGATTTGACATCGCTGAATCGAATGGAATTGTTTTCGGACCAGGACGAATCGACCCTGCTCAACGATGGTCGAATCCCACTCTGGAGCGACAGCATTGCTGCAGCGATCACGTACCTGCCGACAGGAAGCGGATTGGGGACGTTCGCCGACGCACACCTCACGCAACTTGCTCAAAGCAGCGACGGATGGGCACATCATGCCGACAATCTGTGGCTGGAGATGTTTACCGAGCAGGGGATCCCAGGAGTTATTTTCATCAGTGTCTTGCTGGTGGGGATGATCCTTTCGCTAAACAAATTAGACGATTCCCCGGACCCAGTGGATCACGGGTTGCGGGTTGCGGGTTGGTACATTCTCGGCTCGCTTGCCGTTTCTCAGTTCTTTGACATGGGGCTGATCATCCCCGCCAATTTAATCGCCTGTGCGATCATTTTGTCCGTCATCGCCACGCGAGGCATCATGGTGCTCCCCAGCACCCCGGACGCCCGAGTCCGGGGCAACGAACTGCAAACGCCAGACAGTGTAGGCAACGAAGGCAATGAGAACGATGAATCCGAAAATGCAGAGAATGAAGAACTACCGTCCGCCGCATTGCCCATCGCACGCAAACCACGCATCCGGTTCCAAGCTCAAAAGTCGCCCTTACCTCCCATCGCGGTGGCATGCATCGTGTTTCTGCCCAGCCTATGGGCCTATCGCGTGTTGCAATCGGATGCCCACATTGACTCACTAACTCAAACGGCGCAAGGGATGCTGAACCAATCAGGCCCCGAACCCGAGCAACTCGAAAGCGTCCTCGCTCCGCTCGAATCCCTCGCCAAACAAACCGCATCACCGATAGTCTTTCGCATCCTCAGCGACATCCATTTTCAATTAGCTCGCTATGACGAGGTGTTACAGGGAAGCCCCCAAACGACTGCACAACTACGTTCGTTGTACCTACAAACCGCTCCTGCGGTGCGTCGTCTGAAGTGGCACAGGTCGAACGCGTCCCTGGCAACGAAGCCGAGCAGCAGCGGGGTCAGCCATGCTGTCGGCGTGGAACACGAAGAGGCTGAAAAGGAAATCGTGTCCCCCCAACCACTTTCGCCGCACTATGCCGCATCATTACAACATGCCGAATCGGAGCTCCGTGTGCGACCGCTTTCCCGCGAGGCGCGGACGGCGAGTCTGTATCTCGATTTTGTGTATACGGATCCTACGCGGACGAGAGCGATCCTAAATCAACTATGCACCCTGTACGGAACGAATTCGACGGCGCTGCGTCAACTGGCCCAATTGTCTCTCGACAGTTACGAGTTGGAACTCGGGGTGACCTACCTCAAACAACTCTTAGAACGTCAACCGAGTCAAACCGCCGCGGCACTCAAGATGCTTGAAGCATACCCGGAGCTCTCGCTCTCCAGCGTCGTCCCTCCGTCGCCAGTGAATTATCGAGCTGCAGCCAAGTACCTGAACACTCGTCCCGCACCCGACCTTGTGTTTTTGAGTCAGGCGCTCGACGGACTCGGTTGTGACCAGAGCGAAACGATCTCCGAGCGAGCGAGTTGTGAAGAACTGTGGGCCGACACTGCGTACGTTTTGAAACGGTATCAAGAATCCTTTGCCGGCTACGAGCGGGCAATCCGTTTGGATGCCAAGAATGTAGCCTTGCGTCTCAAGCTGATCACGCGGCTGGGTGCGCAACACCAGCGAGCAAAGGCATTGTCGGAAGCAAGAAACGCTAAACGGCTTTTCCCCGATGAGGAACGTTTCGACGGACTCATCGAGCAAATGGCTAATCGCCCCTAGCTTCTTCCGCAAAAACGAAAATGTTACCCCCCTACAAAACGCCCCCCATCGGACGAGATTACAGCAATTTGGCAAAAGCGTGCTTGCAATTTGGGGGGGGGGCGATCAGGATACTTTTGTAAATCTGAAAACGCGAGTTTCCGTTCGGAATTGCCTCTGCAACCGCATCCGCGTAAGCCCTTCAGACGCTTCGTTCGCCCGCTTAGCGAAACGAGTAAGCCGAGGTTCCGCCAACACGACGGACAACGAGTGAACGGACCGGCGGCTGAGCAAGTATCAGAGAAACATACAAGTCTCGAATTGAAGAATCCCTGCGGTTCCACCACCAGCAACCGCAATTCAACTAACTTCAAAGGGTGAGTGTCACCCAAGTGGACGAAGTCCGCGCCTAGGCAAAGTCTTAATTTCTTGCATCTACTCGTAAACGCATTATCGATCGGCTCCATGAGTGGCCAACATGTGGTGTACGGTTTTTTGAGACCTACAGCACGTTGGATGCTTCCGGAGCATTCGATCACCGTACTTCATTACGAAAGCGAGCAACCGCCTTTCGATCTCTTGGACGCAGGCGTGCAAACGAGAGTCGTATCGAATCAATATCGTGATTGGGTGCGTCGAGCGTGGTGGGAACTGAGAAACTTTGGTTCGGTTAGCAGAGAAATCGGTGCCGATGTGGTACTAAGCGTCTCGGGGGCCGTCACCCCAGGCTGCCCAGTGCCGCAAGCGGTGCTTTGCCAGAACCCATGGTGCTATATTCCACAAGCTCAATTCGGGTGGCAGCAACGCTTCAAGGCGCGTCTGCAACGACTCGGCTACGCTAAAGCGTTCCGCAACGCAGATATGATGATCTATCTCTCCGGTCACCTACGCTCTCTGTATCAAAAAGGGAATCCGGGCGTCACCGAAAATCGAGCCGACATCGCGAACGTCGGACTCAACCAAGATACGTTTGATACGGCCAGCGAAATGAGCGATGCCCAACGGGAGCCATTCTCAATTCTGTCTGTATCAGCAATGGCACCTTGGAAGGGTGCCGAGACCCTAGTCGAAGCGGTTCATCGACTTCACCAAAGGTCGATTCCAGCAACATTAAAATTTGTTGGTCCTTGGCCAGTCGAAAGCTATCACCAGAGAATCAAGTCGCTTATCGCGGCTCATTCGCTCGACGATCATGTTCAGATTTTGGGCAAAGTCAGCGATGAAGAACTTCATCGACTGTATGCAACAAGCCGTGTTTTCAGTTTAATGAGCTGCTGTGAATCCTTTGGTATTCCTGCGGCGGAAGCGATGGCGTTTGGGACCCCGATCGTCAGCACGAACTGCTGTGCGATTGCGGAGATATGCGAAGGTGCTGGACGATTCGGCACTTACGATGATCCCGAATGGACCGCCAACGCTCTGGAATCGGCACTCGTGAACGATACCCAGTGGAAAACGTGGTCCGACGTCGCACGCTCAAACGCCTCCCGCTTAGACTGGCAAACTTGCGCGAAAGCGTTCCAGCAAATTCCCGGACTAGTGAAGCATTGAAACCGTTGTCCTCCTCCGCCCCACTTACCGACGCGAAAAAACCGGACGCCAGCCCGTCCGAGCGGAAAGACATCGATTCGCCCGAGTCTCCGAAGTCATCGACTCATGACCTAGTGACGGTAATTGAACCGCCATCCAGCTGGTTTGCGCTCAACCTTGTCGAGGTCTGGAGATACAGGGACTTGCTCCTGTTGTTGATGTGGCGGGATATTTCGGCGAGATTTCGCCAAAGCGTCGTCGGTTATGGCTGGGCAATCCTGCGACCGCTCGTCACTGCATTGATCTATACGCTTGTGTTCAGCGTTTTCGTACGAATCGAAACCGATGTCCCATACCCTATCTTTGCTTTTGCAGGATTGATTCCCTGGATGTACTTCTCAGGGACATTAAGTGCCGTGACCGGAAGTATCGTGGGTGGCGGGGCGCTGTTGAAAAAGGTTTACTTTCCGCGTCTCGTACTTCCGCTGGCCACCGTCGGTGTCGGACTCGTGGAACTTGTACTTCAATTGATCGTCCTTGCCGGGCTGATGGTCTTCTACCAATACATCCCCGGCTGGCCGATACTATGCCTGCCTGTGTTTGTTTTCGTGACAATCTTAACAGCACTCGCATTCGGCATTTGGTTTACCGCGCTCAACGTGAAGTACCGCGATGTGGGGATGGCAATTCCATTTCTAATACAAATTTGGATGTACCTTTGTCCCATCATTTACCCCATCTCAGCTGTCCCCGAAGCTTGGCGACCAATCTATGCGTTGAACCCGATGGTCGGGGTTGTTGAAGGATTCCGCTGGTCGGTATTGGGAAGCGCCCCGCCCAACTTTCTCCTGCTGGGACTCTCCTCCGCGATCTCGCTAGGGATCCTGCTGTTGGGCATTGTCTGGTTCCGTAAAGTGGAAACGACTTTTGCGGACGTAATTTAGTAAGCATGGCCGTACAATTCATAAATGTCGCAAATTGCCCCTTCGTTTGGATTGAACGACTAGCATGACCCTGTCGATCACCGTCAACGATCTCAGTAAACATTACAAGCTTGGGCTCACGCACGCTGGCTCAATCCGCGAATTGACCAACGGCATGGTTCGGCGTGTGTTTCACCGGAGTCCGCCCGATAAGTCGACGGTGCTAGATGAATCCCGTGTGGAAGACGGACATTTCTGGGCACTCAAAGACGTTTCATTCGATGTTGGCCAGGGGGAGGCTGTCGGCATCATCGGAAAGAATGGAGCTGGTAAGAGTACGCTGCTGAAGATTCTCAGCCAGATCACCCGTCCGACTACAGGGCGGGCTGTACTGCATGGTCGCGTTGCCAGCTTGCTGGAGGTCGGCACCGGATTTCATCCGGAGTTAACCGGACGCGAGAACGTCTATTTGAATGGAACCATCCTGGGCATGAGGAAGCGGGAAATCAATCGCCAGCTTGACAGCATTGTCGACTTCGCCGGCGTGGAGAAATTTCTAGATACACCGGTAAAACGTTATAGCAGTGGTATGACGGTACGCCTGGGCTTTGCCGTTGCCGCGCACCTTGATCCAGAGATATTGATTGTCGATGAAGTCCTCGCAGTCGGTGACGCCGAATTCCAGAAACGTTGCATCAAAAAAATGCAGAACGTTGCCGAATCGGGAAAGACGGTATTGTTTGTGAGTCACAACATGGCTGCGATCAGGAATCTTTGTTCACATTCCATACTCTTGCAGAACGGAAGACTCGTTGCCAATGGTGCGACGGAATACGTGCTTGGGCAATACCTTTCGCAGGGCTCTCAACAACAGGAAATTCACTGGCGAGCCAAAGATAGCGATTGCGCAGGTGCGGACGCAGCGGTTCTCGAAATGCGAATTGGTACGAAAAACGAACGCAGGAGTGAATATTTCAGTGGCGAATCAATTCCATTAGCGTTCCGCGTCAAAATCTCAGCAGAAAGCAACCAGGTAGATTTTGGTGTCGAATTGAGAGACATGCATGGAAGTGTTCTATTCCGAAGTTACCTGAATGACGCTGCGCCGTTTCCTGTCAGCATTGGCACCCACGTCTATGAAACAGAAATCCCAGCCAACCTGCTCAACGCCGGTAGTTACCGCGTATCGCCTCTAGTTTACGTTCGACGACGCGTGGCTTCGGCAGAGGAAATGCCCACGCTCCATTTTCAAGTCTCATTGCAATATCCCAATAGAGAGCGTTGGCAGCGTTCAAGGATGGGAACCATTGCACCGGTGTTGACTTGGAACCAAAGTAGTGACTCGTCGCAAGACAGCTTCAAATATGAACAAGTTTAACTTTGCTGAATCCGCACTCATTTTCATTCATATCCCAAAATGTGGAGGCAACTCATTTCTTGCATACATGGAATCGCAAATCCCGAAAAACATGCTGGCATTTGACCTGAATGATCATAGCCGGACACCTGAACTTAACGGCCAACCCGAAAAGTATGACGCTCGCCTATCCGAGTTCAAATCGATGCCCTTGGAAGAACGCAACAAGTATGCCTTCGTATACGGGCATATGCCGCAAGGGATTCACAAGCATATTTCCAGGCCCTGTCAGTATGTAACGATTATACGTGAGCCTGTTAACCGGATGGTTTCTCTCTACTGGTTTGCCCGTAGTGTACCGAATCACTACCTGCACAGCTTTGCTCAACAGCATTCGCTGCTTGAGTTTGCCCAATCTGATGCTTCATTTGAATTGGACAATCAACAAACACGACTCCTTTGCAATCGTTATGACTGTTACAGCTCAGATATAAATGATCGAGTCAATCAGGACGACGCCGACCGCGCTATCGCTCATGTCATGAATCCTCGAAACGTGACCGGAATTCTGGAAGAGTACCAAAAGACCCTCCGGCTTGTCCGTCATCATTTTGGATTCCAGGTTGGTCCCACCGTTAGAAGAAACGTAACCCGAAGCCACCCTTCGATCCAGGGGTTGATCCCGGACGAAATCGATGCGATCAAGGAACGAAATCGATTTGATATTCAACTGTATGAAGCGGCCAGATTAGAGCTTCATCGCAGGTTGGATGGTTTGCCACGTCAATTTTGCTTGCCGAAATTTCTACGTCGATTCTTGAAAGGCCGCTCAGGTAATCGAGTCTCTTGATTACGGTAAAACTACGTGGTGGTGCGCGGTCAGAAATTGGGAGCATTCCAGAATGCTACAACTTATCCACCGAACGGTAACGAAGTTTGGAACCGCCATCGCCAGCCGCATTCTCGCGGTTGTCCTTCGTCCAATGGGAATTCAATAACGTGCGCCGGCTGATAACACGCCCTATTCTGTCGCTGCTGAAGACCGCCGGATGGGAATTACGGAAGGCCCTGCCGGTCGGAGAACGACGTTTGCTCGAGTACAAGAAGCGCATGCGTGATAGTTGGGGCTGTCTGAAGGAATATCACCCCGGTACGGTGTTGGATATCGGCGCTAATGAAGGCCAGTTCGCCGGGCTTATTCGCGAATTTCTCCCGGGGGCAAAAATCGTCTCATTCGAACCGCTGAAAAGCTGTTTTGAGACGTTGCAAAGTAAACAGGCAGAACTGGCTCCATCGTTGGCATTTCATACGGCGCTGGGCAGTGAGCCCGGTACTGCGACAATCAATCGAAGTGCTTTCACACCCAGTTCATCTCTGTTGCCGATGGGTTCGCTTCACAAAGTTGAATTGCCTCATACCGCTGAATCGGTACAGGAAGAGATTGTCATCAGCCGTCTGGACGACATCTTGAACGACCTCGAACTCGAGGAGCCGATACTGATGAAAATCGACGTTCAAGGATTTGAGGAACAAGTCCTGTTGGGTGCCGAACAAACATTGCAAAAAGTCATCGCCGTCGTGGTGGAAGTGAGCGCACAACCCTTATATGAAGGTGAACCAGGATTCGATCGCATCTACGAAATCATGAAGTCGCACGGATTTGCGTACTGCGGAAATGTCGATCAGTGGCGCAATAAGAAAAGCGGTCACATCCTGCAGTTCGACTGTTTGTTTGAAAATCGGAATCTTCGTCCCCAGTCATAATCTATTCCGTTAGCTTAACCCGCAAATGAAAACGATGCTTATCTCCGGCATGCCGCCTGGCGACGGTGGTGTCGGCGAAATCCTGATTGAAGAGATGCTGGGCTGCGACGGGATTGAGCCTGTCTCCTATGCAGGTCTGATCACCCAGGAACACTTCGACAAGAGACAGCGCCAACACCTTACCCAGCAGCAATGTTTTGTTCCTCCTGCTGAGTTTGCCCGTCGAAATGCGCCAGGATGGAAAGGAACGATCACCACGATTTCCGATCGTTTGCGACGTTATGAGCCGGCTGTCAGGCAACTTAGTCGCGATGTAATCGACTTCGTACACCAGGAGTCACCTGACCAGATTTGGACCATCCTGAATTCAACCGTCACGATCGATGTCGCGGCAGCAGTTCGTGCGGCAACCGAAGTACCGATGCTCGTGCACATCTGGGATGATCCGCGGGATATCCTGATGCAGCGGAAACTGGACCGATTTACGTTCGCCCGCACCTTGAAGCGTTTTGATTTCCTGCTGCGGAGGGCGGATCGACTGGGAGTGATTTGCGAACCGATGGCCGATGCTTATGCGAAGAAATCACAGGCATCATCGGTCATCATTCGACATGGAATACAGGACAGCGTGACGCCCCTCAGCGAGCCGACTTCGAAAGACGAGTTTCGAATCGGCATAAGCGGAAGCATGTATTGTTATTCGGCATGGAAGGCATTCCATCGGGCGCTCGACGAATTGGACTGGCGCATCGGCCGCAAACGTATCGTGCTTGTGGTTGCGGGAAGCGACATCCGGTTTCGGGCTTTTAAACCGGCCGAATGTCGTTTTTATGGCTGGCGATCTGTGCCGGAAGTGATGCGGATTCTGACAAATTGCGATGCGTTATATTTGCCACATCCATTCGAACCTCTGCAGGAACCATTGGCACGTCTGTCGTTTCCCACCAAGTTAAGTACTTACGCGGGAACCGGACGCCCCGTACTTCTGCACGCGCCCCACCACAGTTCGCTGACAGGATTCTCGAAAAAGCATGGCTTCGGTTTGCTGACCCATGATCTCGAGCCTAGCAGATTGGCTGAATTTTTGCGATTAAATCTTGGGGATCAAAATGTTCTCAATGAGCAAAGCGATGCGACAGCGAGGATTGGATCGACGATCCTAGGACGGGCACAATTTGAACGTAGTACACGTGAATTCCTTGCTCCGCATGATTGTTTTCCCGTCGAGCCAAGCCGGGAAGTCTCAGCGGATGCTGATTTTAGTTCGCGCGCAGTTTCAGCCAGCCTGCCGAAGGTCACACATGATGAATAAAGCATTGAAGACTATTTTCAAAGCACTGCCAGGCGTGCGGCGAATTGTCGCGGACCGCGACCGGCTGAGGGAAGATGTGCTTTCGTTGAAAGCCGGGCAAGAATTTCCACCCGGGCATTACTATTCGGCTATTCCCGATGCAAATGAGGCCAAGGGAATTGGCGAGCGCTCCGGTAACCGCGCAGTCTGTGAAATAGCCGGCGTCGATCTGAATTGGGACAGTCAGGAATCGCTGTTTCTGGAACTTGCGCAATTCTACAGTGAACTACCGTTCAGTGAGGCACAGTCGGATCGGGAACCACACCGCTACTGGTTGGACAACGGAATCTATTGCTACGCGGACGGTGTCCTGATGTACACACTCCTCAGGCATCTGCAGCCCGCCCGGCTGATTGAAATCGGCTCTGGTTTTTCCTCCTGCCTCGCTCTTGATGTAAACGACCTGTTCCTTGACGGTCGTATGCGATGTACTTTTGTCGAACCTTATCCTGATCGCCTGCTGAGGAATCTCCGTTCGGGCGACGCGCAGCGAGTCAACATCGTCCAGGACAAAGTGCAGAACGTTGATCCGGATCTGTTTGAGCAGCTGCAGCCAAATGATATCCTGTTCATCGATTCGTCGCACGTGGGAAAGGCTGGCAGTGACGTCAACTTTTTATTCTTCGATATTCTGCCAAGGTTGAAACCGGGAGTTTGGATTCATGTTCACGATGTGTTCTACCCGTTTGAATATCCGGAAGAATGGATTCTGGGAGGCCGTTCCTGGAACGAAGCGTACATGCTGCATTGCCTGCTGATGGACAACAGCAAGTATCAAATCAGGATGTGGGGCGACGCGTTGGGAGCTCAGAAGCGACACCTGCTGGAGAAGTTTATGCCGCTCTGCCTAAAGAATACCGGTGCAGGTATTTGGCTAGAGAAAATGGGATAATGAAGTATATTCCGCCGATGCGGGCAGTACGATCAGATGGACTGCCGAATACGTTGAATCTAACAATTATCCCCCAATGATCATTCCTGAAAAATGTCCCGCCTGCTGATCATTACGCGATCCCACAACCCGCTCGGTGGCGCGGATCGGATTGTTGCAGATCTTTGTCGCGAGCTTCCATCACGGGGGTGGCAGACCATTCTGGGACTGACTCGCGGGGCGAGTTTTGATGATCCCGACGCCTACCGCCGTGTGCATCGCAACCTTGAAACCATCGAAATTGACGGCACACACGGCACCCGGGCGGCAAGATTAAAATCACTTCGCGAGACGATCAGAAAAACCAGCCCGAACGTCGTTTTGTCGATGCGGGTTTTTGACGCGTACCAAGCGGTCGCACAGCTCAAAGCGGACGATCTGTCCCGTGCACCGCGACTGGCCGTTGGTGTGCGTGCGTACGAGAGCGCCTACATCAGCGACGTGCGACGTTGTTGTGGCAATATCGATTTGTGTGTGACTTCGGGAAAACTAATCGCCGCAGCCTGCCGTCAAATCGGCGGTATGGAGGAACAGCGTGTTGAAAGCATCGCAGGAGGAGTCCATCCGCCACGTGAAGCTGTTTCCCCAAAAGACTCGCAATCATTTAATGACCAAAAGCCGATCCGTTTGCTGTATGCCGGCCGGTTGGAACAACAACAAAAGCGTGCACTCGATTTGATCCCGTTCACGCAGGCGTTACTGGCCTTGGGAATCGAATTCCGGCTCGATATCTGTGGCGCCGGACCGGAGGAGGATCGCATAGCCGATCAGCTGAAACTTCTGATCGACAACGGTCAGGTGACCATGCACGGTTGGGTTGACCAAGCGGAATTGTACAATCGATTCTATCCAAATGCCGATTGCTTTGTTCACTTTGCGGCATGGGAAGGAGTGACGATTTCACCGCGTGAAGCGATGGCTCATGGAGTCGTTCCGGTCGTATCAGAATTCACGGGAATGCATGCGGAGGGTCAATTCCTAAATCGCATCAATTCGCTTTGCTTTCCCGTGGGTCATCCCGAAATTGCGGCCCAGCGGGTTGGGGAATTGCTATCAACTCCCGCACTGTTATCGCAACTTTCAAAGTCTGCGATGGAAACGCAGACGGGTAAATACTCTCATGCCGGAGCATTGGATTTATGGCGTGATGTATTGAACCAATGTCTGAAGTTGCCGGCCAAAGTCGACAACTTTCCACGGATCCCCGAGCGATTGGGCGGTCGACTGAGCCAGTGGGGGGTCCCGTCTTCGCTGCAGTTGTGGCTTCGTCGTGTGTTGAATAAGCCCGTGTTGCATCATGCGCCGGGTAGTGAATGGCCGACGGCAAGTGGCCTGATGAGCGAAGTGGAACAAGCGGAGATCGCCGCGTTAGCGGTGAAGTTGGAAGCGGAGACGCAACTTGAACCAGTCGCCTGAAATAAGGAATTCACAGTCACTGATTGAGCAACGATTGGTGGGTATCGATATCCTGCGGGGTCTGGCGGTCTTAGCGGTGGTGTTATGTCACATCCCCCACTACGCGATCGGCGGTTTTCGTGAAAACATCTGGTTCTTCCCAAGCCTGCTGATGGATTTTGGTTATCTGGGAGTGCCGCTGTTTGTGCTCATTTCCGGTTTTTGTATCCATCGACGAACCGCTATCACAAGAGCCACCAGCGGCAAATGTTCATTGAACTGGGTCGAATTCTGGAAAAGGCGATTCTGGCGACTTTACCCTCCTTATGTCGCGGCCATCGTCTTGAGTGTGAGCTTCGCGTTGTTGATTCATGAGCGAATGCCTGACCTGGCGAATTCGATTGGGCCTGATCTGGCGACTCATCTGCTGATGGTTCACAACCTAACGGCTGATTACGCCGGTGGCTTGGGAAACACTCCGTTTTGGTCACTGGGAATGGAGGAACAACTTTACGCATTCTACTTCTTGCTGTTCTTAATGATTCGGATTCGGAACCACACCGTTGCGATCTCGGTGGCTGCCATCACGACTATCATTTGGCGTGGTGCTACTCCGGGCCTGCCGGACGCCTACGGACTTGGTTATTGGCAATTGTGGCCATTCAATTTTTGGCTTCATTGGGCACTGGGTGCGCTTGCCGTTGACGCTTATTTCGGAAACTGCCGTCTCCCCCGCTGGTGTTCGTCCATGACCTATGGGCTCCTCGCAGCAACAGCAGGCATGCTGACCAATCGGTTGACGTTCGGATTTCTAGCGCAGACAAGACTCGCGGAATTGGTTGACATGGACTCCTGGTCCGGATGGATTCCCAACGTGAGCAGCGTTGGTGAACTCGGATTCGCCGTTGCGTTTTTCTGCTTTCTGAACTGGTGTGTGCAGGCAAAGGACCACGTCCTATTGCGCAATTCGCTCGCGACCGGCATCTCCTGCATCGGGAAGATTTCCTACTCAGTCTATTTGATCCATGTACCGGTGATTTTTGTCCTGGAAAAGTATATTCCTTTTGAACACTCACAGACCGAATGGATTTTGCGCATGCTCATCTATGCCCCCATCTGTCTGATTGCAGGGGCGATGTTTTACTGGTTGGTAGAACGCTGGTTCCTGGCCGGCCACTGTCCACCGTTGTGGCGGTCGACGAAACCGGCTGCAAACGCACTTAGCTGACGAAAATCATGGTAAAAGGTCACCGTTTACTTTTTGTTTGCCCCACATCCAGCCCGATCGGCGGCGTACAAACATGGCTCGATCAACTTAGCAGTGGTTTGGAAAAACGTGGCTGGGAACCGATCGTGGCACTTGTCCACGGCCCAAGCACAAATGACTCCACCGGATATAAAGTCGCGCATCCGAACCTTGAGACAGTCACGATCGACGGGTCGACGATGACGATGGGTGCTCGCGTGAGGGCGGTCATGCGAACGATTAAACGCCTGCGCCCCGATTACTACATTCCCATGTCGGTGGTTGATGCGCACGATGCGGTTTGCGCTCTAAAAAGGAACGGCGACTATCATGGTCGCTATGTACTTTCATTGCACACGAACATGCCGACACAGATTGCGGACGCCACACTTTTCCAGCCCTTTGCCGATGTTTCTGTGAATCCGGGAGCACTGACTTGCCGACTCGCGGAATGGGCTGGGATGCCGAAGTCCCATATTTTCCATGTTCCTAATGGCACATCGCTTCATCCATTGCATCCACAGGCCGCTCCGCAACAACCGCTGCGTCTGGCGTATGTTGGAAGACTGGCAGACGTGGACAAACGAGTGACGGACATGATCGGTGTTGTCGACGCACTGGAATCAATGAAGTTGAAATATCAACTTGACGTTTTTGGAAGCGGCCCCTGTGATGAAATTCTACGGAACGCAATCACCTCCCGTTCGGTGCGCTTTCATGGATTCGTTGATTCGATCAGTTTACACCGCGACATTTTTCCGCAGACGGACATTCTGCTGTCGTTTTCCCAGTCGGAGGGTTTTGGGATATCGCTGATTGAAGCAATGTCTCACGGTGTCGTTCCCGTCTCATCAAAGTACGTTGGCCATCGCACTGAAGGGTTTCTGATTGATGGCGAAACGGCGAGGCTGTTCGACATTGGAGATACAGCGGGATGTGCGGAAGTCGTCAGGCAGCTCGATCGGAACCGCGGAACATTGGCGACATTGTCGCAAGACGCACACAAGTTGGTCACGTCGCGTTACTCATGGGAGCGTTGTGTCGATGGCTGGGAATCTGCTCTGCTGTCTTCGCGTGAACTGGAGCCTCGAACCGTTCCCGCAATTCCTCCTCGCGAAATCAATGAAGGCAATAGTTTGGCGAGTCGGTTTCGCTGGTTGCCCGCCGGTCTGTCCGACACCTTCTACAAGGTCAAACGAAGGATACTTGGGATTCCAGACGCCATGAAACAAGGAGAAGAATGGCCGTTTGATACTCGATCATTCGATGTTGCGAGACTTGCGGCCATTGAGGATCTGACCGTGCAACTTGATGAATTCATCGATTCTCGGAAAGCATCGATCGCCAAACCAAAGGCTAGTGTGAAACCAGGATCAAACGGACTGATTGCGTGAATCATCTGTCAGGTCGCGGGAACCGGGAGTCGCGATTGTCACACCGTGAATTTCGAAACGCTGCGTGGGCAGTCGAATCAAACGATCCATTGTGGCCGCATCGATATCTCACACCGACCGATGTCTGAAAATCCCGTTCAATATCTAAATGCCTTCTTATCAACCGCCGAGATGGAATTTTAATGATTGACTTGGTCAGAAACTTCATCCGTATGCGTCGCCAAACGCGCAGGAAGACGTACCAATGCGAACGTCCCGTCCTTGATCTGGTCGACTTCGGGACGACGCCCGGTGTGGTCCTGGACGTCGGTGCCAATAAAGGGGGGTTTGCATCAAAGGTGCTGGTTCAGGCACCTCTGACGCAAGTACATTGTTTTGAACCCAACGGGGAGCTGTCTACACGACTGGAGGGAATTGCATCCACCTGGGGTGCATTTCGAGGTTCGCCACGCTGCATTGTGAATCATCTGGGCGTCGGCAGCAGCATGTCGCAAATGGAGTTGATCGTTACGGGCATGCACGGAGCCAGTTCGTTTCTTTCGGTAGCCGACGCGGCAACCCAAGGTTGGCCGGATATGGATTTTGATGAAGTCCGGAGGGAAGCGGTGCCGGTTACGAGGCTCGACACTTACCTGACGGAGAATTCCATCGAAGCAGTGAAACTTCTCAAGTTGGATGTTCAGGGATTTGAGCTGGAAGCATTAAAAGGTTGTGGTGATCGACTCCGAGATATTGAGTACATCATCTCCGAGGTTCAATTCACTCCGCTCTACGCGGGTGCGCCTCTCTGGCATGAAATCGTCAATTACGCGACGCATTTTGGTTTCGTCCCGCAGGTGATGGATGGTTTCTGTTTTGCCCCGGACGGTCAGCCCCTGCAGGCTGACGTGCTGCTCAAACGCGTTTAGAATCGCCCTATACCACCTCCACACTGATCATGGCCCCTCATTCATTGACTTTTAAGGAATACCTTGGTTGCTGGCTGCATGAGCGCTGGCGCACCGAACTGATACTCAAGTTCCCGGGCGTGGCATCTGCTTTCGGATGGAACTGGAAAGACCTACACAATCGCCATGAGAAAATTACAACAACCCCTGAGACAGACGGCCGCATTTGTCACTGGCGGGATAGTTCACCGCTGACGGTTGCCCGTTTTTTACCGCATGTCGGCGGCCAAATCCTGCAGCATTGTTTGCAACAGTGGCCGGTGGCGTTTGACACCCGGCCCAACGCCTGTTCAGACCGTCCGGAGGTTTCATTCGTGGTAGGTGTCCGGGGTACCGGACGCCTTCCTCAGTTTCAGGCAACGGTGGCATCGTTGCTGGGCCAATCGGACTGTGAGACGGAGGTGATCATTGTCGAACAAAGTTGGCAGCAGGAGTTCGCAGAGCACGTACCTGATGGGGCTCGCTACTATCACACGCCTACCACGTGCCGGGAAATGCCGTACAACCGTTCCTGGGCGTTGAATTTTGGAGCACGGCGTGCCAAAGGTCGCGTTGTTGTCCTACACGACGGTGACTATGTCGTCCCGACGCATTTTGGCAGAGAGGTCGCCAAACGAGTCAACGGAAAGCTTCAGTCGTCGCGGTTGCCCCGTTACATATTTTATCTGGACCAGGCCGCTTCTGAGCGCGTACAGAATCAGCGTTCATTTCAGTCGGTGACCCAACTGGAACAAGTCGTTCAGAACAACCCCACCCCGATGGCTGTGACCCGTAAAGCTTATATGGAAATTGGCGGTCACGACGAAGCTTTTTATGGCTGGGGCGGCGAAGACAACGAGTTTCTCGATCGTGCACGGCAGCTGGAACACAGCGAAGGCGCGTTTCTGCCGGTGTTCCATTTATGGCATCCCGAAGCCCCCAATCGCTCGGGTGATCGCAACGCCGAGCACCGGGATCAAATCATGGCGAAACCCGCAACAAGCCGCATCAAGCAGTTGGCGGCACGTCCTTTCGGTGAGCTTGCCCCTAGTGTCATCTGGCAGGATTGACCCGCTTGTCTAGTTTGAAACAATCTCTGCCAGACATTCTCAGGCACAACGGATGAAACGGTCGGTTTTGAATATTGATTGTTACGGGCATCGTACCGCAAAGTCCCTTGATGTGACTTGTGAGCAGACGCAATTGCGGTTCCGGTTCGAAGATGGCAAGTCCGAAGCGATGCGTTATCACTTGGGCTTGTTTTTGGACTATTTTGCGACCACCGGCCGCAGTTATCTTCGCTACCCCAAGAGGCTTCGGATTGCGGTCCTAAGCGAACCCAACACCAGCGTTCCTTTTTTTGAAGACGTCAATCTGTGCAATCGGTTCGCGATAGTGCTGACGCACGATGCGCGATTGCTGGAACGCGGATTCCCGTATCGCGAACTCGTTTTCGGAACCAACTGGCTGGGTGACGACTCACTTGAGCGTCGCGACTACAATAAGATCCGCTTAGTATCAATGATCGGTGCCCACCATCAAAACCCAGTCGCCGGGCATGTATTGAGGAACGAGGTGATCGCACGCCTTGCCAACCGTTCCGGAGTGGACCGCTTTGGTAAAGGTGTTAAGTGGATCGACAGTAAAATGGATGGCCTGGCCGACTATGCATTCTCAATCGCCATGGAGAATTGCAGCCGTGATGCCTATTTTTCCGAAAAAATCATCGATTGCCTGCTGACAGAAACCGTTCCGATTTACTACGGCTGCGACGGGATTCATCGATATTTTGACGAACGCGGCCTAATCTCATTCCAATCCGTGGATGAGTTGGAGTCAATCCTGGACAGCCTTTCCTGGCAACGGTACGAGCAGATGCGCCCGTTCGTTTTACAGAATCGCGATCGCGCAATCTCACAGAAGTGGGCAACGCGACCGCAACTTTACGAACGAATTGCGGCTGAGATTTTGGACCATTACGGCTGTTTGAACAGGCACGCCTCGCCAACTTTGTTTCGGATCGCTCAAGACGTTCGACATCGCATGCGCCGCGTAAGCAGGTCTCCAAGAGACCGCAAGTAGTGAACCCGAATTCAATGATTAAGGCGGTTCGAAGATGATGACAGCCACTGTCGCTATGTTTGTTGCGAGTCTCGTTTGCATCCTGTTAGTCGCATTTAGGACACGCAGGGCAATTCGTGGACTTTGGAGCCGTCTCGAAAATCTCCAGCAGCAAATACGGGCTGCGAGGATTGCACAAAACGAGGCCAGTAATCAGGTGTACTCAGATCTGGCATCGCATATCCACAACAAGACAATCAGCTTTCAATCCCAGCATGGCGAAGACGTCTTTCTGTGGAACTACTTTGAGCGAAAATCGGATGGAACGTGTGTGGAGGTCGGCGCCTTCGACGGAAAATCCTGCAGCAACACCTACGCCTTCGAAGCACTGGGTTGGAAGTGCATTCTGGTCGAACCCGATCCGGAAATGGCGGACCGTTGCCGTATGAATCGACCTGAAAGCGACGTGGTACAGGCAGCCGTCGGCGGTCGCGACGCCAGCGGCACAATCACCTTCAACAAGGTTCGCTCCGATGCCGACTGGTCCGGAATGATGTCGTTCACCGAGGCCGATCCTGTTCATCTCGAAAAGTGCAAACGACTGAACGCCAGCATCGAGTCGGTTACCGTCCCGCACCGGAGCTTGAACGAGATTCTCAAAGATGTCACTGGCCCAATCGATTTCATGACAATTGATGTCGAGGGGCATGAAATGGAAGTACTGGACGGGCTGGACCTTGAGCGTTTTCGGCCGACGGTACTGGTAACCGAGTGCACCTATGACCGGGAAAGGGATCTTGTTGGCCAATACCTGGCTGCAAGGAACTATGAGCGGGTCACGACCGTCGGTTGCAACCATTTTTTCACGCGAATCCAGTCAAACGGAAACGACCGGAGATTGGATCAGGTTCAATCATCATGAATCCATCGTTACTTGATCGCGTACGGAACCGGTTGATAAGAAACCTGAATGTTCCGCCGCGGTATCTCGGTTACCCGTGTCTACAACAAACAGCGAGCGAAGACTACTGCACCGAACAGGGAACAACCTGGTGCAGGTTGATGGACGACGAGCCAGGAGACTTTCGACTTCCGCAGAATATTCATAGCCGCACGGAGTTGGAGGATTCGCGGGGTAAGTATGCGTTCTCGTTCTACGACGTGCCCGAACTGCTTCAACTGGGCCCGGTGGCCGCCGAGTTACGGGACTGCCGGTTGCTGCGGGTACGCAGCCCGTGGCAAAACGACTTCTACGCGGTCATCACTAACGATGACCGCGAAGTGGTCGTTGACGGCTGTCAATTCTCACCGGATCATGCGCGATTACTTCGTGGCCGGCCGACAGTCCGGCAGATTGATTCAGCCTGTTGGGTTGGCACCCACTCCACGCGAAATTATTTTCTGTGGCTGTTCTTTCATTTACCAAGGATTCACCTGGCGCAAACGCACTTACCAGATGTACCGATCCTGCTGCCGGCGGCGGACCTTCTGGATCAGCCCCGTCGGGATGCTCTGCAGATGCTTGGCGTGCGTGACCCGTTATTCCTGGAATCAGCGGACGAAGTGATCGAGGTCAGGCGGCTCAATGTTTTCCGCTATAGCATGTTTAACAGTCGCGTGCTCGGCGAAATCCGCCAAAGACTCACTTCTGGGTTGCCTCCGGGTCGGAAAGACAGACGCATCTACATTTGTAGGGAAGAGTGCGCGAACCGTCGAATGAGTAATGAAACTGAATTTTGGAATAAAATTCAGCCGTATGGTTTTGAACGTGTTTTTCTTGAGAAACTTTCATTTGTCGAACAGATGGAAGTCATGGCAAGTGCGCAAGCGGTCATTGGGTTGCACGGTGCGGGTTTTGCCAACCTGCTCTTTTGCGCGCCAGGCACACGCGTCGCAGAAATACGTGATTCCGGGTCACCCAATCCTCACTTTTACGCGGTCGCCAGTATTCTCGGGCACGACTACTGGCACTTTGTGGGCAAACCAGCTGAAGGCAAACCACTCTTTCGTGATTTGCATGTCGATCTGGACGCGCTACAGCCCTTCCTAAACGCCGTTTCCGGGGAGCACCCGCTGTGATGGAACTGTTGAGTAATACAAAACGTTTGATGGAGCGATGGTTTGATTGCAGAATTTATCGTGGTTGGTTTCCTCGCGGAAACAATCTGCGATTTGATCGGACGAGGATTATTAGTGAAGCCCCGTCCATAATTTTTGATGTAGGTGCCAATGTTGGGCAGACCGCTTGCAGTCTTGCCCAGCAATATCCGCGTGCCATTATCCACGCATTTGAACCGGTCAAATCAACCTTCGATACATTGACCAAGAATGTTCGGCGATTCCCCAATGTGCGATGTCATCAGTTGGCGTTAGGGGCCAGCACTTCAGTTGCGAAAATCAACATTTATCAGGGAAGCTGCAACAATTCATTTGTTAATTTTGACAATGAAGAACCGCTGGAAGTCGAGGAAGTATCCGTGCAATCGCTCAGTCAATTCTGCGAGAATCACGAAATTCATAAGATTGATTACCTGAAGATAGACACCGAAGGTTTCGACTTGGAGGTTGTCAGGGGAGCAGAGGAACTTTTTAAACGCAACGCGATCAGTACCGTGCTGGCGGAATTGGGATTCTCGTTAGGTAACGAGAAACATGTGCCGTTCGCGGATTTCAATGAATTCATGCATTCACAGGGAATGGGTGTTTTCGGGATATATGATCAGCGCAGAGAGTTTGATGGTTCGCACCTCTTACGGCGGGCTGACTGCCTGTTTGTCTCATCCAGTGTTTGTCTGAAGAAACTTGACAGCAGTCCGGACGTCTGATGCAGCGAGAGAATACAACCGAATTGAATACACAAGCCCCTTGGTATCGAGACGTGCTGAGTTGTCCCGACTGCGGTGGCAACGTTTCGTTTGAATCGTTTCCACGTTGCGGAACTTGCAAGTTCGAGGATCGCACGGGTCGTGATTTGCGACCGAAGAATCGCACGTTCGCCAACATTTCAATGCCTAAATTCCTGAGGCTCGATCCTGAAGAGCATCTAAAATCAGTCAGATTGATGGCACCTGACATTACCTATGCCGGGCCGAAGTCGGTTCGAGACTGCTCTCAGCTGATGTCGCTTGTTCAGGATCGTTTTGCCAGCGGCATTGATGTGCTGGATCTTGGATGCGGATCGCGTGATCACGCCGCCCCAGTGGAATCATTGAATCATCGATACGTTGGCGTCGACTACTCGAATAAGGCCGCCGACTTTCTTGCAGATGCGCATGCACTGCCGTTCAAAGACGGATCATTTGATTGCGTGCTTTCCTATGCGGTGCTGGAACACTTGTATAATCCGTTTGTCGCGGTCAGCGAGGTTTGCAGAGTGTTGCGACCGGGTGGCATTTATCTGGGCACAGTCTCACTGGGTGAGCCATTTCACCAATCGTTCTTTCACGTCACACCATGGGGTTTTCTGTCTCTAATCGAATCAGCGCCTGAATTGAAGGTGGATCAACTCTGGTCGTCGATGGATACACTGCGTTCGTTGTCGCGAATGGGGCGATATTCGCGTCCAGTCAGGTGGATGCTGGGGATGCTGCATCGTTTTGACAGGCGAACGCCGTTCCTGACGCCGCGGAAAATGAAATGGCCGGAAATTGACCGGAAGTGTGATGCACTTTACCGCACAGGCAGTTTGGGATTCTGTGTCTCGAAGTCAGACGTGCGACCAACCGAATGAATATTCACGCGTCATTGGTGTCCACGATCATTCCGGTATACAACCGAGCGGTGTTTTTGGAGGCAGCGGTGGAGAGTGTTCTCGCGCAATCCTATCGCCCCATCGAAGTGATTCTTGTCGATGACGGATCGACAGATGACACGCCCGAGTTGATTCAATCGATCGTGTCGGGAAATCCGGACATTGTGCGATCCATTCGCATTGCGAATTGCGGACCCGGCGGCGCTCGCGAGCGGGGCAGGCAAATCGCTCGTGGTGAGTTTATCCAATACCTAGACAGTGACGACCGCCTACTGCCCAACAAGTTCACTGCTCAGGTCGAAGCACTTCAATCCAATCCCGACTGTGGCGTCTCCTACGGGAAGACTTGCCTGATCAATGAAACGGGGCATGTGCTGGTTGCCCCCTTTAAGAAGTCAGGGGTTCGATTTGAATCGCTGTTTCCTGAATTGTTGGTTGACCGCTGGTGGAATACGCACACGCCTTTGTATCGACGCAGCGTTTGCGATCAGGTTGGAGCGTGGACAACGATGCGGATGGGAGAGGACTGGCACTACGACGCTCGCGTCGGAGCACTCGGAACGAAGCTGGTGTTCTGCAATGAATTCGTTTCGCAGCACCGGCAACATACCCATGAGCGGCTGACGGGAGGTGGCCTGAGCGTAAACGCGTTGAGAGACTTTGGTCAACTGATTCCGACTCTGTATTTTTGTGCGAAGCAGGCCGGGGTGGAGGTTGGTGGTCCGGAGATGCAGCACTTCTCTCGCTGGGCGTTCTCGCTTGCGCGTCAGCTCGGACGTTCCGGGCAGACGAAGCTAGCGCACGAGTGCTTTGAAGTGGCGAGAAAAGCGGATTGCGCTGGTGGGTCAGGGACACAATATCGTCTCGTGGGCACGATGGCGCGGTTACTGGGATGGAGAATCGTTGGGACTATCTGTGAGTCATTCAGCAAGTTGCGACGACGCCCCGGCAGCGACACGATGAAGCAAGCGTGGATGACATAATGACATTGGATCGCGACATCGCGCGTATCATTGATGACGGAGGGACTTGCAATCGTAATTATCCTGTTGCCAATATATTCGTGCCAGACAAGGAACAAGTCTGCTACGTGCTTATGACGGTTGAATCATTCCTGTTATATCAGTTCGGATCCGGCCGATTCGCGGGCTGCCACGCGACGTGCAACGCGAATCGATGACAGAGGAAATACAAGAGCCGAAACGTCTTGCACAGCTTGACATACTGCGAGCGATAGCCTGCATCTTGGTGATAATCAGCCATACCCCTGCACCTGCAAACCCGCTAATGATGGCCCTTAAACGCGGTGGGTGGATTGGAGTGGACTTGTTTTTTGTGTTGAGCGGATTCCTTGTTACCAGCTTGCTGTTTCGGGAATACAAACGCGACGGGCGTGTTCGTGCAGGACGGTTTGCCATCCGAAGGGCTCTGAAAATATATCCGGCATTCTATTTCTTTCTGTTCGTCACGACGATTTGCATTGTCCTGCTTGCCAACGACCTCTCAAATATCAGCCCCGGCAAACTGCTTGCAGAAGCCTTGTTTGTGCAAAACTACCTGCCAAGCGTGTGGGGACACACATGGTCTCTTGCCGTTGAGGAGCACTTCTACATTGCGGTGATTATCTTGGTTTGGAGCTGTTCAAGATTCGGTTCGGGCAATCCGTTTCGGTCATGGCCGCCAATCCTTGTTGGCGTTGGTGTGGTAGTCTTGAGCTTGCGTATCGCATTTGCCAACACGTTTACTAACGTGCCGGCGGTAACCCACTTGCGGTGCGATGCCCTGTCGATGGGAATCCTGTTGGCTTATTTGTGGAACTTCCAACACGATTGGTTCATCAATTTTTCGGCGCGATATCGCGTGATCCTGCTGACTGCAGGGATTTTGCTTGTGATGCCCCCGTTCATCTATTCCGCGCGAGAGTATAGCTGGATACGTGTCTATGGGCTTACGACAAACTACCTCGGCAGCGCCATGATTCTGTTCGCAGTGATCCCGCTTAAGATGAAAAACCCTGGCTTTATTTCCAGCAGCCTTGCCTGGGTCGGCACCTATTCCTATTCCATCTATGTCTGGCACGCCGTCGTGGCAAGTTGGATCATCCCGCGAATTCATGAACGAACAGTCGACGTTAGTACCTACGTTACGGTGTTCCTTTCATTGCTATTAAGCCTGTGCCTGGGAATCGTAATGGCGAACATAATCGAGTTTCCTGTATTGAAATTTCGAGATATCTTTTTCCCGGCGACGGACCGAAGAATCGCCACCAGCCGGACTTGATCGATTGGCTGGAATCGATCACCACAATCATTCTGCTCTCATAGCTGTATTGAGTTAATGCCAGATGTTTCAGTCATCATCGGAGTCCGCAACGCCGCCCATTCAGTCGGTGAATCGGTTATAGGAATTTTGGAACAGTCCTTCACTGATCTGGAGTGCATCGTCATTAATGATGGATCAGTGGATGATACCGGGCGAATTCTCGATGAATTGGCCAAGCAGGATCAGCGTCTGAAAATTCTTCATCAGGAGAACCGAGG
The DNA here is from genome assembly GCF_007860095.1 of Novipirellula galeiformis. NCBI lineage: Bacteria > Pseudomonadati > Planctomycetota > Planctomycetia > Pirellulales > Pirellulaceae > Novipirellula > Novipirellula galeiformis. Next base: position 1,329,253 of record NZ_SJPT01000001.1, on the reverse strand, counting down.
ATTAACTCAGGCTTTGATCACTGCGTCTGGAATGGCACAAGGAGAATTCATTGCCAGACAGGATGCGGACGATATTTCGATACCTGATCGGCTAGAAAAACAGGTTGCCGCGTTAGCAAGAGACGAGTCTGCGGTGTTGGCTACTTGCTGGGTCGAAGATGTCACCCCGGAAGGCATCGTGTGCGAAACACACAGGAATCTCGGCCACACCGTTAAACTGGCATCCGGTGAGGATCATCACCTGATCGGTGTGCCCGCCCACGGAAGCGTGCTCATGCGCCGTGATGCACTTGAACGGGTCGGCGGTTACCGCGTTCCCTTTTACTATGCCCAGGACAGTGACCTTTGGCTGCGGTTGTCAGAAATTGGCAATTTTGTGGTGGTGCCCGAAGTTCTCTATCAGCGCACCGTCAGCACTGACTGTATCAGCGCGCGATTCCAGGATGCGCAGAAGCAATTCAGTGAACTGGCCCAGGCCTGCTTTCGAGCCACCCGGCAGGGTGCTGCTGATCACGAGTGGTTGCGTGAAGCAGAACGGTTGTCTGAGAAATGTCGCGTGCGCAAGGATGAAACCACTTCCAGCTTTGATCGCGCGACCAGTCTACTGCTGGTGGGAGCTGCGCTTGCAGAAAAAGATCCCATACTTGCAGGTCAGTATTTCAAACGCGCGATAGCCTCGAATGCTTTTCACCTGAGAGCTTGGAAAGCGCTGCTGGTCCACAATCTGCGACAGTTGTTTCCGCGCGACGCATGAAAATTCTTTGGGTATCTGAAGTCGATCCTGATCCAAATTCGGGTGCTGGCGGAACAGAATTACTGATGGTTCGGCAATTGCGGAACCTTGGACATGAGGTCCAGACGATTTGGGCCGACGAACTGCCTAGGCGAATCGCTCATGGAAACCTGCACTATGCATTGGAGTTGCCAGGGACGTATGCGAAAGCCATTCTGGCTGCTAGTCGTCGCACCTCGTTTGATATCGTTACCGTAAATCTCGGACAAAGCTTTCTCGCCGGTAGGAAACTCCGATCACGGGGCTTTGAAGGTGCATTTATCGTGCGAAGTCACGGATTGGATGATCATTTGGAAGAGGTGCTGTCGAAGTGGTCTCGAATCCTGGGTCTTGCCGCCCACTCATCGATCAAGTCGAAACTGAGTAAATGCCTAGTGTCGGTAACGGGCCAGCATATTCACAAGGCGTCGAAAGTCTGTGATGGTTATGTCGTCAGCAACAGTCTGGATGCACAGTTCCTGCACCAGCGACATCGGCTTGCCTGGGAGCAAATCGCGACGATCCCACAGGCACCCGCAGCAGTATTCCGTGCGAACCACGTCCCGCAGATGACGCCGCGCCGATTGCGTAAGATGCTATACGTGGCGGGTTACCATTTCGCAAAAGGTCCGCACGCTGTTGCAACCGCTGCGAAACAGTTACTGTCCGCGGACGAGAATCTGTCGCTCACGTGGATCTGTCATCCGGGCGACCATGCCAAAGTGAAAAATTTACTCGGACCGGTCGCTCCGCGAGTTCGCTTGCTCGGTTGGATGACGCAAGAAGAGTTGGTTAAAGAGTTCGACGGGCACGGCGTTTTTCTTTACCCCTCACTATTTGACGGTTTCGGCAAAATATTTTTGGAGGCGATGTCGCGCGGACTTTGCGTGATTGGAACAACCGCGGGAGGCATGGTCGATATTATACAGCACGGCTTGAATGGATTTTTGTGCGATTTCAACGCACCGCAGCAGATTGTCGATCGGGTTGTTGAGATACAACGCGATCTGCAGGCCGCCGGCAAAATGTCATCGGCCGCGGTAAAAACCGCAGACCAACATACTTGGGAACGTGTCGGGCGGGAATTGGAACAATTCTTTGCCGAACGTCTGAAATCAGTATCGAACGATAAAAGGGCCACTCGGGCACGATGAGCTTTTCCCGTCTCCTTTGGAAGTTTGCCGAAATCAAACGATTGTCGTTTGCCAGAATCCGCAGCAAATGGTTTGCAGTCTGCGGCGCTGCTGTAGGAGCAAAATGTTTGTTTGGATGCAAGTCACGAATCGATCGACCGTGGACAACCAAATTTGGCACCCGATGTGTTCTGGAACCGGACGTTTGGTTTGATGTCGTAAGCGATGATGCGGAGATTGTTGTTGGCGATCACGTTTTCATTGGGCGCGGAACCCATTTGCTGATCAGCGATGGAGTGTCGATCGGAGATCATTGTCTGATTGGAGATGGAGTGGTCATTTCCGACCACAAACACAACACTTTTTCCGGTGAATTGATCGACGGACAAGGTTGTAGCTCCGATCGCATTACCATCGGCGACGGTGTGCTTCTGTGTGTGGGTTCCGTGATTCTGCAGGGAGTACACATCGGGGAGGGAGCGATTGTGGGTCCGGGGGCGGTGGTCTCTCAGGACGTCAAGCCTGGCAGTATTGTGGGTTCACCTCCGGCAAGAATGTTGGGAATGCGGGAGGGCAACGTATGAATTCCAGAGCCGCTTCCGCAATGACGAAAACCGCTCACAAGGTCTTTGAGCTTCAGGACTGTCTTGAGTTTGCGAAGATCAGCGGTGATTTTAACCCGCTGCATGTTGACCCGTTGGAATCCAGGAGAACCGTTTTTGGAATGCCGGTAGTCCATGGGATGCACCTAGTCATGCAAGGGCTTGAGCTACTCTGTTCGCAGACGGATCGGATCCGGCTTGAATCGTTAAAGGGGTCGTTTCTGCGTCCGGTAGTCGTCGGCGACAAAGTAACCTGGACATTAACGGAACGGGGAGCACTTCAGTTCCGTGTAACCATATCGACTGGGGCTCAAGTTGCTTTTTTCGACGTTTTGTTTCAGAACGACAATCGACCATCTGATTCGGGTAATTGTGTCGCGAAAAAGGCCGATGTGGCGATCCGCAGCAGAACGTTTGACGAGGTCGAAACGGCCTGTGGCGAACTGCGTTACCCAGTCGACTCCAACTCTTTGGCAGAACGCTTTCCAAGTGCGTATCAGTCGATTCCCGTTAATCAGTTGTGTGATCTCGTGACGACATCGACGCTCGTCGGTATGGAATGTCCTGGCCGCCATTCCTTGTACTCACGTTTCGATTTTTCGTTTTCGCCCGTTGCAGAAACCTGCCCTAAGCGTGCCATGGCTTATCAAGTCATTCGCGCCGACAAACGTTTCCGCATGGCCACACTGAGCATAAAAACACCTGAATGCACCGGTGAGATCACCGCTTTTGTTCGCCCCGAACCAACCCGGCAACTCTCCTTCGCGGACGCCTGCGGTTTGGTCGGACCGGAGGAATTTGCCGGCTCTTCAGCGCTGGTGGTTGGCGGCTCGCGAGGCTTGGGCGAAGTCGCGTGTAAACTGCTCGCAGCAGGAGGCGCTGATGTGACTCTCACCTTTGCACGTGGCAGATCCGACGCGTTGCGAATGAAAGAGGAACTTTGTGAGGCCCCAGGGGAGATCACGATAACTCAACTGAATGTCCGAGATTTGGTGCTTACCGATTTGAAACCTCCCGCCACCAGTCTGGATGTGTACTATTTTGCCACCCCTGCGATTTCGGCAGGGACGGGAGAGTTTTCGACAGCGAAGTTCCAGGATTTTTGTGGCTATTATGTTTACGGGGTTAGCGAATTGATTCATGGGTTGGTGCGTGACGGCTTCCAGGTTCAAAATTTGCTTTGTCCGTCGACCGCGTTCCTAGATACCATTCCCCGGGAAATGGTGGAATACGCTGCCGCCAAAGCGGCAGCTGAGACTGTTTGCAAACATCTTGAAAATCGAATCGACGGACTTCAGGTGCATTGCCCGCGGTGGCCAAAGCTGAAAACGGATCAAACCGCCGCATTGGTGCCAGAAGAATTTGCAAACGCGCCCTCTACGGTGCTTGAATCAATACGTCAGATCTACCAGCGAAAGTAATGGAAGTAAATCATTTTGATAAACGGGCGCGTCTTGCTGAATGCAAGTCGCAAATCGCCGCCGCCTTGAATGATCAAAATTTCTCCGAGGTTCAACTCTGGCTTGCGCGTGCATGGGATGCGGATCCCAGTGCCGCATTGTCCGCGTGGACAAAACGAACTCTGGATCCCGTTCGTGATGATTTTTGTCTGGCGGGGATCAAGGTTGCATTCCTGCGAGCGTACACGATTGAGCCCGCCGTTGCGCTGTTGACGGCAAGTGCTTACACACAGCGATTGAGAATCGATCCATTTCTCGGTCAGTTCAATACGTATGCACAAGAGCTGTTGACGCCGGGCAGTGATTACCACCGTTTTGAAGCGGACGTCACAATCCTGGCATTGCTGACGCGCGTGGTCGCCCCCGAATTGTGGGACGGATTCGCCAGCCGCACAGAATCCGATACCGAGAAGATCGTCGATCGGGTCTGCAACGAGCTTGGAACGCTGATGGACCACTTTCGCAAACACAATTCGGGATACATGGTAATCCACAATCTCGAGCCACCTCCGCTGCTGTGTCTCGGGATCGGTGACCCGGGACGACCGGGCGGTCAGCGTGATTGCATCCAGCGGATCAATCAATTTCTGCGATGTGAAATCGACCGGCGTCCGGGATTTTGCCTGCTGGACATGGAGCATTTGGTTTATGGATTCGGTGCGTCACGTTGGTATGACGAACAACGCTGGCAAACCATTCGACTGCCCATGGCCAGCGATGCAGTCGCCGTGCTTGCAAAGCATTGGCTGAAGCACATCGGAGCTTTGAGCTTGCCCGCCAAAAAAGTTCTGGTAGTTGATCTGGACAACACGATGTGGCACGGAGTTGTCGGCGAGGACGGGTACGATGGTATACGACTCGACGATTCGCCTGCCGGACAACCACACCGAAAGCTACAACAAGCGTTGCTTGATCTTCACCATCGCGGTGTATTGTTGGCGATCTGCAGCAAAAACAATCATGCTGATGCATGGCAGGTGATCCAGCAGCATCCGGATATGCTGTTGCGTCCGGAGCATTTCGCGGCCGTGCGTATCAACTGGGAAAACAAAAGCTCAAATCTGCAGTCATTGGCAGCTGAACTGAATGTCGGAATTGACAGTTTTGTGTTTCTTGATGACAACCCGGTTGAACAGCAACAGGTGCGACATGCATTGCCGCAAGTCCGTGTACTGGACGTCGGCAAAGACGCCTCAGGCTATTCAGCTATCGTTCGTGATGAAATCGGTTTTGAACGTCGATGGGTCAGCCAGGATGATCAGAATCGCGGTCGCATGTACGCGCAGCAGCGTTCGCGGCGAGATGCTCAGGCAGAGTCCAGTGATTTGGAAACATACCTGCACTCTCTGGAAACGGTCGTCGAGCGGATCGATCCTGATGCGGCGATGCTGGAGCGAGTCGCACAGTTGACCCAGAAGACAAATCAATTCAATTTGACGACGCGGCGTTATTCGATCCAGCAAATCAATGAACTCAGCCGGGCAAATGAGTCAGAAGTATTAGCCTTTCAAGTCTCCGACCGGTTCGGCGACAGTGGTATCGTGGGTGTAGCGATTCTGCGGTTCGAGCCGGACGGGTGTGAGATCGATTCGCTTTTGATGAGCTGTCGGGTGATTGGTCGAAACATCGAAACGGCAATGCTGACTGAGATCATTGATATTGCGCGGTTGAGGTCCTGTGAAAGGATTATCGGCAGGTACATTCCCACCGCAAAGAATTCACCTTGCGCGGATTTTTACGATCAGCACGGTTTTGTTTTTGCAAACGGGGCCTGGGAATTGAATTGCGGGCAAAGAAGTAGCGTGGAAATGCCAGCCTGGATTAAGATGCGGGTACCTCCAGTGACACCCCCGGGCCAGACATGAGCAGCGAACAAATCGAAATTCTGAATACCGTCGCATCAATCGTCAGCGATCTGTTCGGCGTTGATGCGGACCAGATCAGCATCGATACCACGCGTGATTCAATCGACGGTTGGGATTCGCTGCAGCAGGTCAACCTGATCATGGACGTTGAAAGCCATTTTCAAATCCATCTATTGGAATCTCAGATCGCAAGGATTCAAGGAATCCGCGAACTGGTCGCGGTAATTGAAGAACAACAAAGCTCGCGGCTCGATCCCTAAGCAATGTCAACGTCGACTCTTCCCCTCACGATTGCCATTCCGACACTGGGCCGGGAACAGGTACTCGTGGACACTATCCAGATGCTGCTGGACCAGACCCCACGCGCAAGCGAGATTCTGGTCGTTGACCAATCTGCCGAGCACGATCCGTCGGTAGCCGCGCACCTCGCCGCGTGGCATCACGACAATCACATCGTTTGGCTGCAACTCGACAAGGCGTCTCAGCCCGGGGCGTTGAACGAGGCCTTGAGACGAGCAAGCCAAGAGTTCGTACTTTTTCTGGATGACGATATCAGAATCGATTCCGGGTTCCTTGCGGCTCACATGGACGGCTTCTCGAGTGATGAAATCTGGGCAGTCGCGGGGCAGGTGTTACAGCCGGGTGAGAATCCTGATGACGACTATGTCCATACCGAGAGTAACGGCTGCTTTGCCGACGCCGACTTTCGATTCCGTTCGAACCGTCCCGCGATGATCGAAAACGCGATGTCGGGCAATATGACCGTCCGCCGCCAGCGCGCGTTACAAGTTGGAGGCTTCGATGAGAACTTCACACCTCCGGTCGCCTATCGATTTGACAACGAATTCAGCAAGCGGTTGTGCAAGTCGGGCGGCAAAATAGCGTTTCTACCGAAAGCACGCATCTATCATCTGCGGGCACCGCGCGGTGGTACCCGCAGCAACAGCAATCACCTCACTTCGATGTCACCAGAACATGGTATCGGTGACCACTATTTCGCGTTGCTGCACGGTCGCGGTTTGAAACGCTGGACTTACATCAGCCGGCGAATGGTTCGCGAAGTCTGCACCCGATTTCATCTCAAGCATCCTTGGTGGATCCCTGTAAAATTCATTGGCGAAACCAGAGCGTTCATTGGCGCAATCGCGCTACGAGTTTCGGGACCGCGACTCATCCAGACAATATCGGATGACGAACGGTGAACCGCACGTCCAAACCAAGTGTGGCATTTGTTACAAGTCACCCCATTCAGTACCAAGTTCCGGTGTTTCGGCACTTGGCGCAGCGGGACGACATGGAGTTCCAGGTGTTGTTTGCGATGCTGCCCGACGCGGCAGCCCAGGGAGCTGGCTTTAGCGTCGACTTCCAGTGGGACGTTCCGCTCTTGGAAGGTTACCAGTACAGCGTGTTGAAGAATGTTTCTGCAGATCCCGGAGTCACACATTATCGAGGATGTGACACCCCCGGCATTGCGGCCGAACTCAAGCAGCGAAAAACGGACGTGGTGATCGTCAATGGCTGGGTCGTCAAAACCTGCTTGCAAACGCTCTGGGCGTGCAAACGATTGCAAATCCCTTGTATTGTTCGCGGCGAGGCGAATCTACTGCGACCGCGTGCATGGTGGAAAAAGACGGTACAAAAGCGGCTAGTACGTCAATTTGATGCTTTTCTACCGATCGGTACCGCGAACCGAGAGTTCTATCGCAACTATGGCGTTTTGGATTCTCGCATGTTCGATGCGCCTTACTGCGTTGAGAATGATCGCTTCACCTTGGCGGCGACTGCTGCTGCACCGCAACGTGACACACTGCGTCTCGCTTGGGGCATCCCAACTGATAGCCTATGCCTTCTTTTTTGTGGCAAGTTTGAAACAAAGAAACACCCTTTGGAACTTCTACATGCATTTGAAAAAGCGTATCATTCCTCCTCGAACCTGCACTTATTGATGGTTGGAGATGGTGAACTTCGCCGCGAATGCCAACGATTCGCTGAGGCAAAATCTCTTCCTGTCACGTTTGCTGGTTTCTTGAACCAGAGCGAGATCGTGGACGCCTACGTCGCTGCGGACACTTTGGTGCTCCCTTCGGACCATGGAGAAACCTGGGGTTTAGTGGTCAATGAAGCGATGGCGTGTGGCTTACCTGCTATCGTGAGTGACCAAATTGGTTGTGCGTTCGATCTGATCGTCAACGGTAAAACAGGCTGGGTATTTCCATTTGGCCAATGGGATCAGCTTGCTGAATTAATGGTGCAAGTGTCAGTCTATCCTGAACAACTCCAGTCGATGCGCGCAGCGTGCCAGGAGCTGATTAGCGATTATTCGCCTCTCGTTGCCGCCGAGGGCATCGTGGCCGCTACAAAACAGTTAACATCCGCAGCCCATGAACGCAAAATCAAACGGTAACGATGTGACGGTTTGTCACGATCCTGAAATCCCGAGGCGCATCGTCGTTCGATGACTACGATCTACTACAGCTTTGTCGCGTTGTCGGCGCTGATTGCATTGAGTGATTTCCGGCGTGGTATTTACTTCGCAATTTTCATCGACTTGCTACGTGATATCGTTCGCAAGACGGATCCCTCGGAAAGCGTTTTGATCACCGTCGCCGGGGCAGCGGTTTGGGGTGCCGTCTTCCTCGGTGCGACGAAGTCCTATCCAGGACTTGTGTCGCGAGCCTTTTCCGAACACCCACTGCTGCGTAAAAGCATCTCGACCTTTCTGATCGGTTTGGTTCCAGCCGCAGGATTGGCAGTGATTCTTTACCCAGGTGGCTACAAGATGGCGGTCGTGGGCGGAGTTTCTTTCGTGGTCCCGCTATTCGGCTTGGCGATTGGCTATGCATTGCCTCGGCAATCCAAGGATATTTATGGAATGCTCGCGTTCTATATTTTTGTCAACGCAGTTTTCTTGATTGGCGTCCCGCTCGAGCATCTCGGCTACGACTGGGCGGGGCTTGGCGGTATGCGAGGCATGAACTGGATCCGTTATCGAAGCGGGTACACTGTGGACCTTATTTCGGGCTTCTACCGCAGTCCGGATATCATGGGACTTCATGCAGCATCGGTTGCGATGTTTTGCTTCTGTTTTTACGTGCGGGCCGACGGTCGACCAAAAGCGGGATGGATTGCCATTGCATCCTGGGCATTTTTCTGCCTGTTTCTAGCGGGTCGTCGTAAGATGATTGGGATGCCTTTTGTGTTTGTCGCTGCTTGGTTCTTTATCGGTAAATTAAAAAACCTAGTCCCTGCAAACCGTATGCTGGGATTCTTAGCTAGTTTAGCGCTACCGGTCGGAGTTAGCTTGCTGATGCTTGGCAGAGGCAGCGATAACGATGCCTACGCAGACTTTGCCTCCAGCCTGATTACCGAAGGGGGCATAAGGGCGAATGAACTGATTTCCAATTCGGTACTCGGCACCATTCATCAAACTGGGGTGTTTGGTGCAGGGCTTGGGTCGGCGACTCAGGGACGCTATCACATGGGCGGCATCTCGGGACCGAGGGCGTGGCAGGAGGATGGTATCAGCCGCATTTTTATGGAACTAGGACTGTTCGGCGTGATTTGCGTAGTGATCGCGGGAAAACACTTTTATTTCGCGGTCAAACGGGCAATGGGCAATCCGCTTGGAACCTTCCAAACCAAAATTCTTCAGCTTTCACTTGTCTCAATGGTGCTAGCCTACGGAGCATCTTTTACCATTTCGCATCAGCAATTCAGTGGAGATCCCGGCAGCGGTGTGATCGTGATGATCCTGATGGGCGCGGTGTTCGGACTCTATGTACCAGCACGACGCGAATTTGTCGTTGGCTAACGAAGGTTTTACGAAAGGCCAATGTCTTCTCCCACTCACCCTCACCTAATCGTCGCGTGCCATGCTTGGTACGACGACATGATCGGTGGCTCATTCCGTTTAGCGTCGGAATTCGCGATCGATCTGGCGAATCGCGGCCACCGGGTGTCCTACGTCTGTTGCGCCGCTCCGGGCAAAGAATGTCTTCCTGCCCAAGAGGTAGTCGATGGCGTGCAGGTGCATCGCTACTCACCACCCGCCGCAGGTACGAGCGGTCGCGGGCGGATGGCCCATCATGTACAGCAAACTCGCATGTTGGTGGAGCAACTTGATGCAAAGAATCCAATTGTGGCGGTGAGCAGCCACAGCCCGCTACAAGGACTCGGTGCCGCCAAGGCTCTCCACAGTCGAAAAAACGTGCTCATTAACTATACGGTTCATTCACCTTTTGATGACGAACTGTTGAGCAATGTGGCGGGTAATATCAGCATCGCCACACGACTGTCGATCTGGATGGCTGGCCGAGTGGAACGGCGTAATTGTGCTCTTGCCGATCGTGTCCAAACGCTCTCGCAATTCACGATGGATCAAATTGCAAAAAAGTACGGTAGCGTTGTGAAAGGGAAAGGAATCGTTGCTCCGGGGTGGGTGGAGACGGAACGATTCCAACCGGCCGAGGATCGCGGCCTCCTCCGGTCGCAACTGGGTGGCGATTGGCGGACCGACCACCCCTTGTTCTTTACATTGCGGCGACTCGAGAATCGAATGGGGCTCGATACACTTGTGGACGCCTGCGCATTGTTGCGTCAACGTGGGCATTCCTTTCGCTTGCTGATTGGCGGTGGCGGACCACTGCGAGACGAACTGCAATCTCGGATCGATGCCGCTGAATTGCGAGATAGCGTGCGGCTATTGGGGCGACTCCCCGAAACGCAACTCCCCTTGGCATACGCTGCAGCCGACTGCTTCGTGTTACCAACGCGTGCGCTCGAGTGCTTTGGGCTGATCGTGTTGGAAGCCTTTGCCTGCCAAACTCCCGTGATTGCAACCAACGTCGCTGCGATCCCTGAGTTAGCGTCTCAGCAGGAAATGGGATGGATGTTTCCCCCCGGTGACTCCGTCGCGTTAGCGGATCGAATGGAATGCTTTGTAACAGGAGACTTGCAGGCGAGCAAAGACCTTCGTGAAATCGCCTTGAATTACGATCGTTCCCGCGTAATTGACCGCTGGAGCGAACTATTAGAAATCCCCCAAACGCGATAAAACGCGGCCTCCCTGACCTGCCTCTTGCAGAGGCAGGTTGCAATTGAAACATGACGTTACGAATCAGCGAAAACCGAAACGCCAAAAACTACTCGTGGCAAGTCCAAGGGGCGCGTATCGCGTGGGCCTTGGGTGAGCTTATTTTCCGTCTGATCCCCCGACCACTGTTTGAAACTCGCTGCTGGATCCTACGATTTTTCGGAGCCAAGATTGGCCGCCGTGTGCATCTCTACAACACGGTAAAAATCACGTTTCCATGGCAATTAGAAATTGGCGACGACACCGCCATTGGCGAGCGAGCCCGAATTTACAACCTAGGCAAAATCACGCTTGGTAGACGCGTGACGGTTTCGCAAGGATGCCACCTCTGCGCTGGCTCACATGATTACCAATCGCCAACGATGGATTTACAAAAAACGCCCATCACCATTGGTGATGACGTCTGGATCTGCGCCGACGCATTCCTTGGTCCCAATGTCAACGTTGGTAACGGCGCGATCGTGGGTGCGAGAGCCGTTGCGATGAAGGACGTCCCGGCTTGGACCGTGGTAGCAGGAAACCCAGCCACGCACATCAAGGAAAGGACATTGCGTGTTGACTCAGAATAGCCTTCTCCCATGGCGTCACGCTCATCGCGGTTTACGCGGTGACGGCCCTGAACCGATGACATGCCCATGATTTCCGCCATCGTTATTTGCCGCAATGAAGCTGCCAATATCGCCCGCTGCATCCAATCGCTTGACTGGTGCAGCGAGGTGATTGTGGTTGACGACAACTCGACCGATGGCACAGCGGACATTGCTCGCAGCGCGGGGGCAAAAGTCATGAACCATGCCTTCGAAAGCTTTGCTTCGCAGCGAAACTGGGCGATGCGACAACCCCAAGTACAAGGCGAATGGATTTTGCATTTCGATGCCGATGAGACATCAACGCCTTCGTTCGCAAGGGCAGTGAGCGATGCGGTCCGAGTCGCGCCGAATGATTGCGCTGCGTTTGCCCTGTGTCGTAAGACCATGTTCCAAGGGACATGGCTAAAGTATTCCGATGGATTCCCCGTATGGATTATGCGTCTGGTAAGACGCAACACGCCTGCGTTTGAAGATTCAGGACATGGCGAGGTACCGATTCCTCGGCTTGTTGGAACCATTCCAAAGATTAACGAACCCTTTATTCACGATGCGTTCAGCAAGGGAATCTCTAACTGGATCGAACGGCATAACAAGTATTCGACTTACGAGTCTGCTCTCGAGCGACAAGCAGAGCCCAATTTCATGTTTCGCCAATTGATCTCTAAAGATCGAGCAATTCGCCGACATGCCCTGCGAGGCCTTAGCCGCAGATTGCCCGCACGCCCCGTTGTTCGATTCTTTTACCAGTACTTGCTCAAATGCGGCTTTTTAGACGGAAGACCAGGCCTACGATTCTGTCTGCTGATGGCGATTTATGAATGGTTTATTATTCTAAAAAAATCGGAACGAGATTTACAATGACGAAACCAGCCTGCGGTGAAATCGTGTCACGCGTGCTCTCCTTTCCTATTTCAAAGACACAATGCCGCGGCAGACTCAGTCACCAAGCCAATGCCATCGCTGAACCTCGTGGAACGTTGCTGCCATGAAGATTTCCGTCATCACTGCTGTATTCAATCGAGAATCGACCCTCGCGTCGACAATCGACAGCGTGGCATCACAGCTTGCGACCGAGCATGAACACATTCTTGTCGACGGGATGTCCACGGATGGCACCGCGGACGTCATCGCTGCGAACAAGCCCCGTATCGCAACAAGCATCCGTGAGCCTGACGACGGTATCTATGATGCGTTAAACAAGGGCATCCGAGCGGCGACCGGCGATGTGGTTGGCTTTCTGCATGCCGACGACTTGTTCTATTCACGAGAGGCATTGCGACGGATTTCCGATACGTTTTCGCGAGAAAAAGTGGACGCCGTCTATGGTGACTTAGTTTACGTGGATGCGGCAAACCCCGACCGCGTGATTCGCTATTGGAAGTCGGGACACTTTGATGCACGTCGCTTCCGACGAGGTTGGATGCCACCTCATCCGACCGTCTACGTTCGAAAATCGGTCTACGAGAAGTTCGGAATGTATCTAACGGACTTCGGATCGGCCGCCGATTACGAATGGATCGTCCGACTGATGGTTCACCAACAAATTCGAGTGGGCTACATTCCAGAGATTCTCGTCAAGATGCGGGTGGGCGGTGAAAGCAACGCCACGCTAAAAAATCGGATTACGGCGAACCGTGATGATCGGCGAGCTTGGACGGCAAATGGTCTAAAACCACCATGGGGATTACGTCTGACTAAACCGCTATCCAAACTGCCCCAGTTTTTAAGGGGCAAAAGCATGTTCCCCCAAAGCATGTCTACCTGAACCCCGGTTCCCTAACGGCAACTGATTCAGCGAACACTCTCCCCCAGCGAAAGCACCATGGTCGAGTTGTTGCGATCTTTTGAATTCGCGTTTGACATCGTGCCAAAATTACGTCGTCGTTTCACTCCGCCGCTAGACCGACTGACCGCGAAGCGAGTCGCAAGCGGAGAGCGTGATCCTCAGGAGCGATAAAAAACAGCGGAGCCAACTCCAACGTTTCTCGCTTGCTCTACTGCAACGGCCGGACAACCTGTCCAACCTGTACAGATTTAAACGGTTGTTCCGTGTTTTTGTAGGCAAACACAGTTTATGTTCAACTTTTGCTAGTCCAAGCAACACTTGATCGGTAGACTGAGATTCGGAAAGTTGCCATTTTCGATGCAGACGCTGTATTCACCAAACATCTCGCAAAATCGGATCGACGCATCTCCTTCGTCTTCCGCCATTTTTTCTCGATTTGATATTTCATGAAGCAATCATCTGACCGCGGGCTTGCTTATTCCCAAGCCCCCGCCATTACTGGCGCAGACCGATCGATGAGTGACACCAGCGCGGACTCGACGAACCTGCTGGCATCACTTTGGCGTTACCGATGGGCGGTGATCCTACCTGCGATCGTGGGTGCTACGGCCGGCTTTTTGTTGTACCTGAAAACACCGGAAACTTTTCGAGCGTCCACTCGCTTGATTGTGGAATCGGATCGTCCGGCGATCCTTGACTCGATGACCGGTGACGTGATTGGCGGGGTTCCGAGTGTCGACATTCTGAGCTCCCATCTGTATAGCGACCGTGTCGTAAAGATGGCGTTCGACAATCCAGAGATGGTGCCGTTACAGGAACGTTTTGGTGGCGACCCGACCCGATACAACGGCACCGCCCGTGGTGGGCTGTCGCTTACCGTTGAAGGCACAGGAGGAAGGGTTGCACAATCATTCGTTGCCGTGTTGAGCTTCGAGCACTCTGATGCCGAACTTTGCGAAGCTTCGGTCAAAGCATTCAGCGATGCGATGCAAACGTTCTTTAACGAACGACAAAAAAGTTCTCGTAGTGAACTGTTGCAATTGATCTCTGTTGCGATCGAACAATTGCATCCAAAGATGACGGACCTTGAAAAGCAATACCGAGATTTTCGCCGCGATGCCCCGCTCGCTTGGAACAGCCAAGGTGAAGCAATTAATCCTCACCGCGAAAGCCAACTTTTCTTAACCGGTAAACGAAGTGAACTCAACGAGCAGATGCGTCAAAAGGCGACACAACTCGCAGCGGTAGAGTCAATTTACAGCCAAGCCAATGATCATCTGATCGCCATGGCAGTGATCAGCAAACTGCTGAACGTCAATCTCGAATTGTCGAACGTCGAAAATGAGATCACACGAAATCTGGTTGACGCCGATGTGGAGCTTGCTCAGTTGAAACTGGATCAACAACTGGTCCCTTTGATCATTGAACGCAACAAGATGGCGAACGAATTTGGTGCCAGCCATCCGACAGTCAAACAATTGGACACCGAACTCTCTTTGATGAAGAGCGAGCTTCGTCGCATCGTTGTGGACCAAACCAAGCGGTTGATGGAAATAAAGAAAGAGAATGAAATCAAAACGATTGATCCCAAAGAAAAAGCCAAGGAAGCGATTTCGGCAGTACTGATCGCTGCGAAGGCAGAATTAGACCTGCTGAAGAATCAAATTCTCGAGCTAGACAAACAAATTGTTGATGAAAGAGCCGCGGCAATCGAGTTGGCAAAATACGAACAAGACAATGTCGCAATGCTTCGGGAGCTTGAACGAAACCGAGACTTAATGGACCAACTTGAAGAGCAGATGGCTCGAGTCAGTTTAACCGAAGAGGAAGGCGGAACTCGGGTACAAGAACTCACCGCCCCTTCGAGGGCGGGCCGAGTGGGTCCCAATCTGACGCGAACCCTTGCCATGGGCACGTTTATTGGACTTGTGATTGGTGCCGGCTTGGCACTGCTGCTTGAAATGAACGCCAATACGTTCCGAGATCCAGAGGAAATTTCCGCACTTTTAGCAGTCCCCGTTTTGACGCACGTTCCGTTCTTCAAAGGTCGAATTCGGAAACCAACGAAAGATGAAATCAATCCATACAAGGATTTGGATCCGGGGATGGCGGTGTTGCATCAACCCGCATCCGTCGCGGCTGAAGCGATCCGCTCTTGCCGCACTGCGATTTTCTTTGAGTTAGCGGGGATTGATGGCGGCAAAGTAGTGCAGGTCACCAGCCCGCTGCCGGGTGACGGTAAAACGACCGTCGCTGGCAACTTGGCTTGTTCGATTGCACAAAGCGGCAAACGTGTACTCGTGATCGATTGTGACCTTCGTCGCCCGCAAATCACCGATAACTTTGCGATGAAGAGCAAACTGGGGCTGTCAAACGTTCTCAACGGCGATTGCGATCCGAGTGAGGCCTGTCACGAAACTCCGCTTAGCACCTTGCAGGTGATGCCTAGTGGCCCCATTCCCGCGAATCCCGCCGAAGCATTAACGCTGCCCGAGATGGGCGAATTGATTGAGTTACTGCGTGAAGACTACGACTACGTGATCCTGGACACTCCACCGCTATTGGTCGTTACCGACCCAAGCATTACCGCGGGGATGGCGGATGGGGTGATAATGGCACTGCGAATTCGCCGCAAGAGTAAGCCGAACGCGAAAGAGTCTGTGAACATTTTGCGAAGCGTCGGCGCCAACCTGTTCGGAGTAGTCATCAACAACTCAGATGAGGCAGGTACAAGCGATGGTTACAAGGGGTATGGCTACTATCGCTATGGCCGCTACACCAACCGATACCGTCGCCGTAATGGCAGTGACACTAGCAAGGGACGGGACTCTTCGAGGTCCAATATGGCTCCCGTCGTGGTTAAGGGCCGAGGAAGCACTTCATCGAGGAAAGCGAAAAAGGCCGTGCCCCTGTCGATGACAGGGGTTGATTCGGACGTTTAAGCTTGCTTGAAAACCGGTTCCGATAACAACCTTCAGCCTCTTTGTCGCAGCGAATCCTTAGGACGTCCCCCTAGAACGTCAGACTGTGGCGTCCACCTTACCTATGAAACATCATTCGCTTGAACTTCGCGTTCGGTATGACGAGTGCGATCCGATGGGCTTTGTCCATCACTCGAATTACTTGCGTTACTTCGAAATCGGTCGCACTGAGTTGCTAAGAGCCTCCGGCGGTTGCTACCGTGAAATGGAAGCGTCTGGACAACTGGTCGTTGTCGTACGTGTCGACTGCCGCTACAAGCGACCGGCTCAATACGATGACCTGATCACGGTGCAGACCTCCATCGCTCGCGTGACAGCCGCCAAGATCATTCACGAGTATACGATCACGCGAAAGACTCCATCCGGGCAACCGGAGACGCTAGTCGATGCTACCGTGACATTGGCAGTGATCGACCGTGATGGGAAAGTGCAACGAGTGCCGCAGGCGCTGTTGGATCAGTATGAAGAGGAGTGAAGAGTGTTTTGATTCACCCTCCTATTTTGGGAGGGTCGGACGCGTTAGCGGCCGGGGAGGGCTGATTGCATTGATCTTGCACGCTCCATTTCTTGCAACTCCGAGGCCCCACCCAGAGCTTGCTAAACGCTCGCTCTGACCTCCCCAAAACAAGTTTCGAGGAGGGGAAGTTGGGGGAGCCGAAAGTCTTGGCGACGCCTCACTCCTCTGCTTGCTGCTGGCGGGCGGACCAAAACGCACGGGCGGCTCGGATGTAGGGGACATGCGGTGCGAGTTCATTCGGCGGTAACTTCTTTAGCCTCGCTTCGTATTGGCTGAGCCAATCGCGAAAAAACTCGACGCTTCGCCTTGTCACGCGTGACCGGCCATCGAACTCGATGTACCACGGCGCACTGACCGCCGCTCGGTAATGATCTTCGTACAGCGTGATAACCCGGATCATCACCCAACCACTCTCTTCGACATCCAACGCGGGGATCACCCCACCGGCCTTGGCAAACTCATCCAACCGAGCGCTGTAGAAGACTTGCCCGTTGTGAACGACTTCTAAGTAGTCGACGGGATCGCGCACCGACAACTGAATCTCTGGCTGCAGCGTTAGCTTCTCTCCGCCATTGGCCGTGAACACGAAACCGGGGATCTTACCGCTCAAGGTGGGCAACAACATCGGTCCGTTCGTTGCAACACTGTTGCCATTGAATGCGTGATGCCACCATTCCGCTTCGCTATGAATTCGTTGGGCAACCGCCGTGTTACCATCAAGATCGCGGTAAGATTCGATGGGAGCGGCGACGTAGAGCCGGTTGTAGCCGACCGGGGTCGTCGGTGCATTCGAACCGCTGCCAGCAAGCGGTGGAATCCGAAATCCAGCTTCGAGCATGTTGTTGTATATTCGCTCAGCCCAACGCCCTAGCTCCGTTGGATGCTCCGTTCGCGGTCCATCGGGCGCTCGCCCGTCCTTGGGGTTGATGATCTTGCGGTCCAAACGCAGCCAATCACCGAAAAGGAAGAATCCATCCACCCGCTGACTCGCCAACCAGACCGGCAACGGCCATGCGAACGGGTTTTCAATCGCAACTCGGACTTCCGTATTCCCCTCGCGTTCGATGTCATGAAGATTTGGCTCGTTTTTTGGCAGGGCTGCGAGTCGAGCGACGACCGGTTTGTCAGGACGGACGTGTGATGACTGCGATTCCGATTGCTCGTCACCCAGTTGGCCTTCCGCATTGGAATGTTCGGCTGAGTCTTGCTTTGCCGGCAATCCGTAAAACAGCAGCCCGCGATCGTGCACCGCGTCTTCGCGAATCCATGAAGGATCGTTGGCGGGTGGATCATCCCGGTCGCGACCGGCAATCGGCTTCGCATCTTCGTGACCAAGCACCGCGGCGACGTGTAAATCTTCCGACGCCATCCGCAGCGGCAGACTGTGGGGGGACGCCAGCAAACAACAATCACCACTCGTCCAACCTTTGTCGAGCATGTTGATCATTCGGGGCAAACGCACCCGATGCTCATCAAGACTTTCGGGATCGAGTGCAAAATTCCCGCGAATGACCCGATACTCGGGGCCTCGAGTCAACCGGAACGCATAGGGCCCGTCAGGGAAGGAAACCTCCAGGGAGCGATCGATCACGACACCAATCCCGGCGGGAACGCTACGCCGAATCGGCATCCGCCGGCCGCTTTCGTTTCCGCGAAAGAGCTCCAGCCGTGCACTGGCTGGCTCGCCCGTCGTTTCATCATCAACTCGGATCGTCAATTTTCCGCCTGCGGCGAAAGCCGCCATCGGCAGGGCTGTGAACGAGATAACCGCGACAGCAAACAGAGGCAGCAAGGAAGGAATGAGTCGATTCATGCGATCGGAGTGAGGAGTGAGGAGTGAGGAGTGAGGAGTGAGGAGTGAGGAGTGAGGAGTGAGGAGACAAGGAGACAAGGAGACAAGGAGAGGGGTCTTCTCGCCCCTCTGCAGAACGGCCCGGAGTGTGGGCGGCGGGGGAGGGGGGGGTTGCATTGATCTTGCACGCTCCATTTTCGTCATGTCGCCCGCCGACTCCGCTCGTCGGTTTCCCGTTTGCTCTAATGCCGCGGAAACTCTTCGCGACATCCGCTCCGTGGCTCCGTGGCTTGCCGACTTATGCCGGCCGAAGATCGAAGATTTAAGATCGGTTCGCCGTTTGCTCCTGCTAGGCGAATACAAGGCAATCTGCCAAGTTGGCACTGCGCAAAATTTCCCTAACCATTACACCGTACCGAAATCTGAAGTCGTGGCAGAAGATCTTTACCAAATTTTAGGCGTCGCTCGCGACGCCACGAAAGACGATATCAAGAAAGCTCACCGCAAGTTGGCGTTGAAATATCATCCAGATAAGAATCAGGACGATAAAACGGCACGCGAGAAGTTTAAGCGTGTCCAGGAAGCTTACGACGTACTCAGCGATGAAGAAAAACGTGCGGCTTATGACCGCTATGGTGCGGATTTCGAGAAAATTCGCGGCGGGGGCTTCAACCCTCACGCCGGCGGTGGTGGCGGCGCGGGCTTTGAAGGACTCGATTTGGAACAAATATTTGGTGGCCGCGGTGGCGGTGACGTCAAATTCGAAGGTGGCTTCTCCGACTTCTTTGAACAACTGATGGGCGGTGGAGCACGCGGCGGTGCAGGAAGAGGCGCCGGCCGTGGCCGTCGTGCCGCGCCCCCGCAACGGGGTGGCAACATTCGTCATGAATTGGAATTGCCACTCCAAACCGCTGTCTTGGGAGGCACGACAGAGTTCTATTTAAATCGCACCGGCAAAAATGAAAAGTTGTCGGTCACGATCCCACCCGGTGTGGAAACGGGATCAAAAATCCGCTTGCGTGACCAAGGCGAACCGTCGCCAAATGGAGGGCCTAGGGGAGATTTGATCTTGTTGATCAAAGTATCCGACCACCCTCACTTCCGCCGGATCGGCAAAAACTTGGAACTCAAGCTCCCCGTTTCTCTATCCGAAGCGATGCTAGGAGCCAAGATCGACGTGCCGACCCCCTCAGGCACAGTCACCTTGTCGGTTCCTGCGGGCACCAGCAGCGGCCGACGATTGCGGCTGAAAGGCCAGGGGATTCGCAATCGCGATGGCTCGGCAGGCGACTTGATCGTCGAACTGCAAATTCGTTTACCTGAATCGATCGATGATGAGTCGAAGGAATTGGTCGAGAAGTTTGCCGAACGAAATCCGCTGAACCTGCGACACGATTTGTCGTTCTAAGCGGGTGTTATAAACGGGTGAGCTAAGCGGGTGAGCCGTCGCAATCCCGCTCAATCGAGGTCCGAGTTTGTTAGCGGTGCGTTTTGTTTGCGGAGCAAACAACGACAATCCCCTCGCTAACGCTTCGCGTTGTGAACCTCACGGGTCACCTACATAACCACTGATATTCGTTCTTCCTCTTCACGCTCATCTTTAACGGCCCGCTTCCGTGCGTTATCGGTTTCCCAAATCCCGCCGCATCGTCCACAGTTCGCAGTTCACCTTGATCCTGCGTCGCGGAGTGTGCGTGGCTGACGGCGTGTTGGTGCTGTTTGCTGTTAAACGTGACAGCAAATCGGCGAGTCGGATTGGCGTGACGATTCCCAAACGAACTGGAAACGCAGTCGCCCGCAACCATTGGAAACGATTGATCCGCGAATCCTTTCGAACTCAGCAAGACCGTGTCCCGGACGGGATCGATATCATCGTCCGCCCTAAAAAGGGAGCGAAAGCGAGTTGGCCCCCCATTCAAAAATCAATTCCGTATCTGACTCGCAAAGCGATCAAGCGGTTGGGATGAGGCGGAGCATGCTCAACGTCGGGGCTTTAGGAGGGGAAAGGGAGCGTGAGCCAAAACACTCTCCCTGTCTCCCTGTCTCCCTGTCTCCCTGTCTCCCTGTCTCCCTGTCTCCCTGTCTCCCTGTCTCCCTGTCTCCCTGTCTCCCTGTCTCCTTGTCTCCTTGTCTCCTTGTCTCCTCACTCCTCACTCCTCACTCCTCACTCCTCACTCCTCACTCCTCACTGTCCCACCACCAACGTTGGAGCAGACGAGGGCGTGGATCGGTGGATGCTGAGATGGCATCGAGCGTTGCGTAGCGATCGAATTGTGACGGCAGTGTTTGCTTTGGGTCGACCGACACGCCTCCACTGGCGATCACGATGTGGTGGTTTTGCTTGCCGTGGCGAACCGTGTGCATCGTCGCGATCGATTCGACTTGCCGCGGGGCAGTCAACATCCAAGGCCGATCGGCATTGAACTGCGACACACTTTGAATCAATGCATCGTGGGCACGCGCTTCGGTATAGCGTTGGGCTAACTCGGCAATCGACGCCGCTTGATAGACCGATTCAAGAGCCCCATAGATCGGATACTGCTGGCGGATCCGATCCCAATTCTGATTAAAATCGGCAACAAACAACTCCGTGCGAGGATCGTTTGTCAGATGGCCACGTTGGCCGCTGGCGATCGCGCGTTCGTTTTGGCCGCTCAAGCGAATCGGAGTGCCTTGGATTTCAAAAACTCGTTGATTCGTATCTGAACGCACGCTTCGCGGGGATGCGGTAAACCACAGACGCAACAGTAAATCGCGCGGCGGGCCTCGGGCGATCAAGGTGTCGACGGCATCGAGGTAGTCGATCGCTCCCTCGGGCAATTCACGCTCACCGAGGGCAAGTTGCTTCATGTGCCGGTCGGCTTCGACCATCACATACCCCAACACCGTGTCCGGTGGCGTACCAAACACCTCGACTCGCTGCATTCCTAAGGCAACGCGGACCGCTTCGGCGGCAGTGCCAATTGGAATCGACTTGTTTTGAATTCCCACCGCAGCTTGGACCGCGTTTTGCAAACCTTCACGCGATGGATCGATCGTACAGCCAAACGATTGGCCATTCTGTGCAGCCGCCAAACAAGTCAACAAAAAGTCGAGTCGCATGGTGTTGCGAGCGGTGACCCGATCCCGATACCATCCTTGATACGTCTCGATGCCCCCCACTTCACCCGAGAGGACAATGTCGTCGTCGGTGAATTGAACAAAGCGGACTTGGGATAAACCTGCGAGATACTGGATGGACTCGGGAACGCTCTGGCCCGAAACCTGGTATGACGAAAGGGCGTCGCGTAATCGACGCAGTGAAACGCTGCGTAGCGGCGAGGGCGTGCGCCACGCTGACGGTGCAAACAAGGCGGCATGACCGGTTGCAGTCGCAGCATCGTCGAGCTGGGCGACTAGATTGTCCATCGCATTGGCATGCCTCAACGTTTCACACTCGCGCAACGTTCCCTGGGGATCAACAAAAACCCCTTGAGGATAGGGGGCCATTGTGCTGGGGCCGCCGAGAGATTCCCAGGTATCGGGAACAACCGTGGTTTCGATCAGCGCCATCAGCGAACCAAAATCGGCAAACGAACTTCCTCCCGCCGCTCCATTGTTCGTTTCGATCACCTGACTCCTCGCCTCTGCGGATTCGATTCCTCGAAGCGTCGAATTTGCCGCCACCGAATCGCCGACCGCGGATTGAGCCGTCGAAATTTTTGCCAGAAATTGGTCTCGCTGTTGAGGTGATGCGTTTGCAGCATCATTCAGGGCTGCAGCAAACTCGCCCGATTGCAGACGACTGAGAGGCGGTTGAGCCAAACTGTCGCCCGTCATAAAGGAAGCGACAAAAAACAGGCCAAGGGGAACCCCAAGGCACGTAAGACGTTGAACCATCATCGTGTCGAACCTGACTCAGGCAGGAAGAAAAGAGAGTAAGACACGCCTGATTCTACTGCAAAGGGGAGGGGACGAGCAGTTCGAGTGCCTGCGGGTGCCGCCCAGAGACGCGTTTTCAAGCCAGAAAGACTAGAAAAGAAGGACCGTGCAAGCGTCGTGTCGCCAGCCCTCCGCAGCCGCTAACGCGTCCGCCCCTCCCGCAAGCGGGAGAGTGAGGATGGCAAGCTCACCGTTGGTCGAAATCAATCCACCGGCCTTCCACGAGACGCTGTTGCGGTTGGAAGCGGGACTTGTAATTCAGGTGCGAGTTCTCGGCGACGTACATACCGAGATAAACATATTGGCGAGCAGTGGCTTGCGCCCACTCGATTTGCTTTAACACCGCGTAGGTACCCAGGCTGTAGCGACTCTCTTCGGGCCGAAAGTGAGTGTAGACCGCCGAAGTGCTACGCCGGCCGATGTCGACAATCGAAACGGCAACGAGTCGGTTCGCCTTCCAGATGGAGAGCTCACGAGTCTCGCAACACGAGTCCGAGAGGAATGAGCGGTAAGCGTCTTCGTCGACCTGTTCATCACGGATTCCCAAGTTTCGCTGGTGACGATGTTGGTTAAACATTTCCGTGCGCAGGGCATCGACACTTGGTGGATTCCATTGCCAAGTCAGGTCTTGATCTCCACGACGGAGCACGCGTTTAAACGATTTTGTCCACCGGAATGTCGACACATCAAGCCGCGTCGGATGACATGCTTGGCAGGCAGGGCATTGCGTGCGATAGACAAAGTCGCCGCTACGGCGAAATCCCATCGCCAGCATTTGATCGGTGATTTCCGGGGTCACGTTGCCGATGGGAAGCCGAAGCGGCATACGAGCCATCGTGTCGCCGAGATACGGACACGGTTGCAATTGGTCCTGGACCACGACGAGCCGACACTCGTCACTGGGCATGCGAAATTCACTGGGCCGATTCATGAGCATTCCGCGCGGATGCGTTGAGACAAAAGCACGAAAAACATCATACGCCCCGATAGCATGAGCGTCACGATGTTTCGCGTCCTGAGCGTCCCATGGGCTATTGGCGACACCCGCTCACTCGCACCGATGCGGTCTCCTCGCCAAGAGCGGTCGGTTGAGAAACGCCCGGCTCCGGAAAATCGCGAGAGGCTCGTGCCCCGCCCCTCCTATGCTTCGCCTGGAGCGTGATGTAACTCGATGGGGCTGCGAAACTGAAAAACGACCGGACCCGAAAGAAGGTGCGTTGCATTGGTGTGACGCGAGAGAGCGCCGATCACGCAATGGCATGATGCGGGATCAATCCCACCACCATTGTCCCTCTTTGAGTTGACTTGGGCCCGCTTCGCTGTGGGTCTTCACGACTCGGCCATCCGTATCCTGGCGGACATGCTCGGCTTTGAGTGCTTGTCGTGGCTGCATATTCACTCCCCCTCCGAGCGGCGTCATCAGCGTGTTGCCGCGCCAGACGGCGTTGACAGCCGTTTCCACTTGCTCCGGCGCGGTGTAGGTTTCAACGGAAACCAACGTTTCGTCCTGTAAAACGGGCATCGACCAATCGGCCTGGCCATAGAAATCCTGTTCTTGGATGTAAGCCGCAGCGACGGCGATATCGATCAACTGGCTGAGTTCGGCATAGACGCGAACCTTTTGGGCGATTTCGGGGAACGCCGCAGTGAAATCTTTACAGAACGTCTGGCTGGCACGGTTTACTTTGCCGGCAATTTGCATCCGACGTCCATTGGCGACGCGTTCATTGGCGCCCACAAGCTCCACGCCTCGTTCATTGATTCGCATTGCCAGCCCATCTTCGCTGACCGAGATCGCGTCATAGTTGGGTTGGAAGTACCAACGTTCCATTGCGTTGGAGGCCACGGTGTTCGGATTCGCCCGATCGACGTAACTTTGCAAACGCACCGGCAGACGTTCGAGTCCAATCCCGACAAGCTTCATGCGATAATCAGCTTCGACCAAGACGCGGGCAAAGTGAGTCGAATTGGGAATGCCTTTGATGGTGACGGTTTGCAGCCCCAGGTTGTCTTTCAGCCCCATCGCCAATCGCTCGGCGTCGCTTGGTTGCACTCGACCGCGGACCGAAGCCAGGAATCGCTGCATCCGCTGGAGCCCTTCGCTAGTTGGGTCGATCGAAACGCTGATGGTCGAAGTGGGCTTCGCCCCGGGAGCGTAGGCACGTAGCGCGGTCACGACGTCTTCGAGCAAAACGGTCGGTTTTCCCGTCTGAATGCCGACGAGCCGTTCGGTGGGATCGGGCACAAAACCTTCGGCCGGTCCGGCGATAACGATGTCTTTGGTATCGGGGTAGAAAAAGACGTATTCGAGCGAGGTTAAGCCTGCCAACGCTTTCATGTCATCCGACACGGTCCCGCCCGCTTCGAGTTGCTTTGCGATTTCCGCTTCGAGTCGATTGAGCGAGACTTTTCGCAACTTGCTCGTTTGCATCACGCCAGTCTCGGCACGATTGCGAGCTTCGGCGAGTCGTTGTTGGGCCAAGCGTGGATCAAACTGTTTGACCTTCAAGATGCCATTGGCGTCCACATCCACCCCAGCCAATTGGTTCTGCGCCGAAACCTGATCGGATCCGAATGAGAACAAGAGGGCAAAAACGAGCAGGGCAGCAATTCGATTTGTTTTTTTCATCACTCAGCCTAAAAAGGCGACTTTGCGAAAAGATGGGTCAATTGCGCAGCATATACAGCTTGCGTCCTTTGACAATAATCGCCGCAGAGCGCTGCAGCAACAAATGAACGCTGGATATCCGCTAATCGGTGGTGGTTTAGGAACGTTTTAGCGATTGAGACGAATATTTGTCACTTCTCACGGCCGATCCGGGTGTGATTGAGTGGGGATTTACCACCACAGCTTCCTTGCGGGGAGACTTCTCGCTCCATTCCCCCCACCGCTGGCCCCCCCTGTCCCAACTCCCCGGTTTTCTCCCGTTCTTCCCCGTTTTGTTAACAGCGCCTAAAATCCGGCGGAACTTCTATCCAACCTCCTTTTACTACCTGGAAAAACTATGAGCGGCGATTGCGATTTTGGCCTAATCGGACTAGCGGTGATGGGCGAGAACTTGGCTTTAAACGTCGAAAGTCGCGGCTACAAAGTTGCCGTCTTCAACCGCACCACCGAGAAGGTTGACAACCTGATCAATGGCCGAGCCAAAGGAAAGAACTTTGTCGGCACGCACTCGATCGAAGAATTCGTCAAATCGGTCAAACGACCACGCAAGTTGATGTTGTTGGTGCAAGCGGGACCTGCGGTCGACGCGATCATTGACCAATTGATCCCACTTTGCGAGCCCGGCGACATCATCATTGATGGCGGTAACACGCACTACGCTGACACCGAGCGACGAACCAAGAAAGTCGAAGACGCAGGGCTGCTGTTCTGTGGTTGCGGCGTTTCAGGTGGTGAAGAAGGGGCGTTATTGGGCCCCAGCATGATGCCCGGCGGCAGCGCGGGCGCTTGGCCCGAAGTCAAAGAGATGTTCCAAGCGATTTCGGCCAAGGTCGGCCCCAACAATGACATTCCTTGTTGCGAATGGGTCGGCCCTCGCGGTGCCGGTCACTATGTCAAAATGGTCCACAACGGGATCGAATATGGCGACATGCAACTGATCTGCGAAGCGTACCAATTGCTTCGCGAGGTCGGCGGTCTATCCAACGACGAACTCTACGACGTGTTTGACAAGTGGAACGATGGCGACTTGGCGAGCTACTTGATCGAAATCAGTCGTGACATTTTCAGCGTCAAAGATGACCAAGGTGGCGATGGCTACTTGGTCGACAAGATTTTGGATGTCGCCGGTGCCAAGGGCACCGGAAAATGGATGAGCCAATTGGCCTTGGATCTTGGCGTGCCGAGCACGTTGGTGACCACGGCTGTGTTCGCACGCGGTTTGTCGGCTCAAAAAGAAGCTCGCGTGCGTGCCAGTGAAAAACTCAATGGTCCTTCGGAAGCATCCAACGCAGAAATGCGGGCAGCCGCGATGAAGATGGTCGGCGATCGCGAAGCGTTTGTCGAAGCGGTCCGTCAAGCCTTGTACGCCTCCAAAATCGTCAGCTACGCTCAAGGCTTCGTCCAGCTTCAAGCGGCATCGGCGGAGCACAAGTGGGACCTCAACTACGGCGACTGCGCCCTGCTATGGCGTGGTGGTTGCATCATCCGTGCGGTCTTCTTGGATCGCATCAAGGAAGCATTCGACGAGGACCCGAACCTCGAAAACTTGCTGCTGCACCCATTCTTCGAGAATGCCGTTGAAAACGCACAAGAGAAGTGGCGTGCTGTGGTTGCGGCCGCTTCGATCCTGGGTATCCCAGTGCCAGCGTTCAGCACCGCGTTGTGCTATTACGATGGCTACCGCATGGCACGCTTGCCCGCCAACATGCTGCAGGCTCAACGTGATTACTTCGGTGCTCACACCTACAAACGAACCGACATGGACGGCACGTTCCACAGCGAATGGATCCAATTGCGTAAGCAACCTAAGAACGCGTAAGGCGGAAGCGTTTGCTCGTTGAAAATGGCTTGTTAAATACAAAGAACCCAAGGTTCCGCAGACGCGGGGCCTTGGGTGCTTTTTGTGGCGGTAGGCGGCTGTGGGCGGGGCCTCGGAGTGTTCGAAATGACGTCGTGTCCCCGAAATAGGAACATGCAAGCTCAGGGCCACCAGCCCTCCCCGGCCGCCTCCTGCGACCGACCCTCCCAGAGGGAGGATGTCACAGCTGTCTCCCTCTCTCCCTCTCTCCCTCTCTCCTTGTCTCCTTGTCTCCCTGTCTCCCTCCCCACAGCGTCGGTCTATCGCAGCGGGGTGGTTTCTCGCTGGGCGAGCTGCCAATAGATCATCTCGCCTGCTTGCCGTGCGATCAACATGTTGCGCTGCGGTGCGGGCAATCGCGAGCGAACCAGTTCGTAGAGATCACGCAGCATCGATTCGTTGTCACCATAGTAGCTATGCCCCAATAAACTCAGGTCGATGCCGCTGACATCGATCGTCTCAACTCCCGGGACCACCAATATATTGGCTCCACTCTCACCGGCGCGTGGATAACCGTGCACCTTCTTGGACGCAATCAAAGCTTGATCATCCGAAGAAGCGTAAAGGGTGACCTGATTCGAAACCTCCAACAACGCGGGGGCCAGGTCACGGCGAAAACGATCCGCATCGACATCGGGAGCGGCTAACACGATGCGATCAAATGGCGGGGCAACGCCCTCAGGCAACTCCCAGCGAATCTGTTGCATCGCTGCGGTCATCGCTCGATTGCCCATGCTATGAGCGACCACGTTGATCGACGTGGCTCCTGATTCGCTGGCAAGCTCGCTTAAAAATTGCTTCAAATGGGGGATCGTCCATTCGGAATTATTTTCGTCGATCGTGTAACCCAACAGCGACGCTTGGCTGGGCCAGCTATAGCAAACCGGAACGCCTTCAAAAGGCAAATCGACGGCGATTTGAGCGGTACGCTGAACGGCGGCCTCGAAGCCGACGTTGTAGCCATGAATGAAGACCAACAAGTCACGATCGCTGGACTGGGCGACGGTTTCAGACAAGCGTTGTTGAAAATCGGTTTCGGCGAGCTCCACGGCGCTAGTCAATACAATGTGTTCACGCTGATTTTCGCGCACTTCGAATTTCAGCAGACTGGGACGTTCCACCAACCCACGGCGATGGGAATCAGGAACCGTGACTTCGCAGACACCTCGCACCAGCACGCCGCGATCCGCCGTATAGGTCACCCCGTGTTTTTCAATACTCGCCTGCCCAAACGCGATGAACGCAGCCGCTAGGCAAGCGACACCACCCCCCATGATCGCTGACAAGGCGCCCGTGCGTGATCGCCCTCGCATCCAATTGAGCATCGCGAAGGCGAATAAGCCGATCGCGGCGATCGCAATCATTTGCACGATTTGTTTTTCGCCGCTGATTTGGTAATCGGCCAACGTCAGAGGGCCTCGCTGGCGATCGGTTGCATAAAAGACTTGCACGGTCGCGAAGCCGTCGTCTCCATTTCGCTGCGCACCCGCCGGAAGGCTGACGTGTGGATCTACTGCATCGGCTGCTTCCATTGGCATTGACCGAGCATCCATTTGTATGGCGAGGGGCATTTGCATGGCTGGGGGCGTTTGCATCGCCTGCGGCTGTCGCATCGCCTCGGACTGTTGAAAAGGGGCCTCGATCTGCTGCGGGGCGACGGAGTATTCGGCACGTGGCATCGACCGCATGCCTGCGGTCGATTCTGGTGAAGCGACTTCAAACGTCGGTTCCGCTTCGGGCGTTTGAGTGGCTTCGACTCTCGACTCGCCATTCGCTTGCCAGCCAGTAGCATCGTTGGCATTTTCAGATGAACATCCAACGATCGTCATCAAAACGCAGAACGATCCAGCAATGGGGGCTGGAAATTTCATCAAAGCCGACCTCGGATTTTGGATAGCGAAAGCTGAAAACGGAATCAACGGCTATAGCATCCGAGACAGGCTACCGTCGATGGCAATCTAGTGAGGAGACAAGGAGACAAGGAGACAAGGAGACAAGGAGACAAGGAGACAAGGAGACAGGGAGGCAGGGAGGCAGGGAGGCAGGGAGGCAGGGAGAGTTTTGGTTTACCCGTCCGCTTGCGGGAGGAGGGGCGGACGCGGGTAGCGTCCGAGGAGGATTGGTTGCACTGGACAGGTACGCCCATTCTTCCAATGTAGCCCGACAACTGCGCTCGTCGGGCCCCTCCGTTTCCTCTTGTCAGATCAAATCCAGTACAGTTCCCCGCGATTTTCAATTTAGCTTTTTCAAATTCCCCTCCCACTTCATCCTCCCTCGGGGAGAGCTGGGCTCCATGGCCCGGAGAGGGCATTCTTTACTCTCCACCTCTACTGGGTTTCAGATTCGGTCTCGCGATGCCCGTGCGGCGAACTCGATCAGATCCATTTTTTTTCGCAGCGTAGGAAATTGGACCGCCATCGCGACCAGACAAAATGCGACCATCACGAGATGCAACATGTTTTCATCGAGCATCATCAAGACCACGTTGATCACTGCGGCACCTTCGACGATAGCCAAACCGATGATCGTCTGCGTTTGGGATGCCGCCAACAATTGACTGATTTCGGGAGTGATCGTCACGGTTTCCGCGACCGGCACCGCAACCTCGGATCCCGAGGCCACAAATTGCCTAATCGCCATTTGCTTCATCAATCGATTAACAACGAAAGAGGCGAAACAACCGGCGAAGCAGGCTACGATACCGATCAACAAAAACACCCAATCGCCGTCATTTTCCGGCATCGCAGCGTTCCCCGCGGCCGCGCCGTGCTCCCCATTTCCACCGGAGACAAACGTCAAATAAGCAAAAATTGCGGTGATGAACAGAACGCCTTGCAGCAGCGCAAATGCGATGATCTGGCCCGTGCGAACCAGTCCACTCAAATTGGTCTGACCGGCTTCGTCGCGGGTCGCTGCTGAGCTGAGATACGGATTTTCAATTGGAGTGCGATTCATATTGAACGTCTGAAGAGGGCTATGTCGTGCTAAAAATTGGCATCCCATGCTCTGCCTTACTCGCGGGGCACCGGCTTACTCGATTAACGCTGGCTTACTCGATTAACGCTGGCTTACTCGATTAACGCTGGCTTACTCGATTAACACTGGCTTACTCGATTAACACTGCTAAATAATTCAAAAAGCGGTCGTCATTGCCTGCCTCGCGATCGAACTGCGCTGCTTGTTCCAAAAGGCCTTTGACCGAGCTGCGAAAGTCGCGAAGGTTGACGTCGGGACGATCCGCGATGAGCTGTATCTGATCGCGTAAACCACGTGCAACGGGCACCGTTGGGTCAGACCCCCGTAGCAATGAACGCAGCGCGGAAACGACCTGGGGATCTCGACAACCTTTCTCTGAATGTGCAAACGCGAGCACATCGGAAACGATCAATGCCGTCACATCCACCTGGTCCGCAGCGTCACTCGCCCCAGGACTCTGACGCCCCGAATCGTTCGACGCCGCGGTACTAGACGTACGGCGACCACGTCGTCGATCGGCCTTTTTTAATTGACGAAGAAGATCATCCCGCTTGCCCATCGCGTTTATTACCTGATCGAAAAGTGACTTCGAGAAGGAGCAACCACCATCGCTGCCGATTCATCGTCGCAGGGTTGCCCAGCAAGTATAGAAGCGGAAACGACGACCGAGTACCGTAGCCGAATTCATAGCATAACCGCGCACAAGGACCGCTGCACCAAGATCAGACATCACAACAAGCGAGGAATTGGGAGGGGCATTCGCCCGCCGCAACAAGGAATGCGAGGGGTGTTTTACAAGAGTGCCCGCCTCTCGGGCAACGAAGCTCGCGGGGTAACGAAACGTTAAGAAGAGCGTTGCGTCCACAAAAAAAGCCGCCTGATTCTCGAGCTGAGATCCAAGCGGCTGTCATTTGACGGCAAACTCATTGGATTGGCGAAACCCACGAAGGCATTCGGCCACCAAGGCTGCGGAAGTCTACTTCTTCGTCATTTTCTCGAGTTCGCTTTCGAGCTCGGCAGCGCGAACATTGTGACGAACCACTCGGCCTCGCTCATCGATTAACATCATTGTAGGCAAGGTCTGGACGCCAAACGCTTTAGCAAGGTCACTCGATTCGAGTCCCCCGTCGTCGAACAATTGGATCCAGGGCAGGGGAGTCTCCTTCAAAAATCCCTTAGCCATTTCGCGAGTCGCATCGACATTCACGCCGACAAGCTGCAACCCGGCCTTCTGATAACGCGCCTGCAAACCACGCAACAGCTTCATGTCCTGCTTGCATGGCTCGCACCAGGTCGCCCAGTAGTGCAACACCACGGGACGACCACGCAGTTGTGAGAGCTTGAATGGTTTACCATCGATCGACAGCCCTTGCAGATCGATCACTTGGCCCACCGATTCGAGGCGACGAACGGCTCCTTCGGCTTTCTCCGACGTGTCGGAACCTGGAAATGCCTCGGCAGCCTTTTTGTAGTAGCCCAGGGCTTCGCTCTCTTTGTCTTCAAACTCTTTGCTGAGTGCTAATTGCAACATCGCTTGAGCCGATTCTGGCATCCGTGGGTAGCGATCGACAAAATCGATCAAGGTTTCCAAATACCATTTCTGGACTTCCGCAAAATCGGCATCGGGAGTTTGACGCAGCGCATATTCAGAGCCGATCATCATGTATTCCGCATAGGCCTTTAGCGACTCGTTGTTGTCCCCCAGTGAGGTGACGATCGCTTTCAATTGCTTAATTCCATCGGGATATGCCCCGCTTTGCGTCGCCATACTGACGGTATCGATCAACTGACGCGTCCACGCATCTCGCTCGCTTGGGTTCTCAGTGGCTCGAATTAAACGCGACACCAATTGGGCCCGTCCTTCATGAAGCTTGGCCAAGTCCTTGGGATTGCTGGTCGTGGCGAGCTTGCGATCGATTTCTTCGAGCTCCGTGACCAATTGTTGGGATTGAGCTCCGATTCCCGAGTTCAGATTCGCCGCGGATCCTCCCATCCCTCCAGGGGTAAAAAAGTTTCCCGATGATTGAGCGACCGCCTCGCCGTCTTCCCCAATCGATGGTAAATCGACAATTCGCCAAGCATCACCGACGCGAACAATCGTTCCGACCAACAGTTGACCGCTACCGTCTGCGTCTTCGAACATGGCGACCGCGTTCTCATACACGGTGATATCTTTGCTCGATCCCGCGGTTCCACTGGGAACAACCCCGGGAGTGGCAGCTGCAAATTGAACCCATTTTGCGTCGCGTCCGACGGCCTTTTGAGATTTTGCAAACTCACCAAACTTTTGAACCGCGAGAGTGGCCTTCCCGCCTAATCGCCGCATCGTCTCGCTGCCCACCCCGATCGACTCGAGATCTTTGCCGGTGACCATCAAACGGGTGAAGCGTGCCACATCGCGATCGCGTAGGGCCGCAACCACTTCCGCGGTCACTTCCTCGGGGGAAATTTGCTTCCAAGCGTCGATCTTGCCGTCTTCGTTTTCATCCAATCCCCAGCGAGTACCAGCGGTACCAAACCAGCGGTATTCATCGGCTTTTGTGTTAAAATCACGATCAATATCCCGATAAACCTCGATTCCAAAATTGAAATAGCACCACATATCGACTTTGTTGTCGTCGTTAGTGTCGGCAAATCGACGCAGCAAAGTTCCATCGCCCGCCCGCACTTCCCAACCGGACCAATCGTTGTGCTCTAAATCCGTCACGGTGCATTTCGCAACCTCAGACGCCTCCACTTGCTCGTATTCGACATCGGCCTGAACCGGCTTCAACTGCAGCGCATCCTTGGCCGAAGGAGTCGCAGCCACGGCTGGAGTCATCGGCAATGCCAACAAACCTGCCGCAACCAACGTCATCGTCGACGTCGCTTTCGTCAGGCATTTCGGGGAAGAAATCGATTCAACCATACCAATGAAGCCGGTTCGATAACGAACAAACCGTCCGGGAGGGGGGAGATCCATCATGCCAAACATTCCATCAAAGAGTTGTAGGAGGGTGCCGCCAGGAACCGTGTATTTGAAAGATTGCCTGCGGAGTTTCGAATTTTAGCCGGATCTTTCCGGCCTTTCGCTTTCACAGCAATACCAATTATTGTGCCCGAACCTAGCCCCCGGTGGGAATGTCGATTTTTAAAGCGTCGATTTTTATTAACCGCGTCTGGCTGAACCCGCTTGAATCTGGAACGCCCCCGGGTCTCAGCCATCATCGATGGCCGAGCCGCCACACCGAACGCACCGCGGATCCCCGGCAAACGCGGCCCAACTCGCCAAATCACCACGTGATGCCGCGTTCCAGGGGCCCGATCGCTGACAAGCTCCACCGACCAAAAACAAGAAACCGATCAAATTCATCGAGATTGGTTAAGAACCGACGCAAGGCTGGTCGAAGAAAAGGTCTCACGAGAGGAATTGACACTTCAGCCAACAACTGAAACGGTACTTTGGTGAGCCAATCGAAGCCAAAACAGCGGTTGGTAAGGAGGTCAAAAAGAGAAAAGCAACGAATTTGTCTGTTAGAGGCATCTCTTCCCTTTGACAGCCGACGTAGTTTGCGTAAACTTTGCCCCTCTTGGAACATTCGCGGTAACGATCAACTACCGAATGCGAACTCCAGGAGGTGAATTGAAACAGCAGCGGTCGCCTAGCGACTTGCTGAAACAAAACAATTCGGGCGTATAGCTCAGTTGGTTAGAGCGCGTCGCTGATAACGACGAGGTCCCAGATTCGAGTTCTGGTACGCCCACTTAGAGAAGTGAAGAGTTAATTAGAAGCGATTTAAGAAGTTCTTAATTAGTCAGCTTGACGTCAGTCCGCTCACTATGCAAACTTCACAAATCGCCTCGGGGGTATAGCTCAGTTGGGAGAGCGCCTGCTTTGCACGCAGGAGGCCGTCGGTTCAAGTCCGTCTACCTCCACTAGCCTGAATCACGCAAGTGATTCAGGTGAAGTGAAAGATACGAAAGTGTCCAGAGAATCATTCTTCTTGAAAGATTCAAACGACACGAACAAAACCTGAACTTTTCCTCAAACAGAGGTTGACCCCAGGTTCGAAATCGATATCCTTCCTTCCTGCCTGAGACAAGCGTTCAACGGACACCTCGGTGCCCCGAAAACACGAGTCTCAAGCGAATCAACTAAGTTTTAAGAAACTTTAAAAAGCTTCTCAAAACGAGGTTGACGAAGAAAACCTTCAACAGTATTCTTCGCCCTCACTTGTGAACGACCGGCTGACGCCAAGAACGGAACGCGACTTGCTCGCCTTCCAAAGATGACGTCAACCGGCTGCTCACAAGGCAGCGTCCGTTGCACTATCGACTTACACTCGAACGCAACGCATTGATATTTGACAATTTGGTTGTTTGGTAGTTGGCATCTGAAAGAGCACTACACTCGCAAAGGGCAGTTCAGCTCAAGGCTAAGTCTTGGGAGGCTCTGTTTCAAAGCGAGAGAAGTGAAAACAAGTTCTGAGAAGCGTTGCCAACGCCTAAGTTCGATTCACGCAGTTTACTGTGCGGGTCGCAATGGAAAGCGTTGGCGAGAATGTATTCTTATAGGATTCTGTGCAACGTGATTGCTGTAGTCAGTGAAGCCTTCTCTTCGGAGTGGGTGGAGTAAAGCAGCAATCACCACATGTGATATCGTTAACCATAGAAACCAACGATTTGTCGCGCTTGATTGTGGTCAAACACTTTTGAGTTCGGGATTTCGATGGCCAATCTATTAAGGGCACATGGGGGATGTCTTGGCGTTAGAAGAATGAAGGGCGTGGAAGTCTGCGAAATGCCTGGGGGAGTTGACAAACAAGCGATGATCCCGGGATACCCGATTGCTGCCTGCTGAATTCATAGGCAGGTTAGTTACAACCTGGTGAACTGAAACATCTAAGTAACCAGAGGAAGAGAAAGAAAAATCGATACCGTCAGTAGCGGCGAGCGAAATCGGTATAGCCCAAACCGTGAAGGTTTCCTTCGCGGGGTTGTAGGACTTCGATATTGGATTGTGTGTTGTTAGTGGAAGATTCTGGGAAGGATCGCCATAGCGGGTGACAGCCCCGTACACGAAAATAAGCATGCACCATAGGAGCACCTGAGTAGGTCCAGTCACGTGAAACCTGGACTGAATCCACGGGGACCATCCCGTAAGGCTAAATACTCTCTAACGACCGATAGCGTACCAGTAGCGTGAGTGAAAGGTGAGAAGAACCCCTGCTAGGGGAGGAATGTGAACCTGAAACCATGTGCCTACAAGCGGTCGGAGCACTATTTTAATGTGTGACGGCGTGCCTTTTGCATAATGATCCGGCGAGTTGTGGTAAACGGCTTGGTTAAGTTCTTACGGAACGAAGCCCAAGGGAAACCGAGTCTGAATAGGGCGAAATATGTCGTTTGCTGCAGACGCGAAACCTGTGTGATCTACCCATGAGCAGGTTGAAGCGCGGGTTAAACTGCGTGGAGGACCGAACCCACTTAGGTTGAAAACTGAGGGGATGACTTGTGGGGAGGACTGAAAGTGTAATCAAACCAGGAGATAGCTCGTTCTCTCCGAAATATCTTGAGGGATAGCGTCGTGTAAATTAGTTACCGGGGGTAGAGATACTGAATCGGATGGGGGCCCTTCCCGGGGTACCCCACCGAACCAAACTCCGAATACCGGTGACCGTACCGCGGCAGTCAGTCCCTGGGGGATAAGCTCCAGGGTCGAGAGGGAAACAACCCAGATCGCCTGCTAAGGTCCCGAAGTTTTACTTAGTCACTAAGGAAGTTGGAATGCCGTGACAGCTGGGATGTTGGCTTAGAAGCAGCCACCATTTAAAAAGTGCGTAACAGCTTACCAGTCGAGCATTTCTGCGCCGATAATGAACGGGAGTAAGTAAAACACCGAAGCAGCGGATTTTAACCTTCGGGTTAAAGTGGTAGGAGAGCGCCGATGACGAGATACAAGCCGTACGGTAACGAGCGGTGTTGGCGTCATCGGGTGATTATGCCGGAATGAGTAACGATAAAATAGGTGAGAATCCTATTCGCCGAAAGCCTAAGGTTTCCTGGGGAAGGCAAATCCGCCCAGGGTTAGCCGGTACCTTACCCGAGGCCGAAAGGCGTAGGGGATGGATAACAGGTCAATATTCCTGTGCCGGTTGTGTATCTAATCGCAGGGACGGCGTCCGGAAAGTGAGCGGTACGAATAGAAATGTCCGTAGCGACCACTGAGGTGTTGGGGATTAAAAGACCCGACATAAGCCAAGGTATAGCTCGAGAGCGTTTAAGTTCTCGAAGTCATTGGAAGGACGTCCAAGAAAAGCTGCGAAGTTAAGCAACTGACCGTACTAAAACTGACACAGGTAGGCGAGATGAGAATTCTAAGGCGCTCGGGAGAACTGTGGTTAAGGAACTCTGCAAAATGGCCCCGTAAGTTCGCGATAAGGGGCGCCCACGCAAGTGGGCCACAGAAAATCGGCTCTAACGACTGTTTATCAAAAACACAGGACTCTGCTAACACGCAAGTGGATGTATAGAGTCTGACGCCTGCCCGGTGTTGGTAGGTTAAGGAAGACGGTTAGCTCTTCGGAGCGAAGCTGGCGACCGAAGCCCCAATAAACGGCGGCCCTAACTATGAGGGTCCTAAGGTAGCGAAGTTCCTTGTCGGGTAAGTTCCGACCTGCATGAAAGGCGTAACGATTGGAGCACTGTCTCAACCACAGACCCGGTGAAATTGTAGTTGTGGTGAAGATGCCACATACCCGCGGTTAGACGGAAAGACCCCGTGAACCTTTACTGTAGGCTGATATTGGGTTGAGATATAATTTGTGTAGGATAGCTGGGAGGCTTTGAGATCGGCACGCTAGTGTCGAAGGAGCCGTCGTTGAAATACCAGCCTGGTTATATTTTAATTCTAACTTCGATCCCTTGAATCAGGGCGAAGGACAATGTCAGTCGGGCAGTTTGACTGGGGCGGTCTCCTCCCAAAGAGTAACGGAGGAGTGCAAAGGTACACTCAGCCTGGTCGGTAATCAGGCGAAGAGAGTAAAGTTAGAAGTGTGCTTGACTGCGAGACCCATAAGTCGAGCAGGTACGAAAGTAGGTCTTAGTGATCCGGTAATCCCGAATGGAAGGGTTATCGCTCATCAGATAAAAGGTACTCCGGGGATAACAGGCTTATCGCATCCGAGCGTCCACAGCGGCGATGCGGTTTGGCACCTCGATGTCGGCTCATCACATCCTGGGGGTGTAGAAGCTCCCAAGGGTTTGGCTGTTCGCCAATGAAAGTGGTACGTGAGCTGGGTTCAGACCGTCGTGAGACAGGTCGGTCCCTATCTGCCGTGGGCGTACGAATCTTGAGGAGGTTCAACTTTAGTACGAGAGGATTTAGTTGGACGAAGCTCTGGTGTACCAGTTGTCGCGCTAGCGGCACGGCTGGATAGCTAACTTCGGAACGGATAAACGCTGAAAGCATCTAAGCGTGAAGCCCGCTCCAAGATTAGGATTCGTAGACATTAGTCGAAAGCCCCCAAGAAGACGACTTGGTTGATAGGCTGGGCGTGTAAGTACCGTAAGGTATTAAGCTAACCAGTACTAACGGGCGAAAGTTTGGCCATCGATATCCCGCACTCATGTTCTATAGGGATACATGGCTTCGACGAAGTTTAAGAAAACTCTTTCAGATACAATAACAGCTACCAAACAACTCGGCGCACTTGCGGTGAAATACCCGTAAGTGTGTCTTTCCGGCGACCATATCAGAAAGGTCATACCTGTTCCCATCCCGAACACAGAAGTCAAGCTTTCTGAGCCGATGATAGTGCATACCAGCGTGAAAGTAGGTATTGCCGGATTTTTAAAACTCTCTTGTAGCTTTGCTGCAAGAGAGTTTTTTTATGCGCCGACGGTAACGCTCCCGTTCCGTTTGCCTCGTGATATTTCACCTTCCCGGCTGGGACGGGAAGTCCGCACCATGGGGCCGGGGATGGTGGGAAACGATGCTTGCACGATCCACTTCCAACTCAACGCCCCCAACCAGAGCCGGCTATTGCCGACTCTGACCTCCCCAAGGGGAAGGTGAATTCTAATTTCAGGTGGGACGCGTGAAACAAGCGGGGAGGGTTCTTTGATCTCGCATGTCGTCTGTAACGCTTCGGTCTACCTCAAACCTTCTCCTCGCAAAGTACCGCCCCTCCCAGAGTTTGGGTTCAATCAGACTAAGCCAGAAGTTTCCTTCGGCGAGGCTTGGCCGCGTTTGCGACCTCGGCGTGCTTGATGACCGTGAACTTGCACATTTCATTCGGAACACTCCGATGCCTCCACTGAAGTGACGTCGTTCGTTTTGACCTTTCCACGGTAGGTTTCGGAGACGTGAATCAAAACGTCACGCATGTGAGCGGGATGGCAGGGCACAAAACATGGGCGGAGCATGGCAGTGCACCTGAACTTGCAACTGCGATTTCTAATTGACTCGGCCTGCGATTCTTCATTTTTGATATGATTTGCCGCTCACGTATGCCCCCTGCTTCTACTTTGTGGATGAATCACATGCTTAAAACGGCTCTGCTTTTGTTGCTTTTTGTTTCCATGACGGTCGGCGCCAGTGGCGAAGAGGCCCCCGAGGACAAGGATGGTCCGAAGCCTGAACCCGGTCCGGCGGATTCCCAAGAACAGGAGAAGCCCGGCCCGATCGATGAGGATGCCGATGGGCAATTCATAACGACCGACTCCGGCTTGAAGTACCGCATGCTCCGCAAGAGTGATAACGCAAGCCCCAGTGCCAGTGACAGCGTCGAGGTTCATTACAAAGGCTGGCTCGACGATGGATCCATCTTTGACAGTTCGTATCGCCGCGCTTCTAAAATCTCATTCCCATTAAGCGGCGTGATCAAGGGATGGACCGAGGGGCTGCAACTCGTCGGCGAAGGAGGCATGATCGAACTCGAGATCCCCGCGGAACTCGGGTACGGTGCACGAGGCGCCGGAGGAGTGATCCCACCCAACGCGACGCTGCATTTTGTAGTCGAGCTTTTCAAGATCAAGTAAATCTGGCACTCGCTCCCTTGACTTGACGCCCCCAAATCGGCTGTGTGACACGTCAAGGTGAAAGCCGCTTTCCCTCTGGTTAATGCCCTCTGATCTCGATCCAACGCATCAACCGGAGGCCAAACTCTTCAAGAATGCGGGCACTTCGATGCTGGCCTTCCCTCGAATCGACTGATCAAACTCAGAAGAGTTTGGGGTGGCGTCGAGGTTGATTTCAATTTTTCGGCACGTGGGTTTGGTTTGTCTGACGATTCCCGCGGCCGGATAGACAACCGCAGAGGTTCCGATCGCAATAAACAGGTCTGCGTTTCTCGCGGCCTCTTCGATTCGTGCGAGCCCCAGGGGCATCTCCCCAAACCACACCACGTGGGGACGCATCGTTCCGATGAATTCGGGGTGATTGGGGTTTGTCGTCGTTTCATCGAGATCGTCACGCCATGGAAAAATTTCCTCAGTGGTTTCGCAGCGAGCTTTCAGGAGTTCGCCGTGCATCGCCAGCACGTTCTTGCTGCCCGCTCGCACATGCAGGTCATCGATATTTTGGGTTACCAGCAAGAACCCGCCCCGATGTTCAGCTTCGAATTCCGCCAGGGCTCGATGAGCAGGATTGGGTTGAATCCGAACGTCCAACAAACTGCGGCGACGCTGGTTATAAAAATGGTGCACCAAGGAAGGGTTGCGCCGGAACGCTTGGGGTGTGGCAACATCCTCGAACCGATGTCCTTCCCATAGCCCATTCGCGTCTCGAAAGGTGGGCACGCCCGATTCCGCCGAAATTCCGGCGCCGGTCAAAATCAGAATATTCATGGACATCGAATTCGTTGGTGTGATGGAACAAAACAGGGGAAACGGTCGGCCGCATCCGTAATGACCTTACCGCCACAAAAACGTGCAGCGAGCTTCAATTCAGTTGTTATTGTGCAGGAATAAACCGTTTGTGCTAACCTAGGAGGGCATCGAAACACCCGTAAGTGGCGTCCACGGCCGATCCCGACTCCATCCACGTCAATCCCTGCCCTGCACTCGATAGACTTACGCCATGGCTACAGTCCCCAGCTCGATGAATGGTCGTGTCATTTTGACCGCTGGGTTCGTTTTTTCGTTGGCGTTTTGTTCGCTTACTGCGTGTTCTCAGGAACCAGGATCGGTCGAATTTTTCGAGAGCCGCATCCGCCCCGTTCTGGTTGAACATTGCTACAAGTGCCACTCATCGAGCTCGGACGATCTTGGCGGATCGTTATTACTGGATTCCTCGGGCGGCATGATAAGCGGCGGTGACAGTGGACCTGCCATTGTGCAGGGTGACCCCAAGGCGAGTTTGTTGATTTCCGCGATCCGCTACGAATCGTCTGAAATGCCGCCCCAAGGACCATTGCCAGCCAAGGTGATCGCGGATTTCGAACAATGGATTTCTGCAGGAGCGATCGATCCGCGAGACCAGCCGCTCGCGATTCCTCAATCGAAGCCCGCGATCGACATCGAAGCGGGCAAACAATTTTGGGCGTTTCGCCCGATCGAAGCTCCGGCGATT
This sequence comes from Novipirellula galeiformis, assembly GCF_007860095.1. Taxonomy (NCBI): domain Bacteria; kingdom Pseudomonadati; phylum Planctomycetota; class Planctomycetia; order Pirellulales; family Pirellulaceae; genus Novipirellula; species Novipirellula galeiformis. Next base: position 1,288,688 of record NZ_SJPT01000001.1, on the reverse strand, counting down.
CCCATCGCCATCCCATCAAAACAGAAAACGCTCGCTACTTCCGCGTCGGGCGAACCCAATCGTTTCCACAGTACGCCGATCGATTGTTTTTTAGATGAGAAACTCGAGCAAGCGAAGATTGACGCCAATGAGCTGGCGTCTCCGGAAATTCGCCTGCGACGACTTTGCTTTGATCTGACCGGACTTCCTCCGGGGCTCGAATTACAAAAAGCGTGGCAACACGATCCATCCCCACAACATTGGAACCAGATTGTCGATCGACTGCTAAGCTCAACGGGGTTTGCCGAACATTGGGCTCGTCACTGGATGGATCTTGCGAGGTACGCCGACAGCAACGGAGCCGACTTCAACGCGACACATCACGACGCTTGGCGTTATCGCGACTATTTGGTTCGCTCGTTTGCCGACGGCCGATCGATTGACGAAATGATCCAGCAACAGATCGCCGGCGACCTTTTACCCGCGTCAAGCGATTCGCAGCGTTGGGACAACTTGGTCGCCACGACGTTTCTGATGTTGGGGACGAAGATGCTGAGTGAACGCGACAAAGTCAAACTCGAGATGGATGTGGTCGACGAACAGATCGACACCGTTGGGCGTGCTTTCTTAGGACTGACGCTGGGGTGTGCTCGCTGCCACGACCACAAGTTTGATCCTGTGCCGATGCGAGACTACTACGCGTTAGCCGGAATTTTCCGCAGCACCCAAACGCTCAACGGAGAAAGCCAGCTGTACGTCAGCACGTGGAACAAGACCCCACTGCCGACCAGCGACAAACACAAAAAAGCCTTGGCGGATTACACGCAAAAACAAAGAACGCTCGAGGATAGTTTGAAGCAACTCGATAAAGAATTGTCGGCACTGAAAGAACGCACCACTCACCGCGGGTTAGTGATCGATGACGAGGCAGGCAAAAAGACGGGTCTATGGAAAGCTTCAAAGCTTTTCCACACCTTTGTGTCCAAAGGATACGTGCACGATAACAACGCGGACAAAGGTAGTCTGTCGATTCAATTTTCCGTGCCTCTGCCGAAGTCCGGACGCTATGAAATCCGGCTAGCAGGTTCGCCGAGCTCCAATCGTGCGTCACAGGTTCCCGTCACGATCAAGGATGCCAGCGGCGATCATGAGCTGTTCGTTAACCAACGAACAGCGGCCATCGACGAAATCTGGAATTCGCTGGGTGAGTTCCAGTTCGATGCAGATCAAGAGGCCATCGTCACGATCCGCAACGCCAACACCGATGGCTATGTGATTGTAGACGCGATCCAATTCTTGCAGGTGGACGCAACGAGCGAGTCAGACGGCAAGCCGAAACCGGATCCTCGCATCGCCCAAGCGGTCAAACAAAAAAGCAGCGAACGGGAACAGGTTCAAGCGAAGCTCGCGGAACTGAAAAAGAATCCCCCCGAACCGCTACCCTTGGCGATGGCGCCGCGAGACCGAAGCAGCGACGCGATTGCGGACTGCCCGATTCATATTCGCGGCGAGACGGCCAACTTGGGCGACGTTGTGCAACGCGGCTTCTTGCAAGTCTGTAGCGGCGGGACCGCCACAATTGCGTCCCCTCAGGGTAGTGGACGTTTGGAATTGGCCGATTGGTTGACCGATCCAGACAATCCGCTCGTGGCTCGCGTGTTTGTCAATCGCGTTTGGATGCATCTGATGGGCGAAGGGATCGTGCGGACAGTCGATAATTTTGGCGTGCAGGGCGAACGTCCCTCACACCCTGAATTACTCGACTTTCTGGCATCTGACTTTTTGCGAGGTGGTTGGCAATTAAAACCGTTGATCCGTAGGATCGTCACGACGCAAGCCTACCAGCGATCGTCATCAATGAACTCAATTTCGAGTGAAAGTGATCCTGAAAATCGCCTTCTTTGGCGAGTCCACCGCCGCCGAATGCCCGCCGAAGCGATCCGCGACACGATGCTCGTCGCCGCGAACCAACTCGATCGCAACCCTCGTTATGAACCGATGAAGGGGATGGGGACACTCGTTTCGAACAACAACAGCGACAGCAACTCCGAGATCGGTTTGCTTTCACAGTCCTGCCGCACGCTGTATATGCCGGTTGTCCGCGGTTATGTACCGGCATTGGTGACAGCGTTGGACTCGGCGGATCCCGACCTTTTGGTGGGCAAACGTCCGACCACAAATGTGCCTGGTCAAGCGTTGGTGTTGATCAACAGCCCCGAAATCAAGCAGTGGTCCGAGGCGACGGCGAAGCGAATCTGCAGCAATCACTCCGATTTTTCGGCGCGGATCGAAGAGGCCTATCGATGTTGTTTTCAGAGGATGCCGACGGCGGAGGACCGTGAAATTGCCACCGCATTTTTCGCTGGCCACGAGAATTCAACCTCGCGATGGCATGCCTTTATAGCCGCGATGTTTGCCGCGACCGAATTCCGATTACTCGACTAGCATCTCCCTCAACCACACTCACCCCGCTTGAACATGCCGGCCTCGATTTCACCCCGCCCGTAACCCAAGATCCGAACATGACTCTTTCACGACGACGCTTCAATACGGCTGCTGGGATCGGATTGGGGTCGCTCATGGTTTCGGCACCTTCGCTTGTTTCGCGTTGCTCCGCCGCGGCAATCGAGGTGCCTCACGTGCCGCCGCGAATCAAACGCGTGATCTTTTTGTTCATGCATGGTGGGCCGAGTCACATCGACACGTTCGATTACAAACCGATGTTGGCGAAGCAGGATGGAAAGCCGCTTCCCTTTGCCTTGCCACCGAACATTGACGCGGCCCCGACGCTGATGAACGGACCGTGGAAATTCAAGAAACGCGGCGAATCGGGACTTTGGGTCAGCGATTTGCTGCCTCACATGGCATCCGAAATCGACTCGATGTGTGTGATCCGCAGCATGCACACGAAAGGGCAATCGCATGGGCAAGCCGTCAGCATGGTCAACACCGGCAGTGACAACCTGGTGCGTCCGAGCGTGGGAGCATGGATCAGTTACGCGCTGGGCAGCGGACATCCCGACTTGCCGGCGCATGTGGCGATCTCGCCCGCGACGGCGCATGGCGGCCCCCGTAACTACGGCGCCGCGTTTCTGCCGGCGATGCACCAAGCGACCGTGATCGGACGCAACGGGCGGTTCGGCGATGGCAAGATTCCGTTTCTTGACAGCCGCGAGGACGAAGCATCGTTGCGTGATCGATTCGATCTAATTCAAGCGATGAACCAGCGGCATTTGGCCCGCAGTGGTGCGGATCGCGAAATCGAAGGGGCTATCGAAGCGGTCGATTTAGCGTCGCGAATGCGAAACGCTGCACCTGAGGCAATGAACCTGAACAACGAGTCCGCGGCGACGCTACGAGATTATGGGATCGGTGAAAAGACGACCGATTCGTATGGACGTGGTTGTTTGTTGGCGCGTCGATTGGCCGAGGCGGGTGTGCGATTCATCAGTGTCAGCAGTGGACAAGTTTGGGACCAACATGGCAATCTAGAAGACGGTCACAACAAAAACGCAGCGGCGACCGACTTGCCGATCGCCGCGCTGATTCGCGACCTAAAACGCCGTGGCTTATGGGATGAAACGCTTGTGGTGTGGGGGGGCGAGTTCGGCCGAACCCCCGTGGTACAAGGCAAAAATGGGCGAGACCATAATCCCCAAGGCTTTACGATGGTGTTGTCCGGAGGCGGAGTTAAAAGCGGGTTTGCGTATGGCGAAACGGATGATTTCGGCTACTACGCTCGGACCGATCGCGTGCACATGCATGACCTGCACGCCACCCTCTTGCACTTGCTAGGAATTGATCATACTCGCTTGACCTACCCGTACGCGGGACGCGATTTCCGCCTGACCGATGTTGCAGGCCGTGTCGTCGAGGAAATTTTGGTGTAGCGAGAGTCCGCGATCGGGACGACGCCCTACGAATGCCCTTAGGTTAATTTACCTTGGGCTCAGTTTACTTTGGTTAGCTTCTCGAGCGGCACGTAGTAGCGAACATAGCGGCCACCGTCACTGAACGGTTGGCCTTTGTGATTTTCGACTAGCACGGTTGCGCGGCGGGTGATGCGATTAACACGGCCGCACATCGTGTGACCGTCATGTCCAAATTGCACTTGATCTCCGACGCGAACGTCAAATTTCGTAACCGCTCGCTCACGCTGGGTGATCAAATCATGCCGATAATCACGATGTCCAAAATAACGACTGGCAATCGACTGGAACCGCTTCTCGCTACAATTCCCGCAGTTCCAAATCAACATCTCGATCAAGTGCGTGAATTCGTGCTCGGCAATGCGTTGCATCGCCTCGAGTCGATTCCGACAAACACGGCCTGTCACCTCGACGGGCCGATCGACATCCTCGAACGTTTGAAATAACAGCGTCGACGACAGGATCAGCTCAAATTTCCGCTTGCGATGGATCCCTTCAGGATAGTGCGTGACCAGCTTGCCAGCGATTCGCGTCATCCGCGATGAAAACCCAAAGGAGATCCCTTCGGCACGCGCGGCGGGCAAAATTTTCCCGGCAAAGAACCGCTCGTCGTACATTTGAATCATCCTGACCAAATCATCGCGGCCGACTTTGGTGAAATTGGGCTGGCTGATCAAACGACTGAGCGAGAGCGTTTGCTGATAGATCTCACTCTGCCAAGCCTGGATTTGCTGGCTTGAAAACCGACGTGAACCGACTTCCTCCGCCAAACGATGCAAGACATCGGGGTCTCGCGGCGAAATCCCCTCCGACGACTTTCGGGCGAATGGCGTGGGCTCCCTTTCTCGCACGGCCCTAGCAGGAGTCCCCGGTGACGAAACGGAGGGTTTGCGAGCTGGTTGTGCGTCGGCAAGAGGTTGCCGCTGCGGCGAAGGTTTCGCAGGACGCTTCATCATTCACCCCAACAATGAGTTTGATCCGCCATGAAAGTACACATTGCCCCTCCGACCGTCCGTTTTTCACGTTTTTTCTCGAGTCGAACCTCGGGAATGTTTGACGCTTGGGCCCTCAATCTGAGATAATAGAGCAAACCATCTCATCTCAGACCACACCGATTTATCGGTGGGCACCGCATTTCACGAGTGAAACGAATGACTCTTCGCGTGGCAACTGCAATCAACTTGTCGCAGCAGCCCCACCAGACACGTTTAGTGGGTATGTTCTTCGCCATTTTAGTGGTGACGATGGCGTTTATGGGGGTGCAAACCCGAGGCCAAGAAGCGAAATTCGATTCGATCCCTATGATCGATGCATTCAAAAATGAAGACACCATCAAGCGGATGGAGCGTGCCGCGGCGGCATTTTCAAGCCATCGTGACGTCGTCGCGAACTTCAAAGACCTCCGAGTGGCACAGGCATATTTCACGCGGTATCTGCCTGCGAAGATGACCCAGCCCGACGCGCTGGAGGAAGTTTCGAAAAGCGTTCAAGACGCGATGGGCTACCTCAGCCGTGCTCAGCGAAGCGGGGTTCCCGGAGCGAATGAAATGCTGAAGTGGGTGTACATCGGGATGAAGCAGGTTGCCGAGGGGAATTATGCTCCAATCGCCCGCATCAACGCGACGCTCGTTTTGGGCCGACTCGATATCAAACAGGCCGATCAAATAAAGCAACAGCCACCGGTGCCGCTCACGGTGTGCTTACCGATTTTGATCCAACTTTACGAGGACGAGGCCAACGCTGAAGGCATTCGGGCGGCCGCTTTGCATGGAATCCGCCGTTATGTCACCTACGGATTTTATTATCTGAAACCGGACGAGCGGACCAAATTGACCCAGCTAATGACTCAGTTGCTGGACGCGCCAGTCCCACAAAACCGCAGCAAAAAGGCTCACGCTTTTCTGCAACGCTATGCAGTGGACATCCTCGATTACGCCCGCACCGGTGCTGCTCCCGATCTTGCCAAGCAGCTTGTTAGCATCAGTGCCGATCCGAAACGGCCTAACCTAATCGCCCTTTATTCGGCGGCGCGCGTCGGGCAAATGAAGGAACTGCAAGGGCAGGTTGAATCGCCCAGCACCATCCTCGAAAGCTGGTCTGCGCGCGTTTGGTTGTCGCTTCAAGACGAACTTAAACGCATGCAATCCCTTGAACGCCCCACACAGGCAAATCTACAGCCATCGTCTCCGGATTCGCATTTGCAAGTGACCGACAAACCGAAAAAGACGCCCTCAGGTGGCCGCAATGGAATGAGAATGGGAATGGGAGGGCCAGGCATGGAAGGCATGGAAGACGGCATGATGGGCCCCGAAATGATGATGGCCGATAGCGGTATGGAAGGCATGGCCATGGGGCCTGGCGGCGGAGGCCGTGGTCGCTCGCAGATGGAGATGGACGGCATGATGATGATGGACATGGAAGGCTTCGCCGGCGGATCCGCCAACACCACGGCGCTTCCCCAAGCACCCGAAGTGATTGCGTCGCGCAAACGACTGCTCTTCATCATCCAACAACTCTACCTCGGTGCCAGCGGCAGCCCAAATCTTGGCATCCCCAAAACCCCCGCTGGACTGCTTGCCTCGGTAGCAGAGAAGGACAAAGTGGTTGTTGAAAAATGGCTATCCGACATGAAAGCGGTCGTGGAGTCGTTAAACGATCAATCCAACGCGGACGAACTCTTGTTCATGGAAGCGTTAGTGGCGCAGATCGAAGTTTTGAAGGAGATGGCGGGCCCCGTCGCGATTGAAATCGAACAGGCTGCGGCGAGGGAAATGTCAGGCATTCCGGCCGACAAGGCAGCCCAAGCTCCCACCGATGCCGTCCCCGAAGCTCCCGCAGCCAGCCCGATCGTTCCTGCGGGTCCTGCGGCGGCCCCAGCGAGCGTCGCTGCGCCAGCCGATGGCAACGCCCCTCCTGCGGCCCCTGGAGACACGGCGGAGGCTCCCGCGGCAGATCCAACCGCAGTCGAAGATCCGGCAACCGATGCCGCTGCAGCGATGGCCCCTGAAGCTCCAGTGTTACCGCCAGTCGGCGACTTATAATAGGCCGCCCAGAGGGCACCGTCGACCGCCGCCATGCGGCGGATTCATGCGTGTATCGCCCCTCCATCTCGAGCTTAAAACACACGCACCCGGACTCCAGCAGTAAATTACACTGGAGTGAAAAGGGACGCTGGAATTCTAGCCACAACGTGCCAATGAAGGCCGTTTTAACAAGCGAGTGGGCCCCGTTGCTGGAGGCCAAATCTCGTCGCCGCGGCCTGCTCCGATGGGCGTAGCGAACGCAAACCGCGACGTGATTCCAAAACGCATTAACGGCGTTTCACAAACACGTCCCTCGGCGGTTTTTCAGCGTTAATCCAACATACACGCAGTTGCTTCCGCTTGAGCCCGGCTTCCGCTTGAGCCCAAGTGGCGTGATCACTGGCTGGCGATTGCGCCATCGATCGCAACGGTGTCGCTAAAATCGTAGGCGTGGAACGATCGACCGATCTGGGTCGCCAACATTCCTAGATAAAGCTTTCGAAACCGCGATTCGGTTGTTTCGCTCGTGTATTGGCCGGCCGTGGTCGGATAGGTGTACTCGTCTAAATCGCGACGATAAAGCACCTCGCCCGTCGGCACATCGATCACAACCACGGTAGCGTCGGATCGTCCGCGATAAAGGGTTGCTCCATCACGAAGACGCAAATTCCGCAATTCAATTCCAATCACTTTATCGGCCTTGACCCCTTTGCCGATCGCAGCGAAGTCCACTTTATCCCAGCCATTACTGTCTCGCCAATCGGCAATTTCATCTTCGCGAACCAAACTCACGCCGCTGAGCTCTCGCGTCAGGATTTCACGGACATTTCGGCTCAAAAGTCGCGCCGAGATATTGTCCGAGTACTCGCTGTTATCGGCGAGCGTCACGATCGCAAGCCGCCCCTTGGCAAGCTTCTTGGCATCCTTGTAATCGGCAGGAACTTTGTCGGCGCCAACCGCATGCATAAAGTTTGACAACAAGCCCAAGCATCCCACTTGAGTCGCCAAAACCAACGAGAGCAGCACACTCGCAAACGTGAACCACGTAGCCGACCTAGCGAATATAGACTTATTCATATTTTAGCGAATCCTTTCGCACCACCGAACCGATGGCCCCGGTCAAATCAACAACTCAAATCGACGTCAAATGGGGCCCATCGACACGATCCGTTTCAAAAAGCAAGAGTGTCACAACCACTGCATACGCATTTTCGCATCCCCATTACCACACCGATTTTCAAAATACCAAACGAGCAGCTGGATTCCGACATCCGTGTCGCCGATAGCAATCAGATCAGTGGATGTCACCAGCTACGAACGACGCAACGCCCAAAAATCAATGGCACCGAGAGACCGTGCCGCCAAAACTCCCCAGCCCTACCAATGCCGCTTGATAGCAATGGACGGGGGGGGAATGCCGCAGCCTCGCCAACGAGACACTTGGTGAAGAGCGCGGAGCCTGAGTCGCCGTCACCCTGGGCAACGCCGCAATTCCCGTCATTGATAAAGACGAACCGCCCAGTCCACAAACGTGACCAATGCGATACAAAGTGCCGTAATTCCCGCCACTTTTTGATATCGCATCAAGTCAACACCGGGCTTCACCAAACAAATGACGGACAAAACAACGCCCAAGCAGGCGACCAAGGCAAGCAGAAAACCACCTGAATTCACTTGGACACTATCGAGCCATTGCCCGCGAGTAAAGTAAGACCAAGAGGTGGTCATCCCGCACGCGGGACAGCGAATTCCGAAAATTAACCGCATCGAACAAGGGGGCAGCCCGAGCTGCTGGTGTGTCCCCAACCCCTGTGAGCTTGGGCTCAGCTGCCTTGCGATCATCAACAATGCAAGCGGAACGAGCCCAACCATCAATGTAAAAACACGATATAACCCTATTCTTCTTCGCAAACCCGACCTCCGGTGTGCCAAAGTGCCAAAACTGAGTGTCCACTGCAGAAGAAAATCAAAAGAAATTTCACTAAACGTTCAACAGCCGTTGACGCAAAACGAAATCGCGCGTAAATTCTCCGCCTTCCACCTGGGCAAATTTTTCGCTCTGGGACAATGGAGTTCTATCGTGAGCGACCTGGCAAAACAACAGGCCGCAACGACAGCAAACACTCAATTACCTTTCACCCTTTTTTCGACGGATCTGCAATCGTGTCAGCCGGTGCTAGTGAGGTTATCCGAATTCGTATGGAAGCATACGATCACTCTGTGCTGGACATTAGCGCACAGGAAATCGTCGATACGGTAAAGCGTACGCACAGCGAAGTGCACGGACCGATCCCGTTGCCGACTCGAGTCGAGCGGTACACGGTCCTTTCGGGTCCCTTTGTAAACAAAAAAGCTCGTCAACAGTACGAGATCCGGACGCACAAGCGTCTCATTGACATTGTCCAGGCGACAGCCAAGACGATCGAAGCACTGAACAAGCTAAGTCTTCCCGCTGGCGTTGATATCAAAATCAAAGCATCGGCACGATAAGGCCAGTTAGCCAATCGCCAAGCGGAGTGACTGCTGTTCTGGAAAAGAGCGGATCTCCCGAAGCCCTCTAAGGCTTTGTCAGTTACTCCAGCGGCAAACTTTGCACTCAGTCTAAGAAGCATACGGTTTCCGAAATGAACGGAAGTCGAGACGATAACCACAGGATCCGGCTCCGCACGACAATGCGACGCAGCCCGGGGATGAAAGGTTCGGCTCGGCGATCTTGGGTTCCAAACACGAACGACGGACGCTCTGCACAATAGCAGGGCGAGATGAAATATATGTCACCATCAATTCTCGGCAGGAAGGTCGGGATGACTCAGGTCTTCCTCGAAGACGGTACGTCGGTACCGGTAACGGTCATCCAGGCTGGCCCGTGCTACGTACTGCAACTTCGCAGCGAAGAGCGTGACGGCTATCGTGCGGTTCAACTGGGATTCGAAGACAAGCCTCGCCGCCTTGCGATCCGCAGTGAGCGTGGCCACGTCGCGAAGCTAGACAGCAAGCGAAGCAAGGGGCGTGCCGCCGCTGGCGTCGAAGCGACCCCTAAAGCTGGTTGCGAGCCGCAACGATACATTCGCGAATTCCGAGGCGAAAGCGACCTCGAAGTAGGCACGGCCGTAACGGTCGACCAGTTCGCCGAAGTCAAGAAAGTCGACGTCACCGGCACGAGCAAGGGCCGCGGCTATGCGGGTGTCATGAAGCGACACAACTTTGCCGGCCAACGTGCGTCGCACGGTGTCAAGAAATGTCACCGTTACCCGGGCAGCACCGGCTGCTCAGCGGCACCAAGTCGCGTTTTCAAGGGCCTGCCGATGGCTGGCCAATACGGCAACACAAAGACGACCGTCCGAAACCTGGAAGTGGTTCGCATCGACGCCGAGAACAATCTGTTGCTCGTCCGTGGTGCGATCCCTGGTCCCAATGGTGGTTTCGTTTCGGTCCGCCAAACTAACAAGGTGGGTTAAAGCATCCGATGGCATCCCTAACCATTTACAATGCTACCGGCAGCGAAGTCGGTAAATACGATATCGACACTGAAGCAATCGCGAATCGCGTCAGCAAGCAATTGCTGCACGACGTTGTGGTGATGTACCAGGCGAACAAACGCCAAGGCTCACACAACACTCGTACTCGCGGCCAGGTGAGCGGCACGACAAAGAAAATGTATCGCCAAAAAGGCACGGGCAACGCACGTGCCGGCAGCAAGCGAACCAACATTCGCCGTGGCGGTGGCGTGGCTCGCACGGTCAAGCCTCGCGACTACAGCTACCGGTTGCCCAAAAAGGCAGTTCGATTGGCGACCCGTATGGCAATCCGATCCAAGATCGATGATGGTGAAGTGCTGGTAATCGATTCGCTCGGTTTCGACACCCCCAAGACGAAACAGATGGCTACGATCCTAAAGGCACTTGGCCTTGAGGGCACGAGCACCTTGGTTGCAACCGCTGACCAGGACATGACGGTCTACAAGAGTGGCCGCAACATCCAAGGCGTTAGCGTCCACCCGGTTCGCGATTTGAACGCACTGGAAGTTTTGCGTCCGAAGCGAATGCTGGTGACCAAGGATGCCTTGGATAAAATCAAGGACGGCACGTTCGCTGGCCCACAAGCCAGCGACGAGTAGGACGTCGAACGAACGAGTCCGTAGCGATTAACCCGCTCGCGCGGCGTAGCAAAAACCCTACGCCTCGCCACCGCAGCACAACAAATGTTTTAGCCGAGTGAAGAAACAATGGCACATATTAAACCACCAGCACCTGCGAACGCGATCGACTTAGAGCCGCACCAGGTTCTGCTTCGCCCGCTCGTCACCGAAAAGGGTGTACACCGGGCAAGCCGCAACAATCAATACGCGTTCCAGATTCACCGCGATGCCACCAAGCTCGATGTGAAAAACGCGGTTGAGACGCTTTTCGACGTAAAGGTCGAGAAGGTTCGCACGCAAACTCGCAAAGGCAAAACCCGCCGCTACCGCTTCCGAGCGGGACGCACCGCGGATTGGAAGAAGGCGATTGTGAAGCTCGGCCCCGACCACCGCATCGACTTCTTCTAGCACATTAGAATCGCGGCAACGACCGCTTTTTAACCGAAACTGAAAACTGCAAACTGTTAACTGCTGACTGAATCATCATGGGAATCCGAGTCTACAAACCGACAAGTGCTGGACGCCGAAACGCGTCAGTAAGCGACTTTGCCGAGTTGACTCCTGGTGCCAAGCCCGAGCGGAACTTGCTTCGCAAGAAGCGAAAGACCGGCGGACGCAACAACCAGGGCAAGATCACCGCACGTCACCGTGGTGGCGGTCACAAGCAAATGTATCGTGTCATCGACTTCCGTCGCAACAAAGACGGAATGCCGGCAGTCGTGGACTCGGTTCAATACGACCCGAACCGTTCGGCTCGGATCGCATTGCTGAAGTACGCGGATGGCGAAAAGCATTACGTCGTCGCTCCTGCGGGTTTAAAAGCGGGTGCCACGGTGCTCAACGGTCCCGATGCGGCTCCGGTAGTCGGCAATTGCCTGCCATTGAAGAACATCCCATTGGGCACCACGGTTTGCTGCATCGAATTGCGAGCCGGCCGGGGAGCAACGCTTTGTCGATCGGCGGGAACGCAAGCGACATTGATGGCTCGTGAGGCAGATTGGGCACAGATTTCACTGCCAAGCGGTGAAATTCGCCGGATCCCTAGCGTTTGCCGAGCGACCATTGGTCAAGTCGGCAACAGCGATCACATGAATGTCCGCCTCGGAAAAGCGGGTCGTTCACGTTGGTTGGGCCGACGCCCTCACGTTCGCGGTACTGCAATGAACCCGATCGACCACCCGCACGGTGGTGGTGAAGGCCGAACCAAGGGTGGTCGTCACCCAGTAAGTCCTCAGGGCAAGAGTGCCAAGGGCGGGTCGACACGCCAAAAACGCAAACCAAGCAACAGCTCGATCGTTCGTCGGCGTAAGAGCCGCCGTTATGGTCAACTGAAGCTACACAAGTAAGACATTCACCAGGAACATATTCCCTGGGCCCAAGGCACTGGTGCCCTGTGGTCTGGCATTTAAAAATTGATTGATTATGAGCCGTAGCAGCAAAAAAGGCCCGTTCGTCGACCCGAAGTTGTTCTTCAAGGTCCAAAAGCAACTTGATGGTGCTCGCGCCGAACCAATCAAGACCTGGGCTCGTGGTTGCACAATCGTCCCTGAATTCGTGAATATCACATTCATGGTTCACGACGGTCGCAAGCATGTAAAGGTGCTGGTGTCCGAAGACATGGTAGGACACAAGCTAGGCGAATTTGCTCCGACGCGGACCTTCAAGGGTCACGGCGGCAAGGGCGGCAAAAAGTAACACGTTGGTGTAACCGAACACGAGATAAGTTATGGCAAGTTTCAAAGCACACTATCGGAACGCGAGAATCAGCGCACAAAAAGTGCGACTTCTGGCGAATTTAGTCCGAGGCATGTACGCCGACGAGGCACTTGATACACTCAAGTTTCAACCACAACGTGGTGCGAGAATGCTTGAGAAGTGCATCAAGAGTGCAATCGGCAACGCACAAGATCCTGATCAAAACGATGGCCGAAGCCACCGCATTGAAGAGTTGGTATTGACCGATGTTCGCATCGACGGCGGACCAATGCTGAAACGCATTCGTCCCCGTGCTCGCGGAACCGCGTTCATGATCAAAAAGCGAAGTAGCCATATCAGCGTTGGCTTGACGCCGATTGACGAAGTTTAAACCAAACAGATTTGACGAATCGATTGTTCGGGCACGCTAAGGAGCGGTCGGAACAAACCAATCCCGTTAGAAAGAACATACGAGTCCTAAGTTATGGGTCAAAAAGTTAACCCGATTGCGTTTCGACTAGGCGTGACCCGCGGCTGGAACAGTCGTTGGTATGCGTCGAAGCAGGACTTCGCGGACTTGTTGGTAGAAGATCGCAAGCTGCGAGAGTTTATCACTAAGCATCCCAAGAAAACACAATACAAGAACGCGGGCATCGATCGCATTGAGATCGAGCGTACGCGTGACGAAGTTCGCGTGATGTTGTACGTCGCACGACCAGGTTTGATCATTGGCAAGAAGGGCCAAGAAATTGAGATCCTTCAAGCGGAATTGCAAAACCTGATCGGCCGACGAATCAACTTGAAGGTTGAAGAAGTCGGTCGCCCGGAACTGCAAGCACAGCTGGTTGCCGAAGACATCGCACAACAACTGTCCAAACGATCAAGTTTTCGTCGTACGATGAAGCGATCGCTCGAACAGACGATGGATGCCGGAGCCAAGGGAATCAAGATTCAATTGGCAGGCCGGTTAGGTGGAGCTGAGATGGCTCGCCGAGAGAAACAAATTGCGGGTTCAATTCCGTTGAGCACCCTGCAAGCGAAAATTGACTACGGAACGACTGAAGCGGTGACGCCACAGGGGCACATCGGGATTCAGGTTTGGATTAATCAAGGTACTTACGGAGACGAATCCGATGGCGCTGATGCCCAAGCGGGTCAAGCATCGAAAAAGCCAAAGAGGTCGCATAAAAGGTAACGCGACGCGCGGCAACACAGTCGTCTTCGGTGACTATGGTATTCAATCGCTAGATGCGGGTTGGATCAAAGCCACGACGATTGAAGCCGGTCGTATCGCTGCCCAGCAATACGTCCGCGGCGAAGGAAAACTGTACATTCGAATCTTCCCCAACAAATCGGTTACCAGCACTCCGCTGGAAACTCGTATGGGTAAGGGTAAGGGTGAACCGGATTTCTGGGCCGCGGTTGTTAAGCCGGGAACCATTTTATACGAACTCAGTGGTGTTACCGAACAACAGGCCAAGGTTTGTTTTGCTCGTCTAGCGAGCAAACTACCGGTCAAAGTTCGGTTCGTTGAACGACGCACTGCTTAATGTGAGTAACAGGCGACGGCCAATTGCGGCCGTCGCGATGAGTTCGCTTACACCTAAGACATTTCAAAGCTATGACAAAGACAACCGAACTTCGCGAGATGAGCGACGATCAGCTGGAAGCGACTGCAAATGAAGCGGGTCAAACCCTGTTTCGCTTGCGTTTCCAGTCTCAATCGGAACGGCTCAACACTCCGAGCGAAATCAGAAAAAACCGTCGCACGATTGCTCGGGTCAAAACGATCCAAACAGAGCGTTCCAAGGCGACTACAACTAACCCCTAATTTCCCGTCCGCCAACGGGTACTAAAGACCTATGCCAAAGCGCGTCGTTACCGGAACCGTGACCAGCGACAAGATGAGCAAGACTCGTCGCGTCGAGATCAACCGTGTCGTTAAACATCCGAAGTACAAAAAGTATGTTCGCAGACGGACGGTTTGCCATGTCCACGATGAGAACAACGAGTCGGGTGCTGGCGATCGCGTTGAGATCATCGAATCCGAGCCATTGAGCAAGCTCAAGCGTTGGCGGTTGGTCCGCGTGCTCGAAAAGAGCACCGATGTGGATGTGGCTGCACTGCGTGCGGCTCGTAAAGCATCGGCTGAAACCGAGGCGATGGAAGCGACCCACGCGGCTGAGTCCAATTAGACGCTAAGCCATTGAACCCAACGCTGTACCCCAGCGACGCGGCTTTGAACCGACGGTTGAAAAGCCGTGTAACAACACATAATTTTCGTTTAGTAGCGGAATGGCCTCCGGCCACGATAGATCATGATCCAACAAGAATCCCGTCTCGAAGTCGCCGATAACACTGGCGCTCGTCAAGTGATGTGCATCAAGGTACTCGGAGGCAGTCGTCGCCGGTTTGCTGGAGTCGGTGATGTGATTGTCTGCAGCGTCAAGAGCGTTATTCCTGGCAGCGACGTCAAGAAGAAAGCGATTGTGCGTGCGGTCATCGTTCGCACCAAGACTCCGACCCGACGCCCCGATGGTAGCTACATCAAGTTCGATACAAACGCTGTCGTTTTGATCGACAAGGACAAAGCCCCTCGTGGAACGCGTATTTTCGGTGCGGTTGCTCGTGAGCTTCGGGACCGAAGCTTCATGAAGATCGTTAGTCTGGCGAACGAAGTGGTTTAATTTGAAGGAAAGTCGCCAGATTCAGGCGAACAAAGCCGTTCGGAGTCTTGGCTTTCTAGAAAACCACGATAGATTAAGCAATCCAAATTTTTACCCAAGTACGAATTACCATGTTTTTCCGCGTTGATGACGAAGTCCAGGTGACAGCTGGTGCCGACAAAGGGCACAAAGGAAAGATCCTGAAAATCGATCGTAAAGAAAATAAGGTTGTCGTCGAAGGTGCTGGCCGAGTTTGGAAGCACGTTCGCCGCAGCCAAAAGAACCCCCAAGGCGGTCGTCTCAACAAAGAGATGCCCATCTCGGCAAGCAATGTCATGCTGATCGATCCAACCACCGGCACCCCAACTCGCGTTGGCGTCCGCTACTTGGCCGACGGCAGCAAAGAACGTTTCGCCAAGAAAAGTGGCGCATCGCTGGGCAAAATTGCTCCAGCAAGAGCAACCTACGCAGCAAAGTAGCTGGTGACTTGTTGGCGTTAATCTCGCCAACAAATCGGCTGCGAGTCGTTCAGTGAAACGGCTCGGTGAAAATACAATACAACCGTTCAACACATTAGATGTAGCTGAGCCAAAATGGCTGAATCCAAACCACGAATGCAAGTTCGCTATGAAGAGACCATACGCAAAGCGTTGGCCGATCTGCATAGCTACCAGAATCCGCACCAAATCCCACGTGTCGAAAAGATCACGTTGAACATGGGTGTGGGCGCGGCGACCGGCGACAAGAAGGTCCTCGACTTGGCGTACGAAGCCATGACCGAGATCGCAGGCCAAAAGCCTGTGGTGACCTTGGCTCGCAAATCGATCGCCGGATTCCGATTGCGTGAAGGTATGCCGATCGGTTGCATGGTGACACTACGACGCCAACGGATGTTCGAGTTCCTCGACCGTTTGATTTCGATCGTGTTACCGCGAGTTCGTGACTTTCGCGGTATCAACCGGAACGCGTTCGACGGTAGTGGAAACTACACTCTTGGCTTGAGTGAACAACTGGTCTTCTCCGAGTTGAACCCAGACAAATTCACCCGTCCCCAGGGAATGAACATCACGATCGTCACATCGGCAAAAACGAATGATGAAGCTCGCGATCTGCTGACTCAGTTTGGAATGCCTTTCAAGGCTGAAAAGAAGAAAAAGACCGACGCCGCTTAGAGTCGCGATCGTCTTGTCGCTTCTATCGACATGTTATTACGAAACAAAACAAAGACCCTGAATTAATCAACGGAACCAGCGCCCGTGGCAAGTAAATCGAAAATCGCGAAGGCCGCACGAAAACCAAAATTCAGCACTCGACAAGAGAACCGCTGCAAATTTTGCGGTCGTCCTCGATCGGTGTATCGCAAGTTTGGTTTGTGCAGAATCTGTTTTCGCGAAAACGCCAACATTGGGTTGATCCCCGGCGTTCGCAAGGCCAGTTGGTAATTCAAAAGGGGAGAACTTAATTATGATGACAGACCCAATTGCCGACATGTTGACTCGAATCCGCAACGCGGTACGCGTCGAAAAGCCGTATGTGGATATCCCAACGAGTCGCGTTAAACGCGGTGTTGCGGATGTGCTCAAGCGAGAAGGATTCATCTGGGACTGGAAAGAAGTTGACGAAGACAATCCTTCGCCAACCCTTCGCCTAGAACTCAAGTACGGCCCTAACGGCGAACGCGTGATCCAATCGATCAAGCGAATCAGCAAGCCTGGCCGTCGTTTGTACAGCCACAGCAAAGAACTGCGACCGATTCTCGGTGGGATGGGCATTAGCATCATCAGCACCAGCAAGGGCGTGGTCAGCGATCGTGAAGCTCGCCGCGACAATGTCGGTGGCGAAGTTCTTTGCGAAGTATCCTAGTGCTGCAGCTCGGTTACCACTCGGCGACTTCGCCGGTGGGCCAGCGGTAAGCGAAACTCAATCCATAAATTTGCACAGTCAAACGCAGATGTTCTCGTTGTAGACATCTCCGCAGATAACGAAGACAAAACAATGAGCCGTATCGGAAAGAAGCCGGTTGCAATCGACAGTGGCGCGAAAGTGGCTGTTAACGGCAACGTCATCGAAGTAGAAGGCCCCAAGGGCAAGTTGACGTTTGAACATCGCCCCGAAGTGACCGTCACCATCAATGGCGACGACAACGAAGTGATCGTCAGTCGTGATAACGACGACCGCACCTCGCGTGAGCTTCACGGATTGACCCGCGCTCTCGTGAAAAACATGATCGAGGGTGTGACGAAGGGCTACGAGAAGAAACTAGAAATTGTCGGCGTTGGCTACTTGGCGTCGATCAGCGGAGATGTGTTGCAGTTGCGTGTTGGTTTTGCCAACGAATTGCAGTGCAAGATCCCAAGCAACCTACAGGTCAGCTGCCCGGACCAGACTCATATTGTCGTCCAAGGCTGCGACAAACAGAGCGTTGGCCAATTTGCCGCCGAAGTGCGTGCTTGTCGTACTCCTGAGCCTTACAAAGGCAAGGGGATTCGATATCAAGGCGAATACGTTAAGATCAAGCCTGGTAAGTCTGCGACCAAGTAGTCATTCGGCGTAAAATCAAATCTGGGCATAGAGCTAGCGAATAGAACGATGGACAAGAATAAGAAGCTGCAAAAGAAACGTTTACGTCGACGGCACCACGTGCGCAATAAATTGCGAGGCAGTGCTGATCATCCTCGACTTTGCGTTCAACGGTCACTCAAGCACTTTGGTTGCCAATTGGTCGACGATGAGTCGGGTCGCACCCTTGTGAGTGCGAGCACGTTGGACAAGAGCGTCCGAGCCAGCTTAAGCAATGGCGGAAACAATGACGCGGCCGCGGCGATCGGAAAGCTAATCGCGGAACGTGCCTCGTCGGTCGGAGTCACAGCGGTCAAACTAGACCGGGGTCACAACAAGTACCACGGTCGGGTCAAGGCGTTCGCAGAAGCCGCGCGAGAAGCCGGACTGCAATTCTAAAGTTTGATCAGAACGTAAAGAAACATTTCCTGAGGACAGAACGATTAGTAACGGACCACGAAACAAGCGAAATAATAGCGAAGAAAACCATCTCGGTGATTTGCTAGATCGCGTCGTCAAGATCAAGCGTTGTGCTGCCGTTGTTAAAGGCGGTCGGCGTTTCAGTTTTGCAGCGATGGTTGTTGTCGGCAACGGCAAGGGCCAAGTCGGTTGGGGCTACGGCAAAGCAAACGAGGTTCCCCCAAGCGTTCAAAAGGCACAAAAGCAAGCTAGCAATAGCTTGATTGAAGTTCCTGTGGTTGACGGAACCATCCCTCATCAAGTTTGGGGTCACTTCGGTGCCGCCAAGGTTGTCATGATTCCAGCAGGAGCTGGTACCGGTATCATCGCTGGGCAGGCGGTTCGTGCGGTATGCGAAGCATGCGGCATCCACGACATCTTGACCAAATCATACGGAACCAACAATCCAGTCACATTGGTCAAAGCGACCATCGACGCACTTTCCAAGCTGCGTACACGCGAGCAGATCGCTGCTTTGCGGGGCGTAGAACTCAACGAGTTGACCGTATAGTACGGTCCGAACTCGGCGAACAACTAGACAACGATTACAATAAGAAATTGGCTCAGGTTTCGTTATGAACCTCAACGACGTGCATCGCGGGATAACCAAGCACCGCGCCCGAAAACGAATTGGTCGCGGTCCCGGTAGTGGTACCGGAAAGACGTCCGGCCGTGGTCACAACGGACACAAGAGTCGCAGCGGATACAGCCGCAAGCCCAACTTTCAGGGCGGTGCGATGCCAATGTTCCGTCGCATTCCAAAGCGTGGTTTCAACAACCGTTGGGCGCTGACCGTATTCGCAGTGAACGTCGGTCGGTTGAACGATAGCTTCGACGATGGTGCGGAAGTCACTTTGAAGTTGCTCGCGGAGAAGGACCTTGCGAAAGGTACCTTCGACGAAGTGAAGATCCTCGGCGACGGCGAATTGACCAAAAAGCTGACCGTGTCGGCACACCGCTTCAGCAAGTCAGCTGAAGAGAAGATCACCGCGGCGGGAGGAACGATCATCAAGTTGATCGCCAAACGCCCACCCGCTGAGCGCGCTGCTGATTTGAAGAAGCAACGTGAAGCGAAAGCGTGATCGCTTAGCGTTCGAAAAAACTATGAATTAAACGAAGAGGGGTGGATGCGAGCATTCATCCCTTTTTTATTAGCTCAAGACTCACTTCCCTATCGCTGCAAATTCGTGTAAACGATAGACTCGGCCGATAAATGTAAGTGAAGCAATCAGCGTTCACATCGTGGGGCAGCCTTGATTTCGGGGTCTGCCATTAGGATTTAGGCAGGCTTTCTTCGCAAAGACCTGTCCCACACTCTGAGATAGCCTAGACGTATGTTTGAGAAACTACGAATCATTTTTTCGATTCCTGAGCTTCGTAAGAAGGTTCTCCTCACCATCGGCCTCTTGGCGGTTTATCGGATCGGGTTTCATATTCCGCTGCCGATGATTGCAACAAACATGGGCGACGCGGCGGGCGGAGCGGCCTCCGATTTCTTCGAGAAAGTTAGCGTGTTCGCTGCTAGCGATCTTCGCCAAGCGACCATCTTCGGTCTCGGAATCATGCCTTACATTTCGGCATCGATTATCTTCCAACTGCTCGGCAGCGTGTACAAACCGCTCGAGGAGTTGAAAAAGGAAGGCGAAGCTGGCCGCAAGAAACTGAACGAATACACGCGTTACTTGACCGTGTTCATCTGTGTGATCCAGAGCTACATGTACCTCAAGTTCATGTTGATGGCGGGTGGTAGCACCGGCTACGGCAATATCAATCCGAACTTCCTAAACGCGGATGCCACCGGCTTGTACTTTGGCTGGCAAATGGTGGCCGTGTTGGTGATGACCTGTGGAACCGTGTTCCTAATGTGGCTCGGCGAACAGATCGACGAATACGGGATCGGCAACGGGATCAGTTTGCTGATCATGGCCGGCATTTTGGCTCAGATGCCGAAGGCACTGTACGAATTGATCCGTAACATGAAAACCGAGCTGACGGGGCTGAGCCGCGGCCAGGTCGGTATTGAAACATTGATCTTATTGGTGTTGTTGTTTGTAGGGGTCGTTTTCGGCGTGGTCTTTATCACGCTCGGACAACGCAAGATTCCAACTCAATCGGCCAAGTTCACTCGAGGTCGTCGCGTCTACGGTGGCACACGTCAACACTTGCCACTACGCATTAACCAAGCCGGCGTGATGCCGATTATTTTCGCGAGCAGCTTGTTGATGATCCCAGGCGTAATGTTTGGTTTCATGGCCGGACGCTTCGAGGGTGGCGGAGGCGTGTTTAACGTGCTGAACATGTTTAGTTTGACGCTGAGCGACCAGACGTCGTACATCTTCAATCTATTGTATGTGGCGTTGATTTTCTTCTTCTGTTTCTTCTGGACGGCGATCACCTTCAACCCGAAGGAAATGTCAGACAACTTGCGAGACAGTGGAACGTTTATTCCCGGCTATCGACCTGGGAAACGAACGACCGATTACCTGGAAAAGGTAATGGTGCGAATCACGTACGTGGGTGCAGGCTTCCTCTCGATCGTGGCAATCGTTCCGACAATCGTCTACGGCTCCCTTGGGGTGCCTTACTCGATCGCCGGTTTCTACGGCGGCACCGGTCTGTTGATCGCAGTGAGTGTTGCGTTTGACCTGGTCCAAAAAATCGACTCGCACTTGGTGATGAGAAACTATCGCGGCTTGCTTGAAGGAGCCGGCGGAGGCGTTTCGCCGGTGGTTTAGTCGAACCATTGGCACGTGGTGAGCTGACTCGTTGATCGTATCTCGACCTCGGTTCGAGATACGCTAGATCACGAGCTGGCGTTTTACAGTTGAGTTCACGCATTTCTAGAGTAGAGCGCGATGCGGATCGTCTTTATCGGACCGCCGGGTGCTGGCAAGGGAACTCAGTGCAAGCGGCTTACGCAGTTACTTGACATCCCTCATCTCTCCACCGGCGAGATGTTGCGCGCGACGCGCAAGGAGTCCGCGTTGGGGCGGATCGTATCGGGATACATTGACGGCGGTCGACTCGCCCCCGATTATCTTGTCATGCGAATCGTGACGAAGCGATTGGTCGAAGGCGATTGCAGGGGGGGGTGCTTGTTCGACGGCTTCCCCAGAACGCTCGACCAAGCCCAAATGCTCGATGAGCATTTAGCAACCAAGAACGATGGCTTGGATCTCGTTCTTGATTTGAGCGTCGGACAGGAGGAACTGGTTTCACGACTGTTGAATCGAGCTAAGATCGAGAACCGGCCCGATGACAATGCAGAAACGATCTCCGCTCGGCTTCGCGTTTTCTTCAACCAAACCGCTCCGCTTTTGAATTACTACGAAAGCCACGGGATCGTGCGACATATCGATGGCAGTCGATCGCCAGATGAGGTGTTTGCGCAGATCCGCTCCTGCGTTCAATCGGCAAAACCGAAGAAGGTTTAGTGCGCGTTATCGCGACGCTTGAGGTCACGATGCGACGCGGCTTTTTTCGCCGGTGTACTTAGCCGCCCCCGATGTGACTCCGGTTGCTTTCACATCGCCCCTCGGTCTGTCGCGCATGCGGCTCCTCGGTCCATCACGCATGCGGATCTCGTCGTGAACCGCGGCGAGAATTTCGGCGCGTTCGGTTTGGGAGTTTCGTCGACGAGGCGGCAACTGCTTTTCGAAGCGTTACAGGAGCGGACGGACGGGCGCGTGGATGGGCGCGTGGGCCGGCGAGCGGGCCTGCGGGCGAGCGGGCGGGCGGACACCGCAGAACCTCGCGGCATTCGCAGGGCAGCTGCGTCAATATCGAAGCATTCGGCTTTGTCGGATTGCGCGAGGATCCCATAAACTTGCTAACCTGCGGTCCAATCGAGCGGGTGCTTTGCGGTACAATACGTTGTAGGGAAAACTCGTTGCGGCTCACTAAAATCGTCCGCCCCCTCACCCTTTCATTCACAGGATTTGCTGTGCGTACGTGCTTAAAGATGGACCGATTGCATTTCTCGGTGGCTTGTCTCTTCGTCCTCGCCTCAGTCACGATGACGAAAGGCAGTTGGGCGCAAGGGTTCTTTCGCCCGATCTCGGGGGCACAATCGGGACGGTTTATTGAAGCACCGCGAGGCATGCTGCAGCAACTACGTGAAGCGGAGCGTGCGATTGAAAGTCAGAGTTACAGTGATGCGGTAGTGCGACTTGGCGACCTGTTACAGCGAGACTCCAGAGCGAACGACGAGAATGGACTTGGCGGGCAAGATTTTTTCCTGGACGCCGATGAAGCGACAAACGGCACGACTCTATTCAAAGAGAGTCTTTTTCGTCGGGCGCGCGACATCGTCGGCAGCCTGCCTTCCCAAGCCCGCGAAACCTATCAACTTCGCTACGGTCCGTTATCGCGTAAGATGCTCGGCGATGCGGCCGCGACACGCGATTGGAAAGCCGTGGCCGCGGTTCGACGCATGTATTTTCACACCGACGCAGGCTATGAAGCGTCGCTATTACTAGCCAAACGTGAATTCTACGGCGGTCATGCGTTAGCCGCTTCGATGTTGCTTGACGACATCGTGACGGTACCGGCGGCAATTTCACACCTAGGTGAATCAGTCCACCTCCTTTACGCAGCGACGTGCCACGCATCGGGTCGTGACGTTGCCGAATTTGATTGGAAAGGGGCGTCGGTCACGATCGATGGGAAATCGGAAACGATTGCTTCGGCCGACGAGTGGAAGAGCTGGCTTGAAAAGCACCTGCTCAACCGCGATGCCATCGAGCGCAACGACGCCGACTATCCGATCTTCGGTGGCGAACCCAATCGCAATGAATTGAGCCAGGGTGAAATGCCGCTGGAGAATGAACGTTGGTTGCTAGATACAACAGCCAGTCCACGCCAAGGTCGCACCCTTCGAGAGGTGTCATCGAGCTTAGCATCGAGTGGAAAATTGCCGCCGCCGAGCTGGACTCCGATTCGGGTCGGTGACCAAGTTCTGATGCGAACCACCGAACGGCTCGTGGGCGTCGACTACCTCAGCGGCAAACGCATTTGGATGTACCCATGGTTCTCGCCCCATCAAAGCCATCAATCCAACGAGATCGAGTTTGACGCCATTCCCGGCGAAGACGATGCTGCGGACCTGTTGACCCAACGTGTTTGGAATGACTTGCCCTACGGAGAAATCAGTAGCGATGGCAAGCGGGTGTTCATGGTCGATGATCTTGGTGAAGTCGAGATGGCATCGTTTAGTCCGATCATGGGGATGCGTGGCACCCGTCCTGCCGACAGCAGTTCCAATACGCTTGTCGCGTTGGATTTGGCAACCGAAGGAAAACTATTGTGGCGTCTGGGCAAGGGAGAGAGCACCGCATCGACACTGAGCGACGCGTTTTTCCTCGGCCCACCGTTGCCACTTGATGGACGCCTTTACTCGCTTGTTGAAATCGCGGGCGACATCTTATTGGTCTGTCTCGATCCAGCCACGGGGGAGGAATTGTGGCGTCAACATCTGACCGCCGTGGAGACGGGAGGCGTCGACACCGATCCGGTTCGGCGGGTGGCGGGGGCGACACCGACGTTCCATGAAGGCGTATTGATCTGCCCCACCGGCGCCGGAGCGATGGTCGCGATCGACTTGGTCGACCGGATGTTTCGTTGGGGAACGATCTTCAATCGAAACGACGATTTTGCTCGCAACATGGCTGGACGAGGTCGCGGTGTCGAAACCGTGCCGCTGATGCAGCGTTGGCACAACGGAACCGCCATCGCGGCGGACCAAACCTTGCTGGTCACGCCGATCGAATCCGATCGACTCTATGGATTCGATTTGGTGAGTGGGGAAGCATTGTTTAGTGAAAAAAACCGCATCACGATGCGCTACCTGGCGGGGATCCGTGACGGCAAATTTTTCTTGGTCGGGACCAACCAAATGAGTGCCTACGATGCCCAAACCGGCACCAATGTGTGGACCACGACATCGGACCTGTTAACGGTCGGTCAGAACATTTCGGGACGGGGCGTGTTTGGAGAAGGTTATTATTTGTTGCCCACGACATCGAATGAAATCATCAAGGTCTCGTTGAGTGACGGATCGGCGTTGGATCGTCGCCAACTACGATTCCCACTCGGCAATCTCGTTGCCGCCCAGGGCGAGTTGATGTCTCACAGCCCCACTTCGCTTGCCGTCGCTTATGGGGAAGCGTCACTAGGTCCCAAGATCGAGCAAGCCTTAGCGCGGAACCCCGAGGATATCCAGGCGCTCATTCATAAAGCCGAACTACTAATTCAACGTGGTCAGCGAGACGAAGCGTTGACGTTGTTGGCCCGAGCACGAGAGCAAGAACCGGACAACGACGAAGCATTGATGTTGTCGGTCGCAGCCATGCTCGACTCGCTACGTGAATCCCCCGAAGTCGATGGCGGCTTAGTGGAAACGCTTGATAAGTTGATTTACCAACCCGAACAACGCGTGGAGTTATTAGCGTTACGGGTGCGTGCGGCACTGCAAGCTGAAAAGCACGAGGATGCCGCGAAGTACATGCTTGAGTTGTCCAACGTCGTGACGTCGGAACCCGCCAGCGAAGATGCGATCAATCGCATTGTCTCAGATGCGGGTCGTCAGTGTTCGCTCGACGCTTGGTTAGCGGCGCGGTCGGCCGAATTAGCGAGCCAAACCGGGGCGAAGGATCGCGAGCGAGTCAACCGTATCTTTGCCGATTCGTTCGCAGATAAACTCCATAGCCCCAATAACTTGTTGTGGCGATTGCTACAACAATTCGGTTCGGTGACAGGATCCGATCCGATTCGGAACGAGTTATCGACACGATTCGAGAAAGAACAAGAATGGCTTCGCGCCTACAGCTTGCAGCTCGGTAACCGACTCGCGACCGACGCTCAATTGGAATCGTTACCGACGGATCGCTTGTTTCGTCTGGCCAAAATTTACGCGCGGAGCGGTTTTGCCAAGGATGCGATTCACATCTTAGAACAGCTTCGCGGTCGCGAAGATGGCCCCGAGCTCGCAATGCTCGATGAACTCGAAGCCGCGACGCTGCCACTGATCACAACACCGGAGTGGTCCGATTCAGCGAGCCTAAAGTGGGAACCGCGGCCGAGTCGCACGCGAGCGACGATGTCGCTAAAGCAACAGGTTTCGGAAACGACAATCTTAGCGGGCCGGGAATTCCAAGGTTGGCGTTTGGTCAGTGAAGGTGCGTTTGCCTTGGCGCTGCGAAATCCGCATGGCTATCCTCGCGGGATTCCGCTGGATCTCGAAAACCGGCAACGTGACATGGGACAAAACGAGGCCAAAATTTCTGGCGGCGTGATGGTCGTCGTCACTCCCAACGCGCTCGTTGCGATCGACTTGCATCGGCTCGATAGCCAAGCGAATGAATCGGTCCTCTGGCGACACAGCCTCAGTAGTGACGATTCACCTCTGCTGAAACGACGCAGCAGCCCCACTCGATTTGGCGACCAGGTTTTTCAATATTTGATCAATGGTGCGACCGCCCGAACCCCGGTCCCCACGTTCAATCTAGGCCCAATCCTTGGCGACCGTGTATTGGCACTCCAGGGCGGTGAGTTGATGTCGCTTGATCTGTTCACCTCGGAAACGCAGTGGCGAAATTCGGATGCCCCCGTTAGCGGCGTCGTCCTCTGCGATGGCAAGCAAATCGCGGTGGTTTCCGATAGTGAAAAACGAATGGTGTTTTACGACCTGCATGACGGAGCCAAGCGAGGCGAAACCCCATGGACCCACGGCCAAATTTGGACCGCCCAAGGCGAACATGTCCTAGCGTATCAACCTACCACCACGTCACGTGAGTATGAGATTCGCTTGATCAATCCCTTTACCAACGATATCAAACTCAGCAAACGAGCCGCCGAGGCGAACCGCACCAACGAAAACATCCCCGCGTCCTACGGCCGCATTGTGGGAGGCCGCTATTTCTCACTATTGGACACCGCGGGAAACGCAACCCTTTGGGATTTGATGGATGCCACCGAAATCAGCAGTTTGCAATTGCCCGCTTACCCCGACTTGATTGGGCTGCATGCGATGCGGTTGGAGGATAAGTTCTTCTTGCTGCCGATGCGTCGCCCGAAACCCAATGAATTGCCGTCTAGCTCGCAGCTCCATACACGCGAAGGCAACGACCACGAAACAACCAACGCCTTGTTTACAATTTCACTCGGCGACGGAACTCTACTGTGGCAAAAAGAATTCGAGGAAGCTTGGGGATGCACCATCCATCAACCCGACTCGACGCCTGCGGTGTTGTTGACGCGTGGTCGATCGACATTCCGCAACCCTCCGGTCCGCACCCGCACCTTGGACTTCGTGGCCTTTGATGTCGATGACGGGCACGAAGTCGCCTCGGTGCTGGATAAAGACGTTCCAAGCCATACCAATGAACTGGAAACGCAAACAAAAATTCCTCCCGGCCAAGATCTTGTGATTGTTGACATCGGGATCGAAAAGCTGCAATTAAACTATAAGCTGAACGACATTGGCGACGAAACCGATGGCGTCCCCGATGCCAAGCCCAATATCGACACCAACGAACTCCGTTAACCCCATATCAATCGGCGGAGCCCGGCTTGCCAGGTTCCGCTGAATGACCACTTTGTTTTACTCCCTAGGAACGACCATGGAAAAGTTGAAAGCTCAAGTACTTAAATCGCTGCGTTTTGTTACCCTCGCGTCTGCCTCGGTTGCGTTCGCAGCGGTCGGCTCGTCCGATGCATGGGCAGAAACCGCAGCGACTACCGCCACGTTGAGCGTGACCGAAGAAGACTCGCCCAAGGGATGGAACGTTTACGACAACGGTAAATTGTTCGCCGGCTATATCGCGAACCAAAACGGTTTCCCGATTATTTATCCCGTGATCGGCCCTGGGGGAGAACGGATGACGCGTGACTTCCCGATGAAATCGGGAACCGAGGGCGAAAAATTAGACCACGACCATCATCGTTCAATGTGGTTCACGCACGGCGAGGTCAACGGAGTCGATTTCTGGATCGATGACGCCCATGAAGGTGCGGGACGGATTGTCCAAACTGCAGGGAAAGCCACCGTCGATAAAAAACACAACGCGGTCGTCATCACCACCGAAAATGACTGGAATGACGGCGAAGGAAAACGCCAGCTGTCCGATTCACGTCGCACCACCTTTCGCACGCTTGATGGAAAACGAATCATCGACTTTGAGGTTGTCCTGCGCGCGACCGATGGCGATGTGAACTTCGGTGATACCAAAGAAGGAAGCTTGGGCATCCGCGTCGCTGGCACCATGAAGGTTGACGCCAAGCAGGGCGGCAAGATCACCAATGCAGAAGGGCTAACCGACTCGGCAGCCTGGGCCAAGAAATCGAATTGGGTAAATTACTCGGGCCCGGTCAATAACAAGCCCGTGGGGATGTCCGTTTTCTATCATCCGTCGAGTTTTGCCGCACCCTGCAATTGGCACGTTCGCACCTACGGTTTGTTTGCTGCAAACCCGTTTGGCCACTACCACTTCAACGGCGGCGATAAAACAGAAGGTACCACCCTGAAGGATGGCGAAACGATGTCGATCCGCTGCCGAGTGATCCTTTATCAAGGTGACTTCAATGCCGACGAAACCGCGAAAGCGTTCGTGAAATACGCCGCTGAAAAGCCCGCTGCCTTGTAGAGCTGCGGTAAAAATTGCCAACATCGAACGCCGCCGAGCGTTCGATGTTGGGTTGTGTTGCGGAATCGAAAATGTCGCCCGCGAGCCCTAAGCACGCGACAAGAATTCGCCCGTGCGGGTATCGACTTTGATTCGCTCCCCTTCTTTGATGTATTCGGGGACGTGCACGACAAGATCGGTTTCCAAGGTCGCAGGCTTCGTCCGAGCGGTCGCAGAGTTGCCCTTGATACTTGGGTCACACTGTTTGATCGTCAACTCGACCGACGCTGGAAGCTCAATCCCCACGCACTCGTCGTTGTAAACCAGTGCCCGAATGCCTTCGAGCCCTTCGGTGATGTACGGAAGTTGCTCTTCCGCATCTTCGATGGGCACGTCGTATTGCAGAAAACTCTCCTGATCCATCACGTACATATGAGTTGGATCGGTATACATCAATTGCACATTGCGTTTGGAAAAATCTGCTTCGGCAACGACATCGGTTCCTTTGAACGTGATGTCGACTTTATTTCGCGTGACGACATTGCGGCCACGAAATTTGTACAAGGTCGCGGCGCCACGAGCTGAGGGCGATTGAACCGACAGCGAAACGATGACGATCGGGTTTCCTTCGTGGACCACGACGGATCCAGGTTTGACTTCTTTTGCAAGCATGGTTGAGTAGCTGCCCTTCATTGGGGACAGCCCCTAAGGGATGGGAATAAAAGACCAACGGTATTATTTCATCGCCACAACCATTTACGAAAGCCCTCAACGACAAGCTCTTCTCGACCGGAGCTATGCCAAAGCAAAAGACCGATCAGACAGGCGGCAGCCAAGAGCATCGAAAACCCTGCGAAATTGCGTGGCACCGACTGTCGGGGAACCGCTTCGCGGAGATATCCTTGCAATTGATGCCAAAATCGAGGCGTGAGATTCGGTTCAAACGCCAATATTTGAGCGGAGTCCGCTCCCGGATGGCCATCGACTCGCAATTGGACTTGGATCGTGGGCAACGTGACTTGCCACCGCGTCGCATCGCCGACCGCCGCAGGATCAAGCCGACGAGCGGCTTGCAACAAAGGCTCGAAGACTTGCTCAGGCGAACGACCATAGATGACGAGTTTGGGCCGGCTTGTGATCGCGATGAGGGTCAAGCAAAGCGAGTAGAAGGTCGCAATCGCAAACCAAACCCAGGGTCCAAACATGCTGGCCGCCGGAGTGGGGAAAAACAATTCCGCGGGTCCGACCGCAACCAACCCGCTGATCGCAATCCCTAATGCAGCAACGTCACGGGCTCCGGTCGTAATCATCGCCCGTCCTGAGGCGCGAATGCCACCGATCAAAATCAGGTAGCCAATCAGCGGTAGCAGGGCAAGCAGTAGCGTGAACGGAGGAATCAACATCGATAAGAGAGGGACCGAGAAAGGGAAGGGAAGTGGGTTACGGATCCAGGATCATGCAGGTCCCGCAACGTCATCATTCGCTTCGCCAAAGCGACCAATGGCTTTGCCAACGCATTATCCTTTTGCCGACTTGGTCTCTGGATCCATCGCCACATGCTCGACTGGCAACGGAACCGACGTGACCAGACAAATAATCGTTTGCCCCGACTCGGGTTTCAAAGGATCGCTGACCGTATTCATCAGCGGGGTTCCATCGCTTGAAATCACACACAACAGTTCGGGAACCTCATTATACCGACGAATAAAGTCAGTGTAGCTGAAGGAATCGGACAATTTGGTGGTTTTGAATAGGGCGCCGGACTCATGCAGGTCGCGAATTTTCGAGAACGTCAACCCTTCGCGAAAAAGTTGTCGCCCCATCAAATTCCGGGTCATTTCACGCCGTGAATTCGTGTTTTTCACGCTGAAATTAAGCTGATAAAGCTGGGCGCGTTCGAACATCCCACGACACTCTCGAACCGCCAGCGAGTTGACTTCATCATTCGGGGTCATGGCCAGAAAACGCCCAATCCCCGCCACCGTCAGATCCTTGCGTGCATGCTCGTTAAGAATATTGATGCACTCCGCTCGTAGCCCCGCGACACGCGCCTGTGAAACCTTGTTGTAGTTCGTGTCGAGCAGCATCACCGGCACGCCCGCGTTATTGAGCTCCAGGGCAAAGTCTCTCACCCAGTGTTCCGCACCCGCAATCAAAGCTCCATTGGACTTTTCATCGGCAAGTCCCAACAGTCGAGCAATGGGCGAAGCGGCAATCCCGTACACGGCGACCGTTCCCGCGATGACCAGAAACGTCACGGTGGCAAGTTGATCCGAGCCGGCGAGATCAAACGCCCCGCCGCGGCGTTCGATTTCCAACGCAAAAACACTGCTAACCGCCGCAGCGACGATCCCGCGGGGGGCAAGCGAGGCGACAAAGGCTCGCTCTCGTAAATCAAGCGGCGAGCCCAACAGCGAGACAAACGCGGAGATCGGCCGCACGATCAGAATCATCAACAGCAAAAACAACAAACCATGCCAACCATGAGCGATCACATCATCAATGGCCACGCGCGAACCCAGAACAATAAACAGACAACCGATTAGCAGCGTCCGTAGGTTCTCTTTGAGCTCGATGATGTGCTCGATGTCAAAGTGACGCTGATTCGTCAACCACAATCCGATCACGGTCACCGTGATCAAACCGGACTCGTGCGCCAAATGGTCACTGATTGCGTATAACAGCAACCCGACCGAAAGCGTCCCAATCCCGTGCAGTTGATCGGGCACCCAATAACGCCGAAATGCTGTGGTCAGAAAAGCGCCGCCGGCGCAGCCGAGTCCCATCCCCACGAGGATGGTTTTGGAAAGCATAAAAATCGCCGAACCGAGATTCGGCTCGGACGAATGCACCAAAATATTCTCAAACACGAGCACGGCCAAAACCGCTCCGATCGGGTCGATCACGATCCCTTCCCACTTCAACGTCGACGCCACACGCCGGGTCGGCCGGACTTGCCGAAGCAGCGGGCCAATCACCGTCGGACCGGTCACCGTTAAAATTGCCCCCAGCAAAAAACTGATGGGCCACGCAAAGCCAAGCGTGAAATGGGAGGCCACCGCGGTGCCCAAGAACGTAATCAATGCGCCGAGGGTCACTAACCGAAACGCGGCACTGCCCGCTTCACGAAGCTCATGAAATTTGAGCGACAATCCCCCTTCGAACATGATCACCGCGACCGAGAGCGAAACGATCGGGAACAATAACTCGGGACCTGCCTTGGCAATCTCGCCCCCGGTCAATTCGGCAAGATACGAATCCGGTTGGACAAACTGCCCCAACAGGACTCCGAACAACAACAGCAGCAAGATGCCAGGTAAACCCGTTCGCCACGCAATCCATTGGGCTGCAACACCAAGCGAGGGGATTAGGGCTAGATAAAGCAGTAGGTCCATAATGTCGATTTCGCGTTGGAATCGCGTGAAAAAAGTATCGGTTCCCCGTGGTTCAAAACCCCGCAGCAGCGGTTTCCAGCAGCGGGTGCGGGAAACTTACTTCCGTTGCCTCCCGATCCTGGCTTCGCAGGACAGTGCCAACGTCAGCCGTAAATTAACCGGAAGCGTAAGTGAGAAAACAACTTACGCGAAAGCCTCGCGGATGTTTCGAGTTAACCAAAAGGTAAAAGAGTCAGTCAAAATGGGCTAGGCAGCCAAGTGGGGACGCGGTTCGCGTTACGAAAACTGCAGCAAGGTGCGGAAGGTCATCAAGGTCGATAATGTAGCGGACGGCTCTGGGTTGGATCTAGCGGTTAGCGAACTGGGAGCGATTTAATTGAAGAACGCGTCATTGAGCACCACGTCATTGAGCACCACGCTATTGAGCACCACACCGGGAGCGACCGCTGTGAATGGACGTGAGAACGATTCATTGCACTCCCGTGTCCGAGAACGCTTGCGTGGTCCCCAACCCATCTCCCTCTCCGGCTCCATTCATCGATTGCCAACCGCCCCCCATCGTCTCAAACGACGGCGAGCCACTCCATTGGACGCACTTCTCCCCACTTTCGGTTTGCCTCACTTTCGGTAAGGAAACAACTTAGCTGCAGACGGCCCCGCACCATTGGAGGGTCCTCCGATTCCCAAAGGGTGGCTTTAGAAACGGCAATGCCGCCGCATGCGATGGTGGCGGCATAAACGGATTAACCGGAACCACTTACGTTACCGCATCGCAAGATGCATCCGGTTGAGACGAATTATCCGACTCAAGCGATATTGAGAGCCCAGGTTTACAGCGGGAAGCCCCCCCATTCCCATCGATATCACTGCCTGAGAATGAGCTGAGCATGCCAATCAAAACCGAGCACCCTACTGACTTGGGGCTCAAGACGATCCCCGTTGCGATCCAAGCACAATCCAGGAACGCATCTCCGCTCCAAGATAGCGCACGCGCGGGTGACCAACGGGCGGATTTTCAAGCGGCCGATGCGAGCGACTGCTGGGACATCGACCTGGTCGATTCGACCGACGAAGTCATTCACCGCACCGAAGCCACACTCGACTTTCTCGCCCAAGCGTCGATCGCGGCGGCCCACGCGGAGCCGCTTGATCACTACGACTTGACCATCATTGTTCCCGTTTTCAATGAACGAGAAACGCTGGGCAAAGTGCTTGAGCGGATTGACGAAGTGATGCCTCGTTCGACCGAAGTGATCGTCGTCGATGATGGCAGCACCGATGGAACGAGCGAGTGGCTCGCCGGTTTAGCACCGCGAGCGAACCGCACCGTGATTCGGCGTCGACGCAATCATGGCAAAGGGTCTGCGGTGCGATTGGCGATTCGTCATAGCCGAGGAGGGGTCGTGGCGATCCAGGACGCGGATCTCGAATATGATCCCGCGTTCTTGCTAAGAGCGATATGGCCGATCCTCGATGGCAACGCCGATGTCGTTTACGGATCGCGTTACCTGGGCGGTTCAACGGACCCGTCGTTGGTTCATCGTTTGGGCAATTGGATGTTGACGACGCTAAGCAACCAGATGACTGGATTGCGTTTGACCGACATGGAAACCTGCCACAAGGCGTTCGATGGTGAAATGCTAAGAAGCATTTCACTGAAAGAATGTCGCTTTGGATTTGAGCCTGAAATCACAGCAAAGATTGCAGCCAAGCAGATTCGTTTATTAGAAGTTCCGACGAACTATGATTACCGAGGGTACGACGAAGGCAAAAAAATTGGTTGGAAAGATGCCGTCGCCGCACTAGCGTGTATGTGGATCTACCGCAAAGGTTAGGCTAATTGCCGGGTAGATTCCGCTTGTACTTCGGTTGCTCTGAAGGCGGTAAATCAACATCGTACTCTTCTTGAAAGCGACGTCGATCTACGGCGTCCGCATAGAAGCGAAGCCAAGTTTCATTATCCTCGACACATCGCCATTCCAGGCACTTGCCAGGAATATCGAGTTTTTTCTCACACGATGGCATGATGTCGCGATAGATAATTTTGTACAGCTCACGATCCGATAAATGGTCCGTGAACTTGAGAACGACGCGTTGGGAATACAAACGCTCGATCGTGTTCGCCAACAACCGCGGAAGCGTGCTGTCGGAAACCGAATCAGGAGTCGGCAATTGCAACGGAGGATTGAACCAGGATGTGATGGGAAGTGCCGGAGCACGCTCCCAAGCCAACATCGAAGTCAGATACTCGTTTTCAGTTTGCAGTGGCATCCGGTGCATCGACGAGCTATCGATCGATTCGTCACGATAGGGCTCGAGCTCGTCACGCAAGCGGGCATTCGCCAACATCAAATCGACTTCATCGATAGCGGGCTGGCTTGTCTCGCTCATATCCATAGATGGCGGTACCTGATGATGGTGTAGGTAGTCTTCGTGGGGAAGGACGTGAGTGACCTAAAGGCTTTGGAAAGGAATCCAAGGGAATTAGATGAACACGGTGTGCTTGACGCTCAGCACAAGATCGATGGTATCTGTCTCGATTCATGGCTCAACGAGTAATTGAGTCAAAATTAACTTTTGCCGTCAATTTTGCCCCCCCTATCATCTCCTGATCGTTACGAACGGAACCTCTTACCAAAAATCCTGGCTGATTTGCTACGAGAATCACCGCGTGGTCCCGTTTGATGTGTCAGCGGCCACGGCGAGTATCATTGGCCACGGCGCGTATCAGTGGCCACGGCGCGTATCAGTGGCCACGGCCATACAACTCGGCGTGAGCTCGCACCATCGCCTCGACCGTGAACTCGGTGGCGATCCGCTGCTGGGCCGCTCCAGCGTAGCGAGCCCCCAGCTCGTGGTTTTCCAGCAATTCAAGCGTTTGCCGAGCAAAATCGGCCGTATCGCCCACCGCCACCAGTTTGCCGGTCACTTCGGGGATCACCAAATCCCGGTTTCCAGGAATGTCCGAGGCCACCACCGGCACCGCCGCCTGCATCGCTTCGATCACTGAATTGCTTTGCCCTTCGTAATCGCTGCCGATCCAAAATGCGTCAGCATGGGGCAACAATTCTGAAACATCGTGCCGAGTGCCGGCGAATCGCACTCGCTCGGGGATGGAGACGGAGTCGCGAAAGCGAAGCAATTCCCCCCGCTGTGGCCCGTCACCGATGATCACCAAAGTAATATCATCGCGGACGCTGCCGAGCAGCTCCGCCGCCCAAATCAGATCGCGATAGCGTTTTTGAGGCCACAAACGCCCCACCGCAAGAATTAGCTTTTGCTGCTGGGGAACCTGCAAACGATCCAGCGCTTCGGCACGCTCGATCTCGCACTCCGATCGCGGTTGGATTGCGTTAGGGATGACGTGAAATTTATCTCGGGCGATCCCGTGCGAGGCATAAAAATCAACCACCCCGGTGCTGTTGGTGGTAATCGCGTCGGTCCAGCGGGCCAGTCGCCGATCGATCCCAAAATGGACTTCCGTTTTCCATGGATCGACACAACGCTCACTGGCGAGGATCCGCGGTACACGGGCAAGTTTGGCAGCCGCACGCCCAAAACTATTCGCTGCGAAGATCCAGGTGTGTACCACATCCGGTTTCAAACGCACCAGTTCTCGGCGCAAGCGAAACAGCGCCGTCGGATCCGCTTTGAATCGTTTGCCAATCACGGTCACGGGAATCCCCGCCGCCCGCAGCGACTCGCTGCGGGGGCCGTCGCGTGTCAGCAAGATCACGTGGACATCGAATTGATCTCGCGGTAAATGCTCGGCCAACAAACAGAGCTGTTTTTCGGCGCCTCCACGGTCCATTGTGGGAATCACCAATGCAATGCGCATGCTCATGAGGCAGCCTCGATCGAATTCGAATCATTAACAATTCGTGACCGAGACACCGACTTCTCGCGAACCACCCGCGTCACTAAATCGATGTAGGCTTCGATCGACTTCGCTTGCGGGCGCCACCGCACAAGATCGCGTCGAAGTTGCAACGCATTGAGTCTGGCTTGGGGTAGATTGTCGAGCAGATGATTCAGCGCCACTCGAATGGACTTGGACGTCGCGGCGGAAAGCCAAGTCACATCATCCGTGTCCTGACCCGCTTCGGAACCGTGGTTGGCGCGAGACGCAGCGGCGACACGGTGGTGCGGTTTGCCCCCAGGAGTCAGCGTTGATCGCACTTCGGGCGTCTCGATGGCCACAATCGGAAGGGCGGCGGCGACGGCCGCGGGCAACGCAAAATCGAGCCCTTGATGGTCTCCTTGGAAGAACACGTCCGCAGCCAGCATCAAATCGCTGATGTCGACAAACGATCCCGGCATCGCGATCGAATGACGCACCCCTTCGCCACGTAAAAAATCGTACATCGATTGTCGATGGGGACCATCGCCCACAAACCAAAATCGCAAATCCGGTCGCCGAGCAATCAAGGGGCGAACCGCGTTGGCCAACAAGTTCATTGCGCCGTCCTTTTGCATCCGACCGGTGCACAACACCACTGGAGTCTCGGGCATGGTGGTCAAGTCCGAATTCACGGCCGCCAAACGGACGCGTGCTGCCGAACGTGTATCCTCGATATGACTGCTGATGCTGGTGAAGCCGATTTCGATTCGCTGCAGCAATTCTTGGGGGAAGCCTTGCGCAAGCATCATTCGCTCGGCAACCGCATTTTTAACGACAATGGCGTCGGCCTCCTTGCTCGTCGCAACACATCGCCGAGCGCTGCGTGAGGATTGCCACCACGCGGGGTCGATGTCGGTGGAGTGACCTCCACAAATCAGCACCGTTGCGATCCCGGATTCACTGGCCGCTTCAATCACGGCTTGCGATTCCTCACGCATCGAATCGACTAAGACGAGATCAAACGAGCCACTGTTTTCCTTTAACCATGTCGCGAGGTGTCGAACGTAACGTCCCATCGACCAATCGCTGCGGGGCGCTGCGGCGGGGCGGTGAACCGGGATTTCACGAAAGTGGAAATGCTCGGGCCACGATGCAGCATAACGAGGCGTTACAACCTCCACATGCAGACCGCTGCGATGCAAGTCGACGGCTAATTGCCCCAAGAAACCGGCGGCATCAAATGACGCGTGAGGCCAGAAGTGACGGCCCACCAAGAGGACTCTCAACGGCCTTGCATTTTGATTGACACTCACGGCTGCGATTCCGATGCGGTGGCCTCGATCTCGGCGGGTTCAAGCACGGCCAAGTAAGGAAGATTGCGATACATATCTAAATAGTCTAACCCGTAGCCGACCACAAATTCGTCGGGAATTTCAAAGGCGACAAAGTCGGGACGTAGCGCCACCGAATGCTCACGATTTTTATGCAAAAGGACCGCGGTCTTGACGGTTGCGGCCCCCGATTGAAGCATCATTTTCTGCAGTCGATCGAGCGTTTTCCCAGTGTCGAAAATGTCGTCCACCAATAAAACGTCACGCCCCGAAACATCAATCATCATCTGAGAATCAACGCGTAACTCTCCTGACTCGGTGCCGCCACGATAGCTCGACGCTTGGACCACTCCCACCCGTTGTGGCATCGACAGTCGACGGATCAGATCGGCAAACAGCACCAAACTTCCTGTCATTACGGCAATCACGGTCAAGTGACGCTGATTTCCATAGTACTGATCAATCTCGCTCGCCAGACGCAGGACGCCTTCGTTCAATTCCGTTTCGTCTAACAAAACTCGCATAAAATCCGTTCCAGGATGCAAAGGTGGCAAAAAACAATGGCACTCTGGGAAGTTTAGGGCCAGATTGCCTGCGAATCGAGATGGATCGAATGAAACGATTGCAATGCGTCGAAAAGAATAGAGTGGGAGAATGTCACGATCAACGAGTCCCTCCCGCACCCTCACTTCCTTTTCCGGGGTTTTCTCACCGCCGTGCCAAGCGATGCGGTTGCGTTTCCCCGATTCGACCGTGATTTGAACTTCGCATGACAAATTCTCAACGTTTGGAAGCTGTCCGAAATCGCCTATGCCAATGGGTTTCCGACCAGGGTGCGGATGCCGAAACCGAGCATGTTAGTTCAAAAATCTTGTCCGAATCGATGTTGATCCGAGACGGTTTCTTCTGTGGCCGTTGCTTTCGCACCGCCGAGTATCGCGCGATTTGGTTCATCGAAGAAGATGAATTGAAAATCTATTCGCATTCGGGCTCGCTGCAATGCGTCTTCCATCGCGATGAAATTGACGCCCACGAGGAAGCGGAGGCAGCCGAAGAATCGCCTGCGGCCGAGGAATCGATCATCCGGATGCCGATACGAAGCGATGACGCTTCCCACGAACCGATTCGACGAGCAGCGTAGGCAACGGCCCTCCATGGGCGTGAAGCCGGCCGAGTCTCGGCGTGGAGCCGATGGCGCCCCCCCCCACGATGACGCCCTCCCACGATGACGCCTGGCACATAGAGCATGCCGCAGCTCCCGCTTTCGGATCTCGACGGGGATTACGATCCGGTCGAGCGAGGGGATGCGTTGTCCAGCGGAAATGGTGAGACCGCCATGAAATCGGTCTAGACGGTTCGCGTGTTTGTATCCTAGAACCCACGAAGTAGAAGTGTGAGGCTTTGGACGCACCTCGGAAAAACCTCAAATCCAAACCAGGGACGGAGAGCTGCAATGAACGTGAATTTCTTTGAATGGCTGCGAGACGGAGTACGTCAATCGGTATTGCTTGGTGTCAGCGACGCGATTGAGCAAATTGGCACGCCCGAGGACAGCGATGATCTGCATCCCAACGTCGCGGCTCTGTTGGCGACCGATACGGGACCGACAAAATCAACGCGTGGAAAGGCGGCTGCAAACAAGAAGCGACTCGGCAAGTCGCTGAAAGACATGAATTCAAGCGAAGCTGCCTAAAACGCCTCTTCGCCAGCCGTCGATGAATCGGCCGTCGATGAATCCGCCGCCGGTGAATCTATGGGGCAGCGAAACGTGACCGTCGTGGGCCCGCTGGGCTGCGAGCTCAGCAAGAGTTGTCCCCCGACTAAATGGGCACGTCCGCTCATCGACCGAATTCCGAAGCGATCCGGCGCAACATGCTGGGGGTCAAAACCGATTCCGTTGTCCTCCACGACAAGGCTCAACTTGTCTTCTTGCACCCTTGCCGCGACACGCACTTCGGTCGCCTTGCCATGGCGACACGCGTTGCGGACCGCTTCAATGACAATCCGATAGGCCGCCGTCGCAATCGGTTCAGAGAGGATTTTTGCGGCGTCCGAAACATCCCATTGAACGGATGTCCGACGTTGCGTCGCTTCGTCGAGGATGCGTTGGAGGGTATCGGCAGCGGCATCAGCCCAATTGCGATGAGCCAATTCAGCGGGATAGGCGGAGCCAAGAATGCGTCGGCCAGTTTCCAGAGCCTGATCAATCCAGTGAGCAATTTTTTTAAGTTGCTCGCGACGCAAGTGAGCCGCAGCATCCACGCTGGCATCCGACTGATCGCCCCCAGGCTGCTGGATCAGATTGTGAAGCCCCGCCGAAGCCCCGAATAGCAACGGCAGCAACGTGTCGTGAATTTCGTGCCCCACGGTGGCACGCTCCGCTTCAATCAAACGACTGTTTTCAAGTGAGCGAAGCGTTTCAGCGCGATGACCGGAACCACTCGATTTTGGATCATGCGGGGTCGAATCAAAGTCGGCGGCGCTCAACCAAACCAACCTTTCTTGTCGAAACTCGCCATCG
Source organism: Novipirellula galeiformis (assembly GCF_007860095.1). NCBI lineage: Bacteria > Pseudomonadati > Planctomycetota > Planctomycetia > Pirellulales > Pirellulaceae > Novipirellula > Novipirellula galeiformis. The sequence goes on along the minus strand of NZ_SJPT01000001.1, from coordinate 1,249,532 downwards.
CCTTCTCTTCGCCCTCTTGAATATCAAAGAGCTTGTTCAGCTTGGTGATTTTGAAAACTTCCATCACGTTGGGCGAAACTTCGCAAAACTTGAGCCCCACGCCTTGAACTTTGCATCCTTTGTTCAGCATCACCAACTTGGTGATCATCGCGGATGACATGAACGAGACACCGCGAAAGTTCAACAGCATCTTTTTGTGAACCGCCTGCGGAACGGCCTCCTGAAGCTCGCGCCCGACTTGTTCGATTCGTTGGCTGTCAAGAATTTTGCTGTCGGTAAAACCCACCAACAATATCTCGTTCACTACTTGGGTCGTAATAGCCGACATAGATTGCTTTCGCAAGAATGAAAGGAAGAAAGCGGGGGCCTGTCAATCGAGGGTGCCCCCGCAATAGGTTATCACCCGCGACGCCTTGTGGCAATTCACCCAGCCTAATTGCCCCCCCACCGGATGTAAGGAGAATCATGCTCCCAAAAAGAGACCGGGCAAACGCGATTCCCCAATGTTATTGATCGAATTCATCCAGCTGGTCGACCAACGCATCGAGCTGTGCCGCAGAGTGAGAGGCAGCTGCAGCGCGGTGCTGGTCCGTGTGTTGGTCAACAATCTCGCCCGCCCCAGTCTCACTTGCCCCAGTCTCCGGTTTCCCCGTGCCCGGCTTCTCTGTCTCCAGCTTCTCTGTCTCCGGTAACGAGAGACTTTGAACCGTGACGGCCCCCGTGGGCAGCGAAATCGGTTTCTTTGGGTTTGGCCCCAGCGAGAATGAAACGGTCTTCACCTGTTTCGCGGCAATCAGTTGCGATATCGATTCCCGCACCGCGCTGGCCAACGCAAACTGACGTAGATCAAACGCATAAAATCGTCGGCGCCGCTCGCCAGGATGGACTACCGCAGCGGGATCATCTTTGTGTGGCCATCGCACTCCCGCGATTTTGATCGTCGCTAGCGACTGACACGTTTGCTCGGGCGTTTGCCAATCCAACACCACCATATCCCCCGCGATCCCCTCGAGCGTGAGTTGATCGGTGGAGGCGTCGGACACCGCTTCCAAGCGATTGATCAACGTGAGATCAATCTCGGGCAAACCGAGCAACTCCCCCACAACCGCATCGACACGCCCCCCTTGGATGCCGCTAGCGTCACCCGGCTGCGTTGCGAGATTCGCCGGAGCAAGTTTCGACGGGGGCGTTTGGACGATCACAACGGTCAAGCGAACTGGCATACGGTTGCCTCCGAGAGGTTTCAATTAAATCGTAAAAATCAAACCAAAGATCCCGAAGATTGGTTTGCGGGCCAAGCGACCGGCGTCCCAATTCGCGTCGCACCCGTTCCTGTTCGGGCTCCGCGAGCGATGCAATCAAGAACTCGGTCAGTTCGACAATCTTGTGTGGTCGAAGGGTCGTGTTGATCAAGGTCTCGAAGCCAGCGTGCTCTCGGTGACTCGTCGCTAACACCGCGTGGCCCGATCGCTTGGCCCGCCACCGTGTCGCAAACACTCCGAGCAAGGATAATTGCTCAAGCCCGTCAATGATCAACAAACTACCACGCGGGGCCTGGGATTGCTGGGCAGCCACCCTCGCGTGCATGCGGCGCCAATGCATCCACTGGGCAAACCATCGCTTCGGCCCACGCGGTGGGCAACGCATATCGCCGTGCCGTGGCAAGTTACTGTGCAGTTGCACTTCGAGCCAATGGGCAAAACCGCGTTTTAGGTGCGGAACCAATTCGCGAACGAGTGTCGACTTGCCTGAACCGTGGGGGCCGACGACCAAGTGGTATCGAGATCGCAGCAAGCGACCAACCAAGTCCTGCAGAACGGCAGCGGCATCGCGATCTCCATCGAACTGGTACGGAATCGCGCCTGGCCGGACAATGCGAGTGCAAAACGGATTGGAGGGCTGAAAATCCACCGCCGCGCCTACAGCTTAGCTTCGCTTCGCATTCGAGGCGGTCGCTAACCGGCTCGAGCGACTGTGATGGACGAATCCCTTTTTCAAAACCACAGCCTTGCTGGACTCGGTCGCAGTGGAAGCGACCTTGTTGCCGGTGGCCACCAAATCGCTTCCCAACGGCATGCTCGCCCGCAGCCGATTGGAAACCAAGTGGAACGGTTGCTCGGTGACCGTTTCGCGTGCGCCGGCAACAAACAACCGCAGACGAATACACCAACGCAATCGGATCAGATGGCCATGGTAGCTCAGAGGCGTGAATGGCAATTTGCACGAAACCGACTGCGAGCCGATGAGACCGCTTTGCCGCAATTGATTCTCATCGAGGCGATGAAAATGGTGCACATGAAGATCTTCGTCCCCTTTGCCTTCGGTGTGCCAAAGGACCGAGATCTCAAGTCCTTGGAGTTGCTCCAAAGGCACACGGCTAATTCGCCAGCGCGCCGTTAGTGCGTCACCAACCTCATACGTCGCGTCATCACGACAGAGCGATACACTCACCGCGGGTTGCGGTTCGGAGGCAACCCGGGTGGATGAACGATGACGGGGAAACTTCGGCAGAACGATGGCCAAGGACGTGACTCTCCAGAAACCACGATCTTCCAGCGAATTGCATTGTGAGAACTGACAAAGGAATGCATGACATTTTCGGGAAGCTCGATGGCTAATTGTTGTTCCCAAGGTGCCTGCGGGTCAACCGCAACGTCGCGCTGATTTAAAATTACTTGGCTAAATGCTTCGTGCCTTTCGACCCGAACGTCCGTCCCCTGGCGATAAAACGTCTCTTCTTCACAGCACAACAAAACTTTCAAACGGCGAAGTTTCAAGCGTCCCATTTGGGAAACATAGAGGCGGTAATTGTCGCCTGAGACCAACGGATGGTGGCTGATTTCAACGATCGTGGCTCCCACTCCCGCAATCCGTCGCACCTGGACGATGAAGGAACGAAACGCCCAAAATCCGATTCCGCCTAAGGGAATCAACAGGAAAGTTAAGATGTAACGAGGACGGTCGTAATAAACCCCCGAAACTACCACGGCTAACAAAACGAACCAAACGGTATTCCAAAGCAATGCCAACATCGCGGGTCCCAACACACCTCCGTCGTCAGGATTAGACATTGCCAAGCGATACGTCAGACGCTCGCCGGGGCTATCGGTTAGCATCCTGCCTTGGGGCACGCTCGGCAACTTGGAATCGTCGTCGGCGGTCGGTCCGATGATTTCAATCGTGCCTACGCGAGTGGCGTTGGCCGAACGACGCTCGTGGCTGGACCGTAAACTGCCCAGCCGAATCAACAATCCCCCACCCCCGATCGCGATCGCGGCCAGGGAAAGGATCCCAAAAACCCAAAAACTAAGCGAGCTCGAGAGCGTTTCGGAGGAACCTTGGAGCGCCTGCTCGGGCGCAAACCGCGCGATCAAAACGACCGAAATTCCAAACACGCCCAGCAGAAAAAGCGAAGCGTAAAAAACAGCTTCACCTGCGATTCCGCTGAGCACATGACCTAATCGTCGCTTGCCCCGCTTTTTGCTCCAAGGCTTAGGAAATCGGGGCATAAGAGACTACGAAACCACAGCTGCTTCGCGACCAGGACGATAGAACCCCAGCTCTTCCAACGCGGCGTAAACCTCTCCGAGGGTTTTCTCGCCGAAGTTGCTAATCCCCAACAAACGCCGTGGGGTCGCGTTAAGAAGATCTCGGACGGTCAAAATCCCAGTTTCCTCCAAACAATTCGTCGTGCGGACCGAAAGCCCCATCTCAGCAATGCTGAGGTCGAGACGCTCGCGGCGAAGTCGTGCTTCCTCTTCAACGCGGCTCAATGGAATACGTGTCATTCTCTTCAACTCCCTCTTCAACAAAATGCCAACAAAATTCGTCCACTCCGAATCACAAAGAGGCTTTTCTCTACCTAAAAAGACATCCTTGTTCTTGGGCGGAGATATTAGGCAATCCGGCGACGCAAAGCAAACGTCCCTACGAAAAATTCGTTGCGATTTTACTTGGCAAAATGCTATCAAAGGAGAGGTGACCGAGCTCGCCTTCGACTTAGGGCTCGTCGCCGGGAAGCTTCATTGGCTCGGCAAAATCAAGCTGCCCCTTCGACTCCCGCTTCAACGCGTCTGCGGAAGAGGCTTTGCTGGGGGCCGCTAGCGGAGCATCAAAGGGAGCGCGGGTCTTAGAGGATCGGGGCACAAAAATACGGCTCGATTCCAGTTCGCGTGCCTGCGGATCCTCCGTCCCTCGTGGCGAAGGCAGTTGTTCGCCCTCGGCATCCAGCGCCGGCCCCGCATACGTTTCGGAATAGACGGGCGCTTCGGTCGGCAGCGAAGTGGACGAATGAAGCTCTTGCGTGACGTAAGATTCTCGTGACATCGGCACTCCGATCAAACCAGGCATCACGGGTGTAACCGTATTGACGCTCTCCGGATTGGAACTGGGCGATTGACGCTTGCAACAACGGTCGCACGTATCGGTAGCGGTCCAGAACATCAGCTCATCAAAAAACGAACGACTCGCCACGTAGATCCGATCTCCGGGCTGAAGTTGGTAGTTTGTCGAGGTATCGCCCATTTGTGCGATCTCGCGATAGCAGATCGGCAGTGTGACCCGGGATGCATGTGATGGAGTGGGGCGAGCGAGCAAAATCTTGCACTGTGCCGCATCGCTGGTCAAACCGCCAGCCGCCAAAATGCCATCGAGCACCGACTCGAATCCCGTTAACGGATAACTTCCCGGCGAATTCACTTCGCCGAGCACGTAAAAACGATGCATGGCATCCAACAGCCGAATGTTAATCGCTGTCTTCTCTTCCCCTTCGTCGAGGAGAGCTTGCTCGACAAGGCCTTCGGCATCTTCCAGCGTCAAACCGGCTACGACCACACGTCCGTAGCCGCCCAAATCGATGCTGCCATCGGTCATGACCTGCTGGTCCGCAGGCAGTCGCACATCGCTGTCGAGCTTGACGGTTTCAATCAAGAGCGTGTCACCGGGCTCAAGATAATGCACCGGAATCACGGTTCGATGCAGCTCTCGCGGCAATGCAGGAGCATTCGGTGAACGTCTTAACACCTCTTCGGCTTGCTTGGTTAAATGGTGACCGGCCGGGAACAGCGAGATCCCCAGCGAGCTGCAACCAACCCCAGGCGTTAAACACAGAACGATTAATAGTGTGCGAAACATCGAGGGGGCGTCCCAGGCAAGATAAAAATCGACTGAATTGATCCAGTCGCTTTTATCGTCCTAACAAGAGGGGCATGGCCGGTGCAATTGTGATGCCCACTTTTTTCTACGCAAACCGCATTTTCCATTACAAACCGCAAAGTTCCACAGCGGTTGCCAACACGAGCCTGCCGGCCACCGACGCTCCAGGGGGTCCAACATCACGGCTTAATCCTGGAGATCGAACGGATTTCCCGAGCTCAAGGCAGCACAATTGAGTCCCAACACCTCCGCAATGAGATAGCGAGCGACTTCGTCCCGCAGCGTTGCCAGTGGTCGCAACTTCAGCTTCGGATCGGCCAGGGTGCCGCCCACGTCCACATAGATCGTGCGGTTGCTGAGCAATTGATTGATACGAATCAAAAGAGAGACGGGCGAGAGCGCGGTGAAGGACGCGGCTTGCAAGTACAAGGCCGTTAGCTGGCTCGTCTCAAAATTCCCCGTTGAGATCACCGCCTCGATATCCATTCGATTGCTATCAAGTTGAACGAATCCTTCGGCCCACATTTTGAGTTGCGGGCTGCTCAGCACAAATTCATCGATGCGAGCGCGGCCCCCGGCGATCGTCCCCTCGAGCCGGCCTGATTCGACCCGAATTCCGGCCAACGGTATCGCACCAAGAAACCGCTGTGCTTCGCTGAGACCGGGGATGGCGGCTGCTTGCGACCCCGCCAACTCGGTTTTGAATTGACCGCGCAGATCGGAATGGGAGGCGATTCCTTCGCCCGCCAAGGTGAGCGATCCTCGAACTTGCCCAATCGCGTACGACGAGTTTCCTCCCCCGGCATCGGAGATCAGCTTCGCAAAATTGACTCGTTCAAACGACCATCGGCTCGCCAGATCAAATCGCTTTGGGCGATAAGACGACTTTATTTTTGCTTGCCCCATCAACTGGCCGCGAGCAACGTTTCCCTTGATCGAAGAAAACGAGGCATCCCATTGCCCGCTGCGAAGCGAATAGGATGCGAGCAGACCGCAGTTTGCGTTGCCCACAGGAACTCCGGCGACAAAGGCGTCACTCGCTTGCACCGCCCCCCGCGCGCGAATGGAGCGTCCGCCTGTCAGATGAAACTGGCCCGACAATTTCCCTTGGACTCGCTTGGCGACCGACTCGGACACCAAGTGGATCGAATCCGTCGCATCCACCGAATCCACTTGAACATCGAGATGCCCGTCGTTTTCAACGAGATTCCATTGCCCCCTCGCCGTCACCCGACCTCGGGCGTAGTTACCCGAAACATTGTCAATGGTAACCGAACTTCCTTGAGTGCGAACGCTTGCATCCAAACGCCGCGTCAGCAACACCGATCCCATCGACAAATGCTCTAACTGAACTGTCATCTCGGATTCCCAAGGGGAATCGGAAGCTTTGGCATGCGGCGTTCCGGTCCACTCGATGTCTGCGGACACTTGACCACGAAGCTGGCGATAGCGTGGCGAGACAAGCACTTGGCGGGGAACCGAGGCGATCAACCGATCGAGTCTGAGGGCATCCAACGAGAGATCGATCTGTGCCGGACGTTGCCACAAATCACGCCACGTCATGCCTGAGATGACGTCCGATCTTGTAACCACGGTGACTTCGCCACCGAACAGATTCCCGTCCGCCTTCAGTTGCAACTCGTCTGCGTTTTTTGCGATTGCTAGGTGCAGTTCACCGACGGTGGCTTCGCCCACTTTGATCGATTCGAGCCGCACATCCAACTTCCCGCTCTGATCATCCAAACGACTCCAATCGCCCGCCGGGATGGTCCATGCGATCTCGCCCGAGGAGCTCGCTGAAATCACCACATCGGCAAGCGAAAACAGTTGGGCGTTCACCGTCGGCGTCAAACCACGCCACTTCAAGTTCAGCTTGCTGCGTTCTCGCTTATCCAACGCGAGCGATGCGTCCCCCGTGATTTCGCCACCGAACAGACGGGCATCGACATTCGAAAGCAACCATTGTTGCGCCGACAGCTGATAATTCGCACTCACCTCTTGCAGGATCAAATCGCTGCGATTTTGCCCGGCTAGCGAACGCAGCGGGGCCAAGCGGAGGTGTTGTTCATCAAACTCAAACGCGTGTTCGATCAACCCCAGATCGACTCCCGCGACGCGTAATTTTGGCGAAGCAACGCGTCCTTTGAGATCCCATTTTCGGCTCGCCAGTTCGCCGCTGGCGGTAGCGTCGACATCCACTTGCCCTTCGCCAAAGCGACTTGGGCTGGCTCCCGCGATTCGCGTCAAAACCTCCAGCGGCAAATTGTCCGCTCGAATCGCCAGAGCAAACCGCTGTTGCTTGATCAACTCGACCCTACCTCGCACCCGGGCGGACAACTCGGGAGCCTCCGTCGAACGGACTTGCAAATCATCCGCTCGCAGCACTCCATCCGCAATCGAGATCGATGCGGGATCGACGTCCAGCGGCAAGGCATCCCCACGCGACAAACCTGCGATTCGCAAGTTGGTTTTCGCGTTCCAAAGGCGGATATCCCGTATCTCTTTTAGCGGTGCTCGAAACTGAAGCTCTCCCGAAACGACGCCATCGAGTGGCTCTCGGTCGTCGCGGTTTTGAATCGTCAGAAGCAATTGATGTAACGGCTCGATCGCTACCGACTCGGTCATCAGCGACGCGTCGATGTCGCCGATCGGCGAGAGTTGGAGCGTCGCGGAGCCAGAAACAGTGCCGACGCGACTCGCGTTTCGTTTCCTTTCTGCCACGCGATTCGGCACACCACTGGCGGTCCCTTCGCTGAGCTTCGCCTGGATTTGGTCAATCGTCATCACCCCATCCGCCACACGCAGGTGAGATTGAAAATCTTCCAACCCCACTCGCTCAAGCTGCAACCGCGACGACCGAACCAGCCCCTCAAAACGATATTTGCGACCGTCGGTGATTGCATTCAAGGGGACCGAAACCTTGAAATTGACCGAAACGATCCCTTCCATTTCGATCGGGATCCCGACCCCCATCTGCGCCAACCGACGATTGAGCTGTTTGACATCGATCGAGTCAAAGTTCCAATTCGTCGTCCAGTAACGCGTGTTCCCCTGCGGCGCCGCCTCTTGCCCCGTCGCCGAGGCCACGAAAACGCCATTGACGAGGCAAATCACCAACCCCAGCCACAGACCGAGCCCCCAGCTCATCGAAATGAGTAGAGCGAGAGCGTGTTTGGCTGGTCGCAACATCATGTTTAGAAGATAGACCTAGGAGAGGCTTGGTTTTATCGAGGACAAATTTCACGCCTGCTACAATCGTGGCAACCGCGAGGAGCTCATTTTGCGGTCACCGTCTGCCGCTCCTGAAAGAGGGAGCCTCTAGAACATGATCGGAAAACGCGAGGCAAAACGCCAACGTTCCTTCGCCAAACTGCATTAACGGTTCCTAAATCCGTGCAAAAACGGGACCATTTATCACTAAATGCTCCGCCGACAATCAATTCGACGACAGCCCCCCAGAGGATCAAATTCGCTTAAAAGCCCAAACAAACCCGATAAATGGCCATGACGGCAGAGGGCTTCCATGCGGTTTAACCCTCAGTTTCCAGCCGCGTAATCAGTATATTTCGGGGTTCGGGCTTGGGAGAAAAATCTTGTCAAGCTATAACTCAGGCTTGAATCTGATAGCGCATGCGGGCGTCTGTGTCGGTAAGCTATATCTAGTCAGCCACTTTGATCGTAAAAGATCGAAAGCAAATTCCAACTCGGAATGCTGTCCAAAATTCGACGAAGTCACTTTGTTTTGCTGGTTTCGCGCGGACCACGTTTGATGCGTCCCTTGAGCCCTTGTTGCGATTTCCTCGCAGGCTCCAAACGCTCCTCCTTGCTGCTGCGACCAGCCAAAACACTACAAAACACACAAAATTCTACCCAAACAGTTATCCATGAGATCTGATCACTGGAACTTTCTTGCCAACCTACTCGGGGCTTCGAACTCAAGCGATTCGCCGAAAAAGAAAGCGGCTCCGAAAAAGCCCGTTGCCCCCTCGCCTGAACCCGAAACCTCCAAAGCAGAATCGTCTCGAAAACAATCATCGTCGGATCTAGCCTCCAAAGAGACGGCACCGCAGCCAACGGAACAGGGGGAACGCCCCAAGCGACAAAACCTGCCCACTCCCGTCACTTCGAAGACGAGCGGGGACGCCCCCAAAAGCGTGGAAGATGTGCTCGACGCCCTTCGCTCAGCTACTCCACCCCAAAACATCCCTGGATTTGGCCCTCCCAAAAAAGCCCAAGCGGTCGCCAAACGGTCCACCGAAGCGGAGCGTCCAGCGGAGACCAGCAAACCAGCCGGCTTCCAGGATCGTCCCCGCAACCCGGTTGGCACCTCCAATTCGCCAGAAACCCCCAAACTAGCGACTGCCCCCGCCGCGAACGAAGATACCGACCAAGCATGGGGAAGCCTCGCCAATCAACTTGGTGTCACGGTAGACGATGACTTCGCAATCGAGCGAAGCCCATCCTCCGAGTCGCCATCGCGACAGGCCCCTGCGCCTTCGGATTCCCGAAATCGCCCGGAGCGATCGGAGGGGGGCCGCCGCGACAACCAAACGAAGTCACGCTCAGATTCGCCCCAAGACGCTGCGAGCGACCGCCGCCCCAGCCCTGCGAAGAGTCAAGGAAGTGGCTTCGGCACCGGGCTCGATGTTGCCCCATCGGAAGACAGCGGCGAAGACATCACGGAGGCCTTTGGTGCGCCACGCCGACGCCCCACACCCGCAGAGAGCCGCCGCGACACCCCTGCACCCTCACGCGGGCGGAGCGAACGAAGCCGTGATGTGCAATCTTCGGACGAACCTGAAGGCAAATTCATCTCAAAGAAATCGTCGCTCAACGATGACGATTCCGAAACGGGCGAGCGCGCCCCACGGCGGCGAGGCCGTCGCCGGGGTGTCCGCCAACGGATCACCGAGGACCAACTCGAGCGCGGCGAAGAGACTCCCGCTCAAAGCGAAGAAAAACCGCGTGCCGGTCGCGAGGCGTCACCTCGACGTGGCGAGCGAAATCGCAGCGAAGGCGGACGCACCGCTGCAGCGAGCAGCGATTCGGGCCGCTCTGACTCGGGCCGTAGCGATTCGGGCCGTAGCGATTCGGGCCGCGGTCGTGAGCAAGGCGGTCGTGAGCAAGGATCGCGAGGCGGATCGTCACGCGACTCACAGCGCAGCCCCGCCAGCGATCGCGATGCAGGGCGTCGCCAGCGATCGCCAGCCAAAGAAGCGGTTGAACCGAGCAATCGCTCGGGACGGTCGCGCCCCGAACGAGCCCAAGACGATGACCGAGACTTCGAAGATGGCTTCGCTTCGAACCTGTTCGTCGACGACTTTGACGACGATGACGTACTGAGCGAGGACCAAGACGTCGACGAGCCCAAAGCAGCCGATCGCGACGAAGAGGCTCCACGCCCACGATCGCGCCGAAGAGGCCGACGCGGTGGCCGACGCGGACGCAACCGCGACGAAGCCAACCGCCCCGAAGACGAGGCAAAGAACGACGATTCCGTCGACACCTTCGCTGAACTTCCATCGTTCGACGACGACCACGAAGACGACGATGAAGCCGATGCGATCCGCCGAGAGAAGCGACGTCCACAATCAGGACGAGGATCTCGCGGCGCTCGCGATTCAAGCTCACGAGAGCCGTCCGATCAAGACGAGTCCTCCGAAAGCAGCTCTCGCTCACGTGGCCGTGGACGACGCAACGCCTCCGACTCCGAGGGATCGGCCGACCGCCCCTCGGCTCCAACGTGGCTTGAAACCGTCAGCCTGCTCGTCGATGCCAATGTGGAAAACCACAAAAAGACTCCCGCCCGCGGTAGCGGCGGTGGTGGACGAGGCCGCGGCGGCAAACGCCGCTAAACCCTCAACGACAACGAGCCCAAGAACCTCCCACTACTGCGAGCCATCGCCTCGCAGTGGACTCGGGGTCTCGCCCCAGTGGACATGGTGCCTCGTCAGCGGACATGGTGTCTCGCAGTAGCCACCGGAGCCGACCTGCACCCCGGGGCAATGGCGGCCGTTTAAAATCCACTGCACATTTCACAGTGGACGGTTCCCAAAGAAGACATTTTCTGTCAGAATCACCCCTTCTGACGCGAAACGAATTGTGCCCGAAAGTGGCGACCCTTGCGATTGTGAATCGTGAACCTGGTCAGGCCTTAACTGGAGCAGCCATAAGCGGTGTAGCTCTGTGTGAGGGTCGCCTCTTTCGGGCACGACGTTGCCGCATCTCGAACGCAAATTGCCGCGAGGCAATGCCAGGAAAACGGGCCGCTCGCAGCCAAGCTCAAACTCAACCGCGTTCGGCTCGCGACGCGCTGAAAATCATTACGCGTACTGTTTTCATCTCGCCCCATGCCTGAGTCTTCCGGTCAGCAAAACGCCCAAAAGCAAGACTCTTATGTGGTCGTTGCGCGGCGTTATCGCCCCCGCGCCTTTGACCAATTGGTCGGACAAGACCACGTCGGGCGGGCGTTAAAGAACGCCATCGACACCAACCGCGTCGGGCACGCCTATCTCTTCACCGGCGCACGTGGAGTCGGCAAAACGTCGACGGCACGCATTTTTGCCAAAGCGCTCAACGACCCGTCCGGGCCGACCGCAACGCCCGACAATGACACGGACGTTGCCCAAGCGATCGATTCGGGCGAAGACGTTGACGTCATCGAAATTGACGGTGCGAGCAATCGCGGGATCGATGAAATCCGCTCCCTGCGTGCGAACGTGGGCGTCCGCCCCAGCCGATCTCGCTACAAAATCTACATCATCGACGAAGTGCACATGTTGACCGGTGCGGCCTTCAACGCGTTATTAAAAACGCTCGAAGAACCGCCCGAGCACGTGAAGTTCATCTTCTGCACGACCGACCCTGAAAAACTTCCGATCACGGTCCTGAGTCGCTGCCAGCGTTTTGACTTTGCACCGGTCGAAGTTCCAAAAATCGTCGACCGACTGCGTGAAATCGTGCACGCCGAGAACGCGGATGCCGACGAAAAAGCCTTGGAGCTGATCGCTCGACGGGCGGCGGGCTCCATGCGTGATAGCCAATCACTGCTCGAGCAAGTGCTTAGCTTTAGCGATGGCAAATTGACCGCCGAGCAGGTGCATGCGATGCTCGGCACAGCGGACGACGAACGTCTGCACGCCCTCGCCCAAGCGATGGCACAACGCGACGCCGCCGAAGTCCTCCGGCAATTGGATGCCGGCATCGATGCGGGCGTGGACGCGGGCCGACTAGCCGAACAATTGCTCGCCTATTTTCGCGATCTGATGGCCGTCACCGTCGGCTGCGACGCAACCTTGATGCGACATACCTCGACCGCACTTTACGACGAACTGAACGAACTCGGGCAACGCTGGGGGCTGCAAACGGTCTTAGCGGTCGTCGGATTAGTCGACCAAACTCTTGTTCGAATTCGCCACAGCGTCTACTCACGCGTGCTGCTCGAAGCGACCGCGATTCAAATCTGCAGCCTGCCCGACTTGCAACAGATCGCCGACTTGGCAGCCGCAGCGGATTCGATCCCCACAGCGCCGACCCAGCGTGGCGCCGCCGAAAAAAAAAACACAGTAGCTAACCCGGCGACTCCTTCAGGCCCAACTCCTTCAGGCCCAAGTGCGGAACCCGCCGCGAGCCGCCCCGCCGGCGCGCCCGCTCCGACGGTGACAAACACCACGGCGAGCCCGGCCGCCAACGACGCACCAGCAGCAGCCAGCAAGACCGAGCCCAGCCCCACCAACGCTCCGCCGGTCCCCACGAATTCGGCCCCCGCGAATTCAGCCCCGGCGCAACCGGCCCCCACGCGGTCAGCTTCGGCCCCCGCCTGGAATCAAGCCAATGCAGAACGCATCTGGAACGAAGCGATCGCTACGGTCGAACCGATGACCGAAACACTCGCCCGAGCCGTCACGCGAGTCGTTGCCGAGGAAGGCAAGCTACGATTGATTTTTCCTGGAGAATCAAAACTCGCCTTCAGCCGCTGCGAAAGCCCGCAACACAAGACGCAACTCAACACCGCCGTGGCAAAATTAGCGGGTTGTGACATTGCCTTGGAACTTCAACTGGCACCGCCCAAAGCAGTGGCCCCCAAAGCGGTCGTTGTCGATCCCGGCCGCTCGCGAATGCAGCGAATGAAGGAAATCGAAGCCAACGAGATGGTCAAATCGATCGTGGAAGTCTTCGAAGCCGAGATCGTTAAGATCGAGAAACCTCGCTAACGCCCATCTCGCATGCACCGCGGATTTAGGCCAACAAACCCACCAACGTTCGCTGCAATTCCGAGGACCCGGAAACACAGAACCTCGGCTTCCAATCATCGAGCGAGGAACCATCATAAGCGGAGATTGACGCTCCGGCTTCGCGTGCGATCACGATCCCCGCAGCGGCATCCCAAGAATGAACACAGGTCGCCCAATAGCCATCGAGTCGACCGTCGGCGACGTAACACATATTCAACGCACACGAACCGAGTCGCCGCAACGCGCGCGACCTCTCTAACACGCGAACGAACCTCGCCACATCCGGCGAGTCCGCGGTCACTCCCGCAGGGAAGCTACACGCGAGCAAGCTATCGTTGAGGTCATGCTGACCACTCACCTTCATTTTACGACCGTTGACATACGCACCGCCGCCATCAATCGCGGTAAAGATTTCGTCACAAACCGGATCATAAATCACGCCTAAACGCATTTTCCCCGCAGCGTACAAACCAATCGACACTGCGAAACTCTGCAGACGATGAACATAGTTCACCGTGCCATCCAAAGGATCGACGACCCAGCACGGCGGAGCATCGAGAGCCCCTCGGCGAACGGCCTCGGGCGGCTCATTTTCGCCCTCTTCTTCGCCAACAAACGCATAGTCGGCAAAGTGGCTTAGCAAAATTTCGCGAACCGCCTTCTGGGAAGCGAGATCCGCGTCGGTGACCAAATCCTTCGGCGCCTTCTCGCGCACCACACGATCATCACGACGGGCCATCAACTCAACGGCTCCTGCTTTTGCCGCGGCCACGGCGACGTCCAAATGCTGCTGATCCATCCTAATTCTATTGCTCAAATTCTTCGAGTTGTCTGAGCTCTTCGAGCCAGACGCGAATGTCATTGTCATACTCGGTCGCCATATCGCTACGAATCAATTGACGATGGAACGCCGCCGCACCTTGCTCCACATGCTCGGCGGCTTCAGCGCTGGGGAAGCGTCGGTTCGGATCCGGAGCAATCAAGCCCTGTAAAAAGCTCATCAACAATTCGTTCCGCAGCACATCCTCTGGCAAAATCTTATGCAGCCGCGCGGGCAACTCTCGCTTGGCTTGCAACAATTGTCGCAAATTTTCAAAACCATTAAACGGGTTCACCCCACTTAACAGCTCAATCAAAACGTAACCAACACTTGCCAAGTCACTGCGCGGCGTCGCTTCGTTGTTCTCAAGCACCTCGGGTGCCGCATAAACCGGCGTGCACTCGCGATCGCGGGGCGGGTTGGTAAAGTCAAACGCGGACCCCATGTCGATCAACTTCGCATGCCCCGATCGCTTGAGCATGATATTCGCAGGCTTCACGTCACCGTGAACAATGTTCTCGCGGTGCAATGCCGCAAGCGCCGCCAAGCACTCACGCATAATCGCAACGGCCACTCCCGCCTTGAATCGCGACTGACCGACGCCGTCGGTTAAAATGACTTCGTTAATGTAATCCCAACGCCGCTGGCTAACACGATTCCGCAACAACTCCAAACAGCTGGGGGAAACCAATTGGCGCAGATCGTAACCATCGATCCATTCCATCATCATGATGCGAATGCGGTCTCGCTCAAAAAAATTCTGAACGTCGAGCAGATTATCGTGCTGGATCAACGCCACCCGGGCTGCGACGGACGCGACGCGTGCCATCGACTCTTCGTAGGCGCGAGCGTCCGCATAACGCTCGGGTGAGAAAACCTTCATGGCGACCGGAACCGTAAATCCGTCGGTCCCTCGATACTCCGTCAAATACACCTCGCCCTGGCCGCCCTGACCCAAAAGACGCAGCAGATGATGATGTCCCGTCCAACTGACTTTCGAAGCCCGGGTCAGTCCATCGTAATGACGCAATAACTCTTTATCGGAATTTCCGTGAGTCGACCCATGAAGAGTTACAGTGGGATTCGGCTCGAAACGTGTTGTCGCATGCATCAATTATTGGCCGCCCTTGTTTCATCGAACACGTCACCGAGAGACCAAGCAATCGGAACGCCACTGAGGTTGTACACTATAAGGGCCTCGATCGCCCGCCGTCAGCAAAAACCGTCAAGGTGAACGTGACATTCACCCCCATCGAATCCAACAACCTATCGCGAACCGACGCATCTCGTGAAGCACCGCAATTGGGTACTTCCCGGACACCACCGACGCGACACCCAACATCACTTCGCTGAAGAGCCCCATTTCTCGTATACCATCGGCAAACAACTATTTAATCACCGTGATCAGCGGCACCCGCAGAGGCACCGCTCGCGGCGAGGAAGGATGACAGAAGCACTCGTTGCCCCCCCACCTCTAAACGCCGTCTCACTCATGCTAACGAGACCGTTGACCGGGTGCTTGCTTTAGTATCCCGCCCCACCCAACTAAGCGGGCTTCCGCATCGATCCCCGCATCACGCCAGCCTTAAAACCGAAGACTTGCTGCGTTAGCCGCTAGCAAACTCTCCTATTTTCACTTCGCCGTGTGAGCGACCGGTAGGCACCGGCCCTACACGACTATTCGGCAGCAAACTCTTACATATTCGCTTCGCGGTGCGAGAGCAACCTCAACATTGAACCGGCCGAGAGAAGGACTTCCTATAGCGTCATCGGCATACGCAGCGAGCGGTGCCTCACGAGCAGAAGAGATAAAAAAGGCTAGCACCGCTGGACGCCTCGCCCCTGAGGCAGCCCCGGCGTCCCCGAAGGGCAGCCACGGGCTACCCTCTAATAGCAACAAGATGGCTTGAAACTAGGCATTCGCAGCGGCAACCATGGCTGCTGCATTGATACCGAAGTGCTCGTAAACCTGCTCAAAAGGCCCACTGGCGCCAAAACCGCTCATCCCGACAAACTTGCCGGCACTGCCAATCCAGCGATCCCAACACATGCGAACTCCGGCTTCGATCGCGACTCGGTTTGTCACGCTTGGTGGCAAAACGCTGTCGATATAAGCCTGGTCCTGAGCGGCAAAGATGTCCATGCAAGGAACGCTCACGACGCGAACCTTCTTGCCCGCCGCGGTCAACTCTTTAGCCGCATCGACACACATGTACAACTCACTTCCGCTGCCCATCAAAATCACATCGGGCGAGCCTTCACAATCGCTCAACACGTAAGCGCCCCGACTGCAACCACTTGCCGCAGCATATTGAGTGCGGTCCAAGGTGGGCATATTTTGGCGTGAAAGCACGAACATGGCGGGGTGATCGCTGATCTGCATTGCGGTTCGATAGCATTCGGCGACTTCATTTGCATCCCCTGGGCGGAACACGTTCATCCCAGGAATGGCACGGCAAGCGGCCAAATGCTCGATCGGCTGGTGCGTGGGTCCGTCTTCGCCAACGCCGATCGAATCGTGCGTCAAGATGTACATGACCGGTTGGTGCATGATGCTGCTCAATCGCAAACCACCACGCATGTAATCACTAAAGACGAAGAACGTCGCTCCGAAGCTTCGCAGCCCGGAAAGGGACAAACCGTTGACGATTCCCGCCATTGCATGTTCGCGGATCCCGAAGTGCAAGTTACGGCCGCCGTAATGACCGGGCAGAAACTCGCCGGCACCCTCGAACGTCAATTCAGTCTTCGTGCTGGGCGCCAAGTCAGCAGAGCCCCCCAGCATGAAAGGGACATTTTTTGCGATCGCGTTAAGCACCTTGCCGCTGCTGTTTCGCGTTGCATCGCCTTTTTCGCTTGCTTCGAAAACAGGGATGTCCTTGTCCCAGCCCTCGGGCAACTCACCGGCGAACATCGCTTCGAGTTCCGCAGCCTTAGCGGCATTGGACTCCTTGTACTTAGCCCAAACGACGTCCCAAGCCTTGGAAGCTTCGCTTCCGCGTGCTCCGACGTTCGTGGCGAAATCTTCACGAACCCCTTCGGGGACGTAGAATTTTTCGTCGGCGGGCAAACCGTAGGCCTGTTTGGCGAGCGCGACTTCGTCCCAACCCAAAGGAGCGCCGTGAGCGCCGTGGGTATCCTGCTTATTAGGCGCTCCCCAACCGATCACACTGCGAACGATGATCAACGTCGGCTTGTCGCTGCAAGCTTTGAACTTTGCGAGCGCCGAGGCGAGCGAGGCCGTATCGTTGGCGTCGTCCACACGAACGACATTCCAACCGAGCCCTTCGAAGCGAGTGGCCACATCTTCGCTGAACGCAAGATCGGTATCGCCTTCGATGGTGATGTGGTTGTCGTCGTAGATCCAGCAAAGGTTGTCGAGTTTCAAGTGTCCCGCGACCGAGGCCGCTTCACACGCAACCCCCTCCATCAAGTCGCCATCGCTGCACAGCGCGTAGGTGTTGTAGTCAAACAACACGGCGTCCTTGGTGTTGTAGTTTGCGGCGAGCCATTTCTCAGCCATGGCCATCCCGACGGAATTACTGACCCCGGCACCGAGAGGGCCTGTGGTGGTTTCGATCCCTGCGGCTTCGGCAAATTCGGGGTGCCCTGCACAAACGCTGCCAATTTGACGGAAATTCTTGATGTCATCGAGTTTGATTGACAGTTCGTCGAGCACCTTACCCGACTTATCGACCGCCTTAACGCCCGCCAAATGCAAGGTGCTATAGAGCAGCATCGATGCGTGGCCACAAGAGAGGACGAACCGATCTCGATTGGGCCAATGAGGCCGTGCGGGATCGTAATCCATCGTTTTGTTGAAGATTTGGTACGCAACCGGCGCCAACGCCATAGGGGTGCCGGGGTGACCACTGTTTGCCGTTTGCACGGCATCCATACTAAGGGCTCGGATGGTATCGATGGCTAGGGTTTGAATATCGGTGCTTGCAACGCTCATCGGTACGGTCACTCTTGTGAGAGGGAAAAGGGAAAGGAGCCGCCCCCACGATTCCGATCGCGGGGTTGGCTGTTGGGTCGTTGAGTTGTTCGCTTGTTTGCTCGCAATCCGCCCCGTGCGGGGAACGGCTGCAACAAGCAAAATATTAGCCGCAAGCGGCGAAACCCAAAAGGGTCCGTTAGAGCTCGAGCTCCCAATCGTCCATCGATTCGAGCAACGGCTGGACGGTGAGATCAAATTGAAGCGGCGTCAGCGTCACATTGCCATTCCGCAAGGCCGTCACGTCAGAATGCTCCGCGGGCGGTTTTTCCGGTTCCGACCACAACGCCCAGTAGTAGTCACGCCCCCCCGGATCTTGGCGTTTTTCATACATCCGGCCATACTGAGCAAGTCCCATTGGGACGATGGACAGATGGGGCGGCGAAAGCGTCGCCGCGGTGGGGATGTTCAAATTAAACAATCGCCCGCTCGCTTCGGGACGCTTGACCAATCCGCCCACGACATCGCGAGCAATCACCGCCGCGGCTTGGAAATCGGCATCGGGATCGTATTCCAGCGAGACAGCCACGCTGGTGACTCCGAAAAAGGCGCCTTCGATCGCCGCGGCCACCGTACCAGAGTACAAAACGTTGACTCCCGCATTGAGCCCGTTGTTGATCCCGCTGACCACCAAATCGATGGGATCATCCTTAAACAGTTCCGCGATCGCTAATTTCACGCAATCGGCGGGCGATCCATCGACGGCCCAAGCCCAATGTTGGCCATCCCGGCGAATCGATTTACAGGTTAACGGTGACAAAAAGGTGATCGAATGCCCCACGCCACTCTGCTCCGTCGCTGGCGCCACGACGACAACCTCGCCCAGATGGCGAAGTTGCTGCCCGAGCGCAGCCAAACCAGGAGCAAACACACCGTCATCATTGGTTAATAAAATTCTCATTGCGATCGTTTTATCGAGTAGGAAGGACGCAGAGTCCGTCATAGAACGTACCCAAGCACTGAAAAGGCCCTGTCGCCGAACGATTTCACCCAGGCCCCTTGGGTATCAATGTGGCATTTTCTACACTTCATGATTCTTTCCTGCGACACCACTCATTCCGCTAGCCCGAAAAGGCATCCTGTATTGATGCCTCCATTGAGCGGAAACAACCCAAGCGTTGCGATGGCCGATACGACTCTCTCCGTAGCTGAACTCACGTCCGATAGCCTGACCGCACAGCGGATCGTGGTACTCGATTTTGGCTCACAGACCGCACAATTGATTGCCCGACGCGTTCGGGAACAAAATGTTTATTGCCAGATCCTGCGTCATGACATCGCCGCAGATCGAATCGCCGAACTGAATCCCAAAGGGATTATCTTATCCGGCGGTCCGTCGAGCGTTTATGTCGACGGAGCTCCCAAATGCGATCCCAAACTGTTCGAACTTGGCATCCCGGTGCTGGGAATTTGCTACGGCATGCAATTGGTCTGTGCCGCGTTGGGCGGAAAGGTGGACAACACGCCCAGTCGCGAATACGGCCGCGCCAACTGCACGATTCGCAATAACGAATCGCTGTTCCGCGATTTGAACGGCGATATCGAGGTGTGGATGAGCCATGGCGACCAGATTTCGTCTGTCTCCGAAGTGTTTGAACCGCTTGCCCAAACCAGCACCTGCCCCTACGCCGCGATCGCACATCGCACGCTGCCGATCTTTGGGATGCAATTTCATCCTGAAGTAACGCACACGCCTCAAGGCGGACAAATCCTGAAGAACTTTGTCATCGATATTTGTGGATGTGAGGGCACCTGGCAACTCGGTGACTTTGCCCAAGCGGCAATTGATCACGTGCGGCAACTCGTTGGCGACCGACGAGTGATCTGTGGACTTAGCGGCGGCGTCGATTCTTCGGTCGTTGCGGCACTGCTCTACAAAGCCATTGGCCCGCAACTCTCCTGTATCCTGATCGACAATGGTCTGCTGCGCAAAGACGAGCAAGCGATGGTGATTCGCGAGTTTGGCGATCACTTCAAAACCGACCTGCATGTCGTCGACGCCGAAGAACAATTCATGGCGACCCTCGAAGGGATCAGTGAACCCCAGGAAAAACGTCGCCGCATTGGCTACGCGTTCATCGATTGCTTCAAGGCGGAAGCGACAAAGATTAAAGACGCTCACTTTCTCGCCCAAGGCACGCTTTATCCCGATGTGATCGAAAGTGGTGCTGACCCGGATGGGCCCGCCGCAACCATCAAACTGCACCACAACGTCGGCGGACTGCCGGACGAACTTGGGTTCGAGCTAATCGAACCGCTGCGTGATTTATTCAAAGACGAAGTGCGACAACTGGGGCTCGAACTTGGCCTTCCTGAATCACTGGTTTGGCGGCATCCGTTCCCAGGCCCAGGCTTGGCGGTGCGTTGCCTGGGCGAAGTCACCCGCGAAAAATTGCAAGTCCTTCGCGAAGCCGATTCGATCGTCGTCGAAGAAATCATCAACGCCGGTCTGTATCGTGAAACCAGCCAATCGTTCGCGGTTTTGCTGCCGGTGCAAAGTGTCGGTGTGATGGGCGACGCACGCACGTATGACAACGCGATTGCGATCCGCAGCGTCAAGACCGACGACTTCATGACGGCGGACTGGAGCCGATTACCGTACGACTTGCTCGCACGAATGAGCACACGCATCATTAACGAAGTCGCGGGGATCAACCGCGTTTGCTACGACATTAGCAGCAAGCCGCCTGCCACCATTGAATGGGAATAAACGCAGCTTGCATGGCGAACGGTGCATCCCCCCACCCTCAAGTTCCTTCGGTCTCACTTCCACCCCTCTTCACTCTCAACTTCAAAATTCCCCATGGCTGGACAATTCATTTACCAAGTTACGAATCTAACCAAAAAGCACGGCCAGAAAGTCGTGCTCAATGAGGTTAACTTGGCGTTTTACCCAGGTGCAAAGATTGGAGTCCTCGGCCCCAATGGCGCGGGTAAATCCACGCTGTTGCGGATCATGGCGGGTCAAGACACCGAGTTCGAAGGGACCGCGCGCTTAGGCAATGGCTTCAGTGTCGGATACCTGGAGCAAGAACCACCGCTGGACCCCACCAAGACGGTCTTTGAAAACGTGCAAACCGCCGTTGCCGACCGCCAGGCGATCCTCGACCGCTACAACGAAATCAGCGTGCTGCTGGGCGATGTCAGCGACGACAAGGAGATGATGAAGCTCTGTGACGAGATGGCGAAACTGCAGGACATTATCGACACCCAAAACCTGTGGGAACTCGATCGCCAAGTAGAAACAGCAATGGCGGTAATGAACTTGCCACCCGGCGATGCCGAGATCACGAAGCTTTCCGGGGGCGAGCGTCGCCGCGTGGCAATGTGCCAACTGCTGATTCGCCAACCCGACCTGTTGCTGTTGGACGAACCGACCAACCACCTTGATGCCGAATCGGTATCGTGGCTCGAGCAACACCTGGCACGCTACAGCGGAACCGTCGTCGCGGTTACCCACGATCGCTACTTCCTCGACAATGTGGCGCAGTGGATTCTGGAAATCGATCGCGGCCAAGGCATTCCCTTTGAAGGTAACTACACGGCATGGCTCGACGCACGCGCCAAACGACTGGCCGTCGAGCAACGCACTCAAAAAGCGCGTGACAAAACACTGGCTCGCGAGCTGGAGTGGATTCGCATGAGCCCGAAGGCGCGACAAGCCAAAAGCAAAGCTCGCATCAAGTCGTACGAAGAAATGTCGGCGCAATCTTACGAGGACAAACCTGACGAGCTTGAAATCCAAATTCCGCCGGGACGCCACTTGGGCGACCTCGTCATCGAAGGCACCGGCGTTCACAAAGCCTTCGGCGATAAAGTGCTGATCGACAACCTTTCGTTCCGCCTGCCCCCAGGCGGTATCGTGGGCGTGATTGGCCCTAACGGCGCCGGAAAAACGACGCTATTCCGCATGCTCACCGGCCAAGATACCCCCGATTCGGGAACGATCCGCGTGGGTGAAACGGTGGACCTCGGCTACGTTGACCAGAGTCGCGACGCGCTCGATCCCAACAAAACGGTTTTCCAAGAAATCAGTGGTGGACACGATCACTTGGATATGGGCGGACGCAGCATCGCGTCCCGCTCCTACGTGTCACGTTTCAACTTCAAGGGCCCCGACCAAGAAAAGAAAGTCGGCAACCTTTCCGGTGGAGAACGCAATCGAGTCCACTTGGCAACCTTGCTCCGTAAAGGTTGTAATGTGTTGCTGTTGGATGAACCGACCAATGACCTCGACGTCGACACGTTGCGTGCGTTGGAAGAGGCGATTGAGAATTTCGCAGGCTGCGTCGTCGTTACCAGCCATGACCGCTGGTTCCTTGATCGACTCGCAACCCATATCCTGGCGTTTGAAGGTGACGGAAAACTGACGTGGTGCGAAGGAAACTTCGATATCTACGAACGAAACCTACGCGAGCGAATGGGAGACGATCCAGACGACGCCTCCAAGCGAGCACGTTACAAGAGCATTCACGCGGGATAATCCCATCGCCTCCTGTTGTTCATTCGGCTGACGCGTCCGGCGCGTCAGCCACGTTTTAATTCACGAAGCGGCGGCCCCTTGTGTTGCCCCGCTTCCCACTTGCGATTCACGCACCCCTACAAAACAAAGACAAATCAGATGACCATTCTTCGAGTCGGCACAAACGAAAAGTATTCGGACGGTTGGAGCTCCATCTTTGGTGGCACGACGAAAAAGAAGAAAGCCACCAGCAAGAAGGTCGCCAAGAAATCCGCCGCGAAGAAGTCGCCCCCTAAGACCAGCAAGAAGAAAACCGTAAGCAAAGTAAAAGCCGCTACCGCAACGGCCAAGAAAACAACCAAGAAGAAGGCGGTCGCAAAAAAGAAGAAGAAAGGCTGAGCAACGAGTGAGAAATTAGTGGGAGCGGTCTGCGAGAGGCCGAATCAGACGCGGCTCCTCTTGGAAACCAATCCCACATCTCGCCCCCCCGCAATGACTTTCTACCCACCGACGCTTTCTTCCTGAAACGTGCCCAACGAGATGTCAACACTTTCGCCACCCGATGCAATCACTGAACCGCTTCGGCGACTGGCGGGCTATCTAAACTTTTCGTCCGGTACCAGCGACCCAGCGACCTTCGCCGCTTGGAACCAAGTCTATCAACAGGCATCGGCGGGCGATCCGCTCAGCGGCCCGCCCGCTTGGTTGGTGCTCAAGGACTGGATGAACGAGACCCTTGACTCGCTACAGGCCAGTCAAAGCGCGTTTCGCGACACCAGCCAGGCCAAGCGTGTTGTCAAGATCCTGTGGAGCGATCTGCTTCCAGCCTACGTCGACTACCACCGCGATTTGTTGTTCCATCAACAACCCGAGCTGTTGTTCAACGGCTTTTTCATGGGACGCGCCGCCGATGTCATTTTGGCGATTGCGTTCGGCAAACAAGATTCCCCCCTCAGCGACGATGCCATTGTCGAGATGGCCATCGAACAACTCAACGACTACGTCGGCTATCGCCCTGTGCCGGTGCTCGAAAATCGTCGTTGCGAACCCTATCCGCACGAATTCGTGCGTCCCATTCCGCTGTATATCGCTGGGGCTGGCATTTCCGCGGGCCCCTACCACAAGATCATCGCTTCCGCGATCGAAGTGTTGCGGAACACCGACCCCGAGATCCTTCGCGCCGCCGCGTTTGACCTCGACCGCGTTGACGAACTCTCGCTCGATCCTCGCGCCTTTGACTTTGACCACCCCGTCAACCGGCGGCCGAACTATCACTTTGGTGGCTGGGACACACGCTCGATCACCCTCGACGGCTATTTTAACCGCTTCGTGTTGCGCCAAGTCACACTCGATGCGCTGCTAAGCCGACTGCGAGAACCAAGCGAGATCGATCCTGCGGAACTGCTATCCGAAGCGGCCACGGTACTGGCGGGCACGATCCTGATGGCCTCAGGCATTAGCGGCTGGGGCCCAGGCGCCTACACCAGCGACATTACATTGACATCGCTGATGAAGCCGATTGCGTTGTACCGTGATGCGTTTTACGAAGACCGTCTTCAACAACTCACCGGGGAACACGCCGAACGCTTGGCGCGCGAACAACAGATGCGACGGCAACCCTTCGGCGCGGTGCGACAACACCTTAACGCGGCGCTCGCCGAACGCCGCGCCGTTCAAGTGCAGCATGTCCAACTCGCTCGCATGTATGCACGCATGGGGTATCCCGATGCGGCGAAACGCCAAGCCGACACCGTTCCGGCGGCTTCGGCGAGAATGTTTTGCCGGATCGATTGCGACATCACACTAGGGCTGCGAGCCCTGCGCGCCGGAAAACTCGAAGACGCACTGCGAGTTCCCTCGGAGTCCTTTGATTTGTTGCGGCGTTCGATCGAATGTGGCGCCGTGATCGACCCTTGGGACATCCTTGGTTTTGGCGGCAATTTCAGCCTCTACCCGAGTCCCGAGTGCAGCGTCCACGACGCCCGTGTCGACGATTTGCTATTCATGATCGAGCAAATCTTTAGCTACATGGCTCGAGTTTGGAGCGAAGCGGCAGCTCAGAATAACCAAGCCGCCTACGACGAGATGGAGCTTCGCTATCGCGAGATGGCCGAGTGGTGGCGTCAATTCGCAGCGCACACGATCGATTCGATCGAAGCGGTCGACCCACTGGAGTCCTACGACTCAGCAAAACTTGTCGCCCGAGCGCTCCGGCTGTGGCACGAAGGGGGTGCCGAGGCTGGCAACATCGCGTTCTGGGCGCCTCATGCTGAAATGTTTGACTCGCCACGCGCCTACGCGCTGGTGATCTCGGCATTGCTCGATCGCGATGACTTCACTCCGGCGATGGCGTTACTAGTGTACTGGCTTAACAATGCCGACCGCGTTGGTTTGCGCGTGGGCGGAAGCTCGCTGCCGCGACTCGCCGAACGCTGGTTATTGCGTCTGCGTTTTTCACTCGAAGGCGAAGCCGAAGCCTACGTGCAACCGGCGCTGAAACAATCCGCCGGCAAAGACACCGCTGCGATCTGGCCTCTGGTTCGCAAGTTCTTTGACTACCTCGAAGCCAATGCCGAATCATTTTGGTCGGCGCCAAATTTCAACCTAGATCAATCGCCCGGCGCGTCCAAAAATCGCGACTGGGATCGCGAATTGCTGCAAATCGAGGAAGAGAGTGAAGACGAAGGAGGTCTCTACGACGCCGCGTATGAAGACATGTCCTACCGCGACACAACCGACGATGGCAACGAAGGCGCGATCTACGAGTACGGCGACGATGGGAGCCGCGATGAACTCGAAGCCGAATCCAAGCGACTGACCGAGCACCTTAGCTTCTTGCAATCGCTCGCTCGCATGTGGGCGGTCGCCGCGGACAT
The DNA here is from genome assembly GCF_007860095.1 of Novipirellula galeiformis. Taxonomy (NCBI): domain Bacteria; kingdom Pseudomonadati; phylum Planctomycetota; class Planctomycetia; order Pirellulales; family Pirellulaceae; genus Novipirellula; species Novipirellula galeiformis. The sequence goes on along the minus strand of NZ_SJPT01000001.1, from coordinate 1,223,989 downwards.
TGCCGTGATGGACCAAAACGAGAGCGACTTGCCCGACCGCGTGCATTCCCTCGAGTCATGGGGCGCCCGGGCACGTGAAAACCGCATCGGTCTGCTCGAATTGCTTGATGCCGTGCGTCGCTACAAGATCACTCCGGGCGGCAGCGACAAAGAATCGATGCGCAACTACGATCGACACCGAGTCCTGCGTGATTCATTGATGGAACGCATCATCGGCACGGCGGTCGAGATGTCCGATTCGCGACGATTGGTCTGCGGCTCGCTGCTCGCGCACCCCACGACCAGCTGGAATTCGATCGACCCCGATCACGAAATGCTTGAAGATGACGCCCAAAGCGTCAAAATGTTCGCCGCCCTGATCGGTGGTGATAGCGATGAAGTACGCCAGCAATTCCCCCCCTTCCTGGCTGCACTTCGAGACAAAAACCTACTCTACATCCCGCTCTCACGTGGCGGCGATCCCGTCAAAATCTATGTCGCGCGATTGCGACAACGCGTGCTGCGACATCTGATGCTGTGGTTACCGCGACGCGGCTTGATTGCCGAGGCATGCCGGTTGATCGAAACCGCCCGCGAGATGGAACAACTCAATCCGATCGGTATCGGCGCCGTCACCGAATTCGATGGACTGTTCCAAGTCGGCTTTCGTTCCCTCGTCGCCTCGATCGTCGAGTCGGTCCGCATCAACTCCGAAAACAGCGGCACCCCCGTCGACGAAGACGCGCTCGCCGATGCACTGATCCCCTTACTCGAGCGATTGACCGAAACACTGCTAGGCAGCTGGTTGGCGCACAGCCAAACGCTTCGCCTGTCGCCGCTGGAAACCGTAACCGACCCCAAAAAATGGGCTCTGCTAGTGGAGTTCATCAAAGAGTACGGTGACCCCATTTTCACGCAAATGTTTTTGCAGCTTGGTAATGTCCGAGCGATCCTGCACCAAGGCGTCGACGCCTGGCTCGAACGTGTCATTCAAGAGGGTGACGATCAGTTTTGTGATACAAAACTTTTCCAAGACCTCGAATCGGGGGCTTTGAAAATCTCGCGAGCGGAACGCCCGATCACCCTGGTTTATGAATCGCTAATCGACCACCACGCCGAGTACCTCGATTACAATAGCACCACAACGCAAAGCGATCGCGGCGACCTTGTCTATATGTTCCTCGACTTTCTCCGCTTGCGCGTTCGCTATGAACGTATCGCATGGAACCTAAAACCGGTGATGTGGGCGCACGAGGTTCTCGTTCGCAGCGGACTCGAAGCCGCATCGGTGCTATGGCGACGCAGCCTCAGTGAACGCATCGACTCCGAAGCCGAAATTTACGTCAAGAAGCTTCGGCAAATGCAAAAAGACTATGCGATGCGAATGCCGACCGTCGCCGACCGAATCCTGGAACGCTTTGTGCAACCCATGACCATCGATCGCATGCGAGCCCTGGTCGGACCTGCGATGCGAGATGCGGAGAACAATCAGCCGAGCCGAGCCTTCGAATTACTCGAAGCCGAATCCGAAATCCTGACGCGACACCCCACGGGAGTTGGGCTCGATGTCCCCGCATGGCTCGATGCGTTAGAGGAAGAAGTCGAACAGCTAGCAAAGCGACGGATCAGTAGTGAGATCGACCCGCAGTTCCTCATCACCATTCCGATAGCATCTCTAAGCGTTGAGGAGTTGAATGATCAACTGACCCTCGCGCGGAGCCAAGGGCGCCGATTACCGCACATGAAGTAAGCAAAAACCCTTCGTTTTCGACGAATATTTTTTGTTTACTGAAAAGAATTCCATAGCGAATGAAGCGGGCAAACGAATCTTTACAAAATTGGGCCAGCTATCCATACTGCGACCCGCACGCGATGGACGCAGGGCACTCTGTAAACATTCGTCCGGATTCATTCGTTCGAATAAACTCACTGAGAACCAAATCGGAATGGACCACTTCTCGACAAGCAAACCCCCACGGAAGAACACGCTTGCCATCAGCCAGTTGTCGACACTGCGCTGGAGTTTCACCGAAGATGTGCAGGCCTACGCATCGCGAGGCTTCAGCGGGATCGGTGTCTATCGCCCAAAGCTCGAAGACTTCGGACTGGATCGCACGATTGAACTACTAGCCGAAGCAAACCTGTCGGTCACTTCACTTTCTTGGGTCGGCGGCTTCACCGGCAGCGACGGGCGTGCGACCGACGACGCCATTGCCGATGCAATCCATGCGGTTCGCGACGCGGCAAACCTAAAAGCGGAAACCTTGATCGTTTTAGCCGGGGGGCAAAACAACCACATTCGCAACCATGCTCGTCGTACTCTCTGCGACGCACTGCATGAGATCGCTGGCGTCGCCGAAGAGTTTGGGGTTCGCTTATCACTCGAACCTTTCCACCCGGGATGCGGCGATGAGTGGTCGTTTGTAAACGACTTGCAATCGACACTCGACATCATTGAAACGGTCAACAGCCCCAATCTCGGACTCGTTCTCGATACCTATCATGTCGGGATGGATGAAGAGGTCGTTCGCTGGCTACCCGACGTGGTGCCGCACTTGCATCTCGTTCAACTCGGTGATGCAAAACACTCGCCGTTAGGCGAAATGAATCGCTGCTTGCTTGGCGATGGTTGCGTTCCATTGCGAACGATCCTGGAAACGCTTCACGAGTACCACTACGACGGCCCACTCGAAGTGGAACTGATCGGTGAAGATGTGGAAACCCACTCCTACGACGAAATCCTTGACCACGCCCGCAACTTCCTAGATCGCATGCCTGGACGGGTGGAGCAACGCTAAGCGGAGTCACCCCGCCCGCGCAACCCCGGCCCATTGCAGTGCAATCGACGCGACGCGTTCTAACGCCGCGTGGCCCCACGCTTACCTTGAGCCGCCCGAGGCCTCCAGAGCGGGATACGCCGATCTTCGGCAAGGAACCTGCGGTTGGCTCGCTCCGGATCTTCTTGCGACCACGTCTCTCGCATCGATGACGCAGTGACCATTTTCCGGACCCCGCCATCGTGCCAAACACACTCATACAACGTTGGGTTCCAGCGGCGAACCGGCAATTGCTCGGGGCCCTTGATCAAACGCCAGGCGCGAACGTGAAATCGCCTCTCTTGCTTTGACCAATCATAGAAAATGAGCTGCTGAAAAACTTCGCGGCCGTTCTCATCGACAAAGTGATTCAGCTCGATCAGATCCACGCGCTCCGCCAAGCTTGCGGGCCCCCCTGACGCACCACCCACCAACACGTTGGCCAGCACAAACCCGACGATCGATAGAAAAGGGGACATCACGCTTCTCCTCCACTCGAAACCATGACACCGTCGTTAGCGAACTGAGCCAACGCGTGTAAAGACCGATTCTGATGCAGCGCCGCCTAAGCGACAACTTTTTATAGCACAGCGAGCGCCCCCAAACCGACGGGACTCATTCACCCCCAAAATCCGCTCTCTCTATCATCTGAGCGAGAACAGACCGCTGAATCAACTCAGCATTCGCTGCAGCTCCGACACCGAGACACTAAGCCGCCGAGATGCTACGATACGGGCATCGCACCCGAGGTGGGGGCGAGCAACGAACGCACAGGCATTTCGAACGCCCCCTGGTCGACTCCAGGCTCCGCTGTGACGCGAATCCTGACGCGATCTTCCTCGAACGTGATACTCTCGAAACGCTCAAGCCACTGTGCCGCTTCTGGATTTTTGTACAAGTCTTTGGCTAGATTCTGGCCCGCCATCGCGTCGACAATCGGCTTCGGTACTTCACGGCCTTTGACCTCTGCGCTAGCCAGCAAAATCACCACCTCGCCCTCTTCCAGCGAAACATCAAACCGAACCTTCGCATTGAAAAAGCGTCCTTCGCCTCCCGGTATCGAATCGGTCGGCACACTCACGTCACCGATCACTTGCCCCTCAACGATATTGACATGCAACTTGCCACGCAGCGCCTCGTTCCTACTGATCAAGGCATTGATGTCATCGGCGGTTAAGACGAGCTCTTGGTGCTGGGCCTCGGGTGCCTCAAGCGATTGACGGAATGTCTCGATCTCAGCTTCAAGCTTTTCAATTTTCTCAGGCGCATACTCCACGACGGGCAATTCGACGGGCGCACTCGCCGTGAACGTTTCCAATTGCTCGGCGAAGTACCAATACGCCCCAGCACCACCGCAGAGAAGCAATGCGAAGAAAAAGACAACCGCCCCCAGACAGCCCAATAGTGCCCCCCCTTTTTTCTTCGCGGGGACTGGGGGCAACCCATCTGGTTGCGGTGCTGGTTGGCGGAGTGGATTCGACATGAGATTAGGAATGAGCCCGGGGTAACGGAGATCACGGAGACCTTGAAACAGCCTCCTCCAACATGTCGAATCCTACTTAGAAACGGAACGCATCACGCGTTCGGCGATCGTCATAGGTGCACTCAAACGCGACCTAGCCAACGCACCACATTTCCTGGAACCATTGAACGCGAACGGCACGCGTTGCAGCGTATTTCCCAGCCGGATCAAACTTGTTGTTATCGAGAAAACTAACGAATGCATCGTGAGGCACTTCCGCGTGCTGAGCCACGACATCGACCGTTTCGCTTTCGGGTTTCCAGTCGTACAGCAACTTGTTGTCACGCTCAAACCACTGGTCAAGGTACTCGGCATTGTTGCCGCTGGTGACCACAAAGTCGCATTGCTTTCGGCACAAGAAGCACAGCAATCTCGCGGCCAACTCTCTCGTTTCGATGGTATTTTTGTTGCACGCGTTCGACGCGATGTTCCACAGGCTGACAAATCCGTCTGCGTCGATATCCTCAGGCGATGCTTTCACATCCGCTAGCGTTAAACCAGGAACCACGACTTCCGTAGCGACAGGTTGATCGATCTTTGTTGCATCAACCCCGACTTGACCTTCGACCACGGTATCCAAAGATGTGTTTTCTGATTCCGTATCCGCCATCTAAATTCCTCGGTAATCCAAACTAGTTCATGCAATCATTACGTCGTTGTCCATTGTAACACATTGCACATAAAAAACGCATCCGCCATTAAACAGATGAGGGGAGGATGACGCCAGCCAAACCGATCGATAACCCGAGGATCCCAACCGACCGATCGCTAATCGAGCACTAAACGAGCTTCTTGGTCCAATCTGCGACCTTAAATGTCAGCAAAAAATGACTAACTTTTTTGCTTTGCTTGCTCGAGCTGCCGCTGCCGCTCGGCAAAACGACGCTTTTGCTCGTCCGAAATTTTATCCACACACTGCGGACAATGAACCCCCGGTTGGTAATCGGCATGTTGCTGAGCTTCGCGATCGACCGGCCAACCGCAGGCAAAGCACAATACATGCTCACTCACACTCAATCCATGGCCGACCGCGACTCGCTCGTCGAAAACAAAACAGTCGCCATTCCAGCGAGACTCTTCCTGCGGCACCTGTTCGAGGTACTTAAGGATGCCACCACGCAGATGGTAGACCTCTTTGAAGCCGCGTTGCTTCAACAGTGCCGTTGATTTTTCACAGCGGATCCCGCCGGTGCAAAACATCGCCACCTTGGTGTGTTTTTCAGGATCAAGGTGCTCGTCGACGTAATCAGGAAACTGGCGAAACGAATGGGTCTCAGGATTCGTTGCCCCTTCGAAAGTGCCGATCGCCACTTCATAATCATTTCGAGTATCAATCAGCAACACATCGGGATCGCCGATCAATTCATTCCATTGAGTGGGATCCACATAGGTCCCCACCGCATCATTGGGGTCGATGCCATCCACACCGAGCGTGACGATCTCTTTCTTCAAACGCACTCGTGAGCGTTTAAACGGAAGTTCATCGCAAAAGGATTCCTTGACCTCGAGATCGGCTAATCGCGGGTCCGAACGAAGCATCGATAACAACGTATCGATCCCTTCACGCGACCCCGCAATCGTTCCATTAATCCCCTCGGCCGCAAGCAACAACGTCCCACGCACATGGCAAGAAACCATCTCAGCGTGTATCGGCGCCTTCAGCTCGACGTAATCCGGAAGCGAAACGAACCGGTACAAGGCCGCCACTACAACCGAAGGGGATTCATTTGTCATCTCAATCATCCACGCCTGAGGAGCGAACTAAACCAACATACGCAGTGCAGCCATCGCCGCACTGTAATCAGGCTCTTGGGTAACCTCGGCAACCACTTCCTTGTAAGCCACCTTGCCGTCGGCATCCAACACGATGACGGCTCGTGTCAAAAGCTTCAGTTCCTCAATCGTCAAACCGTAGTCGGTTCCGAACGCGTGAGTTTGATAGTCGCTCGCGGTGCGCATCTTGACATTTTCAGCGCCACAAAAGCGAGCCTGTGCGAACGGCAAGTCGCGGCTAACGGTGACCGCGTTGATTTTGTCGCCGAGCGAACCCAGTTCTTCGTTGAATCGCTTGGTTTGCGTTGCGCAAGTTGGGGTGTCCAAACTTGGCACGACGCTGATGATCGAGGGTTTTCCTTTCAGATCGTCAAGAGTCAACGTCTGAATTCCATTTTCGGCATAGTGCAACGAAAACGAAGGTGCCGTCGCTCCCACGACCAAATCGCTTCCTTCCAAAGTCATTGGATTGCCTTTGAAAGTGATCACTCCTGAACGTCCCATCTCGAATTCCATGCGTAAAAGGTTTATAAACTAGCCAAGGCAAAATTATGGGGTGGATTCGGCGAATCGTGAATAGGGTGCATTTACGGTCGTGATGGGATGCAGGGCCTCCCGCGGGGGCCTCCCCCGATCATTTCCCATCCACAGGCAGACGATTCAGCGGCGGGCGATTTAGCCAAGACAGCTTGATCGGCATGCCAGCGAAGCTCAAACCATTTTGCAGTTCCTTGTCCTCTTTGCATCATCGGCGGTCGCCCGGCACGTCATTGTCGCCCGGCACGTCTTTGACTTTTCTAACATCAAGTGATGGCCACCCGATGTTCCGCTACCGCAATCTCCGCGCTGCTCACCGTATTGCTACGTCCTCAGGAATCCGCTTTTACGCGATTTTGATTGCAGGAAGTATGACCATAGCGAGTCCTGAACTCTTGTATGGGCAAACCACTAAATACGCTCATAGCGATTCAAATGCTCGCTACATCCACCACATCGATCTGTATGACATCCACAATCGCAAAATCACTCCGGAATCCGACCAACCTTACTCGTCGCTGAACACATGCGGTCGCTGCCATGACTACGAGACCATTTCCCACGGTTGGCATTTCAATGCCTTCATGAACGACACGGTCGACGGACGCGTAGGGGAGCCTTGGATTTGGACCGACCCTCGAACCGGAACGCAGCTCCCGCTCTCGTATCGCGATTGGAAACAAACGTTCAACCCACAGGATCTCGGAATCAGCCACTGGGACATGACGCACCAATTTGGTAGCCGCGTCCCAGGCGGAGGCTTCGCGGTCGCCCCACAGGTGGATGGAGACGCCGCCGAAACCAGCCGCGAGGAAGCTCGCCACGCCGCCACCTCCAATCGCTGGCCCTTGAGCGGTTCGCTGCAAATCGATTGCATGGTCTGTCATGCCAGCAGCGGTGTGTACGACTTCAATTCACGGCGCGAACAAATTGAGGACGAAAACTTTGCCTGGGCCGCCACCGCCGGAATCCGACTTGGCACCGTGAAAGGCAGCGTTTCTAGAATCAAGGATGACGCGGACCCCGCGGACGAGTCCACGCAACAGAAGCTTCCCAAAGTCACCTACGATCCTCGCCGCTTTGAACTCGACGGCACCGTGTTCATGGACTTGGTCCGGCAACCGAGCAACAACGCGTGCTTCCAATGCCACAGCCAACAAACCGTGACCGATCAAGGGATCGAATTACGTTGGATGCATGACGAAGACGTCCATCTTCGCGCCGGGATGCAGTGCGTTGATTGTCACCGCAACGGCATTGAACATCACACCACTCGCGGTTTTGCAGGCGAGAGCAACCCGTCGTCGGTCAGCGCCACGACAATCGAAACACTCTCTTGCAGCGGATGTCACATGGGATCCGAGCAAACCGGTTCGTCCACCATCGCCTCGCGCCCCGGACGTCTGGGCGCCCCCTTTCCTCACCATGCAGGGCTGCCGCCTCTGCATTTCGAGAAACTCGCGTGTACCGCATGCCACGGAGGCCCTTTACCACGCGAACAGGCGATGCAAATCATGACCAGCCTGTCCCATTCACTGGGGTCAAAAGATCATCGTACCGGTTTGGAACTACCGTCCATTGCGGGGCCCATCTACAGCAAAGGGGATGATGGAAAAATTTATCCGCAACGCGCCCTCTGGCCCGCGTTTTGGGGCACGTTCAGCGAAGGCAAAATCCAACCACTCGACCCTGCAACGACGTATGACCTGACGCGTAAATCGCTGCGCGTACGCCGCGACTTTGTCAAAGAAATCATCAAGCCGAAACTGAGCTCGAGCGAGCGTAAGAAAATTCTCGGTGACGAGCGGGCCAAAGCACCCGAAACGGAACTGACACCGGCAGAGCACGAAACATTGGCAGCGGCACAGAATGCCGCCGGCCGCGAATTATTTCATGAGAAAGTCTCGGCGTCACTCGCCGCGATCGAAAAAGAATTGAACGTCGAAACCGCGGTCTACGTCTCCAGCGGATTTGTTTATCGCCGTACGGATGAGGGCAATTCGCTATCTCAAGTGCCACGCGATGAAATCAAAAACACCGATGCGATTGAAATGATGACGTGGCCGATCGCTCATAACGTGCGTCCCGCGGGTTGGTCGCTTGGCGCCGGTGGATGCACCGAATGCCACAGCGAGCAAAGTGCGATCTTTGCATCGACCGTCCAATCGATAGGCCCTGGCCCCGACCAAGGCGAACGAATCACGATGGCTTCGCTGCAAGGACTTGATCCCAATCAAACGTTGATGTGGAACCAATTGTTCGCGGGACGCGCCTCGTTCAAGTACATCATGGCGACATCCATTGCGTTGCTGTGCCTGATCCTTCTCGTCGGCGTGGGAGCCTTGGCTTCACGCTTCACCCGCCGCAATCATCACACGGTCTGAAAAAAACACCGCACACCGCCTCTTTCAAAACAAGCATTGCCTAAGAAGCCTTGCCTTGGACGCTATGATCAAACTCGCGATTCGAATCTGCCTGCTCGTGACGGTGGTCTGCACCGCCGTGCTCGCCGTCACCGCATTGCCGTCGCTCACCGGCGGTCACTTATCGGGCAAGGCACTGATCGTGCACATGATGGCTAGCGGCGGGGTCGTGACCGCACTACCGATCCTAGGGATCTTGATGATCGGTCAAGCGATCGGCACGCAGCAATCCAATACGCTGCTGCAGCTCGGATTCTGGTTGACGCTGGTGACCGGACTGCTTTCGATTGCCAGCGTGTTCATGTGCATGTTACCGATGGCGTCCACCCTAACGATGCACACCTTGGTGGAAATCCACGGCTATACCGGATTTGCCATGGTCCCAGCGGTCACGTTATTAACGTTGGGAATGATCCGTTGTCGGCGGATGCATTCAATTCGGTCGACGACTCCGGGATGAAGCCATGTGGGTTTGCGTGCGGCAGGATGATCTTCGGTGACTCGAATGAGCGCCCGGCTCAACGCCTCGGCAGCCGCGGCATAGCTCTCGGGCACCTCACTCACCGACGGTGCAATTTTCTCGGCCAAGCGACAGGCTTGGACATCGGCGTCAAACTCCGTCCGATAGGCAATCAAACGCAAAACCCCCAGCGTCAAGATGATTGCCACGACGCTTCCGGCCACCATCGCCCAACTCGCATCGCCAGCCAATCGCGTGACGCCCGCCCCCACCCCCCAAGCGGGCAGAATCGACAACATTCGCAACGGCACATGACGGCGACGCAAATGAGCCGCTTCGTGAAGCACCACCATCGCCAACTGTCCGCGAGGAAGTTCGTCGAGCAATCGATCCGACAACAACAACGTTCGCAGCGGAGGAACAAAACCGGTAATCAAGGCATTAAAGGAACGCCCTTCCGTATCCCAGCGAACCGCCTTGGTGCGCTGCAAACCCGAGGCGGACAACAAACTCGCCACCCATGCCTCCGCTTCGCCATCCAGTGGACCTGTTTTGAATAATCGAGAGGCCAACCAAGGGAGTCCCACACATAGAAACAAAACGAGCGCCCCCGCCATCACCCATCCCGCTTGTTGCTGGCTAATCGGCAACCGCGTGATGGCGTCGGCACTGGCTAACAACATCAAAATCGGAACCACCAACCAAGCCACCCCACCACGAAATGAACTGACGATACTGCGAAGGTGGGTGACAATGCCACGGTCAGCGTATTCAAGCAACACGCCATAGCGATGCTCGGCAGACCAACTTGCCGCTGAAATCGCTAGCCCGGGAAACAACAGCACCAACGACTGCAAAAACATCGAGTTTTGAATGACGGGCATGGCATCAAGATTTCTCGCCAAGCCAAAGCCTGCTAAACACATCACGACGACCCCGAGACCGAGCCAGCGAAACACATCCAATTGCGTTTCCAGCCACTGAGCCCCTTGGATCGGTTCGATATTTCCCGCAATCACTTGTTGCGAAGTGGTCCTGGCTGCGATATGGCAAAGTATCCACCAAGCCACAATCATCCCCAACGTAGCCACAACCGCTCGCGTCAGATCGACTTCGCCCGCCGGCAGCGAACCACAACTCAGCGAAAGGACGACCAACAGAAACGATTGCAAATGCATAATTGAGCCGGTAGAGAGAGTGCTTGCTCCGTCGAGATTTGAGAATCCCGAGTGTAGCACCCCGCCAGTAAAAACCAGAAAAACAAGCTTCCATTCCGGCCAAACGGCGAGATCCCCACGCCGATCAACCCGATTCTAGCGTTTACAACGACTCGGCCTCCACGCGATCCGCCGATGGCGGCATCTGCTTGAGCTACGGGCAAGCCAAGCTCCGCTCGCGGAGGGTTGCCGCCGGGTGACGACGGCGACGCGACACCATCCCGGTACGCCGATCATCCCGATCGGCTACGCAGGATCGTAGGCGGCGCTGCCCAGGCCTCGCCCTCGTGGAATGAACTTGCACATCAAAATGCCGAGGAAATACAGCAACATCAACGGAATCGCCAATGCCACCATGCTGGTCACGTCCGCAGGCGTTAACAACATCGACATCACGAAGATCACCAACACGGCAACCTTCCAACTTTGGATGTACGCCTCGGTTTCGAAAAGCCCAATGCGTTGTAGGAATAACATCACCAAAGGCAATTGAAACGCGATCCCGAACCCGAGTGGCAACATCAAGACGAAGTTAACGTAGTAGGTCAACCGAGGCTCCACCGCCACATCCATGCTGCCATTGAACGCCAACAAGAACGTTAGGACGTAGTGCAACACGAGAAAGAAAGCGAGCACGACCCCCGAACTAAAGAGCACCACGCTAATCGGCATGTAGAGATAAACGTGGCGACGCTCATGTGCATGCAAGCCAGAGGCGACAAAGGTCCAAAGGTGATACAGAATCATCGGGGAAGCCAAAACCGCTCCGACAATCAAGCCTGCCTTGACCCAAATCATGAAGGGTTCTTCGATCTTGAGCGAACTGACGCTGGTCTTGCTTTGCCGCAACTGGATCTTGGGCTGCAGCGCCGACGGTTCAGGCAATTTTTGCAGCAACTCTTTCATCACCAGCGGCTTGACCGTCAACGCCGGAGCATCGACGTCACCTCCGTCAGTCCCCTCTTGCGCATTGGGCTGGATCGATTCGGGAGCCAATGTTTGCAGTTCGGCGGGAATTTCGTAAATCGTTTCCCAGACCAGCGCATTCTGCATCAAGAATTCACGCAGCGGCTGAATTTCAGGATCGGATAAATCCTTGTACCCCAAACTGTTCAAATCGCGGTCCGCATTAAACTGCTGAATCGCACCTTGAAGCGGTGCCTGGATAAACCGTATCACGTCGTTGGCAAAGAAAAGACCAACGCATAAGCCGACACCGAGCCAAATAATTGCCTTGACCAGACTGCCACGCAACTCTTCGAGGTGTTCCCCGAAGGTCATCGTTGAATTCTCGAAAAGGTCGTCTTTAGGGAGTGCCGGTCGATCCACGATAGATTTTTTAATTAAGAGTCGAGGTTAAAGAGGTTAAATGCGAGTCGAGTTGACTAAATTTGGGGGGCCGCGCCGAATGCCAGCGACGCTACGATGACCATAGCACCAGTCTAACAACGCATCTTTCTTTTCGATGTCACCATCGTCGATTCAAGTCTCTAAAAACCTGAAAGCTTCGATTTCGTGTCCATGATTGAGCCATATCCGCTTCGATTCAAGCCCGTTTTGAAACAAACTCTGTGGGGGGGCCGATTGCTCGGCGATCATCTCGGGAAACCGATCGGCGAGGGTGCCAATTACGCGGAAAGTTGGGAAGTTGTCGATCACGGAGCCGACCAGAGCATCGTTGTCTCGGGCCCCTTAGCGGGGAAAAGCCTTCGCGAGCTACTAGTAGAGCACCAACCATGGTTGATGGGCGAGTCCGAAGATGACGAATTCCCTTTGCTACTAAAGTACCTCGATTGTAATCGGGTGTTGTCGGTTCAAGTCCACCCGTCCGATAATTACGCTGCAAAAATGCCGATTCCCGATCGGGGTAAAACGGAAGCGTGGTATATCGTCGCCGCCCAACCCGATAGCGTCGTCTACGCGGGCTTGAAAACGGGGGTCCGTGAAGCCGACCTACGCGCGGCAATCCAAGAGGGTAGGGCCGAGGAGGTGCTACATCAATTTCACCCTGAACCCGGAAACTGCGTCTTCATTCCCGCAGGAACGGTCCACGCCTTGGGCAAGGGATTGCTGGTCGCCGAGATCCAACAATCCAGCGACACCACGTTCCGGTTGTTCGATTGGAATCGAGTCGACGAGCAGGGAAATTCTCGCGAATTGCATCTTCAACGAGGCCTTGAAGTCACCGATTTTGACCGCGGCCCGGTCCAACCCATCCAAGTCCGACAGGACGTGCATGCGTGGCAAACGCTGGTGATGTGTGACAAATTTGTGCTCCGCGCCTTCCAAAGTGGCCCCGCTCCGGTAACGGGCGAAACGTTCGGCGACGACGATCGATTCCACCTGATCACCGTGCCGTCGGGCACCGCGACGTTGACCACCACGACCGAAAAACTGCGGCTTGCGACTGGCGATTCTCTACTACTGCCAGCGGCACTCGGCCCCGTTCGGCTCGATTTGGGCGAGCACAGCACCGCCTTGGAAATGACCGCCGTGTGAACCGGATCGCGCGTTCCCCCGCGATGTATTCTCGCCCCCCCCCACGATGTCTTCTCGCGTCGCAAGCGGCACAACCTAAGAGGGGGCCACCAACCCATCCGCAACAACCCTCGCAACTGAAACCATCTCTCGTCAATCTTGCTATCAAATGGCATCGACACTGCATCGGGTGAAGGCTTCATTTCGATAGTCTTTATCGAAGGGCAGGACGTGTTCCCTTCCGCTGCCACCCTCCTAATTCCTCTTGGCAGACGACACCCAGACTTCGTACTCTCCCACCGATGGGTCGTGACTTGCTAAAAGCAGAAAACTGCTTGCGGACGAGCACATTGCCCGGCCGTGGCAATCCAATGGAATCGGACGCATGCGAATCCCCCCAATCAAAATTTCGGCACTTCTCTGCACTGCCGTACTCGCGATCTCAATAACCGGATGTCGTGGCGGAGGCTGGTTCGCTGCACCGGGAACGATGAACCAGCAACAAGCCAACGCGATCGTCCACGACCCCTACCCCCAGAATGACATCGCCCCCTACGAGGCCGCTTCGCGTCCACCGAGCTATCAGCAACCCTTGCCGGAACCGGTCCGCAATCGTCTGATTCCGGATGCGATGCCTTGGTTGGGCCGCTAGTCGATCTTGTACCCGTCATTGGGTCCTGAAGTCGCCTGCTTTTCACAACCCGACGCGTGAGCGAGGGAAAATCGATCTCGACTCGTCCCGTCGCGGGCGGATCGGGCTATGGTTTGCTGAAATCACAACAGCTGGAATCACGGGAATCGTGTAACTGCAAACGGAGTCGGCCAGTCTAGCGGGGGGCGAGCACAGCACCGCATGCTCCTGATACCGTCGCCCTGTCGCTGCACCGTAACGGGGGCACTTCGCTTTGCCTACTTCGGCTTCCCTACTTCCCCCAGCCCTCTTTGGCCAGATAAAATACCCCTGCGTCACAAACCGGCTTTGTTCTGGTACCTTTTGTCGATAAGTCCATGTCGACGGCCCGAGAACACGAATGCCACGCCCAAGCTCAAAAAAATTCAAACCCAAACGCCGCACCCCGGTTGAAGATGCTTCACCGGAAAGCAGCATTGAAATTCGTCTGCAAAAATTGCTGGCTGCCGCCGGCTTTGGGAGCCGGCGACAATGCGAAGAGTTGATCATCGAGGGACGGGTCGAAGTCAACGGCAAGATCGTCGATCAATTAGGTGCCAGCTTTGATCCCAAGGAGGCGAAGGTCTTCGTCGATGGCGTGGCGTTGCGAGCTCAGAAGCTTGTCTATTACGCGGTCAACAAACCTGTCGGCGTGGTCACGACCAACTCGGATCCACAGGGGCGTCCCCGTGTCATCGACATGGTGCCGCCCACCGAGCGAGTGTTCCCCGTGGGTCGCTTGGATCGCAGCAGTGAAGGTTTGATTCTGCTGACCAACGATGGCGAACTCGCCCAAAAGCTCGCTCATCCAAAGTACCAAATCCAAAAGGTTTATCGCGTCACGGTCGCCGGCAAGGTCGACGTCAAGGCGATGAAACAGATGGAAAAGGGGATTTATATCGCCGAAGGCTTTGTACGGGTCGAGGGGGCGAAGGTACTGAAGAGTCGCGGCAAGGCGACCGAATTGGAAGTCACGCTTCGCGAAGGCAAGAACCGCGAAATCCGTCGCATCTTTGCGCGTCTTGGACACAAGGTGCAACAACTTCGCCGGATCGCCGTGGGACCGCTTCGTTTGGGTGAAATCCCGATCGGTGCCTATCGCGTTTTAGGTCGCGACGAAGTCAAAAAGTTGCGAAACGCCGCAGAGGAATCGATCAGGCACGCCGCCAAGGAAGCCCAAGAAGGTGGACGGCCGCGGGGCAGGACCTCGGCGAGCCAAGACAAGACCGATAAAAACAAGACGGCAGCACGAGCCGGCGCGACTGCGAAACCCGTGGGCTCTCGCCGAGCCACCGGAACGCGGCAAACACAGCGTGCGGACTCCACCAAGTCGGGGCAACGCAAGTCAGGCCCCGCCAAGCCAGCCAAACGCACCGGAGCACCTCCAGCGGGTCCAATCAAGACTCGCGGCATTCGCATCGATCGATCGCCGAGCTACGAGCCACCGCCAACCACCGGCGTGATCATCGGCGGTGAACCCGCGGAGCCCAAGCCCGAAAAACGCAAGAAGTCCACTGCGACGAGTGGCCGCGGAGGGGCCAAGCGGGCAACCAAAAAATCGTTCGGCTCCCAAGGGAAAGCGGCGGGAAAACAGTCCAGTAATCGAAACGCGAAAAAGAAACGAAGACGTTAATCCCCATGTCGAAGCTGCACGCAAAGTATTACGCCGACAAGATGACCCAAGTCCAATCGGCGATTGAGCAAAACGAGTTGGTGGGCGAGAAGACGTACCGCTTGCGGGTCGCCGCGCCCGCGATTGCGGCTTCCGTCGTGCCAGGCCAATTCGTGATGATTCGCTTGGCGGGAACTGACGCACCTTTGATTGGCCGCGCCTTAGCGGTCTACAATGTCACGAACGATTCCACGGGAACTCCCACCTGGATCGACCTGGTTTATCTTCGCAAGGGTGTCATGACGGAGACGCTCGCAAACGCTGCCTTGGGAACGGCGGTCACGCTCTGGGGACCGCTTGGCAACGGTTTCTCCAATACACCCTGTGACCGCTTGATCATGGCGGTGGGAGGGATCGGGCAAACGCCGATGCTAACGCTTGGACGCGAGGCAAATGGGTCACAATCATTCGGCAGTCCGGCGCGTGAAAACGGCTGGAGCCAAAATGTGGAATTGATCTACGGAGCTCGAAAAAAATCATTCTTGGCCGGCGTGGACGACTTCCGCGCGGCCGATTTCGACGTCACTCTCTGTACGGACGACGGTTCCGCAGGCGTGCGCCAACTGGTTCCCGATGTGTTGGCGGCCCGATTGGCGGAATTGTCCAAGGATGAGCGCATTCGCGTCGTCACCTGCGGCCCCGAAATCATGATGGAAAAGGTCGCAAAGGTTTGCGCCGAGGCCGAAGTCGACTGCGACGTTTCGATGGAAACGCCGATGGCCTGTGGCATCGGCGTCTGTTTTTCTTGTGTGGCAAAGGTTCGCCAAGAAGGTCCCGAGCCTTGGGATTACAAACGCACCTGTGTCGAAGGCCCCATCTTCAATGCCAACGACATTTGTTGGTAGACCGCGAAAGTCGAGTTCACGCCGCCAGCGAGCGAGCACAGCGGCGTTGGCGATAACGCCCCCCGGAAGCTCGCGCTAGCCCGGATGATCCATCCGCGTTATCGGTAGAATGACCCCGAGGTGCTCGTGGGTGCATAGTTGGTGCCGGGATAAGCCGAGGAACCGCTGGTGCTTCCCGGCATGTAGCCACCGCTTTTCGTTGACTCCGTAGTCGCTGCGGCGCCGCCCGATGGCGTGAAGCTCGCCGGAGTCTCCGAAGTGCTGCTAATCGCTTTGGCCGTCTTCGTTTCCGCAACCGAGGAATCACTTGCGGCTGGTGAGGCGTTTGACGTCGCCAGTGATGGAGGCGTCCACCCGCCCACCGCCTCGGTTGCCGATGCAGTGGTCTTGGGAACGGTCGCGGCGATATCACTCGGAAGCATAAAGCCGCCTGAGCCTAGCCCCGCATCGGAAGCTGCGTTTGTGCCGCTGGTCGAGTCGCTTGTTTTCGATGCCGCCAAAGCGGGAGGCGTAAACGATGAGGGGGCCGTGTAGCTTGAAGGCGCCGTCGTAGAAGGTGATGTGAACTGTGAACCGGTTGGCGTCGTCGCCGCGACCGACTCGCTCGTCTTCGGCGTGAAGGTTTTCTTGCCGAATTGATAGCCCGAGGTCATCGCATTCGGATTGCCGCTGTTCGCGTAGGATGCGGTTTGTGGCGTCCCCTGGAAACCGTTGGCCTGAGCGGCTGACATGTTTGCCGATGCGGGGGTTGCAAATCCGGAGGAGCGATCCTCGCCGGCAAAGGCCGGGGTTTTGGGAGTGTTACCGGCAATCTGAGTGGCCGTATTTCCGCTCATAGGATCGTTGCGAGATCCCGCCGTGCCTCCTGCGACCGAGGCGATGGCCTCGGGGGTCACCGAGGCGCTCGGTGGGGCAGGATAGGTTTTCGTTGGCCCCGCTCCTGCAAGCGCTTCGGCCGAAGGTTCTTTATGTCGAGCAAACATACTCAAGGGTCGCATACTAGAACGGCATCCGAGCGATAAGCACGAAGCGGTCACACATGCGGCAACGAGTGCACGACGGTTATTTGCAAGTTTTGAAAGCATCCCTGCCTACCTTGACCCCTGGTTTCCGAACAAGCGATATCCTTTCGCTCATTCGGACAATTGGACATCGGTCAATCAAACAAATTCCCCAAATCGGTAAAATCCGTTCAACCATGACCCCATTTCACATTCAGTTGGGAACCTAGGAACTGAGCGAACGGGGTGTCAATGCCAGTTGGGAACCTCGACAGAAAAAGCGAGGGGAGGGGAAGATGCGGTTAACGCGCGCCCCTCCTTAACCGATCACATCGGTGCCCACCCAAGGTTGCAGCACTTTCGGGACGGCAATGCTGCCATCGGCTCGCTGATGATTTTCGATGATCGAAATCATGGCTCGCCCGGTTGCCACGGCGGTGCCGTTCAAGGTGTGAACAAACTCGGTCCCCTTTTGTCCCGCTCGCTTGAAGCGAATGTTTAGTCGTCGGGCTTGGTAGTCGGTGCAATTGCTAGTGCTGGTGACTTCCCCCCACTCGCCCGCTTCGCCTCGGCCGGGCATCCACGCTTCGAGGTCGTACTTACGATAGGCGGGGCCGCCGAGATCGCCGCTAGCAGTATCGATGACCCGGTAGGGCACTTCCAATTGATCGAACAGTTCGCATTCGAGCGAACGCATTTCTTCATGCAAGACATCGCTTTGCTCGGGCGAGCTGAAGGCAAACATTTCGACCTTGGTGAATTGGTGAACTCGATAGAGTCCTTTCGAAGCGCGTCCTGCTGCGCCCGCTTCGGTTCGAAAACAGTGACTGAGGCCACAAAGCCGCAACGGCAACTTCTCCAACTCAAGGGTCTGTCCCGACATCATGCCGCCGAGTGGAATTTCGGCGGTTGCGACGAGATTCAATTCGGTATTTTCGATGCTGTAAATTTGCGTTTCGGGGCCACGCGGGTTAAAGCCTGTTCCGTGCAGCACGCTCGTGAGCGCCACATCGGGCGTCGTCACGGGGGTGAACCCACGCTCGGACAAAAAGCTGACGGCGAATTGCTGCAGCGCCAAATCGAGCCGTACCGCCGCGTTTCGCAAAAAGTAGAAACCGGCACCCGCTACCCGCGCCCCCGATTCAAAATCGAACAGGTCATGTTTTTCGCCCAGTTCGAGATGGTCGAGCGGTTTGAAATCAAACTTGGGCTTCGCGGTTTTGCCGAACGATAATTCGTTCGCATCCTCTTCACCGCCGGTCGGTGCGTCGGGATGCGTGAGGTTAGGAATTTGAGCTTGAATGCCGCTGATCTGTTCATCCAATTGATCGTGCTCGCGCTGAGCGGCTTCTTTCTGCTCACGCAGTTGGCGGCCCCTCTCGATCATCTGCTGACGTTCGTCGGCGTCCTTGGCCGCACCGATTCCCTTGCTGACTTCGTTGGCTTGTCGATTCAAGTCTTGTGCATTTTGCAGCGTGACGAGTCGACGTTCATCGAGTGCGACCAGCGTTTCAATATCACAATTGACACCGCGACGCTTGCAGTTGTCGCTGATCATTTGTGCATTCTGAATAATAAATTTTCGATCGAGCATAGTCTCTATTTGCTTTCGCTTAGTTTTCCGAGTTCACTCCAAAGCATCGCCGAGGCTGCAATGCCTCGATGATAATCTTGGATCTTGAATTTTTCGTTCGGGCTGTGTGCATTATCGTCCGACAATCCCCATCCCAACAACAGACAGTCGCAATCGAGCACATCTTGGAAGCGGGTCACGATCGGGATTGAACCCCCTTCGCGAATCATCACGGGGGCGACACCAAAGGCGGCTTCGATCGCACGCGATGCCGCGGTGGCAAAACGGCTCTCTGGGTCAGCCAACATCCCCGGGGCTCCATGATCGGGTCGCAAGGTAAACCGCACACCGCTAGGGAGATGTTGCTCCAAGTGACGCTGGAGTGCAGTGGTCACCGTTTGCGGATTCTGGTTGGCGACCAAGCGGAAACTGAGTTTTGCGGACGCGGTTGCCGGAATGATCGTCTTGACGCCTTCGCCTTGATGCCCGCTGCGCAATCCATTGACATCAAACGTCGGCCTTGCCCAACGGCGTTCGTCGGTCGTAAAGCCCTTTTCGCCAAACAATTCCGTGACGCCAACGCCCTTGGCAAACTGAGCATCCGATTGAGGCAAACGAGCCCAGGCATCGCGTTCGGCTTGGCTTAACGCTTGAACGTCGTCATAAAATCCTTCGATTTGGATGCGACCTTCGCGATCGACGATCGAGGAGAGCAGGTGGCATAACGCGATGGCCGGATTCATGACCGCTCCGCCGAACGAACCACTGTGCAAATCCTGGGCTGGACCTTTGAGCTCTAATTCATAGGTTGCGATCCCCCGCAGCCCATAGGTAATCGCGGGTTGGCCTTCGGCATACTGACCGCTATCGCTGATGACCACACAATCGCATGCCAAACGCTCGCGCAGGCTGGGCAACATCCGTTCGAGGTTTTCGCTGCCCACTTCCTCTTCGCCTTCGATCAAAAACTTGATCTGCAGCGGCAGCGGTTCACCGGTGGCTAACCAATCACAAACGCTTTGGACATGGGTCAAGACTTGACCTTTGTCGTCGGTTGCCCCGCGTGCATAGAGATTGCCATCGCGAACGGTGGGCTCAAACGGCCCCGTTTTCCATTCCTCGAGTGGTTCGACCGGCTGTACGTCATAGTGACCGTAAACCAGCGCCACCGGAGCCCCGGGAACGGCCGGCGTCTGGGCGATGACCATGGGATGTCCATCGGTCGGCACCAATTCGGTCGCCAAACCGGCGTTTTGCAACTTTGCCGCGACCCAATCAGCTGCCGCCGCGGTCGGTTCGCGATGGGAAGTGTCGCTGCTGATGCTAGGAATTTTCAACCACTGAACTAACTCGTCCAAATGGCGATCGGAATCCTTAGCCAGAGTGTCCAACAAAGCGGGTAAGTTCATCGAATCGGTCTGGGGTACTTGGAACGAGGTATAATGCGGAAGTGCCGTTAAAGCTTGCCACCGCAGGACCCAAAATTGCGGCAAGACACTCAAAAACGTGCTAACCAGGACTGCCGTGCGAAGTCCAACGGCGCTACAATATAGCTTCGTTGCTGAGAACGAAAACGAGAGACAATCCTAAGTCTTAGAAACGAAACCGACCAGCACACGAAAGTTCGAGGACGGCGTGTTTTCCAGGCCGCCGGTGGGAGTCTAGCCGTTTGCCTGTTTGGCGATGCCACTCGAAAATGAGGGCAAGCCAGCGTGGAGACGTAAGTCTCCATCCCAAGTTTTCACGAATTGAATCGTTTAAAACGTTAGCATTATCTGGAATGTTTGTAACCAACCGTCAAATGTTGCAAGGAGCATGCTCAGTAATGGCAGATCATCATACAATGGTGGCCGAACCCGAAGTGGCCGAACCGAAAGTCGATCACCGCAAGAAGCCCAAGGCGAAAAAGCAGCCTCGCTACAGTGTCGTTTTGTGGGACGATTCGGACCACAGCTACGAATATGTGGTGCTGATGATGAAAAGCGTCTTTCGTCATCCCATTGAAACCGGTTTCCAAATTGCCAAAGAAGTCGACAACTCGGGAAAAGCAATTTGCTTGACCACGACGCTCGAGCATGCGGAACTGAAGCGAGACCAGATCCACGCGTTCGGAAAAGACGAACTGATCGCTCGCTGTAAGGGCAGCATGTCGGCAACGATTGAACCGATTAACGAATAAAGCTTGACGCGATAAAAGCCTATCGTAGTCACGTTGGACACGATGCAGGGCTTCGAAACTGGCCACCAGTCCCCGTGAATGGCCGCCAGTCTCTGCGAACTTTCGGCTCTGCGAATGGCCGTCAGGCTCTGCGAAGAAGAGCCATGGTTATTCGCAGCCGATGCGAAGGATTAGCTAACACATCACTCGTTGGCACACCCTCCATTAGGCGTCGCCTTCAAGTGGCATCACCGCGCATCTTGGATCGTGCTCGGCTAAGCACCGGGCCGATACTATTCTCAGCCAGCCCGACGCTTTGGCTAATCTCGTGATAACTCTTGCCTTCCAAGTGGTACATCCGCACCACATTGGCTTCTTGCGGGTCGAGCCTCAACAGCAATTGCTGAACCTCTTCGCGGTTTTCGATTCTTGAATGCGGCCCGCTATCTTCCGCCCCGCTCGCCCCGCGATGATTCGTCTCGAGATCGCGATGATTCGCCTCGAGATGATGCGTCGTCTGTACCGTCGTTTGCCATGTCACCAAACGGCGGGCAATCACACGGCGTGAAACCACTGTCAAATAGGTTGCCAAGGAGCAATTGCGTCGGAACCGCCGCAAGACGCCAAAATCGTTGGCAATCAAAGCCAGAAAGACCTCCGAAACGAGATCATCACGCGTCGATTGATCGAGCGTAATCCCACGCGACTCAGCGGTATGGTTGGCCACATGGACCACCAACCCCAAAAATCGATCGACGAAGTTCTGCCAAGCGCGGGGCGCACGCTCCAGACACCGTTGCAGAAACTGTCGGTCAACTTCGGAAAGACTCACTAGCGTGACACCCAGACGAACGAGAAGTCGAATTCAAATAACACACACAACCGCGTCAACCATGCAAGTCGCACAGGAACGAACGAGGCATCGTTACGGTGCAAAACGCGGAGGAAAACGAATTACCTCTATGTAAGCATGGTAGGTACGACAGTCTGCAATCGCAAGCATTAACCTCACAAACTAAGCTGCATCCCCGTTGTCACTGCATGCAAACCGCTACATCGGGTGGCTTAAGCAAATTGGGAAGCGTGAGCAGCAAGCACGATCCCTCGAATCCCCCCAACCGCCGCCGAGGCGACTGCAGTCCGCCCCCCATTTCGACGCGAGTCATGTTCGCGGTGATCCACCGGTTCGCTGGGGTCACCCGCTTTTGTTCAGATCAGCCGCGTGCGACGACCATGGCTGAACAAAGAAACTGCTATGCCGCCGATATGGGAAAACGTTTTCCCCTTGCCGGATCCAAACGCGACTTTCCCCTGTTTAGCGTCTATAATTGAGAGCTTAGTCAACATAAATGGTTTCCAAAGTTCGTGAATCGTTCGAGTCGACACGCAATTTGATCCATCCCCCGCTCACCTGTTTTTTCCGCAAGAGGAACTTCCCTGATGCAAAATACTCCTTCTCGTCGCAAATTTCTGAAGCAATCCACGGCAGTCGCCGCTAGTGCCGCGATTGCAACGAACGTCGCTCGCACGGCTCATGCTGCGGGAAGCGATGAGATCAAATTCGTCGTCATCGGATGTGGTGGACGAGGTTCGGGTGCCGCGACCAACATCATGAACACCAAGGGGAACGTGAAGTTGGTCGCGGTGGCCGATGCGTTTCAAAACAAGGCCGAGTATGCCGTCAAACGCCTCGCTCAGTCGCATCAAGACAAAGTCGCTGTGCCGCAGGATCAAATTTTCGCGGGACTCGATGCCTACAAGAAAGCGATTGACGTCGATTGCGACCTCGTGGTGATCGCGACCCCGCCTGGGTTTAAACCTCAGCAATTTGAATACGCGATCGAAAAGAATCGACACGTCTTCATGGAAAAGCCCGTCGCTTCGGACGCTCCCGGTGTTCAGCGGGTCTTAGCCGCCGTCGAAGCATCGAAGAAAAAGAATCGCATGGTGGGCATTGGTCTGCAACGCCGTCACGAACCGCGTTACATGGAGACGATTAAACGAATCCACGACGGTGCGATTGGTGACGTGATCACTCAACGCGTCTACTGGAACGGTAGCGGCATCTGGTATCGCAACCGCGACAAAGACATGACGGAAATGGCCTTCCAAACCAACAATTGGTACCACTTCAATTGGCTCTCGGGCGACCAGATCTGTGAACAACATATCCACAACCTTGACGTCGGTTGCTGGGTCAAGGATGCCTACCCCGTTGAATGCAACGGGATGGGAGGACGTGAGATGCGCGAAGGTGGCGACGCAACGAAGTCACAGATTTTTGATCACACCTTCTGTGAATACACCTTCGCCGATGGATCCAAGATGTTCAGCCAAGGACGTCACCTCGCGGGCGGTTGGAACCATGTCGGCGAGTACGCTCATGGCACCAAAGGTTCGTCCGACCCCTCGGGAACGATCGAAGGCGAGAACCCATGGAAGTTCACTGGCAAGAGCGAGAACGGCCATCAACAAGAGCAACATGATTTGATCGAAGCGCTGATGCGAGGCGATATCTACAACGAAGGGGAGATCGGTGCAAAATCGACCTTCACCGCCATTCTAGGTCGCGAAGCTTGCTACTCGGGCAAGGTGATCAAATGGGATGACCTGATGCAAAAGGGTGCGAACCTGAGTCCCGGAATCGACGAGTACACGCTTGAATCCGATCCGCCAGTGATGCCCGGTGACGATGGCAAATACCCTGTGCCGGTTCCCGGCAAGCACAGCCCCTTCGCATAACGCGCAGGACGCATTTGCGATCCCAAAAGGCGGGTTCGAATCGCTTGATTCGAACTCGCCTTTTTTTTGTGGCAATTTTTTGTGGCAAGAGGATCGACAACGGCTTGAGAAACGCGATCTCCACGCGAGCCTAAAAAGCAGACTCCGTTGCACGCGTTTAGGCCGACATGGCTAGGCCAACGGAGGCCACCTGTGTGCTAGTTCACACTCGCCAGGACCGTGGCGATTGCCGCCCCTTCGGGCGTGTGACTTAAACAAATCCCATACCTTTTTGTCAGCCGCTGAGCATCGGAAACGACAGGCTTGGTGTGGGTTGTTGGCGAAAGTTGAATCGAGGGTGGAATCATGTTTCGCTTCAACGCCAACACGCCGACGAGGAGCTCGATCGATCCGCTCGCCGCTCCGGTGTGCCCCAGAGTCGAGATCGGAGTGACAACCGGAATGTTAGGCAACATTCTCTGCAGCGCGTCTCGCTCTTGAACGTCGATGATGGGATCGCCCATCGCATGTGAAACCACAAACCCGATGTCGTTGGCCGTCACCTTCGCTTTTCGCATCGCATCAGCAACCGCTAATTCGATTGCTTTGGCAGAGCCCCGGATGCCGGCGGTGTGAATATCGCAGGAGCGTTTCGCTAGCGACATACCGCCAGACGCAACAAATCGCGAGGCGATCCCGACCACTTCGGCAAGCGGGGCCGCACCGCGTCGGGTCGACGACGCAAGGGTTTCAAGCACGAACACGGCAGCCGCTTCGCCTCCGACGACTCCCTTGGATTCGGGATCAAAGGGACGCGAGGCGTCGGCAATCTTGGGCGTTGCTTCAGCGATTGGCAGATCATTGCGATAGTTCAACCGAGTCGCGTTGATTCGCGTCCCTGCGGCTCCGGTGATCATGCACGAGGCAATTCGGCGAGTGAGACACGAGATCGCTTCGTCCAACGCCGCTGGGCCCGAGGTGTCACCGACCACTAGCGAGTTATTAGGACCGTGTGCATTGACCGCAATGCCGACATGACAAGCAGGCATATTGGGCAGGTACTTCAGCATCCACAGCGGCATCACGCTCCGCATCGCAGCCTCGCCAAAGCGGGACTCGTCCATGTCGCCATTTTCGTCGAGGCACTTTTGGAATGCCTCGGCCAATTCGGTCGGGGGACCGTACAGCATCTCGCTGCCAAACACGGTCCCGATCTCTTGCGGAGCGAACGAAATGGAGTCCGATGCGGATTGATCAGCAGCAGAGTGATCGGCAGCGGGAACGCTCGCCGGGAGGACGGTATCGAGCCCTGCGTCCTCGATCGCCATCATTGCCGAGACATAAGCGAGTTGGATCTCGCGTGACATCACCTTCAGGGCCTTGCGCGGTTTGACGAACTGTTTTCCATCAAAACCGACAATCGGAGCCCCGATCCAAAAACCGTCGTTTTCGCATCCTGGCGGCGGAACGGGACCCTCATCATCGCGATCGGCAAGGGAGCGGACCCCGGATTCGCCGCGGAGAAATGCGTCGAAGAAGTCTTGCTGGCCCAGTCCGATCGCAGACGCCACGCCCGCTCCGGTAATAACGATTCGGTTTTCCGGCATGTTCGAGTTTATGGCGATACGGGGGACGACGACGATTCAGACGGCAAAAATGAGACGAGTGACAAAGTATGATTGCCAACGACCTCGATGACCAGGGTCGTTGGTAAACTCATCCGAGATCGCGTTTTTTGACGCGGCTAATGCAAGTTAACCCGATTGGACTGGGCAGAATTGGACTGGGCGGAAACGTCCGCTCGCCCGAAGGCAATCATCTACGCCTCCAGCGTCCGATCATACAGCCGGTGCGTCTTGGTCCGCGTTGCCCCGCCACGCTCGATCGTCCCTCGTGAGAGCGAATTGCTCTCTAACACCCAGGAGAACTCGCCGATTTGGATCCCAAAGTCGATCGCGTCCGGCAAGATCCGCGAGAGGGTCACCAAACCCAGCCCCCATTTTTGATATTCCGGCAAGACATTGGTGCTGATCAAACGCAGGCGATCAATTTTTCGTTTACCGGTTAACAGCTTGATCCATCCAAAGGGGAATAAATTCCCATCAATTTTTCGAATGATTTGGTTGTAATCAAGCAACCCAAAGCCCGCCCCGACGGGGCGTCCATCAATTTCCGCGATGCTGGTCAATTCGGGAACGATCAAGTGTTTCAAGCCATCGCTTTGGACGCGAATTTCAGCTTCGCTCATCGGCACGTAGCCCCAGGTACGTTGCAGCGATTGGTTGTAAATTTCCAGAAACGAGCGGACATCTTCTTTGAATCGCTTGCGATCGATGGGGCGACAATTCACTTTGAATCGACGCGTCGCCTCTTCAATCACGAAGGCCAATTTGGGATCGAGATCTTCGAGGATATCCATGTGCGCTTCGTAGCTGAACAAGTCCTGTACCTGCTCAAATCCTGATTCAAGAAACAGACCTTCGTAGTAGTCGTGGTTGTAGGGGATCATGAACGTGGGGGGGGAATCGAAGCCGTCGACCAACAACCCGACCTCGTAATTCAGACTGGGATGGACGGGGCCGCGAACATCGGTCATCCCTTGTTGTCGCAACCAATCGAAGGCATGCTGGAACAGCAACCCGCTCGCTTCACGGTCGTTCTCGCACTCAAAGAAGCCGACGAAGCCACGTTTTTCATGATGACAACGATTGTGAGCATGGTTCACGACGGCCAAAATGCGGCCCACGGCGCGTCCCTCGCGGCGAACCAGAAACGCTTGTCGGTCGGCATCGTCATAAAAAGGGTGGTGCTTGAAACCGACAATTTTGCGACGTTCGGCCCACAGCGGTGGAACCCAATGGGGGTTGTCCCGATAAACTTCGCGCTCCAGATAAAGAAATTCCTTCTGGTCGCGTTTTGAGGTCACCTCGTCACAGGTTAGCGTCTTGCTCATCGCGTTCGTATTCCGTTTTCAAAGTCACTGTATTTAAGGGCCGTGTTGATGCCGACACGAGCCTGAATCAACGTTTAACAAGAGTTTGGCATGAGCGAATCGGAGCCACTAGTACTTCGCAGCCCCGCAAATCCCACGGTTCGACGCCTCGTTCGATTGAGAGATAATCGTACACGACGACGCGAGAAACGTCTGCTTGTCGATGGTTGGCGGGAAACGCTGCAAGCGATCGACGCCGGCTTGGACTTGGTGGGGCTTTTTCTTCCCGAATCGGGAATCCCCCAGCCTCGGCATGATTCGCCCCCTCAAAAACGCACCGGGGCGAACCCTGGGCAAGCCCACGAGACCGACCCCCGAATTTCTATCGTCATCGAAGCCGCCAAATCTTCGCAAACCCTGCGTGTTGTTTCCGATGCGGTGATGGCAAAGATCGCGTATGGCGAATCGTTCCGCGGCGTGGTCAGCGAATTTGTGCAACCCGACCACTCGCTCGATCAACTCAAGCTGCCACCGAACGCCTTAGTTTTGGTCCTTGATAGTCTTGAAAAGCCGGGAAACATTGGCGCCGTGTTCCGTTGTGCGGATGCCTCAGGCGTTGATGCAGTGATCCTCTGCGGAGGGGGGAGCGACATTTATAACCCCAATGCCATTCGCAGCTCTCTCGGTACCATCTTTCAAATTCCCAGTGCCGTTGGCTGCGAAAAGGACGTCGCCCGTTTCCTAATCGAGCAAAACATTCGACTCGTCGCAGCCCGCGTTGAATCATCCCAAGAGCTTTGGGAGACCGATTTTTCAGGCTCGATTGCCGTGATTGTTGGCAGCGAAGCCAACGGACTCGGTCCGCGCTGGCAACACGCCGAGGGGGTCGACATCGCGGGCGTGCGGATTCCGATGTTCGGCAAGGTCGACAGCTTGAATGTCTCGGTCTCTGCGGCGGTCGTGTTGTTCGAAGCCAAGCGTCAACGTTGCAAGGCGTCGATCGATCAACGCCGCCACTAAAATGCCGTCGGCATCGCTTCGAAGTGCCATCGGCCCCCCCCAACCGCTCAAAGCCCCGCCATTTTTTACCGCAAAGTGTCTTTGCCCCCATGCCTGCTGCGGAAAGGCATTGCAACGAAACAACCGTTAAAACACCTCTTCCGAGCAATTTCAGCACAACTGGCACGACTCAAACAACCGCCACACCCGCCAGAGACGTCAGAATCGTTAATGTCATTGCAATTCGCATCCGATAACTAGAGCAACCGGAGGACTCGTGCAATTTGCACGTTTCCTTCATGGTGAGCCGAGGGGGGCGCACCAACTCGTTCGGACGCAAGGATGCGGCATGCGTGACTTAAGAACCAGCTTGAAAAAACAAAAACGGACTCGGCAACGGGCTGCTCTCAGCTTGCTTGTCATCGCGGTAAGTTCGTCGTGGTTAACCCCATCGACGACGCTTGGGGCCGAACCGAATGCGCTCGCTCCCACCGCGACCACATTTCGGATCATGCCTCCGTTGCCGCTGCAGCCGATCCAACAGATCGATTACCAGACAACAGGCCCAGGCCAAACGGTTCGAGCGAATCCGTTCTGTGAAACCGAACCGGTGACGAAGAGCGTGGATCCTGCGATCCAATTGGCATCGGGAGATGCCCCCGCTGCGATTCGGCTCAAGCCGATCGGAGCAGCGATTGGGTTACATCCAATCGGAAGCCCCCGCATCGTCAGCTCATCGGGTGCCGCACTCACGATTGAGGAGCTACCGGCTCCTTCCATTCAACCCAACCCACTAGTCGGTTCCGCTCACCACGGAAACGGGGATCTCGTCGAAGCCGTTGTCGATTTGACCTCCACCGGCCCCGCGATCCCTTCCACCGTTAACGCTCAAACGAGTGTCAACGAGAGGACGGTCGAATCGTCGCCCGCTCTCGATCTGCCCACGTCCACGGACGACCAACGTGATGCAGTCGTCGATAGCCCTAACCTGGAACCGCTGCCGGATTCCGAACCAATCTACTTTTCGCTGTCGGACGACTCCACTGGATTGGTGGTACCGGCCGACCAGGCAAGCGATGAATCGGTAGAGATCAACTCCGAGGAGATTGACTCGGAAACGATGGCTGTCGACACGACTTCCCGCGAGACCGATTCGAGCGTTCTCGAAAAGGATTCTCGAGGATCTGAAAACGTCGTCGTAGAAATGGCAACGGAACCGGCCTGGTCCAACTCGAACCCCAACACTGGGCCCCAGGTTCAGCCCCAACTTCGACCACTCAACGAAACCAGCGAGTCGTCGGCTGAGTCGATGGAACACTCGCCCCGTGGCATGTCCGGTCACCCTCATTTGACGGCCCAGGTCGCTCCGACCTTTGAGCGACCAAAGGACGCCACCCGACAACCTGCGAAGCGTTATCGTCCTCCGGTTGCGGTTCAAGCTCCTCCACTGGGCTACGAACGCAGCGAGGGCCCCACGACGGCTGCGGCCGTTCAATCGGTTAGCCCACCGATGCTCAGCGACGAGGACCACGTCGAAGGCATCATTGGCGAAGGAAGTGGCACCCAAGTCACCCACTTGCCACAACCGACCGGGGCAGCGACACCGCTCTATATCACACGAGCCCAGGTTCGCACGTTGACCATTGGCGGCGACCTCCGGCGTGTCAGCATTGAAGATCAAAACATCTGTCATGCGATCGCTGCGGGATCCAACGAATTGAAGTTGATTGGAGCCGGACACGGAACCACACGCCTCGTCGTTTGGGCCGATGGGGCGACCGACGGTCGATCGATGGTCCGTCAATTCGACGTGCATGTCCAAGACGCGGTGGAAGCAACCGGAAACTCGGTTGGAGACAAGGCCCAATTACTGACGCGGACGATCAAACAATCGTTCCCCGACAGCAAGGTTGTCGTCAAAACCGTCGGCGATCAATTGGTCATTCACGGAACGTGTTCCAGTGAAGCTACGGCGTCAAAAATCCTTCGCATGGTCCGCAAGACCTGCTTAATACCCGTGCGTGATGAACTGACAATTCGCTAGTTCACGAAGCACATCCCTTCCCCGTCCATCCAAGCGGTCAATACCAAGCGGTGCATCCAAACGCACTGAGAGTCAACGAGGTTTGATGATGAAGATCCATTCGATGCTAAAACACTTCCGCCGCACTGCCGCTCGCACCATTGCCATGTGCGGACTCCTCGCCAGCACGCTAACCGTTGCTGACGCGAATGCGGACCCGGGCTCCCTCGGCGTCTTCGGGTCACCGACCGCTTCGACACCCAAGTCGGTGATGCACGGCAACCAACAATTCCGTGTCGTCAACGCCTCGGGGTATGAAACTCTCGGCGGAACGAGCGGTCAAGTTTCGACGGTTGGCAATCTACCAGAGTCCTTAGCACAAGGCTCGGTGGCACAAACCGGCTGTTACTCGGGCGTCACCAACTGTGGCGGAGCCTGCGGCAGTGGAGCGTGTGGTAGTGGAGCGTGTGGGTCGAGCTACGGCGGCTACTCCGCGATGAGTCTGAACGGCGACTACCTGGGTTGCGGGGTCGCGTGCGAACCCTACTGGTATGTCGTCGGCGAAGCCTTGTACATGGATCTCGATGCAAGCGACCGTTTCAGTTACAGCCAACACTTTTCGCTCGATGAATTCGACTTCGAGTTCGCTCCACGCTTTACCGTGGGGACGGTTCCCGATTGCGTTCACGGCTGGGAAGCCACCATTGTGGCACCTTTAGAGTGGGACATGAACGCTAGTTTGACCAATGGTCTCGGTGGAATCGATTCAGTATTAGTGCCGGGAATCCCTGTCGCTGCTGGCGATCTAAGCACGTTCAACGACGCGGTATTCCAATCTCAAGATTACAACGCCGAGTATTGGAGCATCGAAGCCAACAAGATCCTAGTCGGTTGGGAAGTTGCCAAGATCCTCTTCGGAGCTCGTTACATCGACTACGATGAGCTGTATAACTACAACAGCCTAATCGCCAGTGGCGACCGCGGCTTGTTGCGTAGCGATGTCGAAAACTCGATGTTCGGTGCTCAGATTGGCATGGACCTGCTGTTCCCAGTGTCCTGCAACGGCTATGTCGACTTCCGTGGTCGTGCCGGCGGGTACTTGAACTTTGCCGAATCCGACACACGTTTGTTCAACGCCGGCACGACGGTCGTTGCCAACATCGACGAAGAGACCGAACTTGCGGGCGTCTTCGAAATCGGGGGCGGGTACCGCTACCAACTTGGCGAGATGCTAACGCTACGAGCCGGAGCCGAACTGTGGTACATCGCCGGATTGGCATCGGCAGCAGATCAACTCAACCAAGTAGTGACCCCCAATCTCGGCCGCAATATTCAAATGGATGACGACATCTTCATCACCGGTTTGACCGCGAGTGCTCACTTCAAGTTCTAATCCGCGGTAAAGTTCTAGGCCGCAGTGAAAACGGGCTCTGCAGATCGGCGATGCCTTACCTCATCCGCCTTCGATGCAAGGCAACAATGTAAATCGCAACGTGCTACGCTTCGCCATCTTGAGGGCGACGTAGCATTTTGCGTTTGAGCCAACTTTGCACCGAGCGTCCCGGTTGACCAGGGATCACCGAGCCACTGGAGATGGTGTTTTCCGTAATCCGCGTCAGTGCCTTGTGGATTTCTCGGCCACAGTTTCCGCAACGCACGGGCGGTTCATTGACGGGGCGTTCACATTGGGGGCAAAAATATTCGATCGTCGGACGCATTGCCGCTTCGAACAAACCGCCCACCTCTGCGGCGACAAACCATGCTGAATCATCTTTGCGAATCAACGTATCGGGTTTGACGTCGCCCGCGCGAACCTTCATCAACAGATCACTGGGGCGCAAAGGGCCAATGTCTTCAGGCGCATCAAGCTGTTGGATATACCACTCGGCCACGCCAATTTCCTCTTACCACGCTAAGAATTCATTGCAGCGAATTCCATTGACTCGCAACGGAGAAATGGAACTCGCATTCGGGCTTACGACCGGGCTTACTACCGAGCTGCCCCCCCGGTTCGCCCGAACTCACCGATCGGACGCAATCACGATTGTATCGCGTTGGAATGCCAAGAGCGACAGCCCCCCGAGAAACGTCAGCCGAATCGCAGCTTCACAATACTCAATTTGCGTTGCCCCCAAGCCCTTGCGGCCCAGCCCCTCGGTTTCCGATACTACGGAAACACCGCCCCCATCATTGAAGTCGAATCACGCATGCGTTGTCCCTACTGTCACGTTGATAACGACCGTGTTCTTGACACACGAGCCGCCGAAGGCGGTTATATGGTCCGCCGAAAACGAGTCTGCTCGTCCTGTCATCGACGCTTCTCGACGCTGGAGAAGCTCGAACAGCTCAATGTTCGCGTGGTCAAAAGCGACGAAACTCGAGAACCGCTCGATCGTGAAAAGATTCGCCGCGGGATTGAACGCGCCTGTTCAAAACGTCCCATCCAAAGCTCCAAGATTGAGCAAGTGGTGCAAACGATCGAGGCCGACATCTACGAATCGTTTGATTCCGAAGTCACGGCGGGGCAAATTGGCGACATCGTGCTGAAACACTTGGCGTCGCTCGACCAAGTCGCCTACATTCGCTTTGCCAGCGTTTACCGCGAATTTGATGACGCCCATGATTTTATTCGCACGATTTCAAACATCGCCGACCGCGATCCCGATCTGCCCCGGTAGGCTTTTTCCGAAAAAATTGGCATTGTTCTCAAACCGCTCTGAAAGTTATTAGATAGTTTCAAACAACGCTGAGGATCGGTTCGATCATCTATTTCGGACGGTTGATCTCTGCGCTACAACACAACAATTCCGCGCTACAACAAATTTCATGCTGCGGGGCGGGTGAAGCTGGGCTTCGCCATCCGCGGGTATTGCAAGGACGCGTTAATATGATTTCCAAAACAAGCTTTCGATGGTTGATCATCGCTTCGATGGCCATTTGCTTGCCAAGCGTTGGTTATGGTCAAGCGGGAACCCAACGGGGTGCGACATTCGGTGGACTAGCCGGTGCGGTCGCGGGCGGTTTGATCGGTGACCATAACGACAAAGCGGGTGCGGGCGCCGCCATCGGGGGCGTCGTCGGTGCCGTCGCGGGTGGATTGCTCGGCAACGCTTCGGACAAAGAAAAACAATATCAACAACAACAGCAATACTACCAATCGCAACAACAGCAATACCAAGCTCAACAATCCAACCTCGCAGCGACCCAAGAGGCCGTTTCCGTTGCCGATGTGGTTTCGATGAGCCGTAGTGGACTTAGCGATGCGGTGATTTCCAACCAAGTTCGCCAACGCGGGGTTCAACAAACCTTGCAAGTCGCAGACATCATCGCCTTGCACCAACAAGGGGTAAGTGAAGCGGTGATTTCAGCAATGCAACAAGCCCCCACCGGGATCCAAAGATCATCGCGTGTTGCCCAGCCCGTCATCGCCCAACCCGTCGTTCGACAACCGGTGATCGTCCATGAACCGATTATCGTGCCGACCTATCGTCCGCACTACTATCACCATGGTCACTACGACTACCACCATGGCCACCACCCGCGCCGCCGCGGCAGCTCAATCCATATCGGATTCTAAAGCTTCATCCCGGAGTGCACCTAAACATTGGTGCACGGTAAAGAGAGTAGGGAGCGGGTCAGACTGACCGCCCCCCCCCCATGGCCATCGAGTTCGGCCGCCGAGTTTGGCCGCATCGCAACCTTTGTTCTGGTGAATTTGCGCACGATCCTCGGCATTTCGCCCGATCAACTCGGACGGCCCCGGTCAACTCGGACGGCCCCGATCAACTCGGACGGCCCCGATCAACTCGGACGGCCCCGGTCAACTTGGACGGCACAGAGCCCTCCAGTCGATGCAACTGCCCCCCCCAGTCGATGGAGCTCGGCAGTCCCCAACCTTCGCCTAGTTTTCAACGCCAAGCCCATCGGGGCTGAATCGAAACACCTCAGCTGAAACACCCCAGCCAAGTGCGATGTCTCGTTGCCTATGCTTGGCCCCCGCGAAGCGCCCCAAACTCGCGAAGCGTTTCAAGTCGTCTGGGATTTCTGGGTTCGCTGCGGAAAACGCCTTACAATTGCCGCAGCACTCGTTGGACAATTTGCTCGATCGTATCGGCGGGCAACACGGTCTGCTTTCCCGATCCGCATTCGGTGACTCCCGAAACCAACGCGTCGATTTCTCGCTGAGTTCTCGCGATCGCATCACGTTGTTGCTCGGAAACCGGGACACGCCCTGGTCCGAGATCCCAACCCCGCGATCGGGCTCCGGCGCGAAATCCTTCGGGAAACTCACCCAATCCGAGCATGGCATCAAACAGCGGCAACAATTGGTACTGCAGTCGGATTGCGTCGTCGATGTTTCCCGCTTTGACGGCGCGATGCAGCGCGCGGGTTAACTCAGGCACAACCCCGCTGGTCGCATTGGTGCCCCCGTCGGCTCCGGCGATCAACATCGCCGCCAACGATGCATCCCATCCGGTCAAGAACGAAAAATCGTCCCGCATCGGACGAATGGCCGCAATCATCCGCATCATGAATGGCAAATCCCCCGAGCTGTCTTTGATCCCGACAACTCGCGGACATTCGCTCGCCAAGCGGATCACCGTGGGCAGCTCAATCGGCGACGCAAACATGGGAATGTTGTAGAGCGTCACATCGACCGAGACGGTATCGGCGATTTCTTTAAAGTAGGCGTACACCCCTTGGTCGCTGAGGCGGTAGTAAAACGGAGCCACGATTGCGACTGCGCGGACCCCCATTTCACCATAGGCATCACAGGCCGCGATGGTTTCTTTGACGTTCGCTTCGGCGGCTCCGGCCAACACCGGCACGCGACCGGCCGTATGGTCGACGACGACACGAATGATCCGGCGGCGTTCCTCAGGAGTAAATCGAACAAATTCACCGGTACTGCCGTTGGGGTACAACCCGTCGACGCCGCGTTCAATCAACCAATCGATATAACCACAGAGACGGTCTTCATCGACCCGCCCATGGCGATCGACCGGGGTGATGTGTGGAGTCAAAATCCCAGAAATACGTTTACTCATAGCCTGCTATGTTTCTAACATTGGCCTAGAAGATCCCCATCGCGACGAGCGAATAACGAACCACCAAACCTGCAACGACGACGCTCACCATACTCATTAACTTGATCAGAATATTCAAGCTAGGACCGCTAGTATCCTTAAAAGGATCCCCAACGGTATCCCCTACAACCGCTGCTTTGTGAGCATCACTCCCTTTTCCGCCGTGATGATCGGCCTCAATATACTTTTTCGCGTTATCCCAGGCTCCACCGCTATTGGCCATGAAGACGGCCAAACAGAACCCGCTCGTCAAACAGCCGACCAATAACCCCAACACTCCCCCGACGCCCAGCACCAAGCCGACCAGGATCGGCATCAGCAGCCCCAACAAGCTGGGCAGAATCATTTCTCGCTGAGCCGCCTTGGTACTGATGTTGACCGGCGTCTCGTAGTCCGGCTTGACCGAACCGTCCAAAATGCCGGGATTGGCAAGGAATTGTCGGCGGACCTCGATCACCATCCCCTGGGCGGCACGCCCCACCGACTTCATCGTCATCGCACAAAACAGAAACGTACTCATCGCTCCTAAGAAAACTCCCACCAGGACGCGAGGGTTCATCACCGTCGCATCGTAGAAGAGAAGGAAGTCTTTCAAATTCGCATGCCGCACCGAAACGATCGCAGCTCCGATCGATTCCACTCGCCCATAATGCTTCTCACCGGGCAAGGAGACGATCGTTTCATCGAGTTTCGGATTGCTTAAGGCTCGCCACTCTTTGACTTGCACGTCCTTATCCAATGAGGGATTGAGGACCAGGAAAACCTCCGAATCGTCGCCTGCCTTGTTGAGGATCAAATCGGGCGTCATCTGATACACCCCATCGTCGGTCACCGCTTCGCTGAGCACGTAATCATCGCCCCAGCGAACCATTCCATCCCGAACGCCCTCGACGTAGGCCGCCAACAGCGCCAGCGCCGTCAACGCAGCGGAGCCAATCGCAAATCCCTTGCCGGTCGCGGCGGTCGTATTGCCCAGACTATCGAGTGCATCGGTTCGCTCCCGCACAATGTCTTCCAAGCCGGACATTTCGGCGTTGCCGCCCGCATTGTCGGCGATCGGTCCATAAGCGTCGGTGGCCAACGTGATTCCCAGCGTGCTCAGCATTCCGACGGCCGCGATGCCAACGCCGTAGAGCCCTAACGAAAAATGATTCATTTCATTGAACGATCCTCCGTTGGCGAACCCAAACGACAGCAACATCGCCGCACACACAATCACGACGGGAACCCAGGTGCTTAACATGCCGTCGGCCACCCCGCCGATAATCAGCGTGGCGGGGCCCGTTTCAGCTTGCCCGGCGAGTTTGCGTGTCGCCGGATACTCATCGCTCGTCACGCGTTCGGTCCATTGACCGATGCCCCATCCCGCGACCAAACCGACGATGATACTAACGGCGATTCCCGGGATGACGCCCAGGATCATCGTGCCGGGAACCGGCGGCATCAACCACACCGAAAGCCCCACAGCGGCAACCATGACCAACAACGACGATCGGTTGATCCCCTTGCCCAACGCCTTCAACAGCGCCTTTTGAGATGGTTCCTCCCCGGTTCGGACAGCGTAGATCCCCACGATCGACAACAAAATCCCGACCCCCGCAATCGCCAGCGGAAGCAGCATCGCTTGCAATTGGGCTGAGGTCGCATCATAGCCTTCGGGCAATCCTGCACTGGATTGGAACGCGGCGACCCCCAGCGCGGATGCCGCCAAGATCGAGCCACAATACGACTCGTACAAGTCGGCCCCCATGCCCGCGACGTCGCCCACGTTGTCGCCGACATTGTCCGCAATCGTGGCAGGATTACGTGGCGAGTCCTCCTTCAAACTTTGCTCGACCTTGCCGACCAAGTCCGCTCCGACATCGGCCGCCTTGGTAAAAATGCCACCGCCGACACGCGCGAACAAGGCTTGCGCACTCGCCCCCATTCCAAACGACAACATCGCGACCGAGATCTGCTGCAACGTCATCGCATACTTGCCGCCGCCGATCATGGGCAACAACCAATACAAAACCGCAAACCAAAAACAGATGTAAATCAGTCCCATGCCGACCACGGTCAACCCCATCACCGCGCCACTTCGAAACGCGATTTGCAATCCGTCATTGAGCGAACGCTGGGCTCCCGCGGCGGTGCGACTGCTCGCATAGGTCGCCGTTTTCATTCCAAACCAACCGCAAAGCCCGCTAAAGAATCCGCCCATCAAAAAGGCGATCGGAACAAACGCATTCTGCACCTTCAACACGAATGCAGCCACCGCTAGCAACGCAGCGACAAAAATGAAAACGATCGCGACCCATTTGTATTGCTGTTTCAAATAGGCGTCAGCACCTTCACGAACGCTTTGAGCGATCTCTCGCATCAATTCGTTGCCTTCATCGGCCTGCATCATTTCACGATAGAAACGGTAAGCCCAAACCAACGCCAAAATCGAGGAGCCGCAGGCAATTAACCAGACAAGCAACGCCAACATTATTTCATTCCTTAGGTTTTGAAACTGAATCCAGGCAGGGGAGCAAGGGAGGAGTGCATCTAACGAGTCAACGCCGAAAAAACTCAACGCTTGTGTTTCGCCGATAGACTCTAAGAGGCTATTCGACGCCCAACCTCCACGCAACGGTAGGAACACCGTCCGTGAAGGGCGAAACGGGAAGAATATGTGCCTATACATCCCGTCGCTTGTTTTGCAAGCAGTGAAAACTTGTCTCCAACGAAAAAAGATTGCTCTCGTCAGATCTGCGTTCCATCGCGTACAAGAACGTATTGATCGAGAGTCCCTCCCCCCGCATCGAAAATTCATCCCTAAAAAAGGGCTTCGACCATGTCGCAAATCGGCCAAACCGGTACTTCTCAATTCACCGCCCAAGAGCAAACGGGCCAGACCGGCACCAATGACAGCTTTTCTTCTGTCGATACCGACAGTTTCATGAAGCTGTTGATTAGCGAATTACAAAACCAAGATCCGCTGAACCCCACCGACAATGCCGAAATGATCCAACAGATCGGCCAAATTCGCGAAATCGGGGCCACCGATCAATTGACCCAAACGCTAACGAATCTCTCCAACAGCCAAGAGTTGGTCACCGCGAGCGGGCTGATCGGCCGCACCGTGGAAGGCTTGGCAGACGATGCTAGCAACATCAATGGCGTGGTCGATCGGATCACCGTGGAAACTAGTGACGAGAACAATTCACGTTCTGTCAAAGTTCACGTGGGTGAAAAGACGATGGAGATTAAGAACATTCGAGAAATTCAGACTGGGTAGAATTTGACGATTACGTGAGTGAGCTCGATAGCCGCTCAAAATCGACGCCTTTCTATTCGGTGACGCGAATAGGAACTTAGTCGATGGGATTAACCTCAGCACTGACCACCGCTCTGACGGGACTTTCAGCTGCCGAAACACAAATCGATGTGATCGGCAATAACTTGGCGAACTCGCAAACGGTCGGCTTCAAGTCCTCCGAGGCGGTCTTTGCGACACAGTTCCTGCAAACCTTGTCGCTCGGCGGTGGCTCGACGCCCGACAATGGCGGGACGAACCCACGACAAATTGGACTAGGGGTTCAAGTTGCGGAAATCGCTTCGAACCACAACCAAGGGACGATCGAGATCAGCAGCAGTCCGTCCGACTTGGCAATTCAAGGCGATGGTTTCTTCATCGTCGAAGGCAGT
Source organism: Novipirellula galeiformis (assembly GCF_007860095.1). Lineage (NCBI taxonomy): Bacteria > Pseudomonadati > Planctomycetota > Planctomycetia > Pirellulales > Pirellulaceae > Novipirellula > Novipirellula galeiformis. Next base: position 1,185,428 of record NZ_SJPT01000001.1, on the reverse strand, counting down.
TCGGGTGAACGTCTCTACACTCGCAACGGCATCTTTAAACTCAACAGCAACGCCGAATTGGTCAATTCCACGGGTCAGCGTTTGCTCGGTTATGGCGTCGACGAGCAATTTCGTTTGCAGGAGTCCCAGTTAGTACCGATGACGGTTCCGTTGGGCACCGAAAGCGTTGCCAAGGTCACCTCTAATGTCTCGTTTGAAGGCACACTGACGCCCCAAGGTGATCTCGCAACCCAAGGCCAGATCATCCAAAGTCTGCGTCTGGGTGACGCCAAAGTACCTCAGCCCGATGCCAGCGGCATTACCGTCACCAGCGCTCCGTTGTCGGACCCCACGGGCGTGACGGTCGACACCAGTGGTGCCGGCACGTTGGCCGCAGGCACCTACAAATACCGCGTGGCCCTGGTCGATAGCCAAGGAAACGAAGCGGCACCTAGTGGTGTCATCAACGCAACCGTAGGGGCGGGTGGACGCGTCGAACTGGGTGCGCTTCCGGTGGACCCCAACGGGGGCGATTACTCCACCGTGAACATTTATCGCACCGGCCCCGATGGGAACGAGTTTTTCCGTCTCGGTTCGGCTGCCGCGGGAGCCACATTCGACGATACGGGTGCGACGCCACTCTCGCCCACGCCGCTTAACGATACCAAGCTGACGGGGAACTACACCTACATGGTGACGTACGGCCGTGCGGGTGAACCGGAAACACGCCCGAGCGTTTTAATCGGGCCGCAAAACATCGTTGACGGTCGCATTTCGCTCTCGGGATTTCCGACCCCTCCGGTTCCCGGACTGACCGACGGGTTTCCGAACTACAACGAGATCAAGATCTACCGCAACTTGTCCAATGACCAGAACAACTTCTACTTAGTCGACACGGTCGCCCCGGGCGAAACCTTTACCGATGGAAAATCGGATGCCGAAATCGCCGATTTGACCACCAGCGGGAACAAACTGCTCGACATGGATGGTCCTCAGATCAACGCAGGCACCTTGCTGACCGACGTGCTGAAGCGTGACGGCGTCAAATACGAAAAGGCGTTTGAACTGGGAACCCTTAGCTACAGCGGTCGCAAAGGAGAGCGTGCGTTAGGGACCCAAGATTTCGAAATCACCGAGACCACGACGTTACAAGATTTCATCGATTTCATCGAGGACTCCTCCGGCATCCAAACCGTTCAAGTCGACGCTCGAAATCCAATTCCTCCCTCCGAGAATACCTTACCGGGCCAATCGGGCACCATTTCTCCTGGGGGCTACATCCAAGACGGCACCATTCAATTTGTCAGCAACACCGGCACATCGAATGCATTGGACATCGACCTGTCAGCCTTTCGGATCACGGCGCGCAACGGGAACGTCACCACGCCCAATCTCGCCTTTGGCACCGTCCAAGAAGCCACCGGCCAGAGCGCGGTCAGCGACTTCGTCGTCTACGACTCACTCGGGGTTCCGGTCAAGGTGCGGATGTCCACGACACTCGAAAGTCGTACCAATGAACAAACCATTTATCGCTGGTATGCCGACAGCAGTGACAACCAAACCGCAAATGGCACCGACATCTCGGTCGGCACCGGTTTGATCAAATTTGATGGAAACGGCAACTTCGTTACCGCCACCAACGATCAAATTGCGATCAACCGAGAAGGTACCCCCAGTGTTTCGCCGCTGCAAATCAAGGTCGACTTCACAAAGGTTTCCGGTTTGGCAACGCAAAACGCTACGCTTGCGGCAACACAGCAAGACGGCAGCGGGCCGGGGGTGTTGACCAGCTACGCAATTGGCGAAGACGGAAGCATTCGAGGGGTGTTCAGCAACGGCATCTCCCGTGACCTTGGCAAAATCCAACTGGCGCGTTTCGCTAACCCGGCTGGCTTGGAATCGCGTGGTTTGAACCTGTACGCTCAAGGGATCAACACCGGTTTGCCCGTCCAAGGTGGCCCCGGCGAAAACGGGATCGGCGGCGTGATCGGAGGTGCTTTGGAGCTTAGCAACACCGACATCGGCAAGGACTTGATCTCACTCGTGCTCGCCAGCACTCAATATCGAGGCAATAGCCGCGTGATCACGACCAGCCAACAATTGCTCGACGAGCTCTTGAATCTACGACGTTAACGCGGGTCGACTTAGCCTCATTTTTGCGGCCTACTTTTTGCCTCCAACCGCGCCGCCGGTTGGCGAGGCTCTCGTCGGTGGAGCGAGCTTGGGCGACATTCACGGCCAAGCGTTCCACAACGAACCGGATGCATCTCCGCATCCCGATACCTGGACTTGGCCAACGGGGTCTAGGCAAAAACGCAACAGTGCCCACAATCAGCGTTTGGTCACGTTTTCTGCCACCGGTGGTCCACTTTCCAGCTCCCTTGCTCACACTCGCCTTCCCCCCCATCGCGGTCTCGTAATTCTATGGCCAAACCACCTCAAACTGCCATCCAACCGACTCGCGCGGACGATTACCCAGAGTGGTACCAACAGGTCATTCGCGCTGCCGATTTGGCCGAGAATTCCCCCGTGCGTGGATGCATGGTGATCAAGCCCTGGGGCTATCGATTGTGGGAGAACATGCAACGCGCCCTGGACGACATGTTCAAGGCCACCGGACACCAAAACGCCTACTTCCCGCTCTTGATCCCGATGAGCTTTCTGGAAAAGGAAGCCGAACATGTCGAGGGCTTCGCGAAAGAATGCGCGGTCGTCACGCACCACCGACTCGAGCCCGACCCCGATGGAGGTCTCCGCCCCGCGGGCAAACTCGAAGAGCCGTTGATCATCCGTCCGACGAGCGAAACGATCATCGGTGCAACCTATGCCAAATGGGTGCAAAGCTATCGTGACCTGCCGATTCTGATCAACCAATGGGCCAACGTCGTCCGCTGGGAAATGCGCACTCGCATGTTTTTGCGGACCGCCGAATTTTTGTGGCAAGAAGGTCATACCGTGCATGCCACCGCCGCCGAAGCGATCGAAGAAACCGAACGGATGATCAACGTCTACGCGGACTTTGCCGAAAATTGGATGGCGATGCCCGTGATCGTCGGCAGCAAAACGGCTGCGGAGCGTTTTCCTGGGGCCGTCGACACGCTTTCGATCGAAGCCATGATGCAAGACCGCAAGGCACTGCAAGCGGGCACCAGCCACTTCCTCGGCCAAAATTTCTCCAAAGCTCAAGAGATCGCCTTCCAAACCGAAGCCGGCGATCGCGAATTTGCCTGGACGACTAGCTGGGGGGTATCCACCCGATTGGTCGGTGCACTGATCATGACCCATAGTGACGATGACGGATTTGTCCTGCCTCCACGCTTGGCTCCCTCGCAAGTCGTGATCCTACCGATTTATCGTGACCAGGCTCAGCGAGCGGAGGTCTTGGAGTACGTCGCGAGCCTGCAAAAAGAGTTGATGGCACAAACCTATGCGGGCCTGCCCATTCGCGTCGAGGTCGACGATCGAGACGTCCGCGGCGGCGAAAAGAAATGGCATCACGTCAAACGCGGCGTGCCAATCCGCATCGAAGTCGGCCCCAAAGACATCGAGAAGAACTCGGTCTTTGTAGGCCGACGGGACCAAGCCAAAAGTGTCGGGCTGCCCCGAGCCGAATTCATTCAAACGATCGGCAAGACGCTTGCTGATATGCAACAGAATCTTTTCGATCGCGCTCTCGAGTTGCGTGAATCCAACACCGTCGATATCGATAACGAAGCCGAGTTCCGTAAGTTCTTTACCCCCAAAAACGAAGCGCAACCCGAGATTCACGGCGGCTTCGCGCGTTGCTATTTCGCGGATGAAGCGTCGATTGATGCGCTATTAAAAGAATTGAAGGTGACGATTCGCTGCGTGCCACGCGACCACAATGATGTCAGCGGCGTCTGTTTTGCAACAGGCCGTCCGGCGGCCAAAAAAGCGATCTTCGCGAAGGCCTACTAGCGCATCACCGAGGCGTCGCAGCAACTTCCCCCGACGCGGTAGCGCGTCGGGGTCGCCTCGCCCATCTTTTCGCCCGCTACCTATCTTTTCGCCCGCTAAACGAATCTTCGCAACCGCTAAACACGTGCCTGTCGCAGCGGAGGTAGAGGCGTCCTTGGACGCAATCCCGCTGGGATGCATTCCCGCCCCCTGCGAACCGGCCTGTCCAGCGTCAGGAGCGTGCAACGGACGATCACACGGCCCTGTGCTTCCTCTGCGCCGGTGGCCCCTTCTTCTGCGCCGGCGGCCTCGCTTTCTCTCCGCCAGCTGCTTCGCGACTGCACGCAGGTTGCCCATCAGGCGGCGATGATGGTCGCCACCCTCACTCCCATCGCCACCGGCCCATCGCCACCGGCCGCTTCCGTCCCAATCGCCCCATGATCGATGGGTGCGAGAGGGGGCCCCCCATCGCAGCGTCCCGCCCATCGCAGCGTCCTCGCCGAGATCACCAGCGTCCTCGCCGATCATCATCGCCCTGCTACAGCACCACGATTCCCGACGGAACCTCGCGTTGCAGGCCCCCCGGTCGGCACATTAATAAATGCACAGAAACAAGGCAAATCCGCTTAACCGTGCCTGCTTCACTAGCTCAGCCAATCGGCCCGAAGATCGCCCCGAGCAAGAAACAAACCTTTTCCAATACCCACAAAGCCATAACTGTAAAGCACTTACAACACAAAACAAAACTCAACACCTACGTTTGGCGCACCCGGTGCTAAGAGTCCCTTCACCAAGAAAGCGATCCCACTTTCTCAGCGACGGCAATGTCGACAAACGATCATGAGAGTGGGAGGAAGCATTTTCTTGGCGATGTTGGCTCGATCGTAACCGTCACTTCAAGGCGTGTTCATCGTGCTTGGTTGTTCAAGTTTTTCAGAAAAAGGCGGTTTTATGTGTTACGGCTTACGGATGCCGAGGTTCTCGGCGATGTTGATTTTGGGGTTAGGGCTAGGCATCGGCATGGCGTTCGCGCCGGTCGCATTGGCCCAAGAGGAAGTGGCGGCGGTGAGCGACCCCGTCGTGGCGGATGTGGTTGAGGCGACGGCCGATCTGGGTGTCGGTTATGCCTTGGACAACTTTGTGTTGATGGTCTGTGCCGTACTGGTTTTGTTCATGCAAGCCGGATTCGCGATGGTCGAAGCGGGGCTGAACTCGGCCAAGAACACGGTCAACATTCTCTATAAAAACTTGATGGATCTCGCCGTCGGTGCCCTGCTGTTCTTTGCGTTTGGTTTTTCAATCATGTACGCGGGAAGCTATGTGAGCGATCCGAACGCCTACTTCAATATGCCCCACTACGGCATCTACGAAGCGGCGGCGGATCGAACATTCAGCCCTCAAGTGGATTGGTTGTTCCAAGCTGTCTTCGCAGCGACGGCGGCAACGATTGTTTCGGGTGCGGTTGCCGGACGAATGAAGTTTGGTGCTTACTTGGCCTACAGCGCGCTGTTGACGGGACTGATCTATCCGATCAGTGGTTTCTGGAAATGGGGCGGTGGCTGGTTGATGCAATTCGGAGTCGAGACGGCGGATGGATGGAGCATGGGCTTCCAAGACTTTGCTGGCTCGGCCGTGGTCCATGCGGTAGGGGGCTTTGCCGGCCTTGCTGGAGCCATCATTCTCGGCCCACGACTGGGACGATTCACTTCGGATGGAAAGTCCGTTCCGCTGCCAGGACACAACATCACCTTTGCCGCACTTGGCGTGTTCATCCTCTGGGTCGGTTGGTATGGGTTTAATCCCGGCAGCCAACTTGCCTTCCAAGGGACTGGCGATATCGATGCGACCGTGTTGATCGCGGTGAACACCACCTTGGCCGCTGCGGCGGGTGTCGTGGTAGCCACGCTGCTGAGCTGGATCCTGTTTGGGCATCCCGATTTAACGATGAGCTTGAATGGTGCACTCGGCGGACTCGTCGGCATCACCGCCTGTTGCGACTGCTTCACCAATGGATGGTCAGTGGTTGTCGGTGCGATCGCTGGAGGCCTTGTCGTCTTCGGAGTGATGCTACTGGACAAATTGAAAATTGATGATCCCGTCGGCGCATGGCCGGTACACGGACTCTGTGGCATGTGGGGCTGCTTGGCGATCGGGCTGCTTCCGAACAGCCATCTGGAAAGCGGTAGCACCTCACTAATGATTCAGCTCGTGGGCACGCTGTCGTACTGTGCTTGGGCATTTGCGACGATGTTCGCATTGTTCCTCGTACTCAAAGCGATCGGCATGTTGCGAGTTTCGCCGGAAGAAGAAAAAGCAGGTTTGGACGTGTCCGAGCACGGCATGCATGCCTACCCGTCGGAACCCTACGGCGCAAGCGTGACCGCGTAACGAGTTAGCATGTCGGAATCGAAGCAAGCTACCTACCTCGCGGCTCCGCCGTTGCACGAGATGGATCTCACCCTGCAGCGGCGGAGCGGCCCGGTTAGGCAGACTGACTTCAAAGAACACCGGGGCTTTACTGACACCCTGGTAAAACGGGCACCCTGGTAAAACGGGCACCCCGGTAAACCCGCTGGCAAGGCGACCAGTTAGCGGAACCAATTGAACAGGCCATTTTCAGGGGCCTGTTCCGACGAAGTTTCCCTCACTTCCTGGCTCCTCACGGAGCCAGATTGAACCCCAACGACCCGCGACGCGTGTCCGCCTCACTCGTCCGGGTCGGGGTTCTTTCTTTCTCTCCCGCCGAGTCGCCCGACGACACTCCTATCGGCGAGATCGGGACTTGGCGCCGCCCTACGCCCTTGCGGACTGGCGACGTACAATGCGGCAGTCGTGTCTGTTTTCTCCGTGCGAGTCGCCGCGCCGCTCGCTGCCCCCCTTTCCCCATCGTGTTGAGTCGTGAAGCTAATCATTGCCATTATCCAGCCGAGCCAGCTCGAAGCCGTCAAGGAAGCCTTAACCCAGGTCGAGGTGTTTCGTTTGACCGTCATGGATTGCCAAGGATTCGGACGCCAAAAAGGGCAAACCGGCGTCTACCGAGGCCACGAGTTCGGTGTCAATCTCTTGCGAAAAGTCCAACTTCAAATCGCGGTTAACGAAGAATTCGTCAAACCCACCGTCGATGCGATTCTTGCGGGCGGGCACACCGGTGAGATTGGCGATGGCAAAATCTTTGTCTTACCGATGGACGACTGCATTCGCATCCGCACCGGGGAACGAGGCAGTGAAGCGATCTAAGCACCGCTCACTCCAAATTCCAGCCAACAAAATCCCCGTCGAAGTAATCCCAGCCAAAGAAGTTCCAACATGTCGAACGCTGCACTCCCCCTAACCGGCAACCGCGTCTTGATCCTAGTCGGTGAAATCTACGAGGACCTCGAACTGTGGTACCCCAAGCTACGACTTGAAGAGGCGGGGGCAACGACAACGATTGCCGGCCCCAAGGCGAACCAACACTACAACGGCAAGCACGGCTACCCTTGTACGAGCGATGCGGCAATCGATGACATGGCCGCCGACGACTTTAATGCCTTGGTCGTACCGGGTGGATTCATGCCTGACAAACTGCGTCGCGATCCCAAGCTATTGCAATTGGTTCGCGATTTCGATGCCGCCCAAAAGCCCATTGCCGCGATTTGCCATGGCGGTTGGATCCCCATTTCCGCAGGCGTCTATCGTGGCGTTCGCGTGACCGGATCCCCGGGGATCAAGGACGACCTTGTTAACGCGGGAGCGACCTATGAAGACCAGGCCGTTGTCGTCGATGGGCATCACATCAGCAGTCGTCGTCCCGACGATCTGCCCGATTTTTGCCGAGCGATCATCGGATTGATGAGCGGATCCTAATCAGCAACCCACGCGAAGTCTCGCCTGCGAATTAGCCATCGACGTTGGTATCGCCGGTGATACTGTCTTTGAAAGTCGCCAACCGCCCGAGGGCTTGGTCGACATCGCTTTCCGCGGCTCCGTGGGCTCTCGCGGCTTCCGCAAAGTGGTTACAGAAATGGGCAAAGTGGACGGCGTTAATCCCAAGATGGTGATGAATCCCCGTCAACTCGGCTCCGGTGTAATTGACCGGGCCATTGAACGCCGACGCTAAAAACTCGTACTGCATTTTCCGCAAGTGATCACGTCGTACGTTTGCAAAGAACGGAGCGAGCTCGGGGTCCTGGAAAATACGCTCATACATATCTTGAACGATCGCGGTAAGCGCATCGGCTCCTCCCATACGATCGAACAATTCCGGCGAATTTTGATCCATCTCACTGATGCCTTGTTTCACGAGGGGCTTGCTTCACGGGAGAGCTTGAACACAAGCTAACATACCAAAACGCTCGAGATTCAAAGCGTGCCAGCGCGCCCGATTTGGGTTGAGGTCCAAAAGAAATTGAGACCCAAAAGAAACTCGCGAAGCCATTAAGAATCTGCGATGCATTCAAAAGGAGCAAAAGAAAACCCGGCATCCTGAAGGGGATACCGGGTTTCTTTTTTCTTGCGAAGGAAGTGAGGGCGCTGGGACTCGAACCCAGGACCAACGGATTAAAAGTCCGTTGCTCTACCGACTGAGCTACGCCCTCGATTTTCTTCGGCTGGAAAACCAACCGGCTAGAAAATCACTCGACTCAAGAAATACCGAATAAAAAACCCAAGAGCAACCAAGCTAGTCTTGGTTTTTATGCTTTTGGGTCATCTACTAAGCGGAGCGGACAGGATTCGAACCTGCGGACCCAGTTTCCCGGGTCACCGATTTAGCAAACCGGCGCTTTCGACCACTCAGCCACCGCTCCTCATTTGCTCTGCTTCGGTAAACTTCAATCAAGCAGGCCAGATTGTGCTGAATCAGCACCGAAAACGCAACCCACACTGGGCAGATGTTGGCAGCCTTTTTTGAAGTTAGCTCCGCAACCCGTCCGAACCGCATATTCCTCCCGTTTAAGGCCGATTTCAGCGGTAAATCCCGCCCCTGCTCCACAACAGACCTCTCCGTAAACGCCCAAGTTCGCAACGCTGGCAAAATTTTTCTAAACTTTTACTCCCTCCATCGCCCCCCGTTTCCCCAAGACACCGACCCTCTGGATGAATCAGTCACCTTCTCCTGCCGAGGAATTTCCGTCCCGCCTCTCTGGTCAACGCATCGCTGGACAACACGACTCTGACTCGCCCCCCCAAGAGCAGAGCCCTAAAGCCACCCCATCGGGGACGGAAGTGTCAACCGGCTCGGCCGCAACGCCCCCCTCGTCAACTTCGGATTCCTACTCAATCTGCCAAGTCACTCGCAAAGCGATGGCAACCGAATTCGTGATCCTGTTGCCCAGCCTCGACTCGGACCACTCCCGGACGACTCCATCGCATCGGCACCGCTCGGACACCGAAGTTGACGTGCTCGGCAGCCCAGACCTCAACAGCCCAGACCTCAACAGCCCGGGGGCTGCCGTCGAAGCGGCGGTCGAAGCGGCCGACTTGCTTGAAGGCATCGAAGCCGATCTGACCATTTATCGCCCCACGAGTGAAATTTCGCGGATCAACCTCCTCGCGGGCGAAACTCCGGTCGTCGTTTCGGAGTCCACGTTCTCGCTGTTACAGCGAGCGGTTTACTGGGGTGCTCAAACCGGCGGTGCCTTCGACGTCACCGCTGGACCGCTGGTGGAAGCTTGGGGATTCACCCAACGCAGTGGCAAGAAACCGACGGCACAGGAAATTAAAAAGGCATGCGATTGCGTTGGTTACCAACACTTGCGTCTGGCGCCCGCCGATCGCAGTGTTGCCTTTGCAGTCCCTGGGATGGCGATCAATCTAGGAGGCATCGGCAAAGGGGATGCGTTGGACCGACTCGCCAAGCATTTACGAAGCCGAGGCGTCCGCGACTTTTTGATCCACGGCGGTAATAGCAGCGTGATCGCCAGCGGTGACCAAACGCCCGGCAGCGGTCTCGGCTGGGCTGTCGGGCTTGCCCACCCCACCAAACCGAATCGCCGACTCGCCGGCATCTGGCTGCGCGACCAAGCCTTAGCGACCAGCGGATCGGGGAAACAATTTTTCCACCACCAGGGCCGTCGCTACGGTCACGTGATCGACCCTCGCACCGGATACCCGGCTGGCGACCTGTTGTCGTTAACCCTGTTGATGGACCATGCTGCCGATGCCGATGCCTTGGCAACCGGGCTGTTCGTTTCAGGATCCGAGGCGGTCCGTGATCAATTCCAACAGCAACAAATCTCCGCCGCGTTGATGGTTCATCGAGGCATCAAACAGGATTCGGCGTCGCTGGAAACGCTAGGCGACTTTCACTGGATTGATCCTCCCGAATCGATTCCCCCGACGGACTTCGCCGGCCGCTAACCCTCGCAGGGAAGCCGAAACGGCAAAGCTCGAAACATCAAGACCATGACCGCGTAAAGCGGCGAGCTTAAGCGGCCTACTGCAACTCAAAACAGAGCACGCGTTGGTCTCCTCGCACCAAGAGCTGATTGCCAACCACGATGGGTGCAGCCCAGCATGGATAGCGAATCGGCGGGGTGTCCCCATCGCTTGTATCGAGTCGCCACTCGTTGATCAGTTCGAACTTTTCCGAGTTAGCTTTGATCACTTGCAACGTCCCTCGCTCTTCGAGCACCAACATCACGTCGCCGACCCGCGTTGCGGAAGAACGCGTGCGTCGGTCGTCGGTCCACTTCACTTTGCCCGTCTTCCATTCGATACAGCGAAAATCGCTGTCCGGCGCATTGCGGCCACTGCAGCCGTAAAGGTGGCCGTCGATTAAGACCGGAGTTGCCCAGTGTGCCCGCATCGCTTGACTGCGGCGATTGAACGGCGGGTCTTTCCAAATCACCTCGGCGCTCTTGTCGGTCATGCTCAACAGCACGCTTCCGATTTGGTAGCACTCACTAATGAAAACTTGGTCCGCCGAAACGACGGGGGTCATCGCGATCGCGCTTTCGAGCAGATCGGCGCGATGAGCGTGTTTCCAGAGCAGTTTGCCAGTCGCCGGTTCGACGCACATCAAGTGCTCGCGTGCATAGGCCAAGATGAGTGTTTTTCCATCGATTTGGACCGTCCGCGGACTGCTATAGCTGGCCAGATCATCACCACACTTCCAGCGTTCGACTCCTGTCTTGCGATCAAACGCCACCAGCGCCGAGCCGTTGGGCGAGACCCGGTCTAATCGCCCTGGAGCAATGCTGGCGTCTTCGGCAGGACTGCCGCCGACCATCACGACGACTAGATCATCCACTAACAACGGTGATGAACCGACCCCGAAAAAGTTCTGGATGACGCCGTACTCTTTGTTCGTATCGACCGACCAACGCACTTGATGCGTCTTGCGATCGCGGCACACCAGATCGCCGGCAACTCCGAAAGTGAACACAAACTCCGCATCCAGTGTCGGGGTAGTCCGTGGACCACTTTCGTAGCCGTATAGATCACGATAATTCAACGGGCGTGCATCTTGCCACTTCACTTCACCGTCGGTGAGGTCGATACAACGGATTCGCTCCACGGCACCCGCTGCGGTGGATTCGGCATCAAATTGAAAGTACTCGTTCCCCCATACCGATCCGAGTCCGTACCCCTCGCCGACATCGAGTGCCCAGCGCAACTTCGGCTTGGTCTTCCAATCGAACGTTTGCTCGACCTCCGCATTTCCGTCATAGTTTTGGCCCAGCAAACGAGGCCAACGCGGCGTCGAATCCTCGGCTTGGACGGGCAGCGATGTTCCGCAGACCCCGCCCAGCAGCAAGATTCCGATCGCAATCACAACTTGACAACGCACGACAAAAACCATCCAAACGTCTCCGGTTTGTATTTTCTGAACGACTTAAAAATTTAAATTCCCCACCAACTTAGCGTGTCCTGGGGACTCCAAGGGATACCAACATTCCCCGACACGGCTTCTCGCTACGTCTACAATCTACCGCAGAACCATGAACGATCTTTTTGTAAATGCCCGGCTTTCGATTCCGGCTGCGGAATTGAATTTCACTGCCGCACGCAGCAGCGGCCCAGGTGGCCAGAACGTCAATAAAGTGAACTCCAAAGTCACCTTACGGTGGTCGATGGCCGATTGTCCGGGTTTCAATCTCGGTTGGCGACGCCGGTTCACGACCCGTTATCAAAATCGCATCACCCGCGAAGGCGAACTGGTGCTGCACAGCGAGCGTTATCGCGACCAAGCTCGTAATCTAGCGGATGCTCGCAGCAAATTGGCGGAGATGCTATTAGCGTGCCAGGCGCCTCCGACGCCCCGCAAGGCGACCAAGCCGACGCGTGGAAGCCAGCGGCGACGGCTCGACAAAAAACGGCAGAACTCGCAGAAAAAAAGCGACCGCCGCGGCCCACGCGCGGACGACTAACGCCTTGGCGTCGCCCCCAAAGCGGGGCGGCTTTACGCCGCTTTGCCACAAATCGACGCCATGAATGTGTCGGATTCACATAAACCAACGGCATGCAAGCTAAAATGTCAACAATGCTTCACCGGCCTAGGTGGGCTGTTATACTCATGGTTCGGCGCGGAACAGCCGGTTTTATTCCTTATTGAACAGAACGGATTGATGAAGCGAGCAACGCACTTTGACGAACTTCTTTCCACATGGGAATTTGATCCCGGAAATCTAAATGTCCGATTGGTCAAAGGCAAAGATGGACGCGATGTCATCCAAATGCGGGTCGATATGGGGATGCTCCAGCTCGAAACGACCGGGCGCCCCGATGGGGCTGTCTACGATGAGAGCGAAACCTACCTGGACCACTTGCAACATCTTCGTTTGCAAGATCCCGAACATAAGTTGAGTGAAGAGGAGTGCAACGAAGTCGATCGCGAGTTCATGCAATTCTATCACCGACGAATCTGCTGGTTGCGACTCCAGTATTATCATCGCGCGGTGATGGATGCGGACCACACCTTGCGTTTGATGGACCTGAGTAGCGAGATGAGTCCGGAAGAGGACTGGGGTTCCGCTCACGAACAATACCGTCCGTTCGTGTTATTCCACCGCACCCAAGCGCAAGCACTCGGCGAGTTGGAAGATCACACCGCCGAGGAAGCCATCCAAGCGATCAACCAAGGGCTCGAGGTGATTCACCAATTCTTTATCAAGCACGAAGCGGAGGATCATTTCGAAGAAGACGAGTTGGTCGTCCGTTTGATTGAGATGCGTGAATCATTGCGCAATGAATACTCGGTTGGTAAAACGTTGAAAGAGCAATTGGCCGCTGCGGTCGAACAAGAGCAGTACGAGTTAGCCGCAAAACTTCGTGACGAACTCACCCGTCGCGAAGCCAACTAGGCCGAGGGACACCCCGATCGTGCCGACGCCTCGCGAGCCCATTCCGATTCCGTTGATCGCGCCAGCACGGCGTGGATCATTCACGTGGCTGCTCCACCTGCGTTGGATGGCGGTTGCGGGGCAATTGATCACCATTTTGGCCGCGGTCTTTTTGGCCGACGTCGAATTGCTGTTTACGCCTCTGTTGATCTTGATTGCCATCACCGCCATCACAAATCTTGTTTGTGTCATTTGGCTGCGTTACACACAAACCGGCAAATCGACACTGGTCGGTGTTACCGAACCGGCCGTCGGCTCGGCACGCCCGACCGCGGAACGAGTCAGCGAAGCCGACGACCCGAGTTTGCTGCAATCGGTGGCCCTCGCCCTGATGCTGCTCGATTTGGTCACGTTGACGCTGATGCTGTACTTCAGCGGAGGCGCGGACAATCCGTTTAGCTTTTTCTACTTTGTAAATCTCGCAGTGGGTGGCGTGATGATTCGGCCACGCCCGGCTTGGTCGATGACGGCGTTTGCGATCGTGGGCTACATGATCTTGCTAGGCTTTAATGTTCCCGTCGAAGGCATCACGATTCGACAACCCGGCAGCGGTTTCAATTTGCACACCGGTGGTTTGCTGTTTGCCTTTTCGACTTGCGCGACCGTGGTCACCTACTATGTCACGCGAACGGCCGGTGAACTTCAAAATCGTGAACGCGAACTGCGGCGTGCCCAAGCGGCTCAGGCGGCCAGCCATCGGTTGGAGGGATTGACCACGTTAGCCGCGGGAGCCGCGCACGAATTGGCAACGCCGCTATCAACGATTGACGTGATTGTCCGAGAGCTGTCGCGGCACTTAGAAGGTTGTGAAAAACCACCCTCGGTCGACACCGATTTGAAATTAATCGATGGACAACTTGAAATGTGTCGCCAAATCTTGGCTCGCATGCGTTCGGCCGCAGGAGATGCAATGGCCGATCGTTGGGATCAAACCACGGTCGGGGACCTGATTGATGCGACACTCGAAGGCATCCGTGATCCGCACCGAGTCGACGTGGACGATGGCAGTGACCGGGTCGAGAACCAAGAACTTTGGGTCCCTCGCGAAGCGGTCGCGCAAGCAATCCGCAACCTGATCCACAATGGACTCGATGCCAGCGGCAGCGAAGGACGCGTCCGGGTCAAGGCGACCCTTGTCGACCAACAATTGCAACTCTTGGTACACGACAGCGGCCAAGGGATGACCGACGATGTCCTCAAGCGTGCGGGCGACCCCTTTTTCACCACCAAAGAACCGGGGCGAGGGATCGGGCTTGGATTGTTTTTGACGCGGAACGTGATCTCGCAACTAGGTGGCAAGTTAACGTTTCAATCCAGTCCCGAACAAGGCACTCGGGCAATCGTTCGTCTACCACTTGAGCAAGACGACATCCGCCCGTTAGCGAAAACACCCCCTGAATCAAGTTTGCTTTACCCCTCGGGCGAAACAAACGACCTCACGTCCTGATCGACAAATCGATGCGAGTGATTATAGTTTGCAATGGTTCGGCCTTGAGCGACGATGTGTTATCATGCACGTGGAAGCGGATCCACTGCGAAAGTTAGATCAAATGATTGACCCCACAAGCGAAACTCCCCCTGTTTACAATGCGGCAACGGTGGGTGCAGGCAGCATTTTACTGGTGGACGATACACTGGTATTACGCGAACGTTTGTCGCTGGCAATGCAGCAACGAGGGTTCCGTGTCGAAATGGCTGGCGATTATGACCAAGCGGTCGAAGTCTTTCGCCAACGTCCTACCGATCTTGCCGTGCTCGATTTGCGCATGCCTGGAAAAAGCGGCTTAGAACTGCTGCGAAAGCTGTTGCAAATGCGACCCAGCACGCGTGTGATTCTGTTGTCGGGCTTCGGCAGCATCCCCGCGTCGATCGATGCCGTGCGTGCCGGAGCGGTGAACTTTCTGAGCAAACCAGCGGACGCCGACGACATTTTGTCCGCCTTTGTGCGGGGCGTCGAACCGAGCGTCCCGGACGGCGCCACCGCGTTTCCGGCTCCCTCATTGGCTCGCAACGAATGGGAACACATCCATCGCGTGCTTTCCGAATGCGGCAACAACATCAGCGAAGCCGCACGTCGACTGGGGATCCATCGCCGATCCCTGCAACGCAAACTGCGCAAACGGGCTCCGGAAGATCCGGCGATTCCTGACGCCGAGGATGCACTCGACGAGGACGAGTGAACGCAACTCCGTGGGAGGTTGCCACATGCTTCTGCTGCTGCCGAACGCCTACACGCTTTGACCACGACGCGCTGCGACGTTCTCAATCCATGACCGAGAAGTAGTTGTCGACGGCAAAGTCGAAATAGTCGTTCTTGAGTTCCACCCTCAAATCGTTGTACATGCAATAGTTGCGAACCTGCAGCAACAAGTCTCTCGGTTGGCAGTTTCGAAACGGGCGGCTGACCGGCAAATAATGCGTGGTGATCAAGTAATCGATGGCATCCGCGTTGTAGGGGATCTTGGTCACCTTGCACATGATTTCGAATAGTTTCCGAAAGTCCGCTTCGGGCGGATTGGGGACTTCGATCTTATAAGGAATCCGACGCAAAAACGCATCATCAACCAAATCCTTGGGTTCGAGATTGGTGCTGAAGATGACCAATTGGTCGAACGGGACTTGGATTTTTTTTCCATTGGCCATGTTCAAAAAGTCATAGCGTTTTTCCAGCGGAATGATCCAGCGATTGAGCAGCTGATCGATACTCATTTTTTGGCGACCAAAGTCGTCGATTACAAGCGTGCCGCAATTGCTCTTCAATTGCAGTGGGGCTTCGGAAATATTGCTTTCCGAATTCGACTGCACCTCCAACATATCAAGCGTCAATTCCCCCCCGGCAACAATCGTCGGCCGCTTGATTCGCACCCAACGCTTGTCAAATCCGCCGATATCCAGGATGCCGCTGCCCGCTTCGGGCATCGCAATTTCATGGTTCATCGGATCGTAAATCCGTAGCACCGCACCATCGATTTCGATCGCACGTGGAATCCAAATGTACTTCCCAAACGCCCCCGTCACGCGTTCGGCAATCGACGTCTTCCCATTACCGGGAAATCCAAACAGGAACATCCCACGGCCGCTGGCAACCGCGGGGCCGAGCCGGACCAACATCTGAGGGCTGATCAAAAGGTCGCTAAACGCACGCTCAAGGTCAGGCCGCTTGGGAAATTGGCCCTCGATCGTTTGCTTGCCAACACTGCTGATGTAATCCGACAAACTTACCGGACACGCCCCATAATAGGTGCAATCCTGCTGCATCAACCGGGCGATCTCGCGGCCTGATTCCGTCAGCACGTAAACGTAATCATTGGTCGTGGTTGAGTTCTTGTACGCAACCCGCTGATCGGATTTAAGACGATTTAGAATCGGCTCGACCATGCGGAATGGCAACTTGACTTGATCGGCAATCTTGCGACCTTCGCTCTCGCCCACGGTTCTTAAAAAACGATAGATGATCGCCTCAAGCAGCGTTTCATTGATGCGTGATTCGTAGGCATCAAAGGGCTCCGAGGGACGCCAGGGCTCGTCACGTGACGGTTGGAATCCAAGGATGCTCGGCTCTCGCTGTCGCGGCACCCCGGCTACTTGCGATGCAGCGGTCACTTGCGGTGCAGCGGGCGTTAGTGGTGCAGGGGACGGTTGCGGTGCGCCCGTCGCTTGCGGTGCGCGCACGGGGGCGGGAGCGGCAGCAGGACGCGGAGCTTGTTTGGGACGGGCCCCCTCACCTCCTTGCGATTTTGAATTCTCGCCACTGAGCGAGTGAATTCGAGATAAAAGTGCATCGAGTTGATCTTCCGCTGCACTCTGTTTCGCGTCGCTGGAAGGTTTTGCGTAGTTCATGCAACCCATCTTCAAAAATTCAGGATCAATCGCTATCGCCGGAACAGACATGAACCGGCGCATTCGTCTGACTCAATCGCCACCTTTGTTATCGGCAGGAAGCGGAAGCAAATCACGTCGGACGACGAAAATGAGAATGACCCTCCTGTTCATGACACCCGGTATCTTCCGTTGCATCGTTGCAATCGTTACTCCAGGTCCCGGCTGACATCCGTGTTGGTGACGGCAGCGGAGTTTCGCGATTCCCCCAAACAGCGCCCCTAAAGTAACCGCAAAGCGGTCCGCCGGCCGATGAACGGCAAGGGTGGCGTCCTA
This sequence comes from Novipirellula galeiformis, assembly GCF_007860095.1. Taxonomy (NCBI): domain Bacteria; kingdom Pseudomonadati; phylum Planctomycetota; class Planctomycetia; order Pirellulales; family Pirellulaceae; genus Novipirellula; species Novipirellula galeiformis. The sequence continues at coordinate 1,168,053 of NZ_SJPT01000001.1, read as the reverse complement.
GCGAGAACCGCTCGCCGCGGCGCGATGGAGACGGTCCATGATCGCCAGCCCCATTCCGCTCGATTCGCAAGTGTCGACCACAATCAAGTCGAGCTCGGCCTGATCCAAGCGACGCAGCGCCGCGAACAACCCCCTGGCCACTTCGCCAAGATCCCCCGATTCACTCAGCGTTTCCACTATGACGTAGCGAGCCGCATCGACCGGATCCAGTTTCTGGAAAGCAATCCGTCCGCTCCGCTTTGGCAATGCCACCTCCCTGTCGGACGGATACAAACGCAAGGGAGTCCTGGGCGAATAATGCTCTTTCATCATTCCTGGCGCCTGCATGGCGGTCGTTCCGCTCGCCGCGGGAGTTTCGCATTCGGTAAGTTGATCCACTGAAATGCCAAAGCGTTTTGCCAGGGTTTCGGCGGTCACTCCTCCCGGACGAAGCAGTTTTGGCCCCTCTGGACGCAACGCCACGATGGTCGATTCGACTCCGAAATCACAGTTGCCGCCATCGATCACAAGCTCGATAAAATCGTGAATTCCAGGTAACGCGGCCGTCCCGACACAATGTTCGGCAGTCGTGGGGCTAACGTAATTCGAACGATTCGCACTCGGTGCGGCGATGGGAAATGGACAACGCTCGAGCAAACGCAACGCGACGCTGTGCGAAGGGATTCGCACCGCCACCGTGTCGCGCCCCGTCGTGACGATGTCCGAAATACGCTGCGAACGTGGTAACACGACGGTCAGCGGGCCAGGCCACAAATCAATCACACAATCGAGTTGCCACTGCAATTCAGACGAAAGCGGCAACGCTACCGCTTCACCGATTCGCGCCACCGAAGCCACATGAACGATCAACGGATTATTCGGGGGACGCTGTTTCGCTGTAAAAATCCTCGCTACCGCGTCTGGATCCCATGCGTTGGCAGCAAGTCCGTAAACCGTCTCGGTCGGAATCGCAACCAGCTTCCCCGTAGCCAGCAAAGCACAGGCTCGATCAAGCACGTCATCCGATGGCAAATGGATCAAAGTCATGAAGGTCAGAGCTTGGGAACTGAATTGGAGGAAGGAGTATTGGAGGAAGGAGTGAACACCCGGGGCGGCAAAAATCACGCGGTGATTTTCCCCATCGCCCCCCTAATCGCCAAAACCGTTGCAAACACGATATGGCGTGGGTGTCTTGGCATCAATTCTCGATATCTCGCACGGTTCTCAGTGGCGGCCAGGAGGGCAAAAACGACATCTCCCATCAAGGTTGTTACCGCTGCGGTACCCTCAAACCAAGCAGGAAACGCCCCCTCGGGATTAGATCTCGCTGAACTCAATCTAATCCCCTCGCAGGCAATAAAAAAGGAGACGCGTCGACTTGAATACGATCTCCGATGGCTCCCAAAACAGAGCGAAGGTCAGCGGCACCGCGAGCCGGTCGCCTTCTCTTCGGAGCAAGCAAAAGTGGCAACCGCTCTCAGAGTCATGAACAAACGACCACAACTCAACGGCGGATCCTTTTTTTAAGAAAAAGTGATTTTTTGCGTCGGTTCTCTGCGGTCCTTGCACATTGGATACGCCTGATGAGGCAACGGGACATGCGTGTCCCGCAACCGACTTACCCCGATGGCGAAATTTGATTGATTTCGAGTTTCTCCATAAGGTTCCTTTACCCTCTCCCTTTCAAACACAGCCCTTACTCCCGCAGGTGCCCACAATGCAAGTCATGACTGATGCCAGAACGAAGGAGACTTCGGTTCAACCGCAGACTCAAACCGCTCCCTTGCCGCCCCCGGCAACGCTGGAATGGATCGTGGCAGCGATTTGTTTAGATGCGAGCAAGAACTCACGCCAATATGTGTTACGAAGCAACACGGGACACGATGGCGAGTAAGAAAGTGCAAACCGCACCGCCCGCCTGAGCCACGCCGCCCCCTCTCGGGCCTCCGAGCGAAAGCCCCAGTCGCTCGCGGCCACAGCAAAGTGTCCAGGACACCCAAAACGCCGTTGGCTCTCTTCGGCTATGGAGCGTGACTAAGCGAATTCGCCGCTCACTTTTTCAGTCCGCAGCAGGCAGCCCCCCCTTTTTCCAGCGACACAATGCATATGCCTCGGTCACGTAGCGTGCCCAGCGTGTTGCTGGGCCATTTGCTCCCCCCTTTTGAAAACCGCTGTCGTTGGAACGTCTTCGCCCTCGCGGGGGCGTGAAAAGCAACCGTTCGCCCCTCCTGCATTTCCCGGACAACGGGATCGATTTTTAGCTCGACTCTCGGGTCGTCCACGTTGTTGCTCGCCGGCGTTAACAGTCTCCCTTCGCGACTCGCCGGAATCCCAGCGAGGGGGACCTACGACGAAGCCGCTCTACAGCGAGGCCCCGGCCATCGATCGCAGAATCTCGACGCCGCGTTTGAGTTGTTCGTCGCTGGCCGCAAAACTGATTCGAAAGTGAGTATCGCGAGCGCTAAAGATATTGCCTGGAATGATCAGCAGTCCCCGCTCTATCGCCTGTTCAACGAACTTCTCGCCACTTTCGATCGGCGCTTTGGGGAACATGTAAAATGCGCCCCCCGGCTTTGCGATTTCGTAGCAATCCGCCAGCGCATCGTAGACCAAGTCTCGTTTGCGTTGATAGTCCTCGATGTGTCCACGGAGGTTGACCTCCATTGCCCGCAAGGCTCCCCATTGGGCTGGCTGCGGCGCGCACACGAAGGTGTATTGTTGAATTTTCAACATGGTGCGAATGATTTCGCTGGGACCATGCACGAAACCGACGCGCCATCCGGTCATCGCATGGCTTTTACTAAAGCCATCAATCACGATCGTTTGGTCGTTGAAGGAAGCGGGCGAGGCGAATTCACCGTCGTAGAAAAAGCGACTGTAGATTTCGTCCGACAACAGCGCGATATTCTTTTCCGCGGCAAGCTCTGCGACCGCTTTCAGCTCGGCCTCGGTCGCCGTCACTCCGGTTGGATTTGCCGGGCTATTGAGCAGGATCATTTTCGTACGCGGCGTGATCGCAGCGGCAATCTTGTTGACGTCCAGGCGAAAATCGGGATACGAATCGACCGCCACCGGAACCCCACCGCACATTTTCAAAAGCGCAGGATACATTACGAAGTAGGGGTCAAGAAAAATGACCTCATCTCCAGGATTAACCATCGACAGGATCGCCAACATCAATCCGCCGCTGGTCCCGCTGCTGATAAAAACGTCCCGGTCCTCGTGGGGATACTTTTGGGCAATTTCTTGCCGCAACGCCTCCCGCAGCGGCGCGATCCCTTGGGTCGGCGAGTAGGCGTTCTTGCCCCCGCGAATGGCCTCGATCGCCGCGTCTTGAATCGATTCAGGAACATCGAAATCGGGTTGACCGATCGAGAGATTGACGGGATCCTTCAACTTTGCCGCCAAGTCAAAAACCTTACGAATTCCGCTGCTATCAAAAGTGGTGGTGCGGTCGGCGATCCAAGGATGCATGATGTAACTTAATGGCAAAGAACGGGGATGGAAAAGTCCGTGAGCGGTGGGGCGACCACCCCTTTTTAGGGACGCAGCCGCCGCGAAATCATTTGCCACTCACCACGAAAACGACATTGTCCTCGTGCGCATAGATTACTCTAGTGTCCCTTCTAACTAAATCCCGTAGAGTTAACCCAACCGATGGCAGTGATTCAGTACGTTGAACCCGTGGTGCGATTTTGTGCGGTGATCACGCGTCACGATGCGGCGCGTGATTGGGCCGTCGATCGGCTCACCCAGGCCTGGGGCGATCCCTTCGTGCAAACCCCGCGGATGCCTTTTGAAGCCGGTGGGTATTACACCCGCGAGATGGGCGGCGGGCTTGAGAAAACCATCATCGGATTTCGCGAGTTCTGCGACCCCTCGGAATTGGCGGCCTGGAAGACGCAAACCAACCTCTGGGAACTTGATTGCGCCAAGCAGATCGCCAGCGAAGACGCACGGCCACTCAACCTCGACCCCGGCTACGTCACCCAAGCCAAATTGGTCTTAGCCACGACAAAAGATCGCGACCATCGCATCTACCTTCGTGACGGTATGTTCGCCGAGGTCACGCTCACCTATGTCCATCGCCAGTGGGTTGACCATCGTTGGACCTATCCCGATTACCGCACCGAGGATGTCAAGCTATTTGCAGGGCAGTGTCGCAACCATTTGCGTGAACACTTAAAGTCCATTCGCAAATTCCGAAACCGCCCCTCTAGCAAGCCCAGCGCATGAATGCGTCGAGGGGCCGCGGGTGCTAGTGTTGGTTTGCCGTGCTGACCAATAATTGATCGACTTCGTTGCTGACGATAACCCCATAGTTGATCGCCCCGAGCCATCCGCTCATGATGATCCCGACGCTGCCGGCGTGGTACATGCCACCGACTTGTTGAGGCAATTCGCGGCTGACGCCGAGCCCTTCGAATTTGGTTCCAAAACTGGCTCCCAACTCATGCCGCGTGTAATGATTGAACGTTCGCGGGGTCGCCGCTTCGGCGCGGTCGATTTTGTCTCGCACTCCGGGGATATATTTCTCTAACGCTTCGATGGTCGTTTCCACGAGGTCTTGTTTACTGGTCTGGTAGTCCTGTTCATTCAAATCGGCCCAGTCCGACCAGTTCGCATTGGTGCTGCTGACAATCGCATAACGATCCTTCTTTTTCTCGGGCCGCGTGCGAGGATAGTAGAAACTGAACGTGCGGCTGGTGATATCACGACTCAACAGCAAATCGGTGCGAAATTCTTTGGCCGTACTGGTGAAGAACAAATCGCCGCCCGACTCATCGATCTCTTCCCCTTCTTTTAGCGCCATATAGACTTGAGTGCTGCTGTTATTCAGCCGCACACCGTCGGTTCGTTCGACATAGTCTTTGTCGAGCACTTCGCTGCCGAGCATCTTTAGCACGGTCGTTTTTAGGTTCGCGTTACTGACCACGGCGCGACAACGAATCGTGCGACCGTTAACTTCGACCGAGTTCACACTGCCGTCTTTGACGTTGATTTTGTCGACGCCACAGCGGATACGAATGTCGACATTGTTCGATTCGAGTTCCTTCTTCATTCGAGCAACGAGGTCCTCGGTGCCCCCTTCGTAGATAAACACGCCCTTGCTCATGAAGTTACTAAACACGATCCCGTAAGTGATCGCGGGGTCTTCGAGCGTTGAACCGTTGGCATAGGTGATCGGTTCCATCAACAATCGCACGACGTCATCGCGACCGGGAAAGAAACGATCGAACAATTGACGAGTCGTGACTTGTTGGTCGTCATAAAAGTTCATGTTTCGCGCGGTATCGAAGAACTCCTTGACAGTCTCCGGCGCGATTCCAAAGTCGGTGGTCAACAATCGCGTGAAGTCTTCGCGATTGAAGCTTGTCGTGAGCGAAAACTGAGGGTTATCGAAGCGAATGTTTTTCAGTTGGACAATACGATCGGCGATGTCGCGATTCCAATAACGGCGACACGACTTGATCATTCCGTGAGGAAACCCGTGCAGCGAGACATCGAAGATGTGGCCGCCGGGGCGTAGGAACCACGTCGCCAATCCCCCAAGTTTGTAGTGCTGTTCGAGCAACAAAACGCGATGCCCGGCGCGGCCGAGAATGTTCGCGGAGGTCATTCCGGCAAGTCCGCTGCCAATCACGACCACGTCATATTCGTCCGCGGCACCTTTTAGGAAATCTTTTGCCATCGATGAAGCTACAAAAACAAAGGGAGAAACAGAGGGAGGCTAAAAGATACAGCAAAACGACGATTGTTTAGATAGGGCCTTGATCGGGCTGCAGCTCTGCAAAAACCCCCACTTGGTTTTCCGACGGCGGTTTGTCCCCGTACAAGAGAACGCCTGCATTTCCGGCCAGCCAGCGATCGTCGATCAATCGAATCGAGCTCGATGTTCCTGCTCGCACCGTCTCGTTGCCGATTCCCAATCGCAGCGCGTCATGCGTGCCGCGAAAAATCGTGACATGCTCGGCCGGCAAAACCGTCGCCAAACGTTTGGTCCCCCGCTCGCTCTGGACCGTCGCGGTAATCTTCCACTGCGAATCCCTTGGATCGGAACCAATTTTCACCGTGACGACCGATTCTCCAGGAGGCAGATCGACGGCGGCAAACCACTCGGGAGCTGACGTATTCTTAGGCCACCATGTGCTATAACACACCCGGTAACGCGGTTGATCCGGGACTCGAACACGAGCCCGATAGGTCAGCGGTTGGTCCGACGGAGCACGCGAAGCGGCGATTTCCTCTGCGGTGGAGGGCTCTAAGTAGCCATGTTCCTGACGCAAGCGAACGAGTTCCGTTTCCGCCCGCCGCACCCGACCGAGCAAGACGACCAACGCGACCCCCAACATCCCGATCGTGACCAGCCCCAAAAACTCACGCAAACTCCATTGCCGGCGTGCACGTCCCTGCGGACGGTGTTGCGGTGCGGTTGATGGATCATCCATGCCAAGATTGTAGAGTGTGAACCATGAGCGATGAAACAACCTCGGTCAATGAACTACGAATCCTGGTCGAGAAATTTGTGGCCGAGCGAGATTGGCATCAATTCCACAACCCTAAAAATTTATCGATGTCGCTCGCGATTGAAGCGGCCGAGTTGATGGAGCATTTCCAGTGGTTGACGCTCGAAGAAGGCGCCAAAGTCAAACTGGATGAAAAACGCAAACACGACGCTGGCGAAGAACTCGCAGATTGCTTGGCTTACGTGATCGCAATCGCCAACGCGATGGAGATCGATCTGAGCGAGACGCTGCGAGCAAAAATGATCCGAAATGCGGTGAAGTACCCCGCGCCGTAATACGCCTCGGCGTCGCTGAATCTACCGTTCCGCTGAGAGATCTACCGTTCCGTTGGGAGAATCGGCCGCACGAGGGTTGGCGGAACTGAGCTTGCACGATCCATCTCTAACACAACGAGGCCCCTCCCAGAGCTTGTTAGCGCTCGCTCTGACCTCCCCCAAACAAGTTTTGGGGAGGTGGAATCGTGCAGCGTCGCGAACGGCTTAGCGACCTTCGCTACGAAGACATTGGCAAGCCGAACAAACGGCGAGCGTTTTCGGTCGTGATCGCCGCCAACCGCTCGGGGGAAACGTTGCGGACATCGGCCAGACAACGAAGCGTGTGAGCGACCCGAGCTGGTTCGTTGGGCCGTTTGCCGCGCAGCGGTTCGGGACTGAGATAGGGGGCGTCGGTTTCGATGAGCAGTTTGTCATCCGGGACCATCGCCGCGACCGCACGCAATTCATCGCTCTTTTTAAACGTCACCATCCCCGCAAAGCTGAGGTGCAGCCCCATCTCTAGACACTGTTTGCCCAGCTCCAGATCGCCCGTGAACGAGTGCATGATGCCTGCCGGCACGGATGATTGCCGTCGCAATTGTTCGACAATCAAGTCGCCACTTTCACGCATATGGATCACCATGGGCAGCCCTGTGTCGCGACACAATTGCATGTGGCGATCAAAGTAATCGTGTTGCATCGGCAACGGCGTGTCGTCCCAATAACAATCCAATCCCGTTTCGCCAATCGCTTTCACGCCCGGCTGGTTGACCATCGCTTCAATCAAAGCAAAGTCCCCCTCGGCGGCTTCGGCGGCCGAGTTGGGCTGAATCCCGATCGTGGCGAACAAGTAATCCGGATACTCCACGGCAAGCTCGCACGCTCGCCGGCTGGTCTTTACATCCACCCCGACCACGTTGATACCAACGACGCCCGCTTCCTGGGATCGCGTGATCACTTCGTCAACGATTCCATCAAAGGCATCGGTATTGAGATGGGCGTGAGTGTCGAAAAGAGTAAGCGTCATGCTGACCAAAAGAATCGAGTGAGGTGATAGAAGACGGGAGCTGCAAAACACATGGAGTCGATCTGGTCCAACAATCCCGCGTGACCTTGCACGAGCGTGCCAGTATCGGTCACGCCTCGGTCGCGTTTGATCGCACTGATCGTCATCGTTCCGGCACATGCCATCACGGTCACAATCGCCCCCAGGACCCAAGCTTCCCAAGGATGAAACGGCGTGGCCCATGAGAGTGCTGCCGCAACGAGTCCGGTGGTCACCATCGAGCCCAAAAAGCCTTCCCAGGTTCGTGAGGCATTGATTTTCTCGGCGATCACTTTGCGGCCCGCGAGCTTGCCCCAGGTCCGTTCAAACACCGAGGCAAGCTGTGCAATTAATACAAAGAAAACCAACAGACTCACATTGCTGCCGTCCCAAGGAATGTTTCCGGTTTGTACCAAATCGAGATCCAATAGGGCTGGAGCGTAGCTGAGCGAATAAACGCAGATCAGCAACCCCGATTGGATTTTTGCACTGCGTTCGAGGAACCGCTTGTAGTCGCCCGCGATCGCCGCCCGCGCCGGGATGAACAAACTCGCATAGACCGGAATCATGATGCTATAGAAATCATAGAAATCGCGGTTCGGGTCTGACGTGATCCAACTTGGAGCGCTACTGCCCAACCCAATCAAAATGTATTGCAGCGGGGTGAAGACAAAAAACACCCAAAACAGCGTCCGATGGTCTCCACGCCGTGTCGGCGTCATCGTAATAAACTCACGTAACGCCCAAAACGAGACGAATCCAAACAGCACCACGACCCCGACCCGATGGAGCACAAAGCCGAAGACAAAGATGGCTAGCATCATCCACCAAACACGCACTTTGTGGTTGAAACGAGCGATCAGCGCCGACTCGATCCCCATCGGTTCGCGTCGCGAAAGCACTTCCCCAACAATCGTGGCAATCCCAAGCGCCGTCAAAATGACAGCTAGCAGAATGTAGGTGCGATTGGACAACCACTGAGCGTTTGCTAGCAGACCACATCCCCCTGACAGGGAAAAAGTAGGGTTCATCGACGACGTTAAATCGGTCGTTGAAATGGCAAGTTGGCTTAAAACGTTCACGAAAACTTTCAATGCAATGCAGTGGTCAGCCGCGAATGACGACGGTCATGGCCGCCGAAAACACGTTAGTTTGTCAACCATCCGGCGACAGAACAAACGGGGGGCCTAGTGGTTAAAATGAACGAGGTTACCGCCAAACCAAGTCGCCAACAAACCAGAATTCTCGGGGGGGTTCCAGAATTCTCGGAGTGCGAAGGCGTACGCCCCAGCTCATTGTGCCTCGAATTGTAATGGCTGAGCCTACAATCTGACGAGCGTGCCCCGATTCGATTTATCGATCCTCCGATCCAGACAATTTTGGCGTTACGCTACCAAGATTGACGCTAGCTGTTACGAATGGTCCACAAGTTGCGTGTATCGCACTGTATCGCTTTGCGCTGTCGTTTTGGCGTCGAAGTGTGTGTTTACCCAAATGAGGTGATAGAGAGCCAATGATGCTTTACTTTTTGTTTGCATTGCCCCCCTTTCTGCTTGGTCTTTACGCCCAGTGGAAGGTGAAGTCGGCATTTACGCAAATGAGCAAAATATCAACTCGGATGTCGGGGGCCCAAGCGGCTCGCCGGATGCTCGATAGTGCTGGGCTGAACTCGGTCGGAATCGAGCAAGTTGGCGGCAGATTGAGCGATCACTACGACCCGCGAGCGAAAGTATTGCGGCTGAGCAGCGACGTTTATAACGGGCATACCATGGCGGCGGTCGGCGTTGCTTGTCACGAAGCGGGGCACGCCTTCCAGGACGCTCAAAGTTATGCACCGCTGATGATTCGCAACGCCGCGGTACCGGCAGCGAACTTTGGTTCGGGTGCCGGGATTTGGATGCTGTTGGGCGGGATGTGGTTCGGCATCCCGGCGTTGGCTTGGATTGGCGTCATTTTGTTCGCGGCGGTCGTTTTTTTCCAAGTGATCAACTTGCCGGTCGAATTTAACGCCAGCTCACGGGCTCGCGAGCAACTTGTTTCTCAGGGAATTATCGCGGGCAACGAAGAGCATTACGTCGCCAAAGTTCTCAATGCGGCGGCATTGACCTACGTTGCCGCGACGCTGCAGTCGATCATGACGTTGGCGTATTACCTATTCATCCTGTTAGGCGATCGCCGCTAAACATGGGTTAGGCTTCCAGTCTGTCGCCGAGTTCCCTCGCAGATCATTTCAAGCTACGGTAGGACGATCCCCCCTCGTCCTACCGTTTTTTTGTGGTGTCCCCCCATGAGCGAACCTAATTACTTCGGTGCTCTCGAAAACGTATCCGCCGTCCAAACCAAGGCCGCCGGACCGACCGGAAAACTTCCGCTTAGCGATGAAATCCTGCGTAATTGGAGCAGCGGCGATTTATTTGGGTTAACGCAAAGCGTCGGCATGGGCTTCGATCCACGGCGGGTGCTCGGCGACCAATATCTGATCCTCAGCACCCAGGGAGGCGTGCGGAATCCGGACGGTTCTCCGGTCGCGTTGGGCTATCACACCGGACACTGGGAAGTCGGGCTGTTGGTCCAGGCGGCGGCGGAACAGATCTGTAAAAACGAAGGGGTCCCCTTTGCTGCCTTCGTCAGCGATCCCTGTGACGGCCGCACGCAGGGCACGCAGGGAATGTTCGATTCGTTGCCGTATCGAAACGACGCGGCGATGGTGATGCGACGCCTGATCCGCTCGCTGCCGCGCCGCAAAGGGGTGATTGGCATCGCAACGTGCGACAAAGGATTGCCAGCGATGATGATGGCCTTGGCGGGATGCAGTGGTCTGGCCAACGTATTGGTCCCCGGCGGCGTCACGCTGCCCCCCGCAGTCGGCGAAGATGCGGGCAAAGTACAAACGATCGGTGTGCGTTATTCACGGGGCGAAATGTCCTTGGAAGAAGCCTCACTCGAAGGTTGCCGAGCGTGTGGAACGCCGGGCGGAGGTTGCCAATTTTTGGGGACCGCTGCGACCAGCCAAGTCGTCGCCGAAGCCCTCGGAATGACCGTACCGCATGCGGCGCTCGCCCCCAGCGGTCAACCGATTTGGACGAAGTTGGCCCGCGATTCGGCGGAAGCTTCCCGGCAAATGGTGCTGCGTGGGCAAACCCTTCGTGACGTGTTGACCGACGATGCGATCTATAACGCGATGTTGATTCACGCGGCGGTCGGCGGCAGCACGAACTTGCTGCTGCACATTCCCGCGATCGCTGCCGCGGCAGGATTGAAGCGTCCCGATGCCGCCGCGTTTCGCAAGATCAACCAGTTGGTGCCTCGCTTCGTGGACTGCTTACCCAATGGTCCGGTCGGGCATCCCACGGTGCGATTGTTTTTGGCCGGCGGCGTCCCCGAAGTCGCGTGGCATTTGCGTGAATTGGGACTGCTTCGCGCCAATGCACTCACCATCACCGGTCAAACGTGGAACGAGTTAATCGACCAATGGATCACCAGCGATCGCCGCCAAATTTGTCGCGATCGACTCGCGCAAGCCGACGGTGTCGATCCCGATGAAGTGATCATTGCCCCCGCCGAGGCCACCCGTCGTGGCATGACCAGCACGGTTTGTTTTCCCAGCGGCAATCTTTGCCCCGAAGGCTCGGTTATCAAGTCGACGTCGATCGATCCAAGTGTGATCGACGAGGACAATATTTATCGCAAACGAGGTCCGGCGCGAGTATTCACGACCGAACGCGATGCCATCGCCGCGATCAAAGGACAAACCGAACCAGCGATTCAAGCGGGTGATGTGATCGTCTTGATTGGTCGCGGCCCGCTCGGCTGTGGGATGGAAGAAACGTATCAGATCACCTCGGCGCTGAAATACTTGTCGTTTGGAAAGGACGTCGCTTTGATCACGGACGCTCGTTTTTCAGGCGTCAGCACAGGGGCCTGCATTGGCCACGTTGGGCCCGAAGCGCTAGCCGGAGGACCGATTGCGAAAGTCCGCGATGGCGACCTGATCGAGATCGAGATCGACCGCGTGTCGTTGTCGGGACGGGTCGATTTAGTCCAAGCCGCCGAGGCCCCGGAATCCTCGGCCGAAGAGATCTTTGCCTCACGCCCCCCTCATCCGGGGCTCTGTGTGGAAGCGAACATGCCCGAGGACACACGTCTATGGGCAGCCCTGCAACAAGTGGGCGGCGGAACTTGGGGCGGCTGTGTTTACGATGTGGATGAGATCGTAGCGACGCTCCAAGCGGGCCTAAAAGCGAGACAGGGGCAATGAACATGCCGTTGCGCAATAGCTAGCCGATCCGGTCTCTCCCCCACGCTCCGCGGCTAGCAAACTCCATTTCCGTTGTCCTCTCCCCCTACAGCGAAAAGCCCTTGCGGGACTAGGCCACTCAGTGATAATTCGGGGGTCACTTGCTAATTCAATTACATCACCTCAAGTACCTTAGGTAGCTAGTCATGGCTTTGGTTCCTCTTCGCGTTGTTCTCGATCACGCGGCTGAAAACAATTACGGCGTTGCCGCGTTCAACGTCAACAACATGGAACAGATTCAAGCGATCATGGAGGCGGCCGAAGAAACCGATTCGCCCGTGATCATCCAAGCATCGCGTGGCGCTCGTGCTTACACCCAAGACAACTACCTGCGTCACCTGATGATCGCAGCGACCGAGTTGTACCCACACATTCCGATCGTGATGCACCAAGATCACGGCAACAGCCCTGAGACTTGCTTGTCAGCGATCGACAATGGTTTCACCAGCGTGATGATGGACGGCTCGCTCGAAGCGGACGGCAAGACCCCAGCCGATTACGATTACAACGTTCGCGTGACCGCCGAAGTGGTCAAAGCCGCTCACGCTCGCGGCGTCAGCGTTGAAGGCGAACTCGGTTGCCTCGGTTCGCTCGAATCGGGTGGCGGCGAGCAAGAAGACGGTCACGGTGCCGAAGGCGTTTTGACTCACGATCAATTGTTGACCGATCCCGATGAAGCGGCTCGTTTTGTTGCCGAAACCGGCGTCGATGCATTGGCCGTTGCGATCGGCACTAGCCACGGCGCGTACAAGTTCACCAAGAAGCCCACCGGTGAAGTTTTGGCGATGAGCCGAATCGAAGAGATTCACGCAAAATGCCCTAACACTCACTTGGTCATGCACGGCAGCAGCAGCGTGCCACAAGAGCTTCAAGACATCATCAACCAGTACGGTGGTGAAATGAAGCAAACCTACGGCGTGCCCGTCGAAGAAATTCAACGCGGTATCAAGAGCGGTGTTCGCAAGATCAACGTTGACACCGATTGCCGTATGGCGATCACCGGTGCGATCCGCAAGGTATTGACCGAAGACAAGTCGGCCTTCGATCCACGCGCTTACTTGAAGCCAGCTCGCACCGCGATGAAGGACGTTTGCGTGGCACGCATGGTCGCGTTCGGCCAAGCCGGCAACGCCGCTAAGCTGCGCAAGACCCTCGGCGCGAACGCCTAAAGCGGCTTCGGCTTTGAGAGCGTATTAAAAATTGATGTGGAATGTAGGGCCGGTTCCCACCGGCCAATCACAAGCTGGCCGGTAGGAACCGGCCCTACGACCTATCTAAAAATGCGCTAGCCTGTCCATCGTTGTCCCCCTTCCCCAACTCTTATTGGGGAAGGCTTTATAGCGGTGCGGCACAAGCCGCCCGGTCGAATTTGAACGTTTTTCCCCGCCGCTACCAAGCGAGATGACACGGGTCCGCTAGCGTCGAACTGCCCCCGTGGGGCAAATCTTATGCACACGAATCTGCTCGCTGCGTTTGACGAACACGTGCAATCGCGAGCCGATTCGGTTGCCTTAATCACTTGGGAAAACGAGCAACGTTGCTCGCGATCGTGGCGTGAATTGGCATCGCTCGTCGAGGCAACTGCAGCCCATCTTGATAACCTCTTCGCGTCATCGCCTGCTTTGCCAAAACGCATCGGCTACGCCAGCAGCAACACGATCGACGATGTGGTGTTAACCCTCGCCACCGCACGCGTCGGTGCGATCCATGTTCCAATCAGCAGCAAGACCAGCCCGGCACACCAACGAGCATGTTGGGACCGCGTCGGCGGTCACTGGATCGACGACGAATCCGCGGCCTCCTTTCGCTCCGCGAAATTTGCCGATGACGCAATGTTCGCGGAGCGAACAGCGACACTTCCCAAATCGCCTGCGCTGATTCTATGGACCAGCGGCACCAGCGGGACTCCCAAAGGGGTCACGCTCTCTCACGAAACGCTCGCCAAAAACGCCTACGCGAAACTCAAAGCGGTTCCACAATCGCCCACGGACGTGCGGCTCACCAGCCTGCCACTGGCTCATGCCTACGCGCGGACCTGTGACCTCGGCACTTGGCTATTGAGTGGCTGTACCCTTGTGCTGAGCTATGGTTACGCGGGCTGGAAACAACTGGCCGCGCACGTCCAACCGACTTTGGCCAACGTCGTCCCGAGCTTGGCTAATCGGCTTCTCAATGAAGAGGCCCATTCGTTTGGTCTGGGGCGATTAAAAATTCTTGGTTGCGGCGGTGCGGGGCTCACCACCGAAACGTTCCATCGCTGGACGGAACGAGGCGTCACCGTGATTCAAGGTTACGGGTGCACCGAGACCGGCCCGGTGATTTGCAGTGCAACTCCCCACGACCCGCAGCCCGGACTTGTCGGTTGCCCCGTCGACGGCTGGGAAATCGACATTCGCGATGGACGATTGTTTGTCCGCGGCGATCACGTGATGCTCGGTTACTGGGATGATCCCGCAGCGACCGAGCAACGGATTGACCGCGATGGCTGGTTCGAAACGGGCGACCTAGTGGAGATCGATCCCCGGTCGAACCAGTTTCGAATCTTAGGTCGTAGCGATGATGTGATCGTGCTGAACAATGGCCACAAAATTTTCCCCGCGTCGATTGAACAGCGAATCAACCAACTGCCCCGCGTCCGACATTCGATGCTCACCTATCGGGGCGGCACGCTGGAATTGTGGCTTGATATTGAGAGCGACTCTGACCCCAGCAAAATCGAGATGAGTGTGCATCAAATGTTGGCGAACGAGGTGTCGTGGCAGGTCCCTGATCAGCTTCAATTCTTTTCGCCGCCGCTGAGTGCACTCCAAGGCGAGTTGACGACAAAAGGGACAATTTGCCGCAGCCGCATTCTCCATAATCGCTTCTCGCCAAAAGCATAAAACGCATTCGAGGCGAAGATGCTCTCGAATTGCTTCGGTTCGCTTTACCCAAGTGGAAAACCGGAAGAAAGCGATGCATCCATGGCCATTTTCAGTCATTCCAAAGGATTTTAAATGAAAACTTAGTGTTTTTTTACGAGGGACAGTGTTGCCCCCCCTTTGGGTTCTTTAGTAAATCCAATGCGAAATCTAGTTTTTCCCCGAAAAAGTTGGTTCGCATGTTTTCACTCATCCAGACGCGTCGAGGTACCGTCGCCAACATTGCTCGCGGAGTCGTCATCCTCGCGATGGTGAAGTGGTTGTCCCCGCCATCAGCGATCGCACAATCGCCAACCGCCGGTAATCACAGCGAAGTACCTCAGCCTCTTGTCGTGGAAACCCCGTGGCAGTTCCATGGGAATGGAACGAATCAAAATGCGGACGCGATCATGCCATGGAGCGATCGGACGTCGGCAATAGCCCATGACACCAACAACCAAGATGTTACCGACTCCGAGGGGGAAACGTGGAGCTATCTTTCGGATGGTGAATTTCAACCGTTGCACTGTAGGACCTGTGACCTTCAGGAACAGCGTTGGGGATTTAATCGGCGGCCCTTTCAGCTAGGTGGTTGGATTCAGCAAGGCGTGACGCTGAATCCCGACAGTCCACGAAACCATTCCAATGCTCCGGTGCTATTCAATGATCGATCCAACGACTACCAACTCAACCAATTCTACGTGTACGCCGGCAAGCAAGTTCAAGTCGATGGCACGGGTTGGGATTGGGGTGCCCGAGTGGATCTAAACTACGGAACGGACAGTCGTTTTGTAACGGTTCCAGGTTTAGAGAAACACAATGACCGGACTCGCAAGTGGAATAGTGAAACATCGAAGTTTGGACTGGCCATGCCGCAGGCGTATTTGGACATTGCAACTCCGCTAGGCCCCTATGGCAGCACATTTCGAGCGGGGCATTTCTATGCTCTGGGTGGCTATGAAACATTTGCTGCACCCGACAACTTTTTCTACTCCCATTCTTACACTTACGTGTACGGCGAACCGTTTACACACTCTGGGGGAATGTGGCATGCAAAGTTGACTCCAACGTTGTCGGTTGCTGTTGCAGCGACGACGGGGTGGGATTCGTTCTACAACGAATTGGACGGATGGGGAACTCGATTTGGAATCGTGAAGGAGTTGAACGAGGGGCAAACTACGATTGCGTTAACAGCTCATACCGGGGACGACTTCACGGGCATCACCACCAGCCAAGGCACAAGTTACGATAGCCGGACTTGGGCAAGTATCGTGTTGAAGCATTATCTCAACACCAAACTCTATTATGTATTTCAGGGTGATTATGGGCGGCAAGAGCAAGCGGTAATCAAGCTGGACAATTCCAACAATACGATTGCGTTTGATGCGGGTCAGTGGTGGGGGCTGAATCAATATCTTGTCTATCAAATTAGCCACCAGTGGGCATCGGGAATGCGTGTCGAATGGTTCCGCGATGACGGAAATAGTCGCGTTGGTGTACCAATCGAATACGTAAATTCGGGTCCTGCCTTCCTTGGCAGTGACTACTACGCCATTACAGGGGGAGTTAACTATAAACCGCACCCAAACGTGTTGTTTCGAAACGAAATTCGCTGGGACGGTTCGGATGTCCAAAGCAATGCAAGTGTTCCGGGCGGGATCGCCGGAATTCGCCCATTCGATGATCGCAGTGATCAAGATCAGCTGACGATCGCAATGGACTTGATCGTTCTGTTTTAAAAACGCTGCAGATGTTTCAAGTTTGGTAAGTCAACCGTTAGTAACAAAATTCATTGGCTTGAAAGATCGAGCCCTCTACTTGGCAGGAAGCCTGATGATTCGGTACCAGCAAGCACAACGTAAACTTCGTCGTCAACTTTTCGTTGAGACGCTCGAACAACGTCAATTGTTAGCCGTCGATGGCTTCCGTATCGATCTCAGCGGCAGTGGCGATGTGGACTTATTCGATCCAAATGGTGGCGGCACGGTACAGCAAGGCTATGTTGACGGGATCGGCGGTGGCGGAAGCTCGATTGGCACCAGCAATGTCCCTGGGGTCAACAATCAAAACCCGATTGCTGGCGATGACTCGGACGTTGCGAATGAGGACGGCCCCGCGATTACAATCAACGTGGCGGATTTGCTCGTCAATGACAGTGACCCAGACGATAGCGGCACACTTTCGATTATCGCCGTGTCCAACACGGGAACACTCGGCCTTGTCTCCTTCGATTCACTCACGGGCACAATCACCTACGATCCCAACGGAGCGTTCGAGCAACTCGCCGATGGCCAAACCGCCATCGACACCTTTTATTATTCGCTTGACGATTCCAAAAATGGTCACAGTACCGGCACCGTGATTGTCACGATCACCGGGGCCAACGACGCACCGACGATTTCCGGTGCCGCCACGGCAACAGCAACCGAAGGATCGACCGCGACCCATACAGGCACGTTTGCCGACGTCGACAGTGGTGACACCATTACACTCACGGCCAGCGAAGGCAACGTCACCGACAATCTCGACGGGACATGGTCGTGGTCGCTAGCGACGACCGATGACGCGGCAATGCGTGCGATTACGATCACCGCGACGGACGCAATGGCGGCGAGCAACGACGTGACGTTTCAATTCACCGTCACCAACGTCGCACCGACCATTGCCTTGACCGGCAGTGGGAGCGCCGTTGAAGGAATTCTTTACGAGCTGACCCTCGGTAGTGTGACCGATCCAGGCGACGATACGGTCACCGGCTACACCATCGATTGGGGCGACGGCACCCCACTCGAAACGCCTGGCACGGCGGGACTCAAAACACATACCTATGCCGATGGTCCGAACGACTACACAGTCACCGTGTCGGTCATTGATGAAGATGGCACGCATACCGCCGGAACACACTCGGTCACCGTTAGCAACGCCGCTCCAATCGTGGCAGCCGATAATTCATCCGTCACGGTCAACGAAGGCGTCACCGCGAACAACACGGGAGCGTTCAGCGACGGCGGTGACGACACGGTGACTCTCTCAGCTTCGGTCGGGACTATCACGGACAATCTCAATGGCACATGGTCATGGTCGTTCGACAGCACCGATGGCCCAACCGAGAGTCAAACGGTCACCATCACCGCCACCGATAGCGATTCCGTCGCGACAACGACCACATTCGGCTTGATCGTCAACAACGTCGCCCCCATCGTCGCAGCGAACAACGCCACCGTGACGGTCGACGAAGGTCAAACGGCAACCAACACCGGCACTTACTCGGATGCGAGCGGTGATACCGTCACACTGACTGCCGACTTCGGCACGATCACGGACAACAATGACGGAACCTGGTCATGGTCGTACGACAGCACCGATGGACCGGACGAAAGCCAAACGGTGACCATCACCGCGACCGACAATGACACAGCAGCCACCACTGCCACGTTCGCTTTAGTGGTCAACAACGTGGCTCCTGTGGCCGCCGCACAAACCATCAACGCGCTCGGGAACGTGCCACTCTCGCGAGCTTGGTCGACATTGCTCGCCGGCGCCACCGACGTAGGGGATGACGTGCTCTCGGTTGAATCCATTGATTCCACGACCGGTGTGGGCACTCTCACCTTTGACAACGTGGCCGAAACGTTCCGTTATGTCCCTCAAACCGGTTTCGAAGGGACGACGACGTTTCTGTTCACCATCGCCGACTCCGACGGTGCGACGCATCAACAAACCGCGACGATTTCGATCGATCAATCACTCTGGGTCGTCGACAATTCGGCGGCGCCCGGTGGTGACGGTTCGCTGGCCTTACCCTTTCAAAACTTTACCGCCCTGAACAACGTTGAAACGGATCCCGACGCGGACGCTTCGGGCGACATTATTTTTGTCGTCGGCACGGTGACTCCCTATGATGTCACTTATGGAGTCCATAACGACGGCGGCTTTCATCTCGAAGATGACCAAGTCTTCATCGGCTCGGGACTCGCCGGGACGACACTGGAAGCCTACCTCGCGGGTATCGACATCACCGTTCCCGCAGGCAGTGACGCTTTACCTGCCATCAACGCGATTTCGCCCACGATTACCAATACGACCGGTGACGTGCTCACCGTCGCAACGGGCAACACGATTGGTGGCGTGACCTTGGACCCGGTCGCCAGTGCTGGGATCGCGGGCGACAACGCGGGTGATTTGGTCATTGAATTCACCATCATCGTGACCAGTGGCGGTACGAATGACAACGAAGGCATTCGACTTCGAAACGTCACGGGGACGATCACGATCAAGAGCACTGATATCGGAAGTGCCGATGGCCAAACCAATGCCGGAACGGCGATTCAGATCGATGGAGGTACCGCCTCATTCCAGTTCGACGACCTGGACATCGACCAGGACGGCGGCTCGCTGTTGGAAATTCTGAACACCGCTGCCTCGACGATTGCGTTTGATGAAAACAGTGAACTTACCCTTCAAGGTTCTGACGAAGCGGCAGTGACGATCACCGGCAACAATGGTGGCACGGTGAAGCTGAACAATGCCGGTTTCAACGCCGACACCACTGCGACAGTGAAGTTCAACATCACGGGCAACACAGGACTCAAGGCAACCACACCGGTCAATGACGCCCCCGAGTTCATCTTGCCGTCCTTGGTTCATACCACCTTGGAAGACGGTGGGCCGCAATCCATCACCGCCTTCGCTACCGACGTGACTCCCGGACCAGACCCCACAGAATCCGATCAAGTCGTCGCGTTCACAATTCTCTCCAACGACAACGAAGCGATCTTTGCTGTCTTGCCGCAACTCGACGCAACCGGCAATCTGACCTACACACTTGCAGACGGTGCCCTCGGGACCGCCAACATCACCGTCAACCTTAGTGATGACGGCGGGACAACGGACGGAGGCATGGATACCTCTGAAACGCAAACATTCACAATTGAAGTGGTGCCTGTCAACGACGCACCTTCGTTCACGATTTCGGCAGATCCCGCCAGCGTTCCCGAAGACAGCGGGACACAGACCCTTTCTAGTTTCGCTACCAACCTATCACCCGGTCCAGCCGATGAATCGGGGCAAACGTTAACTTTCGAAGTCACCGGCAACACCAACGCAAATCTATTCGCCGTACCGCCCACGATCAACTCAGCGGGCGAACTGACTTACACACCTGCCGATGATCTAACAGGCACCGCAACCATCACGGTTGTCCTTCACGATGATGGTGGAACAGATCATGGCGGCGTTGACACCTCGCCCTCGCAAACCTTTGTGATCACGGTGGCACCTCCCGTCAACGATGCCCCTTCCTTCACGCTGGAGCACACAACCGTGACGGTGGATGAAGATGCAGGAACGCAAACCGTAACCGGTTTCGCCAGTGAACTCTCAACGGGCCCGGCGGATGAGTCCTCGCAGACGTTGACGTTTGAGATCACCAACAACTCCAACGCGGCCCTGTTCGCGACCGCACCGACGATTGACGCAAATGGCAACTTAACCTTCACGTCTGCCGACAACGCGCACGGCACCGCAACCATGCTGGTAACACTGCGTGACAATGGCGGCACCGACAATACGGGGATTGATGCATCTCCGTCGCAAACGATCACGATCACCGTTGATCCGGTCAACGATTCACCGGTACTGGCGACGCTTTCCAATCAAACCGTTGATGAGTTGCAAACACTGAGATTTGCCGCGACAGCCACGGACGAGGAGACCGCGTCAGACGAACTGACGTTCTCTCTTGAAGGCGACCAACACTTCGGGGCCAGCATGACATCCGACGGTGAGTTCAGCTGGACGCCCACTGAGGCACATGGAGCCGGCACGTTTGTGTTTGACGTGATTGTTTCGGATGGCGACACCGACGATCGTCAATCAATCACGGTCACGGTCAACGAAGTCAACACCGCCCCCGTACTCGATTCGATCGACGATCATTCGATTGACGAAGGTTCCCAACTCCACTTCACCGCGACGGCAACCGACGCTGACCTCCCCGCCAACACGCTTGCGTTTAGCTTGGGTTCTAATGCGGCCGCCGGCGCTGCGATCACCCAAAGTGGCGAATTCACCTGGACGCCCACTGAGTCACAAGGTCCCGGCAGCTACACATTTGATATCGTCGTCACCGATGGTGATTTGACCGCAACCGAAACAATCACCGTGACGGTCGCCGACGTCAACAACTCGCCCGTACTGACAACGATTCCCGACCAGACCGGCAACGAACACGAACTCATCTCATTCACCGCTACAGCGACCGACAGCGATCTCCCCTCCGACACGTTGACGTTCAGCCTGGACGGCAACGTGCCTGCTGGTGCGGCGATCACCAGCGGTGGCGTGTTCACATGGACGCCCAGCGAAGACCAACAGGGCACCTTTGTGTTCAATGTCGTGGTCTCCGATGGCCAAGCCAACGATTATGAAACCATCACCTGGACAATCGCGGAAGTCAACGATGCTCCCGTCCTTGATGCGATCGGCGACCAGGCCGGCAACGAACACGAACTCCTCTCGTTCACGGCCACAGCAACCGACAGCGATCTCCCCTCCGATACGCAGACCTTCAGCCTGGATGGAAACGTGCCTGACGGTGCTGCGATCACCACCGATGGAGAGTTCTCTTGGACTCCCAGTGAAGATCAACAGGGAGTTTTCACCTTCAACGTCGTGGTCTCCGATGGCCAAGCCAACGATTATGAAACCATCACATGGACAATCGCGGAAGTCAACGATCCACCCATCCTCGACGCGATCGGCGATCAAACGCTCAGCGAAGGTCAACTCCATACCTTCAATGCGATCAGCGGTGATCCCGATCGACCATTCCAAGACCTGACCTTCAGCCTGACCGGAAACGTGCCTGACGGTGCTGCGATCACCACCGATGGCGAGTTCTCTTGGACGCCTAACGAAGATCAGCAGGGAGTTTTCACCTTCGACGTCGTCGTCTCCGATGGCCAAGCCAACGACTATGAAACAATCACTTGGACGATCGCCGAAGTCAACGATCCACCCGTCCTCGATGCGATCGGCGACCACAGCGGCAACGAACATGATCTCCTCTCGTTTACCGCCACAGCGACCGACGGAGATCTCCCCTTCGATACGTTGACCTTCAGCCTGACCGGAAACGTGCCTGACGGTGCTGCGATCACTAGCGGTGGCGAGTTCTCTTGGACTCCCAGTGAAGATCAACAGGGTGCTTTCACCTTCAACGTCGTGGTCTCCGATGGTCAAGCCAACGACTATGAAACAATCACATGGACGATCGCCGAAGTCAACGATCCACCCGTCCTCGACGCAATCGGCGACCAGACCAGCAACGAAAACGAACTCCTCTCGTTTACCGCGGCAGCAACCGACAGCGATCTCCCCTCCGATACGCTGACCTTCAGCCTGGATGGCAACGTGCCTGACGGTGCTGCGATCACCACCGGTGGTGAGTTCTCTTGGACTCCCAGTGAAGATCAGCAGGGTGTGTTCACCTTCAACGTCGTCGTCTCCGATGGTCAAGCCAACGACTATGAAACAATCACATGGACGATCGCCGAAGTCAACGATCCACCCGTCCTCGACGCAATCGGCCACCACAGCGTTGACGAGGGCCAATTGTTAACGTTTGCGGTCACAGCAACCGATGCAGACCTGCCAGCCGACACGCTGTCATTCAGTCTCAGCCAGAATGCACCAGACTCCGCTCACATCTCGTCAGCGAGCGTGTTCGAGTGGACGCCAAGTGAGACCGATGGCGGCAGTTCGTTCACATTCGATGTCATTGTCAACGATGGTACCACCACGGACAGCGAGAACATCACGATTACGGTTAACGATGCATCCCAACCGATACTAGCGGACGTGATCCTGGAGATCGGCAAGGCTGACATCAACGGACAAGTGGTCTACTTGAGCTACTTTGACCTGAACGCTTCGGGATCGAATCATACCGACGCGACGCGAATTGACTTGAAGCGAGTGGACGATACGGAGTTCATGCGTCCGGACGTTGATGGGGAACATCAAGCCGCTGGCTTCCATTACACCTCGTTTTCCGAATTCATGGATGCCCACGACGGTATTCATGAATTTGGAATCGACCACGACGGTGATGGTGCCTACGAGGAAACCTTCACGATCGACGTCAATCTTGAAGGCTTTACTGCGGACTCGTTCCCTAGTTACCCGGTCGTGGCCAGCCCCAGTGGGGAGATCGATGACACGACGCCCACGATCGCTTGGAACGAGATCAGTGGTGCGGAGAGCATTTATGTTTCAGCGAATTTAGTTGAAGGAGCCGGCATCGAAAACTTGGACGAGATTTGGTGGGCGCAACCGCAACTAGCAGGCACCGCAACGAGTGTCACCACCGACTCACTTCCGACCGACCAGCCTCTTCTCGCTAGCGTGCAAGCCAACTTCCGCCGCGACGATCTAGCGATAACGGCCAGCACCGATGGACTCGTTAACTTGTCGTTCTTCACCAACTCGATTGGTACATCTTCATTCACGATCGCCATACAGGATGATCTAGCAGTACTGATCGATGACGATTTCAGTAATGGTACCGGCGGCGTGCCTGAAAGCTGGACCGTGCTCGAAAACGGCGGGTCGATTGTGGAGGCGGGATCGAGCTTGACGATGCTCGCCGGCGCGACCGATGACGACTGGACGACCATCGCCTATCCCGAAACCGCGATCGATCTGCCCGGCGGCCCGGCAACGTTCAGCGTTACCCTCGATAGTCTATCAGCGGGAGCAAACACCTACGTTGGCTTCATCGAACTCGAATCCAGCGCGGGGGTCGGCCTCGATTTCCACTCCGATGGACAGATCAAACTCAGCTCTCCTGATGACGATTCTTACTACTCGGGATTGCAGCTTTCCGGCTACGATTCCACGCAACCAGTGGAACTGACTCTGTCGATCGAATCTTCGGGCGTGCAAATCAGAGCCAAGCAGGGCGACAACGAACTCGATAGCGGCTTGATCCCCAACAGCCAGCTCAATGGATTCAATGTAGCGGCCTTTACCAATTCGGTTTACGCGATCCTCGCCGTCGGCAACCCGAACGCGATCGTGGTCATCGATGAAGTGGAGGTCCGAGGAACGGAAGCCTCGGTGGAGCCCGCCGAGACCGCAGCAATCGCGGATATTGAGTTTGGTTTCGTTCAAGGTGAATTTAGTGGCGAGTCTTTCATTGCCTTTAACATTGAAATCGATACGCTCGACGATCGAGCCGACTATCAGACAGTCTTGTACGTAACGACGCCCATGGATTCGGAACCGCGAGTGCATGGCATGGGCGGCGGCGATGAGTGGATTGGCATCGATGCCGAAGAAGACCAATCGCTGACCGATTTCGTCGCGTTGCTAGACGGCAACTTCCTGTTTGAATTCGACTTCGATGGTGATGACTCGATCGACGAGACCATCACAATCCAGCTCGATACGGCGGCGATCATCGCGTCAATGTTCCCCGCCGCAATCTCGCCGACGACGCCCGCTGACGGGGCCGTCCTCACTGCGGACAATCGCGAATTGACGATCACCTTGCCTGAACATCCCACTGCCGACGAAGTGTTTGTCGAAGTCGGTAACGGGGACCTGGACGTCTGGTTCTTTGAGACCAACTTTGAAGGTGCAGCAAGCCTGACGACGCCAGCGTTGCCGACGGGTCTCGAGCTGAACATCATCGCCGCGCCTAGTCATCAGCTGCCTTCTCGCGTCGAGCAAACCGGCGGCAGTGATGTGGCCAACGTCACATTCGGCCTCTCCACCCTCTCGGTCACAACAATCGAGATCGACGATCATGTGAAAGCGATCAGCCCCGCTGAGCCATCCGGTGCGTTCGGCGGTGGCAACGATGCCGTCGGCGGTGTGGACTTCGTCGTTGAAGGGCTGGCCAATCAGGCAAACTTCAAGTTCGAATATCAAGTCTTTACGGGCGCGGAATGGCAATATGTCGCTTACGGCGATTTTGATGCGACCCTCGATCTACGCAGCACCGTGCAACAGCCAAGCGGGTTCGACGTCGTTCAGTCATGGGAGTTCATCGTCGACGACGCGGCAGGCAACGCCGTCGCATTCGATCACGCCGACCTTTCGCTCAAGTACGACGCGACGCTGCTTGGGAACGATTGGAACACAACCAGCGAGATCGCAAATCATTTGGTTGCCTATCAATTTGATGGTAGTTCGTGGCAAACGCTGGAAACACTCGCCCGTCGTCCTTCGGACTCGGAACTGGACATCCGCGCGACCGCAGCCGGATCGCATATCGTTCTCGGCTACGACATGTCCGCATCACAAGTAGATTGGCATCCCAACCATCTTGCTGGTGAAGCCGAGATGGAGGTTTATCGCGTTGAAATGGACGGTGGCGACGACTTCTATCTGAACAACATTGAGTTTTCCGCTTACGGCCCCAACATCACCGGTGCGTCGACGATCAGCGTCACGCGACCCGGCGGCGGCGTTGAAAGCGACAACGAAGAAGCAGCCCACGTTTTCCTCGAGCACCAGTTTGACACCCTTGCCGAACTTATCGCTGCCAACAATGGAACGTACACGGTTGACGTCGATTACGAAGACGACGGCACGATCGATCGACAATTCACTGTCACCTTTAACATCAGCGATTTGCTAGATGCATCACTGCCCGACGCTCCTGTGGTGACAAGCCCCACACCCGGTGCCACAATTTCCGCGAGCGATCCGAACCTGGAGATCTCTTGGGAACCACAGCTTTCGGTCGATGGAATCTTTGGCTTCGTTCAAATCGAGAATGCTCCTGGCCAAGGCGACAATGAGGAAATTGCCGAACAGACGGTATCATCAACAGCGACTCGCATCGTTGTCGAAGACGTTCCGACCGACGAGCGACTGTTCATCGGCGTCGGTGCCAGCGAAACTCAACATCACCGCAGCAGTAGCACCAGTTCGAACGGCACCATTCAAACCAAAGTCGAACTCATCACCCTCAGCACCCTGAACGTCGGAACCAGCGATCTCCGCGCCGCTACGACAGCAAACAATCATGTCTGCCACGCGGTGCTCACAACCGATCAATTGCAACCGATTGTTGATGAAGCCATCTCGCGTTTAGCGGCAACGGGAATCAGCGATGCCCAAATTGAGCAAATTGAAAACACGCGGATCGAGATCACTGATTTAGACGGAAACCTGCTCGGTTCAACTACCGAGGACGCCATCCAAATCGACGTCAACGCAGCCAACCACGGTTGGTTTGTCGACCCAACGCCCGCGGTTGACGAAGTGGACGAAGTACCGGACGATCACATCGACCTACTGACCACGATCCTACACGAGTTCAATCATATCCTCGGCAAAGACCACAACCATGCGGTCGACGACCTAATGAACACGGTTCTATCGACGGGGAAACGTCGGCTTCCTGACACTGACGAATCATCAAATTCATCCGCGCACGTGTTTGACGCCGCACTCACAGATTGGATCAGCGAACGATAAAAACATGCATCGCAAACTCATTATCATTGGCCTTTGCTTGTTGCCGTGCATGGCGGGTATTGCTTCTGCCGAAACGGTGGATCAGTGGTAAGTAAGACCACAGCATTCAGATCCAACAATCCGAGACCGTGCGGCTTATGACATCGAGCTAATCCATCCAAATGTGACGAACATCAATATTCGGTTCAAAGCACTGGGCGATCTCAGCACGCGGGTTCAGCGGTACACGGTCCCAGCGTAGGGAGAGTTTGCGGCGACGAGCGAAACGGGGATCGTATCCACCGTAAATCGCCTCCGCGATCACCCTCGTGGAGGGTGCCACGCTTGCCTCGAGTAATCCAGCACCAACGATCTCGTGGGACGCGGTCGCTGAAGCCGACTTCATGATCGTCGATCGTTCAAGCGGACAAGCCCGATGGGATAATGATCTATCCATCGATCTATAAAACCGCAGTATCCGCTTTCACCACCAGCGTGATCGGCGAACGGGCCGTGCCCAGCGAGAAGCGGCTGCCTCGCAACAGCTCGAATTCGCTGTGAAATTGGTATGCAGCCAGGGGAAATTCGCGTTGTATCTCCGCCTCCGTTCGGCTCTCTGAGTGATGTCATTTAACCCTGACGCGGGTGCGGTTTATCGTCTCACACATGTTGCAGACGCGTCGCCAGCACGGTGTTGTGTAGCAGCATCGCGATCGTCAGCGGGCCGACGCCGCCGGGAACCGGCGTGATCGCCGAGGCGACTTCCGCTGCTTCGGCGAACGCGACGTCACCAACCAACTTGTCACCGACGCGGTTGATTCCGACATCAATCACCACGGCACCAGGTTTGACCATGTTGCCCTTGATCATTTCGGGAACGCCAACGGCCGCGATCAAACAGTCTGCGGACTGGCAAACTTCGGCTAGGTTGGCCGTGCGGCTGTGGGCGATCGTGACGGTGGCATTGGCGACTTCGCGGCCACAACTTCCGTCGCGCTGCGCCAACATCATCGCCATGGGCTTGCCGACAATGTCGCTGCGTCCAACGACGACGACATGTTTTCCGGCAACGGAAATGTTACAGCGATGCAAAAGTTGCACGATTCCGTGAGGCGTGCAGGGCAAAAAACGTGGCCGCCCCTGCATCAAAAGCCCGACGTTCACGGGTGAAAATGCGTCAACGTCCTTCAGGGGGTCAACCGCATCGAGGACCGCGCGCTCGTCGAATCCCGCTCCACCATTGCCTGCGGATGGTAACGGTAACTGAACCAAAATTCCGTTAACCGAAACGTCCTCGTTCAACTGACCAATCAATTCGAGCAACTGCGTCTGGCTGGTGTCCGCAGGCAATCGGTGCGTCCGTCCCTCGATCCCCGCTTTCTCGCAAGCGCGTTGCTTGTTACGCACATACACCTGACTGGCGGGGTCTTCACCCACCAGTACGGCTGCGAGACAAGGGACGACTTTGCGAGTAAGCTCAAGTTGAAGCTTCTTAACCGCTTGGGCTACTTCCTCACGAATCTCTGCAGCAATCCGCTTGCCGTCGAGTATTTCCGCCGTCATACAGTTTCTCTCAGGAAAAAGAGTCAAATTGATCGCCATAGTGGCATTTCGGTCTCATCGTTATAGTATCTCCAAACCGCAAGAGCTTGCGGAACCCCACTGAGGTGCAAAAGCCCACCGACTGATGCACCTCTAATCAGAAAAACGAAATCTCACAGGATTCGAGTCTCGATGTCTACCGACACTCCCAAACTTAGCGCCAACGAAGCGATCAAAGAAGAAAGCAATTTCCTCAAGGGCACCATTGACGTCGAATTGAGCGAAAGCACGGACCAATTCAACAAAGACAATCTGCAACTGCTGAAATTCCACGGCACCTATCAACAGGACGACCGTGACGTTCGCTTAGCGGCCAAGAAGACCGGTGGCGGCAAGGCATTTTCAATGATGGTCCGTTGTCGGATCCCAGGCGGCCGCATCACGTCGGATCAGATGCTCGCTCAGTTGGATCTTTGCGACGAGCTCGGAAACTCCACCTTGAAGATCACCACGCGACAAACGCTGCAGCTTCATGGTGTGTTAAAAAGCGATCTGCAAAAGACAATCAATCGCATCAACGAGATCCAACTCTCGACACTCGCGGCCTGTGGCGACGTCAATCGCAACGTCGTTTGCTGTCCTGCGAAACGCACCGATGAAGTGC
Source organism: Novipirellula galeiformis (assembly GCF_007860095.1). NCBI lineage: Bacteria > Pseudomonadati > Planctomycetota > Planctomycetia > Pirellulales > Pirellulaceae > Novipirellula > Novipirellula galeiformis. The sequence continues at coordinate 1,139,373 of NZ_SJPT01000001.1, read as the reverse complement.
ATCGCGACATGCAAATCCTGACCGACGCGCTCGTCGTTGCCCTCGCACCGCAGACTCCCGCTTATCACGAATTGTGGGTGAGCGATCCTGAGAGTGGCGAAACCACTCTCGAAGGTGGCGGTAGCGGCGAAGTCGTCGAACCTCTTTACGGTCCGACTTACTTGCCTCGTAAATTCAAAGTCGGCATCGCCCTTCCCGATGACAACTGTATCGACATCTATGCCCAAGACCTCGGCTTCCTCGCCGTTGTGCGTGACGGCAAGATCATCGGCTACAACGTGTTGGTCGGTGGCGGCATGGGCACTACTCCTTCGGCCAAGAAGACCTTCCCGGCAATCGCCAAACGAATGGCGTTCTGCACCCCGGAACAGGCTGTCGACGTGGCCGTCGCGGTGGTCAAGGTTCAACGTGACCATGGAAATCGCGAAGACCGCAAAATCGCGCGGATGAAGTACTTGATTGCCGATTGGGGCATGGACAAGTTCCGAGCCAAGGTCGAAGAGTACTTCGGCGAGCCGCTCAAAGATTGCACCGAAGATGATGTGCACGAAGTCGATGACCACATGGGTTGGCAAGAACAAGGCGACGGCAAATGGTCGTACGGCTTGAACATTGAAAATGGCCGTTTGTACGACAACGAAAAACATCAGCTCAAAGCGACGATCCGCGCGGTCTGCAACGAGTTCAAAACCGATCTTCGTATGACCACCAATCAAAGCATCATCTTCACCGATATCGAAGAAGGTGACCGAGAGAAACTGATTGGGATCATTCGCAAACACCGAGCGACGTTAACCGAAGATATCAGCACGGTCCGTCGCTGGTCGATAGCTTGTGTTGCCCTTCCCACGTGTGGATTGGCAATCACCGAAAGCGAACGACGTCTGCCAAGCATCATCGATTCGATTGAACAACCGCTGGCAAAACTCGGGCTGGACAAAGAGCGTTTTACGCTTCGCATGACCGGTTGCCCCAACGGATGTGCGCGGCCTTACAACGCCGACTTGGCGCTCGTTGGAAAAGCCAAGGACAAGTACACCTTGTTTGCCGGTGGTGGCTGGGTTGGCGACCGCATGGCGTACATCTACAAGGACTTGGTAAAGGATGCCGATGTCGCGGATGAGTTGATCGGGATCTTCTCGGCTTACAAGTCGAATCGTCTCGACGGCGAATCGCTGGGCACATTTTGTACCCGAGTGGGCCGCGACGATTTGGAAGTGCTAGCCGCGGCCGCGCCTCGCCCCTAACTTGGTGGCGCGGCTTTTAGTTAAGCCGTAGCAACCACATGCTTTACCCGCCCAGCAACGCTGGGCAGGGTCGAAAATCGAGCCTGCAAGCGAGATTTTCGGGAAGGGCGTCCCAACGCTTTACACACGGAAGCCGGACAGCCCCTCGGCGTGCCGCTAACAAGATAGCGGCAGCGTGACCGCTAGAGAGTTCGCGTTAGACGCGGACGTCGAGATGTCCGCTGGCGATTTGCGTTTGAACCTGCTGGGCTTGTTCAAGCATGGCGTTGATCGCATCGCCGGTTTGCTGCTGAACGGCCATCCCCTTGGCAAGCACGGCCATCTGCACTTTCTGTTGCGTCGCATCATTGCGAGCGTTTAGCACATTTGCGACGGCGGGATGAATCGATGACATGGGCGAACCTTGGTCGTGATCGGAGAATCGTCGGAAAGGATAAATCGCTTCATCCTTTCCGAAACTTACATCACTCATCGAAACAAAATCGGTATCCGCTCGTGGCGTCTCAAGGATTCTTCGCTTGATTTACGCCGGTTCGTCCCGCTCTATCGGGTTGTAGCGATTGGGCAAGCGTTCGCCGCCGGAGACGTCGGGCGGCGGAGGCTATTGTAGGAAGATCCCAGGCACGGGTTTATCGGACAACTCATCGATAATCCCCTGACTTCGCTCTTGGGCATTAAGGACCTCCATTTTCCCGACAAACAACATCACCTTGCCCCCATCGGGAACGGCCTGCTTGATCAATTTCGCTGCCGCACGTCCCGCCATGTAGTTGCTGGTCCCGAGGTAGAATTTGCGTTTCGAGGTTGGCGCATCGCTATCTTGGCAAATCACCGTCATCGCATCACATGCCTCGTTAATCATCCCGACTTGGTTGGCAGGATCGATCGGGCTGATCGCGACTCCATCCAACTTATTCGCGGCGTTGGTTTCGAGGTAACGCTTCTGCTCTTCGATCGAGCCGGTCGATGGCATTTGGACGTCCACTTTACAGCCGAATTGTGCAGCCGCTTTATTGCAACCAAATTCGGCTAGCGTCCAGAACGGATCGATACTGTTACTAATAAATGCAACGTGCACGCCGTTGCCATCGAGATCCGATTCGGGCGATAGCTGAGGGCCGTTGCCTGCCTTGATTGCGTTAATGCGATCCGAAAATTCTTGGACGTTCTCGGCAGTGATCGTATCGTGAGGGATGTAAATGGATCCCGAATCGGGCACATCGACGGGTTTGCCCTTTGCTAACGACGTCAGCCATTGGACACTGCGATACCCGAAGTCATAAGGTTGTTGGACGATCGTGCCCACCACGGTCCCTTCGCGAATCCCGGCGAGCGTTTCTTGGTGTTCATCAAACCCGACCACTTTGACTTTACCGGTCGCATCGCTGCTGCGAAGTGCCGCCAAGATCATCGGAGTGTTGATGTTCCAGAGCCCGACAAAACAGGCCACATCGGGATGCGTTACCAACGCCGCTTCGGCGTTCTCTTTCGCTTTGCTGTTGTCTTGGTTATCGGTCAAAATCCCCAGCACGGTGTATTGGCCAGCGGCTAAAGGGAAACGCCCTGAGCCTTGGGTTTGGACCGAAGCCGCCCCCGACGATGGGGAATCGGTCTTTGTTTCCTGCGAAGGCCCACATCCCGCCATCAGCAACATGCCAAGCATTAAAGCAAAAGATCGCACATCAACACCTATCGAAAACTTGAATCGAAATGGAAGGATCGCCGCTTTATCATAACGCAGGCTGAGCCCTCGTTGCCATCTTCACGCGACGTGAGCGTTCGGCCGCCAAAACCCTCGGCGAATCCCCCCAGCGGAACTCAGAGCCGAGGACTACTACGCATTAACGGGGGACAACCCTTCCGATCACGCAGAGAAAGACGATCAGTCCGGTTAGGCAATCCTGGCGACTTCTGACGTTCCGAATATAGCGGTTCGACCTAGCAAGGCCCGTTGGTCGATGCTCAAACGGTGGAACGCGCCGATCACGCTCGGCGCGTTTCGGTCTCGGCGTCCCCCCAGAGGTGTCGCCCTTTTGTTCATCACGTTGGTGGGAAACTTGCTGTGTCGAAAGTTTCACTTATGAATCCAAATGGCTCCGAGTCACATTCGGCTCACTCGCGCGGCGCGATCCTGGGGATTTGGCGATTAGGGAAGGTCATTCATCAAGGCGAGATGGCAGAACTGGCTCATGCGCAACCGGCCGACGCACTGGGCAGCCCGCGTTGGGACTACATCGTCCGCCGCGGGGTCGGTGACAACACGATCGAATCGCTACGACAAATCCAGCAGTTTACGGCCTGTGCGACCGAGGTCCTTCACCCCAATCTCATCGCCGTCTTGGACGCGTCCGATTCGGGGGAGTCCCCGTTTTTGGTGATGCCACGACTGGACGCCCTGACGATGCACGATCATTTAAAACAAGTCCCCCGAAAACCGTTACCAGTGGGCCTTTGGTTGGTTCGCCAAGTGGCTCAGGCGCTCGAGGCACTGCATGCGAAGGGCTGGGTCCATGGCGATGTGAAACCGCTCAATGTGATGGTCGGGGCGACAGGACATGTGACCTTGATCGACCTTGGATTTGCAGAGCGAGTGCACACCTCGTCGAAACGACTGTTCCGTGGCACCCCCGAATACACCGCGCCGGAAACTCTCTCCGACAAGATGGTGGCGTTACCTGCGTCGGACATCTTTTCGCTCGGACGCATTCTTTGGCAATGGCTGACACGCGTTGAAACCGCCAGCGACTTGTTGCTTTCTCCCGTCGCGGAATTGGTAGAGCGGATGATCTCGCCCCAATCTCACGATCGCCCCACCGCAAGCGATGTTGCACGACAATTATTGCGTCTTGAAATCGAAAGTCTCGGCTGCCACATCGAACCGGAAAAACGTCGCCGTCGAGCGGCGTAAAATCGCAACTTCAAATCGCGTCAGCGAGGGTGACATCCCCCGATTTCATTCCGCTAAGCAGGTAGGCAGGAGTCTTTTCCGTAGATTAGCCGTTTTGGCGTTAGCCACGGTTCAAGCGGTTCAAGCGGGGCTAACGCCCAAGCGGCTAATGGGATTTCACCCAATCATTCCTGCCTAACTGCTTAGAAACGATTTTATTTCAGAAACTGCATCGTATAGCAATCGTCGGCGCGGACTTTGTCGCCATCGACGAGCCCTAGCTCGACCATTTGCGACACCAACGTGTGCCAACGCTCATCCGTCATCTGGCCAATCGATTTGCTCGACATCCCCTCAGGCAACGCGAGTGTTTTGAGTTCTTGATGCCCGAACTGCAGCGCCTCGATGGTCATCCCGTGCTGGTTCGCTTTTAAAATGGCCTCGTTTCCTAATTGCGGATCGGACAAGTAATGTTGCCAGCCTGCGCGGGTAGCATCGACAAAATCCTGAACCAGCTCAGGTTGGTTGCGAACCATGTCACCGGTGGTGATCAGGACACTTGAGTAGGGGTTCCAACCGAGTTCGCTAAGCATCAGCTTGCGAACCTTCACGCCCTGCTGCTCCGCTAGCAGCGGTTCAGCGAACGAGTAGGCCTGAATCGCGACATCTGGGTCCGTCACCAATGCCGAGACGCTGCCGTGATAGGGCACCTCTTTGACTTGATCAAGCAAGCCTTTGGATCGCATGAATTCAAGAAATGCACGGCCTCCTTGGCGCTGGAGCGTCTTGCCTGCCAAGTCTTCGAAGCGTTTCACGCCGCTATCTTCGCGAACCAAAATACAACGTGGATGGTTCTGCATCGCTGCCAAAACAGCCACGATATCGGCTCCTTGGTTGCGAAATAAAACAACATCATCCGCGTTGGCCATCGCAAACTGGCCCCGCCCGAGAACCAATTCGGGCGCCACAGGACTTTGTCGTCCGCCGGGGCGAATCTCAACATTCATCCCGTGTGATAGGAACGTTTGATCGGCTGCGGCTTGATACAAACCGCCATGTTCGGATTCAGGAAACCAATTCAGCTGAACCGCCACAGGCTTTAAAGCCTGCGCGTCGGCCACAGCAACCGGCGTGGTGTTGGTGGATGAATCTGAGGATCCACAACCGGCGACAATGACACAGCCGACCAGGAACGAAATGGACCGCAGCATCGGAAGGGGGCGATTGGATGTCATAAAAGTTTTCGCCGTATGGCTCGGAGGGTCGATAAACCAATGAGTGACGCAGACCCTTCAGTAGTGGATCTTGCCAAAGATCCCTCGTGAAGGATCTTTGGCAAGATCCACTACGTCCAATGACTTACTTTGCGTCGGGTCGGCCCACGATAGGCTCAGTTCTTAAACTGTGCAATCACGGTGGACAACGACTGCTTCGCGTCACCGAACAACATCCGCGTGTTCTCGCCGAAGAACAATGGATTATCGACCCCGGAAAACCCTGATGCCATCGATCGCTTGAGCACGAACACGGTGCGTGCGTGATCGACATTGATGATCGGCATGCCATAGATCGGACTGTTCTCGTCTTCACGAGCCGCTGGATTGACGACATCGTTGGCTCCGATCACGACGGCGACGTCGACGTTTTCAATCCGCCGGTTGATATCATCCATTTCGACCAATTGGTCGTACGGCACATTCGCTTCGGCTAACAAGACGTTCATGTGACCTGGCATTCGGCCGGCCACCGGATGGATCGCGTAACTGACTTCGGCCCCATTGGCTTCGAGCAGTTCCCCCAATTCTCGCACCACATGCTGCGCTTGGGCAACCGCCATACCGTAGCCCGGCACCATCACGACCGACGAGGCGGCTTCAAGGATCAGGTAAGCGTCATCTGCAGAAATCGGCTTGACCTCGCCCTCGACCTTCGTCGCTTGAGTGGTCGCCGCGAAACCAGAGAACAAAACATTACTAAGCGAGCGATTCATCGCTTTGCACATGATGTTCGTCAGAATAATCCCGGCGGCACCGACCAAGGATCCCGCCACAATCAAAATGGAATTGTCGATCGCCAATCCTGCGGCACAGGCGGCCAAACCGGAATAGCTATTCAGCAGCGAGATCACGACCGGCATGTCGGCACCACCGATCGGCATCACGGCCATCACGCCCAAGACCAAGGACAAGACGATCACGGCGATGATCAACGGCAGCGTCCATGCGGGCTGCATGAAGATCAACACACTACACGCGAGCAAGGCAAACAGATTGAATAAACTGAGGAATCGCTGGCCTGGCAGCGCCATCGCACCGCTACGAATGGTTTCCGATAACTTGCCCCACGCGACCAGACTGCCGGAAAAGGTGATTCCCCCGATCAGGATCGACACGAGCACCGTGATCATGGTGAAGGGCGAGATTGCCGAGGCTTCGGGACCGGAGGCGACGGACATGATTCCATCGCCGTCGTGCATGTACAGCGCCGCCCAACCGACCAACAAACTGGCAATCCCGCCCGAACCATTGAACAACGCCACCATTTCCGGCATCCCGGTCATGGCGACACGACGGGCTGCGATCGCGCCGACGATCGTTCCGGCGATCGCAGCGCCGGCGATCCAGCGGTAATCGATGATGTCACTAGAGGCCAGCGTAATCAGAATCGCAATCAACATCGCGACGGCGGAAATCAAATTGCCGCGCACCGCCGTGGCTGGCGAGCTCAACAATTTCAGACCAAAAACAAACAATATTGCGGCGAAGATGTAGACCACGCCAATCAGTTCCGAACTCATGAATCGCCTTTTTTCAAACTCGGTCGTTTGCGGGTGTTTCTTTTTTCTTGAACATGCTGAGCATTCGATCGGTAACCATATACCCACCGACGACGTTGACCATCGCAAAAAAGACGGCGATCGCACCGAGCCATGTCGCCCAATCGCCCATCCCGGCTCCGGCCGAGGTGATCGCACCGACGACGGTGATTCCGGAGATCGCGTTTGCACCGGACATCAGCGGAGTGTGCAGCGTCGCAGGGACCTTTGAAATCAATTCAAATCCCAAGAAAATCGACAGCATTAAAACAAAACCGAGATAAACCGCTTCCATTCCCATGATGGGTCCTCACTTACGTGTTTAGATTTCGGATCGTTTCGTTGACGATTTCACCGGCTCGCGTGATGACCGCCAAACGGATGATTTCGTCCTCGGGATCCAACACCATTTGCTTGTTGTCAACGTCCCAAAACTCTTCGATTAAATTCACCAGATTATTGGAGTACATTTCACTCGCATTGCGGCTAACCTGCGACGGCAAGTTACCTTGCCCGATCACCTTCACGCCACCGATCTCGGTGACTTGATCGAGAACTGCCCCCTCGACGTTGCCCCCGGTTTCGACCGCCATGTCGACGACCACGCTGCCCGGTTGCATCGCCTCGAGCATATCTCGCGAGACGATGCGGGGTGCGGGGCGGCCGAACAATTTCGCGGTCGTGATGACCACATCCGACTCGGCGATCACCTTCTTCTGGCCTTCTTTCTGCAACGCAATTTGTTCTTCCGTCAGCGCCTTGGCGTAGCCTTGCTCGGTTTGCCCCACTTCGCCCAAATCGATCTCAACAAACTTCGCCCCCAACGAGCGAACTTGCTCGGCCGTCACAGGACGCGTGTCGAACGCTTCGACGCGGGCCCCGAGTCGCTTCGCCGTCGCGATCGCTTGCAATCCCGCAACCCCCACGCCGATCACAAACACTCGGCAGGGGCGAATCGTGCCCGACGGAGTCATCATCATCGGAAACGCTTTGATGCTGTGATAGGCCGCTTGGATCACGGTGACGTAGCCAGCCAAATTGTCCTGAGAGGAGAGTGCATCCATTTTTTGAGCGCGCGTGCTTCGCGGGATCATTTCCATCGAAATGGCCGTGACCCCTTGCTCGGCCAAGGCGTCTACGAGCGCGCGTTCATTGAACGGATCCAAAAAACTAACCTGAATCGCTCCTCGTCGGAGCCAGCCGACTTCCGACGCCGAGGGCTTACGAACACGCAAGACCAAGTCCGCATCGGCGACAACCGATTGGTGATTGGATTGTAATTTGACCCCCGCCTCGGTGTAGTCATGGTCACTAAATCCCGCTCCTTGCCCCAAACCGGACTCGGCAACAATTTCAAAGCCAGCTCGGATGAGCTTCTTAGCGTTGGCTGGCACCAGCGCCGTCCGCAACTCACCCGGCCAAGTTTCCTTGGGCACCCCGATTCGCATTATGTTCCCCGTTTTCGAATCTTCGATTTGTCTACGTTCGATTTGTCTACGTTCGATTTGTCTACGTTCGATCGCTGATGGGCTTTATTCAGCCTCACAGTCCGAACCAAGCGTTGGATCGGACCGATCACGCTCCAAGCAATTGACACAGGACCATCAAGTCGCAACCACATCAAAGCGTAAGCGAACCGACGGCGCATGAAAAGCAGAGCGAATGAAGTCGTTAGCGATCCCGATCGCCGGACGTCCAACGACGCAACACGGTTGCCGATAGTAGATTGACGACTCCGAAAAGCAATAACCCTAACATCGTGGAGGCAAAGATTGCCGCGATCAGCGCGTCGGTTCGTTGAAACCCTTGCCATCCCGTCATCAGCGTTCCGAGCCCGTCGTAATTCGAGCCGTTGCCGACAAAAAACTCGGCAACGATAGCCCCAATCACAGCAAGTCCGCTACTCGTTTTCGTACCGAGCACTAAATAGGGAATCGCCGTTGGCAGTTGCAACTTCAACAGTCGCTGAATTCTCGATGCACCGTACAAACGGAACAGATCGTTCAAATCTCGCTGCATCGCCAGCAATCCCTCGGTCACACTATTGACGATCGGAAACAAGCAAACGATCACGGTCACGATCACGACGGTGCGAAATTGATAACCGCTCCACGTAATCAGCAGCGGCGCAATCGCGACGATGGGAACGGTTTGCAAGAACACCACGTAGGGAAAGAACGCCTTGCGAATCGCCATCGATAGACTAAAAGCAACGGCGACTACCGATCCTAACACGACCGCCGTAAACAACCCCACCGTCGCCGCCACCCCCGTAACCCACGTCCCACGAACTAGCGATTCTCTTTCCTCGAACGCGGTTGCCAAAACTTGACGCGGTGCCGGCAATAGAATCGGAGGCAATTCAAAGAACCCAATCACCCCCTTCCATAGCGCAACTAGGATCAAAACGCCTACGACAATAGGCGCCGCAGTGGAGCTCATCGTTTTCCAGCAGCGGAAACCGTTCACGATGGCTCCCTCAACGAATCACTAATCACCCCATAAAACATTCCAAACTCCGCCGTACGACGAAGGGCTGCGTTGCGGGGCCACGGCAATGGGTTCTCAATCATCTGTGCGATCGAGCCCTGTTGCATGACTTGGATTTGATGGGACAACAAACAGGACTCCGCGATATTGTGAGTCACCATCACGACGGTCAGCGAGAAATCACTCCAAAGTTGTAACAACAGTTGCCCGAGTGCGTTGCGTAACATGTCGTCGAGCGCCGCAAACGGCTCGTCCATCAGCAAAACGCGAGGCTCGGTGACCAGGGCCCGGGCCAGCGAAACCCGCATTTTCATCCCTCCGGAAAGCTCATGCGGCATCCGGCCCATGGCATCGCCCAGCCCCACCGTCTGCAACACCGCCGCCGCTCTCTCTCGCTGCTGTGCCCCCGTGTCGCGTGACACTAGTTCGAGCGGCAACAAGACATTCCCTAACGCGTCTCGCCAAGGGAGCAGGGAGGGTTGCTGGAACACAAACGCAACCTCTCCCGCAGGTTGGGCTGCGGGAGGATCCAAACGCACACCGCCCGACGTCGGCCGTTGAAGCCCCGCGATCAATCGCAGCAACGTCGTTTTCCCACAGCCGCTCGGGCCAATCAGCGAGGTGATTTTCCCGGCTGGAAACTCGGCATCGATCCGGTCCACCGCGCGCGTGCCGTCGTCGAACTCGACGGTCACGTTGTCGCACCGGATGGCGGAGGCATGCGAGCTCAAAACGGTCATCACTCGATTGTCGGTTCAGCTGAGGAAGGTTCAGCTGGGGTCGATTCGGATCGCTTGGCTGCGTCCGAGAGCACCCCGGCGGGTTTCAGTTCAAATTGGCGGCCATCGATCTCAAGCAACACAAATCGGGGAGTCACCTCAATCACTTTTCCTTTGAGGCTACCGATCTCGAACTCGTCATCGACCCGCAATTTGAGTGTTTTACCCTTGGTGCGAACATTCATCCATGCCGTCCAATCGTCGCGTCCTTGGACCAATGCGGTCAACACCGTCTGCGTCGAGTCATCAAACATCGGTTTCACCGCGGGCGGTTCCGGCGGCGGGGGCGGATCGCCCACTTTGACCAACAATTTCTGCTCCGTGGTCCGGTTGGGATAGCCGTCATCGGTCACGCGCACCTGGACTTCAAACTCTTGCTTCGTGTCGGAGTTGAGCGTCAGCGTCCCGGTCGTCTCATCGAGCCGCACAAAGTCGGGTGATGATTCGATCAGCTCAAAGCGAAGCTTGTGCCCTTCGGGGTCCTTGAAGGTCAGCGGGGTGGTCGATTCTTTGCCGACAACCGCATCGACCACCGGCTTGCCCGTGAATTGGGGCGCCTTGTTGGGAGGCTCGAAAAAGTTGCGGTTCAAAATCGGTTCGCGATAGGCAGCGACAAGCGGTTCGACGCGCCACGATGTCCCCTGCGGTGCCTTGGCATTCTCGGCCGCTGCGGAAAGTGCAATCACATCGACACTGATCTTCACATCAAAACGACTCGCTTCGTCACGCGCCGGTGTGATTGCAAGCTTACTCATTCGATGCAAATAATCTTTGGCATAAAACGCGTGCAAAAAGTCAATCAATTTCGGCAGATCGGTTCGCCCATCAATGCTATAAGAAAGCCGTTGATAAAGGTCGCCCACCGGAAGCATGTTTGTGCGATTGACTCGCGGGTTGGTTACCCCATTTTGCTCAACCGCGTCGAGCAACCAACTTTGGTAATCGCTATGTGCTCGCTCGGGATCGCCGGGCAACGATCGCGACAAGTACTCACCCAATTGACGGTCGGCATACGCGCCATCGAGCAAGCGGTCTTCGAGTTTGAGCTTCTCGTTCTGCAAAGCGGCGATCCGCGTGGTCCGGCTGCGCAGGGCGGTTTGGTATCGACTGAGCCCCCATTGAATGGCAACCACCCCTACAAGACCTGCGATCGCAATCGCCAAGAAACGTTCGCGTTGGTTCATGATTGCACCTCGGCCGAGGGGACCACGGACGTCTCGGCATCCGATTCATTGGGGATATCTGATTCCTTGGGAATATTCGATTCGAGAGCCGCTGGCTTCGAAGCCGGATCGGAATCCTCCACCGTATCCTCCGCAGCGTTTTCCATCGGATCTTCGGACGCCGCTTCAGTGGCGGCCAATGCGGCTTCGATCCCCGCATAACGTTGGACGCGAGCGTAGTGCGGCGGGATGGCTATTTTCTCGGTAAAGACCCAGCGATAGGCGTTTTTGGCGTCTTGCTCGCTGGCACCTTCGCTGGTGACGCTATGATTTTCATCTCGAATCGACGCTTCGAGTTTCTCGATCACACTGGGGTGGGTGGCCGAACCGCTGAGCACGACCGTGCTCACGCCCGATCGAATATCGCTGGTCGCCACGATCGACTTTAAGATCACTTCTTCGGCTGGGGGCAGCTTCGTTGCCAGCGTGCGAATCTCGTCAATCCAAATCGCATCGGCGTCAAGAAACTGGTCTACTTTTTCGGTTTCGGCAATGAATTGCTCCGCTTCCTCCACAGGCATTTTCATTGCCGCGTTGGCTTTGCTAAGCCGCTCGATTTCGGCGTCAAGCTTACTCAGCTTGTGATAACCGAAGTAGCCCAATAGCAGGACCGCGGCCACGGGCACTCCGACAAACAACGCAGTGCGTCGGTGGTCCTTTTTTTCTTCGACTCGCTCGCGCGGATGTAAAAAGTCAATCAGACGTCCCGCATGAGTTTCATCACAAACCAACAAGCCTACCAAGGGGGCGAGACGTCCGACATGATCAGGCAACTGCGATTTGAGCTTCGCATCGACGTCGACCAAATCAAAGGGGTTGGCGACTTCCACCGGCGTGTCGATCGCTTCGGAAAGGAGGGCAACATCACTGCGGTGAACCGCTTCTCGGCCCCACAACACAATTTTCTCAGGCGACTTGCTACCACACGCCAACAAGCTTCGTTTGAGTTCATTAACGAGTGCTCTTGGCCGCGCCGATGCGTCCGTCGGCATCCGCACGGTACGCACAAAGATCACCTTGTTGTCGCGCGACACCACAATCTCAGCGTCATGCGAAAGCAGATCGATTAAGACGACATCGCCCTCGGTTGCCAATGCGTTGGAACGGGTGAGAAAGAACGCCGCAGCGGACAGAGGACGTAGGGTAATTCGATTGACCGGCAACGAGGCAGCGGCACAGACCTCTTTGACCTCTTCTAATTTGGGGGGAGCCACGGCGGCCACGATGGCGTTCACATTGGCCGAAGTGCGATGGGTAACGAGGTAGTCGATCGTTGCACTTTCGCCAGCTGAGGCGAACGTGCGAATCGCTTGAAAGCGAACGATATCCGGTAACTCTTCGTCGGGCACGGGCGGGAATTGCAACTCGCGCAATTCCGCTTTGCCACGTCCGATTGCGACCAAGGTTTCCGTTTTCTCGAGACCATGCTCGGAGATCGCTTTGCGCAGCGTCTCAAAGATCCCCGAGGGCAGCATTGGAATGACTGCGGCATCGGTGATCGTGACTTGCGTCCCGGTGCACTGAGCCGCAACGAAACGCAGCTCCGTTTCGTCCCAATCGATAGCTAACTTTTTAGGCATATTTATTTTGGCGTCATTCGCTGGAGAGGATGGCCGATCGCTGGCCCAACACGGACAGATCGAAGCCGCGTCCCAGATGGCTGAGTTCGTTCCAGGAGATTATTTTGGGGTTCACACTCGTTGCATCAATAATAACTTCGCTGCGACTCGAAATCCCGGATTGCTCGAAATATCCGACCAATTGAGCACGAAACACATCGCCCCCTCCGGTCAATAACGGCATCAAGGTTCTCATTTGCTCGAGCGTCAAGATTCCTTCGACCATCGGCCAGGTCGCAAACTCGCGATTAGGGTCATCCGAGTCGTTTGACCGTGCTTCGATTAAGGCTTGAGCAGTCTCTTCATCGAGCAGAGGAATTCCATACAGCAGTTCCGCCGGGCACTCATTGAGATTAATCCGCCCGGGCAGCGAGTCGACCTCCTGCGTCGTCAAAATGTCCATCAACAGAGGCAGATAGAGCGCCATCGAAATCGGATCCTCGGCCAGCGGCGAGGTGTAGCTTTGCTGGTTGTCCCCGCTTCCAATCGTCACCTTGGATCCAATCAAATCGAGGATTTGGTTGACTTTCGTTCCCCCACCGGCACTCAAATCGAGCTTCTCGAACATGTCTGCCGTCCACATTCCCGCCGATTTCGCATTACCAGCACCGCTGTTGCCATCACGGTTGATCGCTGCAACGGAGGAAACGCCGTAGAGGCGATAGGCCATGATATAGGTCGCGTAGAGGTCGTTGCCCAACGCTTCGGAGAGCTGTTCGTAAAGCACTTCCAAGTCATCGTTGTTGACGTTGACGCGGGGCAAGCCATCGCGAGTCTTGTTCCCTTCGGCGCCGTAGACCGTCAAGTAAGCCGCCCAACCCAATGCTCCGGGCGAATCGATGCTAATGCCGTAACGTTGTTGCTCGTCCGCATCGAGCACCCCATTGCGATTCGCGTCGGCACCGAACAACAGCGTCGGGGTGACGCCGCGTACCAACAGTAATTCTTCGACGCTTTGGATCGGTCCGTTGCTGGGCGAGTAGGGCGTCGGCAGCGTCATGTAATAGTCAAGCTCGGCGCCCGAAGGCCGCATTTCGTCATCCTCGTCGAGCCAATCGAGAATCGCATCGGCAACCTCCAACGTCATTCCCGGCAATGCCATTAACAGCGAAACGGCCAAGTTTTCCGCATCCACCTCCTCCGTATCGGCGCCGGTCAGCGCCAACGAGGGAACCAACAGGTCGGAGTTTTTTTCGAGCACTGTCAAAGTGTTGATGTTCAAACGCGCGGACTCATTTTGAAGCCCAAATCGAATCCCGCCTAAGGTTCCCGTCTCGGTCAACCCAGGTGCGACGACGGTGAAGTTCGCGGGCGTCACTCCATCCACTCCCGCAGAGACGGTGATCGCTTGGAACATCGAAGGATTGTTGAAGACACCCCCGTAATCGACACGTGTGCTCGGCGGTTGCGATAACAGCAACCGAATCGTATCGACACCGGATTCCACATTCACGCGCGCTTGGACCAAGTCGCCCGACAGGTTGGCTGAATCATCATAGGCCACCATCAACTCGGTAAACGAATAGACCGCCATGGTTGCCACAGCAACGACGACGAGCACCAGCACCAAAAAGAAGCCGCCGCGAGGACGTTTAGCGAGACGGCGTCGGGATTGACGCGATTCAAACACAGCGTTCATAGCCCCACCTCCGCCAACTCGGTCTCGGCTTGTTCCACCGGTCGGCTCAGCGGCAAACGAACGACATGCGTGAACGTGCGAATCGCACTGGTAGTGGACATCCCCGATTCGTTTGCGGCCGCGATCGTGGGATCATTCATGGTCAACCGCACTTGCACGGCCGCGGGCAACTCACCCATTTCATCGCTGCTCCACTGGGTCAACCACATCAAGCCGTCCCAGTAGCCAAACTCGATACTGATAATCTCCGGAGCAAGTAGCTCACCGGTTTGGTTCAAAGTCGAGATCGCGCCGCTGTCGACGGCATACACCGTTGCCGCGCGATCGAGCGATCGACGCACAAGCCCTCCGGCGGCCTCCATCGCCGCCGTATTTTGGTCTGCGAAAACATCGGTCACCCCGCCGATGACTCCGGCATCCTGAACAAAGTACGTCACCGTCTTCAGATCGCTGGGGATGTCATCCAGGGTCGCCGTCGAAGCGTCCATCATGACCGTGTACTCCTCCAAACGCGGCAACCGGCTCAAGTCGATTTGGATTTGATATTGGTTGCCAATCAACCCCGGTCGCTGCAGCACCGATCCACCAAGTTGTAAATCAAGCGTGGCATCGGCTGTCACCCCGCTCGCCGCGTCATCGACCATCGCGTCCTCTCCACTCGCAATGCCGGCTGCAGAAAGATCTTCGCCTGCGGCCGCGTTTCCGGCACCACTTGCTCCGGCGACACTCTGAGAAGCCATCGAAACCAGCAACGTTTCTAGGGCCGCCGAATCAATGGGCTGAGGATGCGAAGTGCAGCGCAAATCATCTTCAATCATTTGCAGCACCGCTCTGGCAAGTTGTACTTGGCGAACATCCATGTCACGTGTGTTCATGGTGTCGGCGTAGAATTGAAACGCACCGCCGATCAACATCATCAAAACAACCGAAAGCGACAGAGTTAAGATCAACTCTAGCAGCGTGAAGCCCGAGGCGGTCGCGTGCTTGGCCGACTTGGCCCGTGAGGGCGGCCAAATTTGGCGGCCAGCGAGATTCGAATTCAAAACGCGACGTTGATTCATCACCCCGCCTCCTGAGAAGTGGATGCTTCGGCATCTTTGGCGGCTTGCTCGGCGGCCTCGGCTGCTTCGAGCCCTAGCGCGGGATCGATCATCCATCGCGTTAACGAGTAGGTCGCCAGAGCAGGGCCTCCATCGGGATCGCTCGCCTCGACCGTCACACGTACCGCCAACAAGCCGTCCAACGACGCAGGTTGAACATCGACGGAGTAGAAAAACGGTACCATCGAACCGCTGTCGCTTGATTCCACGGAGGAGTTCGGAACGCTTTGCGGGGAGACATTCTGAAGTAGGATCTCCGATAGCTTCGTTTGACAGATCATTTGTGCCATCGATAACTCGCGTGCTTCGCGAGCCGCATCGGTTCCGGTCAACGCCAACTGGCTTAAAACCGCCAACGAGCCGCCGAGAATCGCGATCGAAAGCAGAATTTCCAGCAGCGAAAACCCTCTGCGTTTCAACAATCCTGTGCCTTTTTTCGGTGCGTCCGAGTGCCCAGGTGCGTCCGAGCGCCCAGGTGCGTCCGAGTGCCCGGGTACGTCCGAGCGCCCAGGTGCGTCCGAGCGCCCGGAAGATCGACTCAAAGATCGACTCATCGTATTCCCTCCGCCACCGTCATGTCTCCCACGGTCACCTCTCCGGTGATCCCGCGAAGTTGAACCGTGATGCGTCCCACTTCGGGATGAATCAACACGATGGCTGCGGTGCTAGTGGTTCCATCGGGATAGAACCACACCGCTTGCGTTGGTTGCGAACCAGCGGATCCCACGCTGGGATCGCCTCCCTGCTGGGCGAGCGTCAACGATCGAGCCGACGAAACGACCTGGACCGATTCAATGACCACCGCCTCGGGCAACTCGATCGTGGTTTCCACCTCCGCATCGGTGGGCAACGGCATGACGACTGCGGATGCTTGATCGGCCCCCTGCATTAAACTGGATACCCCGCCGGCCCTATCGGCCGTTTCCACCGCATCGCTGATCGAAAAGAAGGGCCGCGTCGTCAACGTATTGGCATCGACGGTAGCCTCGAGCATCAACACGCGTCCTTGCCGCATCGCATCAATTCGCAAACGAGTCATCTCGATTTGCAATTGCTCTGCGGCACGCGACAGACGCTGGTCCCCCAGCATCGATGTAATATTCGGAATCACCACCGCCGCGATCGCCGCGATCAAGGAAATCGAAAGCAGCAATTCAAGCAGGGTAAAGGCGGTGCGACGATCCACAGACAAGTCTCCCGTGTTAGGAGCCTTCCGCCGTGATGTCATCATCCGTGTTGACTTGGGCATCAGGGCCGGCACTTCGGATTTCATACTTTCCGCTGCTAAGCGAATAGACCAACGGATTTCCCCAGGCGTCGTTCGGGATTTCGTCCAAAATCGGGCGAGTCCACTTCGCTTTCTTGGCCGCGTCGCTGGGACCGTCCTTCAGCGATTCGAGTGTTTCAGGCAGCGAGCCCAATTTGATGCGATAACGCTCGATCGCTTGCTTGAGCGAATTGAGCTGAGTGGTGGTGGAGTCGCGGTAAGCATCTTCTTGGGCACCACCGAGATTCATGATCGCGATCCCGCCGATCACGACCAGGATCGACAACACGAGCAACAGCTCAAGCAGGGTAAAGCCCTTCCTTCTGCGGCCAGAGAGGCGGACGCCAGAACCCCCACGACGGGGGCCACGAATACAAGCGAACGAGGTTTGCAAATGGCAATTCATCAGGACTGCAGTGTCTTCAATGGGAAAGGAATGGGGGGGGGAACTCCAATGGGATCGTCAACAATATACTAACCGTGACCAACCGCAAAGGTTCCGCGCAAATTCGGTGTTTGCAGGCAAGCGAGAGTCCCGCGGCGTTCTATTCTCGAATTTTTTTCAGAGCGATTTGCCCGCAACATGCGTAGAATTGGAAAAAGTACCCGAAACCGACGTCTTTCATACGTAATTGTGCCCCGCGATAGTAGAATGCGGTAAATGCGCAAATATGCTGTTAGGGTGCAGACGTGCTGCATCAAGCCGTTGTTGCGATCTCTTGCCGCTCGCTTCTCCTTTTCATTCCCCTTGCTCCAAACAAGAAAAACATGGCCGCACGCGACGATTCTGTCATTCGTGGCAGCTTAATTGCCTGTCTCATCTTTTTGGTTCTCTCCGCTGCGCTCAATTTCTTTTTTTGGCAATCGGCGAACGTGCAATCGATCGAAGCTGACAAAGCGAAAGACCAATTGCAGTCGAGAACCACTGAATTGAAGCAAAAGGATGACCAAGCGCGATTGATGAAATCGATGCTCGGTGTCGGCAGCATGAGCGAGGCGGAACTCGAACTGCTCAAGCAAAGTGCCAGCGGCGATCCCGAAATGCAGCTGATCGAACAGCAATTTGTGCGTGACATGGCACTGCTTTCCGGGGACGATGCGGAAAGCCCGAGTTACCCCAAGGTGCCACAGTTCCTGATGAACACGATTCGTTCGCGTAACGAGCAGTACGACACACTGTTAAAAGAAGTCGAACAGATCAAGGCGCAAGCCGAAAGCGACATCCAAATCGCTCAAAAAGCTCAACAGGTTGCCGAACAACGAGCCGACGATGTGCAAAAGAAACTTGACCAGGAGCGTCAACTCTTCGCCCAAGACCGCGATCGAATCAACAAAGAAAAAGAGGACACCCGCGACAGTTTGACCAAAACCGTCCAGGAGTTCACGCGTTATCGGCAGACCACGAACGAAGAAAAAACGAAGCTCGAACGTAAACTCAGTCAGCATCAAAACACGATCGGAACTCAAAAGATCGAGTTGGTGAAACTGCGCAGCGATCAATTCGAGACCGTGCAAGGCAATATTCGTTTTGTGCGTGGTGAAACGGTCACCATTAATCTTGGCTCGGCCGACGACCTACGCCCCGGGGTGACGTTTGGCGTCATCGGAGGCAATGAAACACGTCTCAGTGATGCGAAGGTCAAAGCGACCATTCAAGTCACTCGCATCTTGGCGGATCACTTGGCCGAGGCACGTGTGGTTGCCCGCCCCGATATCCGCCACCCGATCATTCCCAACGATTTGATCTACTCGCCGTTCTGGGCTCCAGGCCGCAAAGTGAAGATTGCCTTGGCAGGTGAAATTGATATCGATGGGGACCAACGGCCCGATAACGAAGCCATCAAGGGCATGATCACCACGGCCGGCGCGACCGTGGTTGCCGAGATTTCCTCAACCGGCGTGGTCGAAGGCACCTTGGACGCGAGCGTTCGATTCCTGGTGGTCGACGAGAATGACAATATCGGCGGAGAGGAAGTCAACCAAGAACAAGTGGTCGCGATCGGCAAGATCAAGCAACTCGCACGCGAGTTAGGCGTCTCGGTCATTCCCGCTTGGAAGCTACAATCCTACCTGAAAACGATCGACGATACGTTGACGACCCCCTTGGGATCGGCGGCTCGCGGATCTGATTTTCCACCGGAATCGGGGGTCGGAGCAACCCAACGGTATCCGAGCAATCTCCCCGAGATCTTCCGCCGTCAAACCGAAGGCATGCAACAAGGAAACCGCATCCTGCCTCCGTGATCGAGCGGTTGGGATCGCCCCCAGGAGGGCTTCGGTAGCTCAGGCCTTCCTGAGCGACGGTCGAGCGAGAGAAGGTCGAGCGAGAGAAGGTAAATCCGAATCCCACCGCCATTCCGAATCTCAACGCCATTCCAGCGTGAAGGATCAAGAACGCGAGTTTGCGAACACGCGACTGGCATCGATGCTCGCGTTCGAATCGGGTGATCAAGCAGCACCCTAAACGGGACACCCGCTTGCTACTGAGGCGGTTGCTGCGGACGCAAATTCTCGGCTTGACGGTGAAACGCCTCACTTTGCCGGCGAATACGCTGACTTAAACGGCGGAGTTCTTCATCGAGTCGCTCCGTTGCGACCGGAGAACTTTCGATCGGTGCGGTGCCCAAACGAACTTGATTTGCGTCGGCAACGGTACTGGGCGACGACGCCTGGAGCGTCTCACGGACCAATAGGTCACTGAGCTTTACCGCAGCACCGCGGTGTGCAAGATCAATGAAATGGGGCTGTCCCCAATCCAATCGCACCGAGCCAAATCGTAAACGGGCCACGTCGGCAATCGCTTCGCAGCGACGCATGGCCTCGTCCGAATCGGAGTCTAACAACCAGATCCAACGACGCGTATCAACGCGGTAAACGAGATCAAACAACCAGGCTTCGTTTTGCAGCATTGTGTCGAACTCGTCGGCGGTCGACCGCGACATCGCAGCGCCCAGCGAGACCGTCCTCACGGTGGCCAGATTCTCGATGCGTGGCCGGGCGTTATCGTGCCCAAGTTCCACCGACAACATCGGCGGGTCCAAGCGAACTTGGCGTTGGATTCGACTTGAGACCGATTCCGATGACGATCGATCGTGAAGCGGTTGTCGAATCACCGCACCACGCTGACGCCATCGAACCCAAGACTCCGCAACCGACTTTGGTCCAGAGACGGGAGTCTGGAAGCTGACCTCGGTTCCGAAACCGAGTCGAGACCGCAGGCGAAGCGTTGAAAAATGCAGCGTCGCCAACTGACGACTGATCGTTAGCCCCAGCCCATTGCCATCCGCCGACGCTTTGGGGTGAAATTCAATCTGCTTCATTTCCTGCTGTGAAATGCCCTGACCACGATCGACAACCGACCACGTGACCGCACCACCACAGGGTGCCACTTGTAAACGAACCAGAATGGCTTCCTGTTCTCGCGACGTCCGAATCGCGCTGGCGACAAGATTCACCAACAAGCGACGAAGCATGTCGGGATCGGCAAACACTAACAGCTGGGGATTGTCGGCGCCGTCCCATAAAACATCGACATGGCCTTGAAGCGACCATGGACGAAGTGATTCATTCACCGCATCACGAATCTCGGTGACCGCAACCCAACTGCGGCGAACCCTCGGCAACCCAGCACGCAATCGCTGTAGTTGCATCATTTCACCCACGATCTGGTCCATGCAATCACATTGATCCATTGCGTCACGCAGCGATTGCGATTGGCGGGCATTGATCGCCCCTCCCTCTCCATCGGCAATGCCTCGCATCGCTTGACGCACTGCAGCAAGCGGAGTTCGTAAATCGCTTGCCGTTTCGCTCATCATTTGCACGATCGCATTGACCGTGCTCTCAAAACCAGCATCCAAATTGGGATGTGAATCGCGGTTCAGCGAACGCGATTGAACCGCATGACCGACGAGACTGGAAAAATCACGTGGGTTCTGCTGCCGATGAGGGGCAATTTCTGATGATGACATCCGTGCATTCTCCAGATGGAAGTCCGAGCGCGCTGACGCTGCCTGCGCAAGCGGCAAGGTTAGACGGTCTCACGTTACGCGTTCGCAAAGCGAGCTAGGTCTCAAGGGGTGGGGCAAACTCGGTACAGTGAATTGGGCAATATCAACTGCACTCTCGTCACGTGATCGTCATCGCATTGACGACGAACACACGTTTTGTCTGCAAACCCTTCCTTCTCTTGCGATCGCACCGCCTATCGTGCCTGCTGTGCCGATCCTGCGGGGGAAAAGAATTAGGTTCAGCTCGCGAAGGCTCCCCCCTGGGTTCTCGGCAACGGCTAAACTAAGCCATCCCCTTGTCAACCTAAGCATCATGCCCCAGCCAACCGCTACAAATTCACGCACGGCTTTAACGTCGCCGAGACTGGCGGTCCGCAACGTCTCTAAGCGGTTTCCCGGCGTACTAGCGTTGGACGAGGTATCGTTGCACGTGATGGGGGGCGAAACGCTTGCGGTCATCGGCGAAAACGGCGCTGGCAAAAGCACGTTGATGAAAATTTTCACCGGGATCGAGGCGCCCGATCGTGGGCAAATCCTGCTCGATGGCGTAGCGGTTCACTTCTCCTCGACGGCCGCAGCGATCTCGGCGGGCGTGTCGCTGATCCACCAAGAATTGAACCTGCACGAAAACTTGTCTGTCGCGGAAAACATTTTTCTCGGCCGCGAACCCAACCGGTTCGGTTTCGTGGACCGAAAAAAAATGGAATCCCTGGCCGAACTCGCGCTCCGCCGTGTCGGATTCGATCTTTCGCCACGCACCTCTGTCGCGACCTTGTCGACCGCGTCGCGACAATTGGTCGAAGTCGCTAAAGCCATTTCCAGCGATGCCTCGGTCGTGATCATGGATGAGCCGACCAGTAGCCTAAGCCCGCGTGAAGCGGAACGATTATTCGAAGTCGTTGAATCGCTTCGCGCCGCCAACGTAAGCGTGATTTATATCTCGCATCGGCTCAGCGAAGTCACCCGCTTGGCCGATCGCGTCGAAGTCCTACGCGATGGCCGGAACGCAGGAACGCTTGATCGAGACGCCCCGCTTAAAAACGACCAAATCCATCACGACGCCATGGTCTCGCGGATGGTGGGCCGCGAGCTGGACCAAAGGTTCGAGCGAACGCCGGTCACGCTAGGCTCTCCGGTCACGCCAGGCCCAAGCGTCTTGAAGGTCAGCGGGCTCGAAAGCCGATTTCCGGCCAGCGGAGCGGTTGACATTTCGCTTTGCGCCGGTGAAATCGTTGGCATCGCAGGCTTGATGGGCTCCGGTCGAAGCGAACTACTGGAATCGATCTTCGGTGTCTTGCCTCCGCTACAGGGTCAAATCGAAGTCGCGGGCGTCTCCATTACCAATGGCAATGTTCGCGAGGCGATCAAGGCGGGACTCGCGTTCGTGCCCGAAGACCGTAAGCGGACGGGGCTACTCCTCCAATCCTCGATTCGAGAAAACGCGACGATCGTGGGGATCTCCGATTGCCATTGCGCCCCCTGGGTAAGCAACCGCTGGCAAACACAAGTCACTGCGGATCTGATCGATCGTTTGCAAGTCAAAACCGCATCGCAAACAACCACCATTGCCGATTTGTCGGGCGGGAACCAACAAAAGATTGCGTTGGGAAAATGGTTGATCGAACACCCCAAAGTTTTATTGCTCGACGAACCCACCCGAGGCGTCGACGTTGGGGCGAAGGAAGAAATCTATCGGCTGCTAGAAACGTTGGCCAACCAGGGCATGGCAATCCTGTTTGTCAGTAGTGAAATGGAAGAAGTGCTGGCATTAGCCGATCGTGTCATCGTGATGCACGAAGGTAAGATCAGCGGCTCTCTATTGCGGCCACAGATGAGCGAAGAAGCCATCATGCGTTTGGCGGTGGGGATCCGTCCCGAAGAGTGCCTCACCCAGGGATGATGTCCGCAATTTCGATGTCCGTAATTTCACAGCGTCCGCAATTTCACAGCGTCCGATCCTCTCCTGCGTCGCCGCGGCAAGTCGCAGGGGCGGAGTCCCCAGGGCAATGCCCCGATTTAGTTTACGCTTCCGTCCGAGGTTGAAACAGAAACGTGCACTTTAAAAACATTGGCATTTTTGCGTTATTGATCGCAATCATTGTCATCACCTCCTGTATCAATGGTGTCTTCGTTGCGCCTGCGAACCTGAAAACCTTGGTGCGTGACACCAGCCTCTATGGGTTGATCTCGATCGGCGTGGCGATGGTGATCATCACTGGCGGCATCGACCTCTCGATCGGTTCGATGATCGCGTTATGCGGCGTGATGTTGGTTCAAGTCATTCACATTCGTTACGAACGCACCGACTTTGCCAGCACGATCGCTGCGGTGCAAAACGATCCTACCGAGGCCTCGGACAAACCCTCGCTGCGACTCGTTGACCCGCCGCCTGAGTTGCGCGACGGTGATCGCTTGGTTTATGAAAGCTACCGAGGCGAATCCACGCTCAATGTCTATCGCAGCATCCAGGTCGAGGATCAAGTTTGGATCCAAACGCACGACTCATTGCGCTCGATCCAAGCAGGGCTTGCGGTAAAAATCGACAAGATCCGCTACACACCGCCTCTGCTCGCCTGTGCCATCGTGCTTTTATTCGCAGCCTTGTTGGGATACATCCACGGAATCCTAATCACGCGGGCGAACTTGCAACCGTTTGTGGTGACACTGTGCGGTTTGTTGATTTATCGCGGGATGGCTCGAGTCTGGACGGGCGACGACCAAGTCGGGCTGTTGAGTGCATTGTCGGATTTCAAGGCCACCGTCACCGGCAAGGCATTCCAGATCCCGGTGCCTCTGATTGGAAAGATCTCGGGGGAACGCGACTCGTTGGCGGAACTGGTCTGGATCGACTTTCCCGTGACCGGCGTGTTGTTGGCGATCGTCGCGTTGGTAGCTTGGATATTCCTCAATCGCACCGTCTGGGGGCGACATTTGCTTGCTACTGGCGAGAACAAACAGGCAGCAATTTACAGCGGCGTCGCGAGCGACCGGCTGATCATCTTGTCGTACGTCGTCAGCGCGGTGTTGGCGGGACTCGCTGGAATCCTGTTCCTGCTGGAATGGAACTCGATTCAACCGGGATCCAGCGGCTCTTTTTATGAACTTTACGCGATTGCGGCGGCAGTGCTGGGCGGTTGTTCGCTGCGGGGGGGCCGCG
This sequence comes from Novipirellula galeiformis, assembly GCF_007860095.1. NCBI lineage: Bacteria > Pseudomonadati > Planctomycetota > Planctomycetia > Pirellulales > Pirellulaceae > Novipirellula > Novipirellula galeiformis. The sequence continues at coordinate 1,115,140 of NZ_SJPT01000001.1, read as the reverse complement.
GAGCCATTCTGGGCGTGATTGCAGGGGCGGCCGTGATGCGCTGTCTCTACAAAGCCATTGTCGTGCTGGAAATCCCTCAAGAATGGGAAATGGTCATCATCGGCATCGCGCTTTTGACAAGCGTTTTGGTCGATGAAATCATTCGCCGTTTTCAAGCCTCGCGACGGCTGCGTAGACACACCCCCACTGCCGCAGCCTCCATTTCTGCAAAAAAACCCGCATAAAAGCCGCGTAGTGCAAATCGAACCCGCACGATACACTTACGCCATGAATTACGTGGTACAAGAGTCAGAAACTGCCGGGATCCCTCGATTTGACGATCTCGATCTATCGCCTGTGATGCGGCGTGCCCTGAAACACGCTGGATTTGAAACTCCAAGTCCGATCCAGGCTCAATTAATCCCGCTGGCTTTGGAAGGCGAGGATGTTATCGGTCAGGCACGCACCGGCACGGGTAAAACCGCCGCGTTTGCGATCCCAATCCTTGAGCAGCTCGATCCGCTCGAAGAATGCCGAGATCCGCAAGCGATCATCATCGTGCCAACGCGAGAATTAGCCGACCAGGTCGGGCGGGAAACGCAACGGCTCGCTCATGGCGTTCCCACCGAAGTCGCCGTCCTGGCTGGGGGCAAAGATATCAAGCGGCAATTGCGGCAACTTGAAAACGGTGTCCAGATTGTGGTCGGCACCCCAGGCCGACTGCACGATCACCTGCAGCGACGATCCCTTCGCACCAATAATGTTTGGTGCGTCGTTTTGGATGAAGCCGACCGCATGCTCGACATCGGATTCCGCCCTCAAATCGAACGCATTCTGCGAAAGTGCTCCAAGGACCGGCAAACGCTACTCCTCTCGGCGACGCTTCCGCCGACCGTTCGCAAATTGGCGGAATCCTACATGCACGAACCCGCCGTCATTGACTGCTGCGACAAAGACATCGCCGTCGACACGATCGAACAACGCTATTTCACCGTTTCTCACGACAAGAAACTCGAACTGCTGGAGCGATTGCTCGAACGCGAGAATCCGAAACAAGCAATCATTTTCTGTCGCACCAAACGGGGAACCGATCGGCTTCATCGCCAATTGAGCCGTACGTACCCTGCCTGCGGCAGCATGCATGGTGACTTGGCCCAACGTGAACGCGATCGCGTTTTACAGCAATTGCGTGACGACAAACTGCAAATCTTAGTCGCCACCGATGTGGTCGGTCGCGGAATCGACATCAGCACGATTTCGCACATCATCAACTACGACATGCCACAAGACTGCGACGATTATGTCCATCGGGTGGGACGCACCGGGCGAATGGGGCGTGACGGGATTGCCTTCACCTTCGTCGTCCCAGGCGAAGGCGACAACCTGACGAGCATCGAACAACGGATCAACAAGCAATTAAAACGGGACCACTTTGAAGGTCTCGATCCACCGGCGACGGTGGTCGCGGCCCCCGCAGCCCAAGAGGCGGTAAAGAAGCCGGCTCAGAAGCTAAATCCGATGCATCGGAAAGTCACCCGTCGACGACGCTAATTCGCGGGTAAAACCGATCGAAACGCGTTCATGCTCCGCGTGGCAATCGCCTGCGGAGCTCAACCCAGAACATCGCGAAGCTCAACGAGAGACGCGAAGCTCAACGAGAGACGCGAAGCTCAACGAGAGACATCGTGGAGCTCGCCCCAGGAAGCCGCGGCGCTCGCCAAGCGGCTGGTTGATCCCAGCGATTTGCTGAGTGGTTTAAAGAAAGGCATGCTCGAAAGGGCCGCGTGCTAGAAAAGATCACCTGGGTGACGCACCGCGAGCAAGGGAAGGCCAGGGCGTTTCTCGGCCCCCTTCCCAGCGGAATCAACCGCTAACATGAACCGTGTTGTTCACACGTAACGCACCGGCCACGATGCGCACGGTCTCTTGTGCGAGTTGCTTGTGATAGAAACTGCGCACCCGTCCGCTTAGCTTCAATTCGCTGGCGCTCTCATCGACGCGCAACCGACGCAACTCTGCAACTGAGCTTTTCGCAAGAATCGCATTCGCAGCGGTGGCAATGTTCTGATGACAAGGTCTCTGAATCATAGTCTTCTCCCTGAAGATGTCGCGAAGACGGCAAACATCCAATGTCGAGTGATATCAGCCGATGGATCTGAACCCGTACCATCGCAATCGATTGCGACATCAGCGCCAATTCGTGCAAGCATGCGTCATGCCCGCATTTACTAACTGACAAACACTTCAAGTGAGTTCAGCAAGCGAATTTTTGATGAGCGATGGGAGTTCACTCAAATATCACACATTTCCAGATTTTTGCCTATGTGAATCGAGACGGATTCTCTAAAGGTTTGCCGACAACCCAAGATTAACGTGGTTTGCTATCACAATCGGAAATCCGAAAAAAGGAGTCAAGTTGCGAAGCTGCATTGCCCGATGCCGTTGCCCGATGCCGCAAGTCTCGGCGACGAAACTCAAGTGCATTCCCCCGCCAGCCCTCACAACCATTGCAACCGCATCACGACGCTCGAAGGTGGTTGAAAAAGGCGTTCGCGTTGCGGCATGAAAACGCAGCGCAGCGGCAACACGACCTATACCCCATGGGGGACCGCGTGTTCGGACCGGAAAATTCGACTCCGCCTCGGCCCCACCAATTGGACGAAGCGGTCCAATGACTTGCATCCGCGTTACGAATGGCCCTGATGATGTTTCTCGATTTAGCGATCGCACTTAGCTGCGCCGGCGTCGGACTCGTTTGCGGATGGATCATGCATGCGATTGGCTGGGGCGTGGACCCCGCCGACCTAAACGACGACAGATCGATGATTGACCGGTCGGAACTCGACCATGTCAAAGGGGAATACGAGCGGCTTGCCGCTGCAGCGGACCGACTCCGTGAATATGCCATCACGATGGCAATGGATGTGGACTTACATCAAAGCAGCGTCCAGGCGGTCAGCGATGCGTTATCGTCGGAAACCTCCTTTTCGGCCGACGAACTGGGTGAGGTCGTCAATCGCTTGATCGACGCAAATCAAACCATGCAAAGCAAGCTGCAGACGGCACAAAGCCGCATCTCGGAACAAGCCGACCAACTTGAATCTGCCGAACGAAGGGCCCAGACCGACGCCTTGACCCGCGTTTCCAACCGCGGAGCGTTTGACGAGCACTTGGCGCGACGCCATGCACTCGGCCCTGGGCGCGCGGGCACGCTGATGCTGCTTGACGTCGACCACTTTAAGAAATTCAACGACGAACACGGCCATCGCGCCGGTGACGAAGTGCTCAAAGTGGTCGCCAACATGCTGCACGCACGCTTGAAGTCCTACGGTATCGTCGCCCGTTTTGGTGGCGAAGAATTCGCCGCGATTATCGATGGATACACGGTCGAGGAATCCAAACAGATTGTCGAATCGGCGCGTGCCGCAATCGGACAACACCTCGTTGAATTCGAGGGTAAACAACTTGCCGTCACCGCCAGCATTGGACTGGCCGAACCACTCGAGGCCGAATCGATTGAACAGTGGATCGAGAGAGCAGACTCGGCGATGTACCACTCTAAGAATCAAGGACGAAATTGCGGGCATTGGATGGACGTGAACACACCCGAATTGATCACCCTTGGCGATGAACCATCATCGATTCCCGATATCGATGAAGCCTTGCCCACCGTAGCCATCCCTCCCGCCAACCAAACGGCCGCCCCCAAACCGCAACCGCGGGTGCCAGCCGCCCGCCCTAACCACGGGGCGTTCTCAAGCTTGCCGGACCGTGCGGCATTGACCGGCTCGTTTGCCGAACTTCAGGAACGATCCAAATCGATTGGCTTGCCGACCCAGGTCATGCAGCTACACGTCAGCGGGGCTCCCGCAGCCGGCTCCATGCGCACGCTGCTTCAAATTGTCCGCGCAACGATGCGAAGCGTCGATCGCATCGGAGCCGAGGACGACTCGACCCTGCTGGTTTGCATGCCTGGAATCAATGACGACACGGCGCAGGAAAAAGTCAAACAAATCCGCTCCTCGGCGGAATCGCTGCAATTCGGAGAGCCAAGCACCCACGAGTCATCGAAGCTCGATATTTCCGTGATCGCGGTCGAACCAGACGAAACACTCGACGAGGCGATTGCGCGAACGCCCGCACCTGTCTCGCCCGCACCTGTCTCGCCCGCACCTGTCTCGCCCGCACCTGTCTCGCCCGCACCTGTCTCGCCCGCACCTGTCTCGCCCGCACCTGCCAACCGCGACAATGCGACCTCCCCCGAGTCGGATCTGAAGCAGACTACCGAGTCCGCTGTCCCCGAGTCCGCTGTCCCCGAGTCCGCTGTCCCCGAGTCCGCTGTCCCCGAGTCCGCTGTCCCCGAGTCCGCTGTCCCCGCGTCCAACGTCCCCGACCAAGCGACCAGCGCAGCGAAAACGAAATCACCCGCGATCGCAGCGGCCCCGAACTCCGCGGCACCGCCCCCGTCCGGTTTGCCGCTCAAAGCGGAGCCGAGTTCGCCTCCTCAGGTCGTCGCATCGGGAAGTTGACCGGCTGCCTAAGGAGCGGTCTCTCCGCCGTCTGACACAGTCTCTCCGCCGTCTGACATTACGCCGCGTCAACGGCTGGAAGGCGTGCCGCCCGAATTCCTCGCCTTCTGAAACACGAAATCGCCCCAAGTGGGGACAAACTTGGAGCACCGTCACATAAAAACTTCGGGGCCGGCTACCGCGTGATTCCCCGCGATCATTTCCCACGAACTCCACAATCGGCAGCCATCCGACCAAGGCCTCCCATTCCCCCCGGGTTTTCCCAACCGGCCGCCAACTCACAGCAGCTATTGACTTCCCGAAATCCGGAGTTATATTTGTGAGCGTTATGAAGGTCGGCGCTAAATTGAATTGATTAGCTCAATACAAGTTTAGCTGCCCACCTCTCCCAATGGACGCTTGATCACGTCCCTCTCAGTGGCTTGCTTGAGGAAAAAGCAGTTACGCTCGCCAAACGGCTACTGGCTTGAGATTACGAGGGCGATCGATCAAACACAAGTTACCGAGGTTGCTTGCCGCTTTCGCATTGCGATGGTCGCCTCATCCCCAACACTTCGTTTTCAATTCACGATTGGCCTCTCAATCGCACGTCTCCTAACTTAATACTGAATGGATTTTAAGTCGCACTCGACACTCTGTGATTCCACTGGGCTTGTCTACGAGACTAGGTCCCATGGAAACCGCAGCGACGCCTGCTTCTCAGGCACGGATCTTCGGATCATTCGTCTAGTTCCCTTTCTGTAGCGATCCGGCGATCGCCCATCCACCCCCCCCCACTTATTGTTTCGCCTTCCCAGGGCATGTCACCGCCGTACTCCTGGTAGGCTTTTTTCCTTTGAATTCGTGCGGTGTTCTTCGATTTCCCGCTTTCAAGCGGAGCGTTCCAACGACCTTTTGTGTGGTCGCCTTCACGCGAGACTGGCATTCAAACAACCGCAATGCCCCTAAACTCCGCGAAGGTTGATCCTTGCAAGCACGCAACTCGCGACCTGTTGGACGACGCTTCAAGCGCATCTGGATCAAAAATGGCTAAAAAGAAACGGACCAGTCGTGGCCGCAGCGGTTCCGGTAACGGGCCCTCAGGCCCTCACGGCAACGGCGGCAACAATAACAACGGCGGCGGCAACGGAAAACCTCGCGTGCGACGGCGCCGCCGTGGTGGCGGCGGTGGTGGCGGTGGCGGTGACCGGGGCGGCCAAGGTGGCGGACAACACAACGAAGGCGAACCAGCGGACATCCCCAGCGATGCGCCGCTCGAGGAAAGCCTCGGTATCCTTGAATTGCACCCCAATGGATACGGCTTCCTGCGCAGCATCGAAAACAACTATGCCCGCGAACGCAGCGATCCCTTTGTTCCCGGCACGATGATCGAGAAATTTGGACTTCGCCAAGGCGTCTATCTCAAAGCGATGGTCCAACAAGCACGCCGCCAGCAAGGCCCCCGTGTACGTGAAATTGTCGATATTGATGGCATGGCACCCGAGGCGTATCTCGAAGTCAAAAACTTCGACTCCCTGACCGCCATCAACCCCGAACAATGGCTCCGATTGGAATGCGGCCGAAAACCACTGACCAATCGCGTCGTCGACCTACTTGCCCCGATGGGGAAAGGACAACGAGCGCTAATCGTTGCACCGCCACGCAGCGGGAAGACGGTGATGTTGCAAGATATCGCAACAGGAATCACGCAAAACCATCCCGAAGTCAAATTGATCGTACTGTTGGTGGATGAACGCCCCGAGGAAGTCACCGACATGCGCCGCAACGTGTTGGGCGGCGAAGTCGTTGCCAGCAGTTTGGATATGGACGTGGAAAGCCACGTGCGACTCAGCCAACTCGTGATTGATCGGGCGAAACGACTTGCCGAAATGGGGCAAGACGTCTTCCTGATGCTCGATTCGATCACTCGACTTGCCCGCGCGTTCAACAAATGGGTTGGACGCGGCGGACGCGGTGGGGCCACGATGTCAGGTGGATTGGACATCAAAGCGATGGACATCCCCAAGAAGCTATTTGCGACGGCACGTGCATTCCAAGAAGGTGGCTCGTTGACGATCATCGGCACCGCCTTGGTCGACACCAACAGCCGCATGGACGAGGCGATCTTCCAAGAGTTCAAAGGCACCGGCAACATGGAATTGGTGCTCGATCGCCGCCTAGCGGATCGCCGCGTATGGCCATCGATCGACATCAGCCAGAGCGGAACTCGCCGTGAAGAACTGCTTCATGACGAAGAAACCTATGAAGCCGTGACGATGCTACGCCGCACGCTTAGCAGCATGCATCCGGTGGATGCCATGGAACAGCTCACTAAGCAACTGGGGCGATTCGACAGCAATGACGAATTCATCAAGTTGATCAGCGGCGCCAAGACGTCCCTGTAAATCCCCCATGAAAAGCTTCGTTGTCGACCCGCTTCCCGGCAGTGCTCCCTACGAGAACCGCCGCACGATCCGTGTCAAAGCGAAGTTTGCGGGAATGAAGCTGATTGACTTCCTGGGCATGTACCACCCTCCCACGCCGCGTGAATCGTGGCTGGGCTGGATCCAAGCCGGTGAAATCTCAATCGACCTTTTCCCCGCTCGCGCCGAACGCGTCGTGCGCGCCGGGGACTGCTTTGTCCAGATCATGAAAGACGTGGTCGAACCGGACGTGAATGCGGCGATCACGATCCTGCATCGAGACGCGTCGATCCTCGTCGTCGACAAACCCGCTCCGCTGCCAATCCACCCCAGCGGCCGGTTTCACCGCAACACACTTTCGTGGATGCTCGAAGACTTTTACGAAGGTGAAAAACTCCGCGTTGCCCATCGACTCGACGCCAACACAACAGGAGTTGCTGTGTTGTGCCGCACCGCAGCGGCGGCTGGCTTCGTCCAACCTCAATTTGAACGACGCGAAGTCAAAAAACGCTACCTTGCTCGCGTGCAGGGCGAGGTCCCGTGGGAAGAACATCGCTGTGACCTTTCGATCGCTCACGCCTCGGACGTAATGAAGCGGCGACTCTCGGTCGGCGCTCGCGTGACTTGCGAAAGTGGGCAAACGGCGCGCACCGACTTTAAAGTCATCCAACGCTTGCCCGACAACACCACCTTGCTTGAGGCGATTCCGCTAACAGGACGTACGAATCAAATTCGCGTCCACTGCTGGTCGCTCGGCTTTCCCATCCTAGGCGACCTGCTGTACTTGCCAAACAAAACCATCGGCGAGCAACAAACTCACACGATGACCGATCCGCCGATGTGTCTCCATGCTCACCAACTCAGCTTTTGTCATCCCGAGAGCCAAACCTGGGTCAGCTACGAAAGCTCGCCACCGAAGTGGTGGCAAGCGCCACGCGAAGCCCCCCGCTGACACTCGACCGCAACGTCGGAATCGGTTAGAAGCCCTACCCGAAAACGAAGCAGGCTGCACAGCATATTCCGGAAAACGGCGGTCACTCAGTAAGCCGAGGGAGCAAGCCGAGGGAGTGAGCCCAACGAGCCACTTGGACCGGCTTTGACGCCACAAACTAGACGCTCGCCTGGGTCCACTGGCCATCAACATTTCGCCAAGTGTCCTCAGTCGGCGGCTCATTTCTCAACAGTTCCGGCAACCGCGACTCGCGCACATTGTCGTACGACGTTAACTTGGCAAACCGGACCAACGCTGCTGGAACACCAACCGCAGTGAACCCGGGATGTCCGGTCGCGGGGTAGGGGCCGCCGTGGTTCATCGCGGCGCTAACCGCCACGCCGGTTGGCATCTTATCATTCAAAATACGGCCGACCTTGGGAATCAACTCGAAGGCAATCTTCTCATAGGCCGCTTCATCACTGCCGTCCGCCGCCGAATAGATACACCCTGTTAAATTGCCCTCCAAACGCGAGATCGACTCGGTTAACTCGTCGAGATTGTCCGCCACCACCATCAACGCGGCGTTGCCGAACGCTTCGGTTTGGAAGCCTTCGGGATGGCTCAAGAAATCGCTGCCACTGACTCGCAGCAACGTGTTTGCGTAAGCACAACGCCCCGACTCAGGCTCGCCCCCACCGGTCAGCAACTCCGCCCCAAACCCACACAGCGTCTTGACGCTCTGAGACAAGCTCGTGGACACCGCAGGCGACAATAGCGTCCCGGCCGGCGCCGAAGCAAAACGCTCTTTCACGGTCGCGATAAACCTCTCGCTCGGCTCGCCTGATTGCAGCAGCACCATCCCGGGGTTGGTACAAAATTGCCCCGTGCCCATCAAAACGCTGGTAACAAAGTCGTTTGCGATTTCGTCGCCACGCTGCTGGAGCGCCGTGGAGGTCATCACAACGGGATTGACACTCGAGAGCTCGAGATAAATCGGCTTGCCCACCGCATCCGCGGCAGCCTTGAGCTTCAACCCTGCAGTGCGGCTGCCGGTGTATCCGGTAGCGCCAACACGAGGGTCCGAAACCAAACGCTCCCCATCCGCATGGCTCGTTCGATAAATCAACTGAACCGTTGCTTCGGGTAACCCGGCTTGCTTGAGCGCCCGCAGGGCAATCTCTGCGAACAAGCGGGTTGTTTCGGGATGCGAACTATTGGCTTTGCCAATGACGGGATTCCCCGCAGCGATCGCGGCGGCAAAATCGCCTCCCGACACACTGCCGAAAGCGAAGGGGAAGTTATTTGGACCGAACACACACACGGGTCCAATCGCTTCGAAGCAGGAACGGATCCCCGCCTTGGTATCGATCGTCGCCGCAGCCCAATTCCCACTACGGCACGCAGCGGCGGCGGCACGCAATTGATTGCTGGTCCGCGGCAACTCGACGTCGCCCAAACGAGGACTTCGCGCGAGCCCCGTCTCGGCAAAGGCAGCATCCACAAGAGCCTCTTTCGCTGCCTCGATCCCATCGGCATAGGCTTCTAAGAACTCAGCGATCTTGGCCTTGCTGACTCGGCGCAGCGCCGTGGCGGCCTCGACCGCCGCGTCGAGCGCGGCATCGCAATCGCTCCAAGCACTGACGGGAAACGTTGCTGCCAACACTTCATTTGTATTCGGATCCGTTGCCTGAAACGTGCTGCTAAAGTCAGCGTCACGCCAAATGCCGTTGATCAAAACGGGACGAACGGTGGAAGGGGTTTGGGACATTGAATCGAAACCTAATCGAAAAGAAAACGAATGGTGCAACGGAAACACAAGGATCGCGATTTGCCTCGCGAAAGCGACGTACTGCGCTGCCAAACGCAGCGAGATTTATTCAACTCAACGGACGGCGACATCTCATCGCCACAGGAAGCTCACGACGACTGGACAATGGAATTAGACAAGGTCCCAATTCCATCGATGGTGATCTCGACTCGATCGCCAACATGAAGCGTAAAGTCGCTTGCCGGAATGATACCGGTTCCCGTCATCAGGAAAGCACCATTGGGAAAATCGTTATCACGCGAAAGCCACTGAACCAGATCCTCGAAACTGCGCGCCATCTCCGCTGCGGTAATTTGCTGATCAAACACGACTTGGCTCTCGCGATGAATCTTTAAATCGATTCCGATCGCCGAGGGCGGCGGAAGCGTATCGAACAGCGCCACCCAGGGGCCGAGTCCAGCACATTGGTTGTAGCATTTCGCTTGTGGCAAATAGAGCGGATTCTCGCCTTCGATGTCCCGGGAACTCATGTCGTTGCCGACGGTCAAACCGACGATCTTCATCTTCGCACTGAGCACCAAGGTGACCTCGGGTTCAGGAACATTCCATTTCGCATCCCGGCGAATCCGCAGCGGTTGATTGTGGCCACTAACACGATGCGGAGTTGCCTTGAAAAACAACTCGGGGCGTTCCGCAACGTAAACGCGGTCATAGCAGGACGCCGCCGCTTCGGACTCTTCCATCCGCGCGGCTTGGCTTCGCTTGTACGTCACGCCGGCTGCCCACACTTCTTGATGATCGATCGGCGGCAACCAATCAATCGAATCGTCGATCGCAATCGGAGCATCGGTCACCAATGACCGCGCCGCTAGAATTGGATTCTCAGCGGCAATGATGTCGGCAAGAGACTTGATTTGCTCGTTAGTTTGAAGCGGAACCAATTCCGTATCATTCACCCAAGCGATACGCGGCGAGCCCGAGGCATCGATGTACTTTGCGATTTTCATACCCCAAAGGATAACGAAAACCAATCCCCTGCGGGAGCCATCCCACCCAAAGATCCTGTTGCCGATGGCGGCGGCTAGCCTAGGGCTCGAAAGCCGAGCTTAAGCCTGAAAGCGAACCACGCCGCCGACGATCGTATGGGTCACTCGCGACGAGAGCTCGTGCCCATCCAACGGACTGCTAATGCAATTCGAACGGAATTCAGCGGCATCCACTCGCCAGGTCGCATTGGGGTCGATCACCACCACGTCTCCCAACGAACCGACCGCCAACGTTCCGCCGGGGATCGATGCGATTCGCGCTGGCGCGGTTGAAAGCCGATCGATCGCTGCGGACCAGGTGAGGATGCCGTTATCGATCATGAACTTGGAAACGGTCGAAAGCGTCGTTTCCAGCGTCGCGGCACCAAACGGAGCGAGATCAAGGTCATTCATTTTCTTTTCGCGACTTCGTGGCCGGTGGCCGCTTTGAATCGCGTCGATGGTTCCGTCGGCAACCGCCTCACGCAACATTTCCACGTGACGCACACTGCGCAGTGGCGGGTGGACTTTGAATCGCGAATCATACGAACGCAGTTCCGTGTCGAGCAAACACAGGTTGTGCGGGCACACTGAAGCCGTCACGGCAATTTCACGCGACTTGACGCGGCGAATCATGTCCACCGCCCCCATCGTGCTGACCGGACCGACGTGCAATCGACCTGCCGTCGCTTCGGCTAAACGCACATCCCGCGCCACCGCCAAGTCCTCTGCCTCGGTTGGCAACCCTCGCAATCCAAGCGTCAACGAAACTTGGCCTTCGTGCATCACCCCATTTTCGGCGAGCTCGGGGATCTCGGGGATATCAAAAATGACCCGATTGAGCATCCGGCAATAATCCAACGATCGCTTCAGGAGTGCATCGTTAGCGATCGGTCGCGGTGCGTCACTAAACGCGACCGCCCCGGCCTCAGCCAACAAGCCAAGTTCAGCCATCTGCTCGCCTTCACGCTGTCGGCTAAGGCAACCGATCACATGCACGCGAACGCCATTGGCACGAGCCGCTTTTTGACGCACAAACTCTACCGCTCCGGGCGAATCGATGACCGGCTCGGTATTCGCCGTACACAAAATCGAAGTGAAGCCACCTGCGAGTGCGGCATCGCTACCCGATTGAATCGTTTCGTCCTCTTCGCTGCCTGGCTCGCGCAGCTCGACTCCCAAATCCACTAAGCCCGGTGCCACAATACAACCGGTTGCGTCAATGCGTTGACACCCCTCGGGGATGTCCGCATCACTGGGATCAATCGCCGCGACAACTCCGCCCACAATCAACAAGCGTGCTGGACGGTCAATCCCTTGGCTGGGGTCAACCAAACGTCCATTTTCAATCAGTAAATCAGACATAGTGCAAAGGTTCGACCTGCGTCGTTGAGTTTAATGCGTCTTGCGCCCCGGAGAGCAACCACAATGCAGCCATTCGAACGGCAATCCCGTTAGTGACCTGCTCAAGAATGACCGAGTGCGGCCCGTCGGCGACTTCCGGAGTAATCTCGACGCCACGGTTAATGGGGCCGGGAGCCATAATCAAGATGTCGTCTTTGGCACGACGCATCCGAGCTCCTGTCATCGCATACAACGCCGCGTATTCATGAACACTCGGAAAGGGACGAGCACGCTGACGCTCGAATTGGATGCGTAACAAGTTCAACACATCACAACGATGCAAAATCGCGTCCAAATTGTGGGCAACCTCGAACCCCAACTCCTGCCATCGAGGACTGACCAACGTCGGCGGCCCACAGATAATCACGTGGGCTCCGAGTTTGCTGAGTCCCCAAATATTGCTTCGTGCGGTTCGGCTATGGGAGATATCGCCAACCAAGGCCACGGTCAATCCATCGAGTCGTCCGCGATGTTGGCGGATCGTCAACATATCGAGCAAGCCTTGAGTGGGATGCTCGTGCGGCCCATCGCCAGCGTTGATCACACTGCAACGAAGTTCACGCGCCAACAAATGAGGCGTCCCCGGCGTGAGGTGCCGAGTACAAACCCAATCCACCCCCATCGCTTCGATGGTTTTCGCGGTGTCCACGAAGGTCTCTCCCTTCGCGACACTACTGCCCCCGCTACTAAATTCGACGGTGTCGGCACCGAGCCGCTTGGCGGCCAACGAAAAACTATTGCGAGTTCGCGTGCTGTTCTCGAAGAACAGATTGGCGAGAGTTTTCCCCGCTAGCAAGGAAAGTTTGTTGCGGCAACCGCCGGTCAACTCTTTCAACTTCTGTGCCGTATCCAACAGAATTTGGATTTCGCCGGCTGAGAGACTCTCCAGATCCAGCAAATGACGTCGATGCCAGTTTTCTGGAAACGCTATGTCGATTACATCCGCCTCGGACATCTTTTCGATCTTCATACAGTGAAGGAAATTCGGAAATGATCGTGGCGTCGAGGGTACGAGATTTATTGCGTTTCCGCGAGCACCCTGGCTTAAGTTTTTGAATCGAGCTTAAGTTTTTGAAGACGGTAGAGAAACGCTCCGAAACGCCCACACCGCTAAACACCGCAACCGAGAGTGCACGCCCTAGCGGTCCGAAACGTCACGATTCTTCACTAAGCCGAGCAGCGTGATCCAACCAAAGATCCAAAGCAGACCGCCAATCGGCGTGACCGCCCCGAACTTGGGCACGTTGAACACCACCAGCAAATAAAGGCTGCCGCTGAAGAAAACGATCCCTAGCAAGAACAGCCATGACGCCACGCGGCGAATGCGATCCGCCCCAAACGGGACCGCCGCGAGCGACAGCAGGACGACCGCATGCACGAGATGGTATCGCGCGCCCACATCGAATTGGTCGCTTCGTTTCGCGATCGTTTCGGCGTCTAAGCCACGCGACTCCAAGAAACCGGCAAGCCCATGAGCCCCGAAGGCCCCGATCAATACTCCCAGCGCGCCACAAATAGCAGCCGCCACAAGAATCCGTTTTTGAAGCGAGTTTTTGTTCACGACTCGAGCAACTTGTTCACCGCTTTGATCAAGCGGTCCATCGGAAACGGCTTGCGGATGTAGTCGCTCACGCCGAGCAATTCCGCGTACGCCTTGTGTCGACTTCCCTCATTGCCGGTAATCATGATCACGGGCAAAGGCACGTCGCGAATTCGCCGCAACTTTTCCAGCACGAGAAAGCCACTCCGCTTTGGCATCATCATGTCCAAGATCATCAAATCCGGGTTCTCCCGCTCGGCCAAGGCAAGCCCCTGGTTACCATCGCGAGCGACCACGACCTCGTGGCCCTCTCCCTCAAGCGCATAGCGAACCGATTCGACGATTTCATGGTCGTCATCCACAATCAAAATTCGCTTCCCTCCGGCCGGCGCCTTGGTGGACGATTGAGCCTCCGTTGCGGGCACGGCTTCTTGCGGGATATCGTCGTCGCTGCGGCTGTCTTCGCGGGTCATCGTTTCTCGTTCAGGCAAAGCGTAATCAAGCGAAAAATCGGTCGCTAAAGGGAGAGCGGGGACGCATCAGCATAGCGTACCTGAGGACGAAGAAACACGTCGGGTCGCTGAAAGGGTGGGCAAAATCAATTTTGTCGGCGGGGCGGCAGTGCGTTAGCAATGCCTTCAATCCAAAGCAGAGACTTCAATCGCAATCGAAGCCTTCCCTAAATCGAGCATCAAAAACCACCCGAAAGTGGCTCATTCTCGAGCTCAAACAAGGCTGATCCGACTATTTTAATTCGAAGAAAACTGAGTGGGCGAGGTTGCCCAAGAATCTTTGGAACGGCCATTGGAGCGTGACACTACATTATTCATGATCCATTCGTTGACGTCCGCGAGTGCGACCGTATTCATCTCGTCATCATCACGATATTGACGGATTTCTAATTGAGCGTGAATCATCATCGCGCTACGCATATCTTGGTCAAGCTCCGCAGCGTCAAAATCGGAGCTTTCGGTCGCCCATTGCCACAGCATCGGTAACCGCCGCGAGCGCACCTCGGACAAATTCGCCAACGATCGACATCCGCGGGGCATCCGCGCGCCGAGCGAAACCACTCCCGCAAATCGCGCCGGATCACGCAGCGCAATCCGCATCGCCATCGCGCCACCGCTCTGGTATCCCGCCAGCACGATGCGTGACGGGTTGACCGAAAAACGCTCCACCGCCTGGTCGACCGCATGCAAGACATTCTCATAAGCGGTTTGGATCGCCCCCGGACGTGTCCGCCACTCGTAACAGTGCCCTGATGAATCGGTTGCACAACTCGCTCGCACTCCCACAGCAAGATAATTCCGCAGGCTGATGTGAGGCATCACTTGGGTGACTTGGTTCTCATTGAAGCCGTCACTGTGCAACCAAATCACGAGGGGATACTCGTAATTGGCTTCATAATGCAGTGGCAAAAAGAACGCGGTTTGTGCACCAACCCCCTTGGAGGGAGCGAACGGATTCTCAACCCCACTGAATTGATCCGACTCGGTCAACGCTTCGTGCCACGATGACGGGTGAAAGAGTCCACCGGTGTCGTTTCCCGAAGGTGCGTTTCCCGAAGGTGCGACCGAATCGTGTTGCGGAGGGTCGCCTGAATCTGGCGTTGGAGGTGTGTCGTGGGAGGTTTCTTTTGCTTGGGAAGATCCCCAAATTGCCGAAGAATGAAAACGACTCATAACCAACCGAATGTAAGAGGAAGGCCCACGCCCCACGTCATCCTGTGATCTCGCGACACGCACTAAAAATGCGTGCCAAACATCAACTTCACGGACAAGGCTACGGCGTCAGATGGATGCCATAAACCTACGCGCAATCGCTCGTAGGTGTCAACGCTGAAGCACATCCCTGAGCCAAAGAACCTTCAAGTTCCGTCGCAACGCTAGCAAGCTCTGTTACGACGCTAGCAATTGATCCATCGTCGAAACCAAACCCTTCACGGCATCGACGCTATTCTGGAAATCGGCTTTTTCCGAATCGGTCAAATCGAGCTCGATAATTCGCTCGACTCCGCCACTTCCCATCACGACGGGAACACCGACGTAGTATCCGCCCACTCCGTACTGAGCATCGCACATGGCCGCTACAGGAATCACGCGTTTCTTGTCGCGAACGACCGCTTCGACCATTTGGGTACAAGCTGCTGCGGGGGCGTAGTAGGCGCTGCCGGTCTTCAACAACGAGACAATTTCGGCTCCGCCTTTGCGTGTTCGCTCGACAATTTCGTCGAGTCGAGCACGGTCGATCAACTGGGTCACAGGAATCCCACCGACGCTGGTGCAACTTGGGATTGGCACCATGGTGTCGCCGTGGCCGCCCATCAACAGGGCGCTGATGTCTTCCACGCTGACGCCCAATTCCATGGCCAAAAAGGTTCGGTAGCGAGCGGTATCCAAGACTCCGGCTTGACCACAAACTTTTGCGGAATCGAACCCGGTGACTTTCCACATTTGTTGAACCATCGCGTCCAACGGATTGCTCACGACGATCACCACGGCGTTGGGGCTGGTCGCCTTAATCTGCTCGCCAACCGAGGTGATGATCTTTGCGTTGGTACCGAGCAAATCGTCGCGGCTCATGCCCGGTTTCCGCGGGATTCCGGCGGTGACGACGATCACGTCGCTATCCGCTGCGTCATCATAGCTGGTCGTTCCGACGATATTCGAATCGAAGCCCATGATGGGGGACGCTTGCATCAAGTCAAGCGCTTTTCCGCGTGGCATGTCCTCGGTCTGAGGAATATCCAACAACACGATATCTCCCAACTCGGCCGCAGCACACCAATGAGCACAGGTGGCTCCGACGTTTCCGGCTCCAATGACGGTAATTTTGGCTCGGCGCATTTGTTTTCGCTCGCTGGGAAGAAAGGGAAGGGGGCTCAGAAGAGGTGGGTCATGTTTCCCACCCCGATGATTTTGTAAGGCGTTATCCTCTCGCAAGCGGGCTGCGGGTCAAGTAGAGGATCCCTAGATTTCTGAGCCTCGGTTTCTGGCCCACCGGGCTGCCCCTTCCTGAGGGCGAAAATTTTAGTCGAATGTCGATTCCGTTGCCTACTCGGGCAACCGGAGCTCTTCGGCCTCGCGTTGTTTTCGCTGCTGCTGCACCACGCGATCGCCACGACGGATGCGATGGCTCCAAACCAACATCGCCAACATCCCCATCCCGACTGCGACCGCGGCAATCTTGCCGAAGATTTTCACACCGGCCGGGTCGGCACTGGTCGGCTCGCGATTGATCATATCGGCACCGATCAACAACGGCCCGAATTGATCGCCGCCACCGAATCGCTCCATGTAGGCAGTCGGATAACTCCACAGGCGAAAGAAAAATGCATCCACCGAAACCGGCACGGTGATGTCTACGACAATCGAGTCCGCCTTTCCCAACGCGTCAAGCTTCGCCTGTAAAAATCCCGGAAGCGTCTTGAACACAAGCGAAATCGGAAAGCGGTTTTGAAAAACAGGACCGCCGTCGGCGGCATCCCCACTTGAATCAATCTTGACCTTGACGTCGCCGAGATCTCCCATCGCATCGATTTGGTAATAATGGTCCGCACCGAGCTGGTTCACGCGTGACGGCTCAGTCACCGAAATCCGCGTGATCTGAACCACCTCAACATCCATGCGGATCCATTCGCCCGTGAATTGCGTGGGGTTCTTTAACAATTCGATCGGCTCGACCGCTGCGGGGGCCACGCGATCCGCCGACGGCGTTTGCGAGATCCGCTCCGCGGCCGAGAGCATCTGATAAAACAGTTCGGTATCGTCACTCGAAAGCGGTTGACGATTGCGGGACGCCACTCCAGGAAGCTGCCCCAGACCCACGCCCAATTCCGTCAGCAATTTCCAGCCCACCCGCTGCGGATTCTCCGGAAACCACTGCAGCGGCAATGCGGCGATCGCCACCACGGCGTTGCCTTGATCACCACTGGATTCCCTTGTTTCGATGACGACTCCCAGTCCGCTCACACGGTCTCCGATCGCGGTGTCCGGCGGTAGCCCCGAAGTGACGACTTCGACACTGCGAACCTCCGTCGAATCGGCAACATCAAGGGTGACACGTTCCAGCGTGCGCAATCCTAAAAACTCGATCAATCGATCCGGAACGGCAAGCGATTGGACCTTGCCCACACGCCCTTCGACGAGCACGACGCGACCTAAACGGATATCGGATCCGTGGAGACCGCCAGCGCCATCGCCTGGGATTGAACCCTGCAAAGATTCCCGGCTCAATCGATTCAATCGGTAGACCAACTTTGCCAACTCACCAATCGATTCCTCCTCGTTCGCGGGGTAGAGTTTCTCGATACGCGGCGCATCAAATCCAGCTAATTGCAACAGATCCACCTCCGCGTTCAACGGCGCTGCGGAACACATCATCACGACGCACCCCAACCACCGGCGAACTGCCAATGTCATCAATTCCCTCACCTGAAAACCGTCTTGTGTCATCTGTTTTCTCTTGATTCATCACGCACGGATTGAGCGTCATGCTCGCCGTTTGATTGCCCGATCTGCTCCAAAAAATCGCTCGGATCCTTCCGCTTGGTATTGCGAATCTGGCGACTCCGTTTTGCCGACACCGTCGTTCTCCACATCACCGCGCCAGCCAACCCCACTCCGATCAGCACGGCGATCACAACCATGGTCCAAACCTGGCTCGAGACGCCCTCGGGGGCAACGAGATCGGTCGTTCCCGGAGTCGAACCGGAATCGATCGCCGCAGGCGCCATCACAACGCGACCGACAATGACCGGTGCTAAATCCGCTCCCTTGCCGGATCGATACGCAAGCCGCTTTAGAAATCGCCCTTGGATCAATAACGGGGGCCCATTGTCAATCAAATTCGTTGCGGAGATTAAACTTGCGATTGAGGCAGGGACCTCACCGACGACCGCCAGTAACGGACGATCGGCGCCATCAAGGGGACGCAGCCACAAATGCCAATAATCAACAATTTCGAACTCGTTGGAGGTGGCTGCATGCTTTTCGACGCGGGCAACCTTGCCCGAAAACGCGACCATTTTATCCAAATAAACTTCGGGCTGTTGAAGTAACGGCAGTACGCCGACTTGAGGTACGCTCGGTGGCGCAGCGGCCGAGCGTTGCTCCACGCCCGCATCGCGAGCCTGATCCAAGTAGCGGTACAACGCGTCGCGATCCTTGGATTGCCAAACCGCCGATTTCGCAACGCGTTGGGCCGCTGCGACATCCAACGCCGCAATCAACGCATCCATCCGCTCCCAATCTTGCTGCTGAACCTCACCTCGGGAATCGAAGCCTCGGGAATCGAAACTCGCTGGATCCGAAGCGATTTGCTCGATTAAAGCACGCCATGCCTGCAGACGCTGCGAAGACCGATTGCCCTCAGCCCCTTGCTCCGATCCCTCCGTCTCCGGCAGCCTAAGATCCGCTAACGGAACCGTCCAACCGGTTTCAAGCACCGTGAATTGAGGAATCGCTTGTTGGCGTCGTATCCGCAATAGAGAAGCCAGCCAGAGTTGTTGCTCGCTCTCAGGGATGATCGCCGCAATCACGCTCGCATCGGACAACATTTCCGGAGCGACCTCGTCCGTTGCTGCCGAAACATCCGCTGCTGAAATGGCCGACGCCGGCACCGCCATCTTCGCCTCGCCCGGCCTCTCATCGCCCGGCCCCCCATCGCCCGAACGGTTTGCGGCCGTGCGGCGGTCTGGGCGTGTGGCATCCACCGGAACCTGATCCTGAACAACCCGCCCCTGGTTCGGCACCGCACCAAAGAAGGGCTCATACAGACGTGGGCTCGCCGCTTGACGCATGACCACCAAGACCAAGGCTAACCCCATGCCGAGGCGGATCAAACGGCGGTAATCTTGCACCGTTTCACCGCGAGGTTTGGGGCGATTATAAAGGCTATCTTCGTTAAATTGAGATGGGATTTTCATCGGATCTGTCCGGGAATCGCAGGTCGTGCTTGAAGGCGCGACTCGGGGACCTTAATCTAGGGTTGGGGGAACTTTGGCGTACAATCGCAGATGTCGCCGGTAACCATTAGATAGAATAGCGTTTTTAGCCGCGGATCGCGCAATTTCCTTCGCCTCGACTTCTCGCAGCGGCAGCAAACCTCTAATTCCACCAGCTCATGGTCGCCATGCTCGTTTTCTATTCGCGGAATCGCTTATTCCTGAATTCACTTCGCCGTGGAGGCGGTCGTCTAACGATCGTGGCGATGTTGTTATCCCTGGGGCTATCGAGCCTGTTTTCCTCGCAGGCGTTCGCCCAGGGAGAGCCCGCCGAAGACTTTCTGAAACGTTTACGCGCAGCCGGGTACTTTGATACCGCATTGGCTTACCTGGATCGTCTCGACCAATACCCCGGCGTGGACCCGTCGCTCAAGGATGCGGTCGCGTTGGAAAAAGCGCAAACCTATATCGAAGCTGGCGTGAATGCCCGCAGTGCGACCGATCGGGACCAGTTTTTCGTGGACGCGGAATCCGCGATCGCTGAATTTCTAAAGAACGATTCACACCCTCGAGTTCCCGAAGCGCGACTGCAACTCGGCAAACTGCAATTGGTGCGTGCCAACACCTTGATGATGCTGAACCCCGATGACGCCAAAAAAACAGCGGCGCGTGAATCGTACATCAGTGCTGCGAAAACGTTCGACGCGATCATCGAAAATCTGCGTGGCAAGCTGAAGGAGATGCAGGGCGAAAAGATCAATGCAGACGAGAACCCCAAGCTCGCCGAACAGCGTTCTCAATACCGTGCGGATTTCCTGGAAGCCAAACTGAACGCCGGAGATGCACGCCGACTCGCTGCAACCACCTATGCCGACCCCGGCAAAGAAGGCAAAACGCTGCTCGAGGAAGCGATCGTCCACTTCAAGGATCTCGCGGACAATTATGACGGCTACGTGACCGGGGCGATCGCGATCCTGCACCTGGGGCAAACTCAAAAAATGCTCGGCCAAACCGAGGCGGCACTGGATAGTTTCCTGCGGATGCTCGAACAACCCGATGCCGACCCGCTACGTGAAAGTCGCTTTATCGCGACCAGTGGTCTGACCCAAATCTGGCTGGAAAAATCGCCGCCCGAATACGCTCCGGCAATCGAACGAGGCCAAGGGTTGGTTGATTCCCTGCGGCCCAACGAGCGCCGCACGCCTGCGGCACTGCAGCTCAAATTGGACCTTGCCAAAGCCTACCTTGCCAAAACGAAAGACACCAAGGATCAGAAGAAACCGGACCTCAAACGAGCCGAGACGTCCGGGCGTCAACTGTTGATCGAAATCGAAAAATTCCCTGGCGAGCACGCCGAAGAATCGGCCAAACTGCTTGCCGAGCTAGGCATCGACACGTCGTCGCCGGCCGAGTTGCCCAAAGCCGAGGACCCTGAAAATCTCGAAGAAGCCTTCGCGTCGGCTCGTGAATTGTTTCAGCTCGGTGAGGAACTTCGCCAAGCGTTCACCTTGCTCGCGGAACAAAAAAGCGACGATCCCGACCGCAAAAAACAACTCGAGGATCTGGAAAAACAATTAAACGACACTCGCTATCTCGCCATCGAAACGCTGCGTCGCGGGGTCACGATGATCGGACGCGGGGCAGACCACGAAACACTCAACCAAGCAAAACACTTTTATGCGGTGTTGCTCTACCAAGTGGGCCACTATCGCGATGCCGCGGTGGTTGGGGGCTCCTTGGCACGCACGGCGCCGGGCACCGATGTCGGACTCAAAGGCGGGCTGGTCGCGTTGAGCTCACTGCAAAAATTGCTCGCGGAGGTCCCCCAAGATCAGAATGTGAATCTAGTTTCCCAGCTGACTGCGGTTGGCGATTTCTTAACCAAGACATGGCCGGATGATCCTCAAGCCGCCGCCGCGCAGGGCATCCTGATTCGCTTGGCGCTGCAAAAAGATGAATGGGATCAAGCCAAAACGCTGGTCGCTAAGATGCCCGCCGGCCCCGAGCGAGCGAGTTTCGAGCGGCTGATGGGACAATTGCTTTGGAACCAATCCATTCTCGCTCGACAGGCCAAGAACGACGATTTGGCCAATCAATTGCTAGGGGATTCTCAAGCCGAATTGACCAAAGGCTTAGCCGGAATCACCGCCGGTTTGATCGAAGCCGAGGGTTTGCACGCCGCGTTAGTGTTGGCGAAAGTCTATTTGCGACAAGGGGACGATGCCAAAGCCCTCGCCACGCTCGACCACGAAACGTATGGCCCGGTCAAACTGATCGCCAAGGTTGACGAAAAAGACGAAGCGTTTCGTGGCGACATCTTCGCGACCGAGTTGACCACGATCGTGCAACGCATGACAAGCGATGGCAGCGACCCCGATGCGCTGCTCAAACGAGCTACCGGTGCCATGGACAAACTTCGCAAAAGCTATAGCGGCGAAGAGGGACAAAAACGACTGACGTCCATCTACATCTCCATGGCACAAAGTCTGAAAGAGGAACTAAAGACAGCTCCCGATGCGAAGAAAGAAAAGTTGATCGATGCGTTCCGTATCTTCTTAAGCCAGATTGCCGAAACAAGCAAAGATCCGGCAACCTTGCAGTGGATCGTACAAACGCTGGTTCAACTCGGTGAGGCCGCGATGTCTCCGACGGATGGGAAAGCCAGCGGCCGCGCCAAGGAATTACTCGAAACGTCGGTAACAACCTACCAGCAACTCGTCGCCCAAAATCCCGATGTCTCGCTGGCGGTTCAGTTCCAACTCGCCCGCGCCCATCGGTTGCTCGGCCAATACAAAGATTCACTCGACGTGCTCGAAAAAATCTTGCTGGAAAAACCAACCATGCTGGACGCTCAAGTCGAAGCGGCCACCGCCTATGAAAAATGGGCAGGGGACCTTCCTGATAAATTTGCACCGCGTGCTTACCAAACCGCGCTCAACGGAGGCCGTCCAGGCCCGAACAAACAAAACACGATTTGGGGTTGGGGCAAGATCAGCAAGCTGACCAATGGCAAAGAGCAATTCAGCGAAATTTTCTATGACGCTCGCTATCACATTGCCTTGTCTCGATTCCTCTGGGGGCGTCGTGCGAAAGACAACTCGATCATGAAGCGAGCCGAAACCGACATTACCCAAGTCGAAGGCATTTACCCCGAACTCGGTGGCAAAGAACAACGAGCGAAGTTCGATTCGCTGCTGCGTCAAATCCAAAAAGAGATTGGCGTCACGGTGACCGGGCTAAGCCCCTTGGCACCGGCCAGCTAAGTCGCGTCGGCGAGGGTGTGATCACGACCGTTCGTAGCGTGAACCGCCCACTCGCCGCATTAAAAAACATTCACTGCGTTAGCCCACATCGAAAAAAAAACTCGCGAGGCTTCGCACCTCACCGCTACCCAAACCGCACTCGCTAATCCCCAAAACAGCGAATCCTTTTCAGCATCAAACTCACTGAGTGAACATGAAATACTTCAACGTCGTGCTACCGCTGGCCATGATGGCGGGACTGACCCTGGTAACCAATACGGCTCAGGCACAAAACGATCGGATCTACCCCGCGACCGGGTCTCCTGTGATTGGTTCGGTATCGCAAACCAGTCCGCAAGGGATCCAGGCAAAGGTTGGCGGCAATCCCCAGAATTTTGTTGCTGGCGAGATCGTCAAAGTCCTGTTCGCCGGAGATCCGCCGGCATTGACCAAAGGACGCGAGTTCGCCCTTGATGGCCAATACGACCAAGCGCTGCAAGAGCTCAAAACCGTCAACGTTGACGATCTGCCACGCGACGTGATCAAAGCCGACGCGTTGTTCTACACGGCGTATTCGATGAGCCAATTGGCGATCGCGGGCAAGGGAAACAAACAAGCGGCCAAACAAACCATGCTCGGCTTTGCATCGAAGCACCGTGACTCGTGGCACTTTTTTGAAGCCGCCAAAGTGCTCGGCGACCTTGCCCTCGCGCTGGATGACAAAGAGGGCGCGCTGAAGTTCTATGGCTCCCTCCGCCAAGCTCCCACCACAACGGCCAAGATCGAGCAGGTCTATTTGACCGGGATGGTTCACTTGCACGGAGGCGATGCCGAGGCCGCCAGCACCGAGTTCGACAAGGTGATCGGGTTGAAAGTGGACTCCGTCGAAGCGGCCCGATTGCAATCACTCTCCAAAGCAGGCAAGGCGTCCGCGCTGGCAATCCAAAACAAGGCCGACGATGGGTTGACCTTGGTTTCCACGTTGATCAGCGAGATGAATCCTACGGATGTGGAGATGGCCGCTCGAATCTACAACGCTCAAGGGGCCATCTATGAAGCCAAAGGGGACAACGAAGGGGCCATCATGGCTTACCTTCACACGCACCTGTTGTTTTCGGGTCAAAGCGACGCCCACGCTGTTGCCTTGTCAAAACTAATCGAGCTTTGGCCGAAAGTCGGCAAACCCGAACGAGGAGCCGAAGCCCGCCAAGAACTGCAACAACGTTATCCTGGATTCGGGAAGTAGAATTGGGAAGTAATCGGGGGCTCCGTTTATTGAAGGGGCACCATTCCCGTTTTTCCCAGCAAACCATAACCCGAAGCGTTAGCGAGGGACCGGGGCAAGAGTGACATTCCCTCGCTGACGCTTCGGGTTATGAAAAGACGCCACTTTAGAATCTCCGCCCGGCGGCCCCACATTCGTGATCGCAGCGTGGGTGCAACGTCGGCCGAAATCGCAACGCGGCTCCAGTAAAAAGACCACAAACTTGATCCCTCAAAACGCTTCGCAACGTGTCCCACCGACCTTTTCGGAGTCGTTGCAAGCGGAACACAATCCCCCCTTTCTAAAACGTTTCAGTCCCTAGGGAGGGTGCGAGGGTACTTTTGGTCGACTATTCTATTCAAATGCTAGAACTCCCTCTCGGACGTCGAATTGCGAACCGAAGCGAGAGAGTGAAACCTTCGAAATCTAAACTAAACGCTTTCGTTTCTTATCATAGAGAGTCTCGTTGATGTTCCCTGCCTGCGGTTCCCGTCTACTTCCAGCCCGTTTCCAAACGTTTGGCATGCCCACGTTTCGTTGCCTGTGTCTCGCGATCCTGGGATCGTTTTTTCTTGTTGCAAACGCAACGGCACAAGATGACGCTGCGGCGGAATTCGGCGACCCCGCCCCGGCCGCTGCCGCCCCGGCGGACGCTCCAGCGGACGGCCCCGCTGCTGCAGCGGATGATGGTGCCGCCGAGGATGCCACCCAGGGTGCTGCAAAAAAATCGAGCGACCAGAACTTGTTGGCGTGGACGATTGAATCACTCGGACTTAGCTACTCGTTTGTATTCCTGGTCCTTTCGATCACCCTCGTCTCGCTCTTTGTGATGAATGTCTTGGCAGCTCGTCGTGACACACTCTGTCCGCATGAATTAGTCGAAGGCTTTGAAGAGAAATTAAACGAGAAACAATTCCAAGAAGCCTATGACATGGCCAAAGCCGACGAGTCGGTTCTTGGCCAAGTCCTGTCCGCTGGACTGGCTCGCCTGTCGCGTGGTTACAACAAGGCGCTCGAGGGGATGCAGGAAGTCGGCGAAGAGGAAAGCATGAAGCTCGAGCACCGGCTCAGTTACATGGCATTGATCGGTAACCTCAGCCCGATGATCGGTTTGTTTGGTACGGTTCATGGGATGATCGAATCGTTCCAAGTCATCGCACTCGGCGGTGCCTCACCGAAACCCGCTGATTTGGCAGCCGGTATTTCGACGGCACTCTTCACCACCTTGATCGGTTTGGCGATCGCGATTCCCGCCATCGCAGCCTACAACATTTTGCGTAACCGCGTCTCACGCATGCTGCTTGAAATCGGCGTGACAAGTGAAAACTTGATGAGCCGTTTTGAGGACGTTCAACCTCAAGGGACCAAGAATTAAATGCGTGTCAAATCGAAAAAACCCGACTTGGCCGAAGGCGACCTGACGCCGATGATCGACATGACGTTCCAGTTGATCGCGTTCTTTATGGTATTGATCAACTTTGCCCAAACCGAAGCGAACGATCGCGTCGTGTTGCCTAATAGCCAATTAGTGAAGCCCCCCGAAGTCCCGCTCGAGTTCCCCATCATCTTGCACGTGGCAATGGATGGTGAAATCGTGCTCGGTGGAGACGACTACACGGTGGAAACGCTACGAGTCGGTTTGCTTCGCGAATTGACCGTGATCGAATCGGAAGGCAAAACGGCAGAGGATGCCAATGTGGTCATCCGCGCTCACAAGGACACCGCAGCCGGTGATGTCCAAGAAGTCATCCGCGTCGCCCAGGAACAAAAGCTCGTCAACTTTGCGCTGCGAGTGAAGGAGGACAACCGATGAAAATCCGCAACCAAGGTGAAAACGAGAAGAACGAACTCAACATGACGAGCATGATTGACATCGTCTTTCTGCTGTTGGTGTTCTTCGTGATGACTTTCAAAGTGGTGGAAATGGAAGGTGACTTCAGCGTCCGGATGCCGCTGGGTGACAGCCAAGGTGTGGCGGATCCTACCGACCTCGGATTGAAACTGCGTTTGCGAGCCGATTCCGAAGGACGACTGGCATCGATGGCGCTCAATGACTCGGACTTGGGTACCGATTATGACGAATTGCGAGCGAGAATTATTTCGCAAATCGGCTCGACCACTCCCGGCGAAGAGGACGAAGGGCCCGAGCTGGAAATTGATACCGATTACAACTTACGCTACGAAAACGTGATCAAGTCCATCACCGCGGTGAGCGGCTACAAAGACGGCAACGAAGTTGTCAAACTGATCGAAAAGATTAAGTTTGCCAAACCACGGCGATAGCGGCATGTCGATGGAGTCCGCCGCGGTGCGTGAGCGACCGGACTTGGCACCTTGACCGGTGCCTGATGGCCCACGGCTTACCGAGGTGCGTCAATCCATCGACGAAATCAACAGCCTGCTAGACCCGATCCATTAAAAGCGGTATCGAATGATCTTACTGCTGGACAACTACGACTCCTTTGTCCACAACCTCGCTCGCTACTTTCGTCGACTCGGACGCGAAACTCGCGTGATCCGTAGTGATGAAATCGACGCCCCCGGATGTCGGGCCCTCGATCCCGAAGCCATTGTGATCTCCCCCGGACCGAAGCATCCCGGCGAGGCAGGATGCTCGGTGCAGGTGATTCGAGAATTGTCAGCGCAAATACCGATGCTCGGCGTTTGCCTTGGCCATCAATCGATCGGCGTCGCCTTCGGCGGCCTCGTGGTACGTTGCAGCCCGGAGCACGGCATCCAATCGCCAATCACGCATCATGGCCACGGGATCTTCGAAAATTGTGCGTTGCCGATGAAGGTCGGACGTTATCATTCACTGGCGATTGATCGAGCTACGTTCCCCAGCGAATTGGAGATCACCGCCCAAACCGACGACGGGGTGATCATGGGGATTCAACACCGCACCTTGCCCCTGTTCGGTGTCCAATTTCATCCTGAATCCATCTTAACCGACCAAGGCAATCGCTTGATTGAGAATTTTTTCACGATCGCATCCAAACGACGCCAGGAACTTGTTCTGTGATCTTGGAATCGATCGTGACCACGATGAATCAAGAGGGGCGAGTCAACATCGCGCCGATGGGGCCTCTTGTCTCGGAAACTCTCGCTCATTCCAACCCGGAAGACGAGACAATGGTACTGCGTCCCTTCCATTCCTCGCGGACGTTTCAGAACCTCATGCAAACCCGGCGCGCGGTCGTGCATGTGACCGACGACGTGGATTTGTTCGCACGCGCAGCGGTGGGCCAACTCGGCGACCAGGACACGCTGCGGCAATGGGTTCAACCGATCGAGAACGAACGCTATTGGGTACTACACGATTGCCACCGCTGGTTCGCCGTCGACGTGGAATCGATCGACGATCATCCCCCACGTGCGGACATGACCTGCCGAGTAATCAAGTCGGGTATCGTGCGTCCCTTTTTCGGATTCAATCGTGCCAAGTATGCCGTGATTGAGGCCGCGATTCTGGCGACTCGAACACACCTTTTACCTCGTCAAGAAGTCGAATCGGAGCTACGTCATCTGCAAACCCTGGTCGACAAAACCGGGGGCGCAGCGGAGGAAGCCGCATTCCAATTTTTAACGCAGGCGATTGCGGAGCAATACGCAAGCCCTCACCCCGGCGGTTCGGTGTAGCGACGAATCCGAGCGGTAGGTCAACGCTCTCGTTTTGCCCGCCGTGGAAGGGATGCCTTCATGCTGGTATTGTGAGCACATGACAATCCAGCAGGTGCGCGTGACCACGGGATCACGACTTCATTTCGGTTTATTGGATACGGCGAAGCCCTTTGGGGGAGTCGGCGTGATGATCGATGATCCCATCACAGAAGTGATTGTACGCCGCGCGGACCGATTCTCAGGCTCGCAGATTGCCGCCGACCGCGTGCTTGCGATTGCCCAACGTTATCGCCATCAATTCAAACTCTCCGCGTTGCCGGCTTGCCAGATCGAAATCACGCGTCGCCCCGCCGCCCACACCGGCCTGGGCACGGGGACCCAGCTTGCGATGGCGGTGGCCGAGGCGATCTGTCGGCTCTTGAATCCGCCCCTTTCTGATGAAACGATCGCCTTTCGCATCGCCAATCGCGGTCGCCGGTCTGCGGTCGGAATCCATGGTTATCTGCGTGGGGGACTCATCTACGAAGACACCGACCACACCTCTGAACTCAATCCCATCCAACAACGTTTAGAAATCCCCAAACCATGGTGCGTCGCCATCCTGCGACCGGTCGGTGAAACCTCAACGATCAGCGGCGAGGTGGAAGTCAACCAATTCGCCAAGCTGCGGCCGACCACCGCCGAGCAACGCGCGAGGTTTCGCAAGCAGATCACCGAGGACATGTTTCCCGCGATCCAACGCGGTGACTTTGATGCGTTTAGCGACGTCGTGCACCAATACAATCGCGACAGCGGGCGGTTATTCGAATCGGTCCAACAAGGCCCCTACAATGGCCACGCCGTGACATCGCTCGTCGATACGCTACGCCGCAATGGCGTCAAAGGGGTAGGGCAGAGCAGTTGGGGGCCCTCGGTTTTCGCCTGGTTCGCGACCCGTGGTCAAGCACAAGCGTTTGTTGCCAACACCTTCGATCCGGCGGAGGTGCATGCCCTGTTCACGCACGCCCAAAACACTCCTCGACAAATCGAGTTGCGTTGAACGTACGTCAGCGAAGGGATGACTGCATCGTTCCACGCAACGGCATCGCCATCCTAAGATCAGCGGTGTACTCCGTCGCAGGCGTCGCTTGAACCGCGTTGGCGGTCCCAGACAACGTCGTCAAATCAACCGCTTGAGACGCGTTTTGCGGCATCGTGAACAGCTGAGGATCTCCGCTTAGCAATTGGTTCACGGCATACGTCCCAATACTGATCTTCATCCCCAGCGGCGGCCCCATCGTGGGCGTCAAATGCAATTCCACTTGATGCGGCAGTGCCGATTGGTGCTCGGGATAGTAGCGATGATTCGTCGCCGTGCTCTGCGCGATCAAACGACCATCGGGGGAATACAAAAACTGGTTCGTTACGTATCCCGCAGCGGCTTCGAGAAAATAGACGCGTTGATACAACCCATCGGGCATCTGCACCACACTACGAATCTCTAACTTACCATCGGCGCGTTTCAGCGGACCTGCGACCACCGTGGAGGGATCGAGCTGCACCAAGCCAAGCGCGTCCATGATCCAGGTCGGATCAACGGGCAAAATGGCTCGCTGTAATTGCTGACGATACTTTTCGTGCTCCGCGTAGTAGAGCGTCTTGGACATCCCTTCGGGGACTTCGAACCAAAACACGTCCTCGTTGCTGCCTAAATCCATGCCCGCCCCCAGCACGATTGGCAAACTAGCGCGCAACCGAAAACGGCGTTCTCGCTGCAGACTCAAGGTCGCACTCAGCTTTGGAATGTTGGGCATCGTCAACACCTCGACCGTAGCGGTGTTGGTCGACAATTGCTGAATCGAAGAGGTCCGGTTCATGACCGTCGCCAGCTCCTCGACGCTGGGGGTTTCGTTCAACGCGACCGGCGGAGGCGGAAAGGGCATCGGGGGCTCACGGCGCGCGCACGACGCGCCGCCTGAGACGAAACAAATCATCAACGTTCCGATCCACAGCCATGTTCGCATCCGTGCTTTTCTCCTGGGATCGTTAAACGGTTGAAGGTTCGTCGTCGGCGCTTACCACATCCGCTTCGCAATACAGCAAATCATTTAACTCGTCCCGCAACGGATCGGCTTCGGCACGCGTAATTTCACACGGCATCACATCGATCGTCGAAGAATCGGCGAGCACTTCCAATCGCATCATGCCCTCGGAGAGCGAGTCGTCGGGCGTGCCTTCCCAGGGACGCACGAGACGCTTTCGCATCAACATGATCGCCAGTAGATAACGCGTCTTGGCCTTGTCCGGAAAACTACTCATTTGGCGCAACAGATCGATCAAGACTTCCGGCGGAGCAAGCACCAGCTTCTTTTCCGAAGCGCTAGGCATGCGGCATTTCCACCACCCAATGGCTTCCTCGGGCGGACCTTTCCAACTTTCCGCAGAAAAATCTCGACGGACGTAATCATCCCCCGATTCCATCACCACGGAATAGTACCACTCGCCTTCGCGCAAAGGACGATGCAGCGCATGACAATTCCGCGTACATCGGCTGACGTGGTATTCGCCTAACATAGCTGCCAAAAAACGTAAGAAATTCGAGTAAATCGGTTCGTGCATTCGAACCGTAACACAATTCCATCCTAACTTGAAAGACAGAATGTCGAGCCCAATTCGACAGCAGAACTCGCAACCCGCAAGGCAATTGCCTGCGTCCATGGTTTGCTAGCTTGGAGTTTTAGTTGACCGCCATCGACAAGGGGGGGGGACAAATTCACTCCGCATTCTTAATGCCGCTTCGACTGAGTCATCCTCGCAAACGTCAACGACAATCAAGTTCCTTGGGGTTTACGATCCTCAGGGTTTACAAAGAAGGCCGTTAGCTCGCGTTGAACGTCAATCGAGCGTTGGACGAGCGAGTTTGATTTGCCGGGCGTCAACGTTGCGACCGTCGTCGGAGCAGGCAGCAGTCCAGGCCCAGCATTGCAACGACTTAGACGCGTGACGAACGGTGGTCCCGTTCTCGGCAACGTGACGTACGCGAATCGAACTTCGCTATCGCTGCGGTCCGGCCTAGAACATTGCTGCGACCGGGTTTACCCGGCGCTAAAGAATCGCGAGGTGCCCCCGCCGGGACCGATCAATATCCGCACCCGCTTTGCACAACGAGGACAATGCCCGACATAGGCGGAACGCTCGGCATTTTGATAGATCCGGCCGTAGATTTGACAGCACAGAAAGGTGATCCCCAGAAAAGGACGCTTCCGTCTCTGCCCAGCCCGAGCGAAAGAGGACTCGCCTTCGTTTCTTGCCGGATCAGGGTCGCTTGAGGCGTCAAACTGGGGTGTCGACATCAAATTGCAAAACCGCGAAGGATAGAAATCACTCAGAACTCGACTCTTCCGCACGGTGGATCGCTTCGAGGGCGAGTTTCAATTGCTGCCTCGCCCGGCTCAAGCGGCTGCGCACCGTCCCGATCGAGATCTCAAGGATCTCGGCAATCGCTTCATAGGATCGCTCCTCCATCTCTCGCAAGACCAGAATCGAACGATGCTCGTCGGTCAACCGCTGCATCGCAGTCCGCACCATCGCAATCCGCTCTTGTTGAAGCATTGGCTCGTCTACCGCGAGCGAGTGGTCGACCACCTCTAGCCCGTTTTGCTCTCGAAATTGGTCCAACGAGATACGGGCACGCTTTTTGCGCCGACGGGACAATGCGCTGTTAAAGGCGATCCGGTATAGCCAAGTAAAGAATTGGCTGTTTCGCTGAAACGTATCGAGCTTCACAAAGGCCCGGATAAAGGCTTCTTGGACGACTTCTTCCGCTTCATCAGGCGAACCGGTGACCTGCATCATCGACGCGAACAAACGGTCCTGGTTGACTTCCACCAACCGGGAAAACGCAGCACGATCGCCCTGGAGTGCTCGGTCAATCAGTTCAGGCTCTTCGCCCACGCCGCCAACTTTCGTGAAAATCGTGTAGTGCAGTGCATTGTCTTAGCTGCGGTCACTTGGGCTGCAAAATCGCATCCAAATCGCAACGACCGTTCAAAGCACCCGGGCAGGAGTCGGGCCGCAAAATAAGCCGCATGGCATTAGCCACCGTTAATTTGCCGCGGTTCATTAGCCGCGGATCTCGCTACCATCGGGGCTCCCCCCATCGGCTTAGGGGGACGATACCGCATCATTCCTGCATAGGGCTTAGCCCCCCAGTTTATCATCCCGAACGAAAAAACCACGACAAACCGAGCGAATTCGCCCCAAACTCACCACCGCGCCCCCGCGCAA
Organism: Novipirellula galeiformis; assembly: GCF_007860095.1. Taxonomy (NCBI): domain Bacteria; kingdom Pseudomonadati; phylum Planctomycetota; class Planctomycetia; order Pirellulales; family Pirellulaceae; genus Novipirellula; species Novipirellula galeiformis. Next base: position 1,083,219 of record NZ_SJPT01000001.1, on the reverse strand, counting down.
CCGTTCTAGAGGGGCCAAATACAAACACGCTCGGGGCGTCATCGGCCGGTTTGAACAGGCTCTCCCGACCAAGGATCTCCCCAAGCACCGTTGCCCCGCCCGATTTCGGTTCGGTGCCCGAGGATTGCAGCATCAATTCGCAGCGGCGATTTCACGCTGCGCCCCCTAGGCTATGATGTTCAACGCCGTTGGCGCAAAAACCCCATCCTGCGCAAAGCTGGTTTACTCAAACCCCATACGTTTTAGCCCCACGATCCGGTGGAACCCGACGGCGTTTAATTCAACTCGCCTTGGCCGTGGCCGCCCAGCAAATGCCGCTGCAGGTAGGTCGCCCGTTGGACGTTGCGATCGGAGGATCCGAGCACGCGACCGTGCAGTTTTTGAAGATGGGCCGGTTGCGTGTGAATGAACAACTTGTTGATCGTGGCGAGAGCGACGTCCCCGATCAAGCCGAGATTCACGCCCATCCGCACCTTCGACAGATAATGCATCGTTTCTTCACTGCTGATCTTTTTCGCGGTGCTTAAGATCCCCATCGCTCGGCTGACATCATCGTGCAGGTCTTGCTGATTTTGTTCGATCAAAAACGCGCGGGCCTTCCGCTCGTATTGAATGATCTGTGGCACCACTTCGTCACCGACCAAAGCCAACAAGGATTGTTCGCTATGCCCCAGCGTGACTTGGTTGCTGACCTGATAGAAGTCACCAGAGTACTGTGAGCCTTCGCCGTAGAGGCCGCGTACGGTGACGTTGATTCGCTGCATGCTGCGAAACACTTTTTCGATCTGGCGGGTGATCACAAGTGCAGGCAGATGCAACATCACACTGACCCGCAATCCCGTTCCGACATTGGTGGGACAGGCGGTTAAGTACCCATACTTTTCATGAAACGCATATAGAATCGAACCTTCGAGTTTGTCGTCCAACGCATCGATTCGGGCCCACGCCGTTTGCAAATCGAGGCCGCTTTGCATGACTTGGATACGCAAATGATCCTCTTCGTTGATCATCACGCTGTACTGTTCGCCGGGATCGATTGCGACGGCGCGCGAGCCATCGGCCTCGGCAATCTCGCGGCTGATCAATTGCCGTTCGACCAGGAATTGGCGATCGACTTCGGCAAGTTCTTCGATATCGATGTAACGAATCTCTTTCCAATCTTCCATCGCTTCCATGCGAGCGCGAACGGAGCGTTCGATGTTGTCGCGGTCCTCATCCGTACAACGACGGATGAAGGGAAAATCGGCAAGGTTCCGCGCCAAGCGAATGCGGCTGCTAATGACGATATCGGATTCAGGCCCCGTGCCACGAAGCCACTCTCCTGAACTTTTCGCCAAGCTTGTAAAGTCCGTCTCTTGATTCACGACTGATTCTCACCTTCACGTGAACTGAGGTCCTCGTCAGCGGACGCCGGGTCGTCTGCTGCGGGTCGGCTCAACTCACGTTCCATTCGTTTTAGTTCATCACGGATTTCCGATGCGCGCTCGTAATTCTCGAGCTCCACCGCCTCTTCCATCTCACGCCGCAGCTGGATCATTTCCGCTTGAGAATCTGCCGATGCGGCTAACCGCCGAGGCCGTTTGCCGACATGCTCAATCGCATCGTGAATATTGGTCAGCAGGGGGATCAAATCGGTCTCAAAAAAGCTGTAATCGTAAGGGCAACCAAGTCGCCCGGTGTTGCGAAACTCGAAAAAACTAATTCCACACACCGGACACTCTTTTTGGTCCAGTTCGGCTAATTCTTTCTTGGATTGTCCCAGCTGTAGCTGCTTGGCGAGCGCATTGGTGACCGATGCCACCGGGCTATCGGACTCTTTTTGTAAAAAGCCGCGTGCGTGTTCCTCACAAAGATGCATAATTTTGGGACCCGCAGGTTCCGTCAGCTCGGTGATATGGAACGTCGCGGGTTTTTCACAATACTGGCATTTCATCGTGTCATTCCTAGCTGCCGCGACTGCCGCTAAAGTGTGTGTTTTCCAATGGATCGGACGTCAAAGGGATTCTATCGCCGCCCCCTTCGGTGTCAACGTAACGACCTCACCCGTCGGGTGTGCTGGCGAGCGTATTTGCATCCCTACGGAAGCCTGAACCCACCAACGCCCCCCCTAGAGAAATTGTCGATCGCGATGTTAACCCCTCAATCAGCCGACTTCGATGCGCTCTCGATCCAACATGACTTTGTTCCGGTGTATCGGCGTTTATTGAGCGACTCGTTAACTCCCGTTACTGCGTTTCGACTTTTAGACGATGGCAGCCCCGCTTGTCTGTTTGAAAGCGTGATTGGTGGCGAGAAAGTTGGCCGCTACAGTTTCCTCGCCTCCGGGCCGATCAAACGATTCGCAGCCCACGGCAACACCGTCACGATTTCCGATCAACTCAGCGGTAAAACCGAACAGTTACAGTCCGCCGACCCGCTCGAAACATTCCGCTCGCACGTCAAGTACCGTGTTGCGGATGTCCCCGGTTTACCGCCGTTCGTTGGCGGTGCGATCGGCTACGCCGGCTACGACGTGGTTCGCTATGTCGAAAAGCTGCCCAATGCGCCGCTCGATGATCGCGATCTACCCGATCTAGATTTCGCCTTCTATCACACCCTATGTGTCTTTGATCACGTCGACAAAACAATCACGGTCGTCTCGCTAGCTGATTGCCGCGACGTCGGTGACCAAGCGCAATCCCAGGCCGCGTTCGCACAAGCGGCAGAGCAGATTGACCAAACGATCGCGAAGCTCTCTCAGCCGACCGCGCATACGCCAGACGAATTGACGACCGACAAACCGTCGCCACCCTTGAACATCGAATCCAATTTCACGCGTGAATCATTTGGGCAAGCGGTACTCGATTGTGTGGAATACATTCGAGCTGGCGATATTTTCCAGGTCGTCCCCAGCCAACGGTTGAGCGTCAAAACGGACGTCGATCCGTTCGAGATTTATCGCTCACTGCGAGTGGTCAATCCCAGCCCGTTCATGTTCTATGTCCGTACATCCGATTGCATCCTGGTTGGGTGTTCGCCCGAAATCATGTGCCGAGTCGCTGACAATGTCGTCACCGTCCGCCCATTAGCGGGAACTCGACCTCGCGGCAAAACAGAAAAAGAGGACAAGGCTCTCGAAAAAGAATTGCTCGCCGATCCCAAAGAAATTGCCGAGCATGTGATGCTGGTCGACCTGGGACGCAACGATGTCGGCCGCGTGGCCCAATTTGGTACGGTGGAATTGACCGAAGTGATGGTCGTCGAACGTTATTCGCACGTGATGCACATCAGCAGCGAAGTGCAAGGCAAACTTCGCGAAGGACTCGATGCCTTTGACGCATTGAAGGCGGTCTTGCCCGCGGGCACCGTTTCCGGTGCACCGAAAGTTCGCGCAATGGAAGTCATCGATTCGATCGAACCGCATCGCCGAGGCCCTTACGGCGGCGCGGTGGGCTACATTGATTACCGCGGCAACATGGATACCTGTATCGCATTGCGAACGATGGTCGCCAAAGACGGAGTCGTCTACGTCCAAGCCGGCTGCGGCGTCGTGGCCGACAGCGACCCGAACGCGGAATACGAGGAAACCATGAACAAGGCGCGAGCGTTAATCTCGGCAATCGAAATCACGGTGGCCCGCGTCGGTTCCTAAGCTGGCCGCGACACGCTTCCCCCGCGGATCGATTACCTCGCCCTCACACCGGAGACTACTGACTTAGTCGCAATGCACTGCCTAGATAAATCGCAAAACCAGCCCACCCTCGCTCTGGGTGGACGCAATGCAGCTAAGCCAGCAGTCTCCAACGTTGGGGAGCTTATTGACAAGCGAAGCGAGCCCGAAGCGAGCCCTCTCTGGGGCGGCCCTGCCTGAGAAGTTATCCAGGATGGTCGCCCGAGGAAAAGCTCGAAACGGCCCCACCTCTAACGCAACTTCTTCTCGAATGCTCCTCGCAGTTTGCCGAGATAGACATCCGCTTCGCCGACTTCGCTCATCACTTTCTGACTCATCTCTTCGATCGACTTATCTGCACTGGCAAGCAGTGAACGCGCTTCGCTTTGCTGTGACGTCAGCCATTCGCGAAGTGCCAAGGTTTGCTCTAAATGGGCTTGGTCCACTTTCTCTTGCAGCTTTTGCTTGGATGCCACCAATTGATCATTGACCGCGTCTTGGGTCGCACGCCGAAACACTTGGCCAAGATTGGTATGCATCTGCAACGCGAGGTCCTCCCATTGGCCTTTGAAGTTGGCATCAATCTCGATCCGATCGACTGCATCTAAACTCGATTGAAGCGATTGAACGCCCGCCGAGTTGGCATACTTTGAGTCGACGGCCAACGTCATCTGCAACCCGGTTTGCTTACTGACAAAACGACCTTCGACGGTGTCGCCTTCGCTGCGAAGTTGCACCCACAACTCGTGTTGACCGCCGCTAATCTTGATCCCCGCTTCACGGGGGCTGCCCAAGCGGAGTGTTTTGGCTTCCATCTGAGGCCAATGGAGTGTCAACAGATCCACATCGGCTCCACGACGGCGATCCCGAGCGTACTCAACACGCACCACTTCAGGCCCATCCAATTGGAACTTCGCCAGAGTCGGCTCTTGCAACATTTCCGGCGTTGGCGTCAAGTTTTCGACGATGCCTTTGAGCGAATAGACTTCGCCGTTGGCACGCATCACGCCGCTGAGTTCGCAGCGACGAACCAAAACTTGTGCTAAGCGGTCCGATCCCCAGAGATCAAAGTCTTCACCGCGAATCCGCTCGCCCTCGGGCGCCACCACAGTGTAGTTGGCAATCGTGCGTCCCCCATCGAGGTAACCGCGAATTTGGTCGATCTGCTTTTGCACTGCAAACTTCAACATGTCGATGCCAAAGTCATCTCCGTTCTGCAAGTCACCCGGAATGAACTTTGCGACCTTTTGCATATCGATCTGTTTGGCTTCATCAAGCGATGCCAAATCCGTCTGCACTTGTTCTGGCAACGAATCGATTGCTTGCCGCACCGCCATCAACTCGTTTCGCGCTTGCCGAGCCTGTTCCAGCGTGCGTTGCAATTGCGGCCAATCTCGCAGCGGATTATCGATCCCACGCGCTTCGTCACGAATGGTGCGAATTTGTTTCTCTAAGTCGCGAGCTCGCACGACTAACGTTTCGTACTCGGTCTCCCATCGCTCACGGATTTGCCGACTGCGGCGGACGGTTTCCAGATTCTCGGCCAACATTGTAGCCTCGTCGCCCAGCGAATCGGTGGTCGCGGCAATCATCCGTGTCAAAAACGAAGGCTCATCCGAGGGCGAGGGTGCGGCATCCTCTTGCTCTTCCGGCAAATGCCCCGACGTTTCGCGCTCGCCACCAATCTGCAAACCGGTAATCCTGCCATCGCGGGCAACCCAACGACGATGCAAGAAGGCGTCTCCATCGAGCACCAACTCGATCGTTTCGGCACTAAACGCATCTTTCATGTCCTTGCCGCTACGAGGATCCGCAACGTGAAAATCGGTATACGTGACCCGGGGCGGGAACAACCCCACTTGGGCGCTGCCGATTTCAACCTTGGCGCCGGTGGCGGTTTGGATCCCTTTGCTCGTTACGTAGCTAGCGACGGGACCGAGTCCCCAACGCAGCAACATGATGATGGCAACCACGATGACCATGCGGGTCAGTACAAAACTCCAGCGAATCATGCTGCATCCTTTTGCTGAGAGGTGCGCAATTGACGAAGCAAGTAACGGAGCGCCTCGTCCATCGGCTGCTGATCGGTCGATTCCTCGTCTAAGTCAGCCGAGGACATTGTTGATATTGGATCACCCGACTCGACATGGTCTTTCATTCGAATCACATCGATTCGCGTCTCGACCGTGACATTGGGTGACGTCGCTTCACGGGATTCCGACATCTCCGAGTCGTGATGCGACTCATCGATCCGAAGGGCCGTCGACAACGCCGCATCGGCAACCGATGTCTCCCCTGGTGATAACTGCTCGGCGCGACGTGGTTTTGTGACCGCAGGATGAAGGGGGTCGACAAGCACCACGGCGTCCTCTTCGGCATTGAGAGCTTCGTCGGAAACCAAGTCACGTCGATGCCCCTCGGCCAACTCGTCTTCCTGGGGCTTGAAGAATCGAAAGACGGGGTAAGTGATCAGAAAAATCGGCAGCAAGGCCGCAACTCCGATCACAAAACTTCCCATCACCACGGTGTTGTTCAGGTCAGTCCACGGCGCCAAAGGCAACTTCCAGAAACTGGCCATCTTGGGACCGAGCGTCGGATGCGTCAGAATATAGCTGCCAACATCATGCGAATACGGATCGAGCTTGGTCGCCGCGAAGGTCGTCCCGATCGTGGTCAATGCCGCCATCGAGTGGTTGATCTTCAGCGACAACAAAACGATCAGCACCAACAGCGCTAACACGTTTCCGTGCGGAATGATCCCTAACAATGCACCGATCGCAACCGCCCCAGCAAGCTGGTGCGGATATTTGCGTCCTGCAATGGCATGACGAATGTTGCTCAATATTTTGATGGACCAGATGATCATCGCGGTGCGCCTCCATGCGCACGGTAGTGGCTTCCCTGGGACTCCATTTGTTTAGAAGTATCGGCAACCAAGCACCCGAACATTCACTACAGACGGTAAATTTCCCCAAGTCCTTTTATTCTTTCTGAACGGAACTCGAGCAGATAGGTAAACAGGGAGGTTTAGTGACCGTCTCTACCCGAGTAAATAAACCGATTTCCCTAAAAACCACTCGGTTTTGACCAGACGTGTCACTCCGATCGCGACACTACTGTATTTCCGCCTCCGGTCGCATGACCTTTTTTGTCACCGAATCTATGAATCCACAAATCACGACCCAATTTCTTGGCTGGGATGCCCCGCTGCTGCCGCGTGCTGTGGAATCGCTGAAAACGAAATTTGCGTCGGCGAATCAATTTGATCTGTCGGGACTGATCTGCGTTCTGCCCACGTCGCAAAGTTCCTATCGTTTCGAGACGCTATTGAAGGAAGCGGCCGCCAATGCAGATCTGCGTTTGAGTCTGCCCCGAATCCTGACGCTCGGTCGGCTTCCCGAACAACTTTATTCGCCCCGCGCCAAACTGGCGATCGACTTTGAGCAGACGCTTGCTTGGTCCCAAGTCCTTGCAGCGACCAATCCCGAGACGCTGAAACCGCTTGTCCCCACCTTACCGACGTCCGATGAAGCGGATACTTGGATGGAGTTGGCGGCGACGATTCGGGGACTGCACGAAGATTTGGCCTCGAACCAACTTTCGTTTGCCGATGTGGCTGCCGCAACCGAAGCCGAAAACGACCAGCGACGATGGACACTGCTTGCGACGTTGTTTGAATCGTATTTAAAACGACTCGCCTCTGCGGGATTGGCCGACCCGCACCACGAACGTCGATATGCGCTGGCCAACAACGCCTGTAAAACCGACTCGACGATCGTGATGATTGGGACGAGCGACTTGAGTCATCTGCAGATTGCGATGCTGCGAGCGATGCAGGGCGAAATCATCGCGATGGTCGCCGCCCCTGAAAACGAAGCGTCGCGATTTGACGATCTCGGCTGTATCGAAACGAACAGGTGGGCCGATTACCGCTTGCCGATCGAAGATGACCAATTGATTCCGGCCGGCGATATCGCCGACCAAGCGACCACCGTTGCCGAAGTGATTGCGGAGTTCGCACAACAATATCCGGTCGACGAAGTCACGATCGGCGTCACCGACGAATCCCAAGTCGGCCCGATCGAGTTTGAAATGCGAAGCTGCGGTGTCGATACGTTCCGAAACCTGGGCTGGAGCATCGACCGGACGGCGATCGGGCGGCTGCTGAATTTAACCGCGTCCTATTTAAAAACCCGCTCGTGGCAATCGCTCGCGACCCTGGTTCGGCACGCGGATGTTCACGATTGGATCTGTAAACAGGATCCCGACGCGGCCAAGTCCTGGTTAACGCAGTTGGACCAACTACTCGCCAACCACTTTCCTATCCAACTGGCGAACCCGTTGCCCGAGGAGGCAAAGAAAAACTATCCCACGGCGATCCAGGTCGCCAAACGAATTGAAAAATGGATGGCGCCGCTGCAAGGAGCGAACCGCACGTTGGGGCAATGGTGCGGCGCGATCTCGCAGTGGTTAACGACGCTCTATTCAGAGCAACTCGATTCCGAAGAGGTTGATCCCGAAGAACTTGCCGACGAGTCTCTGCCGCTGTTCGCTTTCGAAGCGAGCAGCGTTTCGAAAGACCATGCTCTTGAAGACAGCGGGCCGCAAGACCGAACGGCGATGGCGTTGCATTCGGTTCGCGGGTTGCTAACGCGGTTTGCCGAGGTCAACGCGGAATTGGATCTCGAAATTGACGGGGCGAGTGCGATGCAAATGATCGCCAATCGCGTCGGTGACCTGCGTGTGGTCGATGCGATGAAACCCGACGACATTGAAATCCTCGGTTGGCTGGACCTTGCCTTGGATGATGCTCAGGCGTTGGTGGTGCTGGGGCTGAACCATCCGTTTGTCCCCACCGCAGTCACCAACGACGCGTTTTTGCCAGGCACGCTGCGAACCCAATTGCGGATGGCCGACAACGATCGCCGCTTTGCCCGCGACGTTTACAACATGCAACTATTGCTGTCGACTCGCCAATCGGTTCGTTTTATCGTCGGCCGCAATTCGGCCGATGGAACTCCGACACCGCCCAGCCGATTGTTGGCGGCGGCATCGGACGAGGACGTGGCTCGTCGAATCCGCTTGTTACTCGAAAAAAGCCGACCGCGAGTCGTGGTCCAGCACGGCTGGGACACTGCGAACGTCGAATCATCGCTGCCGATCCCCAAGCTGCCCCCTTCGACCGGCACCTGTCCAGTCAAGGCCATGAGCGTGACCGCGTTTCACGATTACTTGGCATGTCCGTATCGCTTCTATCTGCGTCATGTGCTGAAACTGAAACCGCTGGACGACATGTCCGCGGAATTAGCGGCGAACCAATTTGGCGATTTGATTCACGGTGCGTTAGAAACGTTTGGCGATTCCGACGATCGCGATGAAGCCGACGCGGACAAGATCGAAAAAATCCTGCTTCATCATTTGCACCGCTACGCGAGCTTGCGATACGGCGATTCCGCCTCCACCGCGGTGGCTTTGCAAATCCGGCAAGCGGAAAGACGTCTTCGCAAAGTGGCGATCGAACAAGCAAAACGCATCAGCGAAGGCTGGGTGATCAAAGAATCCGAAGCGTCCGTGGATGACAAACGGGACGGAGCCTGTATTGAAGTCGACGGCTTTAAAATGGGACTTCGCGGCCGACTCGATCGCATCGACTACCATCCCGATTCAGGACGCTGGGCGATTTTGGATTACAAAACGCACGGGCACAAACCTGAGAAAAAGCACCTCAAAAAGACCGACGAGGGATTCAAGTGGATTGACCTGCAATTGCCGCTCTACCGCATGATGATTCCGTATCTCGGCATCGAAGCCAATCCAACCGAAGTGCAACTCGGTTACTTCAACATCAGCGACAAGGACGAGGAAACGAAGATCAACATCGCCGAATTTGACGAACCGCTGATGGATCAAGCTCGTCAATTGATCCTCGACTGCGTTCGCCGCATCCGTGACGAAGACTTTGCGCCGAGCACCGATCCGATCCAATACGACGACTACGACATGATCATGCAAACCGGCGTGATGTCCGTCGCCGGCGGAATGGATGATTCCGAATAGGCGGCGTCGTTCTGCTTCGATGTTGCCGTGCTACTGATTGTTGATGTCTCTCCCCAACCCCCACGAAATCACCTTGAACGCCTCGACACAAACCAACGCACTTCGCCCGACGCTCGTCCGCGCGTCGGCAGGGACGGGAAAAACGTACCAATTGACCGCTCGGTTGTTGCGAATTCTGCTGCAAGACTCGCCGCCCGAGACGATCCTGGCGACGACGTTTACTCGTAAAGCGGCCGGTGAAATCCTGGACCGTGTGCTGTTGGTCCTTTCCAAAGCGGGCGATGACAACGATGACGATGCACTACAGCAATTGCGAGATCAAGTCGGTGTGCCGACGCTGAACCACCAAACGTGCCGTCAATTGCTGCACAAGATCCTGCGTAACATCCATCGCCTGCGGATCTGCACGCTCGACAGTCTGTTCACGCAATTGGCCCGTTCGTTCCCGTTTGAACTGAACCTGCCTCCCGCGTGGCAATTGACCGACGAGATCCAAGAGATGTGGATCCAAGAACAAGCGATCAGCAACGTGGTTTCGATGCTGAATCCGAGCGAAATGACCACAATCCTGACGATGCTTGGCAAGGGCGAAATCAAGCGTTCGATTCAGCGTGAATTGATGCAAGTCATCGATACCGCGTACAGTATCCAGCGTCGCAGCGAACAAGAGGTATGGCACAAGCTTGTCGTTCCGAAACGTCCCGAGCAAAAAGATTTAACGCGCGTCGCTGGCGAGCTTCGCCAGGCCGAAGCGAAACAAAAGACAGTGAAAGCCAAGCTGCAAAAGTTGGCGGACGTCACTGAAACGGGCGACTTCAAGACGTTGACCGATGAAACGTTGATCGTGAATATCGCCAAGGCACGCCGGACCGGCGAGGATGTCAAGTTCGGACGCAGCGTGTTACCCGATGGACTCGACGAGGCACTGGACGTCGTTTACGCAGCCGTGCGAACCGAGGTACTCAGTTTGCTGAGCGCCCAGAACGAGGCCACGGGCAAGGTGTTGGCGGCCTACGATTTCCACGTCAATCAACTCAAACAAGCCACTCGCGTGCTGGGGTTCGAAGACGTCGCGGTCCGGTTGGCCAACCTGTTTGCCAAGGTCGACCATGCCTCGTTGACCAACCGCATGGACGGCGCGATCGATCATGTTTTGCTCGACGAATTCCAAGACACTTCGCCTGCCCAGTGGCAAGTACTGCGTCCGTTGGCGATGCACGCTTGCGACACCGCCGCCGCGGAGCGTGATGGATCGTCATGGCAGACCGCCCGATCGTTTTTCTGTGTCGGTGATACCAAACAAGCGATCTACGGATGGCGCGGCGGCGTGGCCGAAATCTTTGATGCCGTGACCGACGAGATCGCGGGCATCACCGAATCCGAACAAAACGTCAGCTTTCGTAGCAGTCCCGACATCATCGAGTTCGTCAACACGTTGTTCTCCAACCTCGTTCGTCATCCGATGGCAACCGAAGGCGACGTGAAAAACCCGGCGGACAAATCGGCTCACGAGGCCGAGTCGATTCGCAAGTTTGCGAAACAGTTCCCACCGCATGCAGCCAATAACAAGTCGCTTGCTGGTTACGTGCAAATCGAAACCAGCCACACGGTCAAAGACGGCGACAAAGCGGCTAACGATGACGCCAGTTTCAATGACGCCGCAAAACGAATCGCCGAAATCCACAAGCAATCGCCGCACAAATCAATCGGGGTGCTGACGCGAACCAACGGCGCGGTGGCTCAATTGATCATGCGGTTGGAGGCACTCGATATCGAAGTCAGCCAAGAAGGGGGCAATCCGCTGACCGATTCCGCCGCCGTCGAAACGGTGTTGTCGGCCCTGATGATGGCCGAGCATCCCGGCGATGGGCGTTGGCGATTCCACGTCGAACAAACGTTGATGGTGGTCGATCCGTCGCTCAATGAAAACACGATTCGGATGCGAGTCGAACGCGATGGGATTGCCCAAACGGTCGAGTATCTCGCTGGCAAACTTGCTGCGAACTGCAACGCCCGCGACACGCTGCGGCTGAAACAATTAACGCGGCTGGCCATCGCCTACGAGAACAATCCTGGCCCGCGACTGCGAGACTTCGTGCGTTTGGTCCGCGAGAAGCGGGTCGAACGGCCTCAGCGTGCTCCGGTGCGAGTGATGACGGTGCATCAATCCAAGGGACTCGAGTTCGATGTTGTGGTGTTGCCGCAGTTGGACGGGCCGCTCACACGCAGCAGCGGCAATTGCGTTGCGGATATGAAATCGCTGAGCGAACCGCCCAGCGGAATCACGCGTTATATTGGACAAACGCATTGGCATTTCCTGGATCGCCGCTGGCAACTCGCGTTTGGGGGGCAAGGAGCAAGCTCGATGACCGAGGCGCTCTGTTTGTTGTATGTTGCCATTACGCGAGCCAAGCAGTCGCTGTACATCATCGTTCAGCCGAGCAAGAAAAAGGACTTTCAAGTCAAAACCGCCGCGTCGCTGATCTATCACGCGCTGGGTTGTGACGCGGACCCTACAGCCGACAATGAATCGCTGTATTGTTCGGGAAACCCTGATTGGTACAAAAATGACAAGGGGCCTGCAAAACGGATCGTCGCTGAAAGCGAGCCCGTCAAGCACGTCGAGATCCGCTTTGCCCACGCGTCGTCGTCGTCGCGTCAAAGTGCAAACCGCCAACCTTCATTGAGACAGCATTGAGTAAACGAAGAATCTTACATGCCGCGGACATCCATCTGGACAGCCCGCTGCAAAACTTGGAATCGTACGAAGATGCTCCGGTCGACCAAATCCGTGGCGCCTCGCGTCGCGCGCTGGAGAATTTGGTGCGGTTGGCGATCGACGAAGAAGTCGACTTGGTCGTGATCGCGGGCGATCTCTACGATGGCGATTGGCGAGATCAAAATACGGGGCTGTTCTTTGTCGCTCAGGCGGCCAAATTGACGCGTGCGGGCATTCCGTTGGTGGTCATCCGCGGCAACCATGATGCACAAAACATCATGACCTCGTCGTTACCGCTGCCCAAGAATCCCGACGGCAGCGAGATCATGTTGGCTGCCGAAAAAGTCGATTGCCGCATCTTCGAATCGATCGGCGTGGCCGTGCACGGTCGCTCGTTTCGCAAGAAAGCGGAAACCGACGATCTGTCGAAAACGTACCCCAAACCGCTCTCAGGAATGTTCAACCTCGGACTGCTGCACACCAGTTTGACGGGGGCCGAGGGGCACGATAATTATTCACCGTGTAAACCGGCTGAATTGACCGCCAAGGAATACGACTATTGGGCGCTCGGGCACATCCACATCCGCGGCGAGCACGGAACCGAGGATGGAGCTCCGATCGTGTTCAGCGGCAATATCCAAGGCCGCCATATTCGCGAATCTGGCGAAAAGGGCTGCGTGATCATCGACATCAATTCCCGCGGCAAATGCACACGAACGTTTCATCCGCTGGATGTCGTTCGCTGGGAATCGTTCGAAATCAATGCCGCGAAGATCGAGCATGTCGATGACATCATCGAAGAATACGAACAGTGGCTGCAACAGACGGTCAAAACGATCGAGGATCGGCTGCTGGTTTCTCGCGTTTCGATTGTCGGAGAAACACCGATCCACAATGCCCTGCATCAAAGTCGTCGTCGTTTAGAAGCGTCGCTTCGCGCCACCGCGATCACGCACGGTGCTGGACAAGCGTGGATGGAAAAGTTTCGCTTGCGAACGTCGACGCCAAATCACGAATTGGACATGGGCGATTTGGAAGGACCACTGGCGAGTGTTTCCAAAATTTTTGACGACCTACGCAACTCACCCGAGCGTGGCAAATTGATTGCCAATGAATTCGCGGCATTGATCAAGAAAGTGCCCGAACAAGAAGAAAACTTTTCCGCCGACAACGCCCAATGGGTCGACGAACTGATTGAATCCGCTGCCGCGGAATTGCTCGGCCGTTTGCAAGGAAGCGAGGACGCGAACTGATGATCATTGAACGACTCGATTTAAAAGCGTTTGGACGTTTCACCGATACCTCGATCCAATTGCCCGACGGTCCGCGGCGGTTGCACATCATCTACGGCCCCAACGAGTCGGGAAAATCGACGAGTCTGCGGGCGATCACATCACTGTTGTATGGCATGTCCAAACGTGCCGAGGACAATTACATCCATCCGACAGGCAAAATCCGTGTCGGTGGCAAGTTGTCCGATGGTAACGGCAACGTGCTGGAGTGCCTGCGACGACGCGGCAACAAGGCGACGCTGCGCGATGCCGACGACAATGAAACGATCGACGATGCGGTTCTCGACGCGATGCTCGGTGGCGTCGATCGCGAGGCGTTTGAACATCGCTTTGGTTTGTCGCACGAGGAACTCGTTCGCGGCGGACAAGCCATCCTCGAGGGCGAAGGAGACCTAGGTGAAATTCTGTTCGCCGCCGGAGCAGGGGTGAGCCAACTAAAAACCGTGCAATCTCAACTCGATGACTTGGCGGGCAAGCTGTTTGTCGCGGGCGGCACGCGAGGGGCGATCAATCAATTGTCTCGCGAAATCGCTGAAAAACGAAAAGAGTTAGAGCTAGCGAAAATCCCTCCGAGCGACTTCAACGATCTCAAAGACGAATTGGATCGAGAGTGCCAACGCGTTGACGAGTTGCAGAACGGTGTCAAAGAAGCGGCGGTCGCATTGTCGAAACTGCGAGCCGTCAAAAGCGCATTGCCGTTGATCCCACAGTGGCATTCGTTGCTTCAGAAGCTGGACGAACTTGCCGATGCGCCGCGGCTTGACGATGCCTTTAGCGAACGACGCCGCACCGTCGACACTCATCACGAAATCTCGCTGCGGCAAACGCGTTCGCTCAGCACCCGCGTGGATGAATTGAGCAAGCAGCTGAAAAGCCTCGGAGACGACTCGGCGATTTTGGTTCACGAAGCCCAAATCGATTCGCTGTTTCAGCGTCTCGGTGCACGTGAAGAGGCACGGACTCAGCGTACGAATCTGCAACGCACTCGCAAAAACCTCGATCGCCGCATGGTCGAAGCGTTACAAGAGCTTTCGGTCGAAATCGTCTCGCAAGAAGAGCAGGCGGTTACCGATGAAATCGATTCGTCGCTAAAGAAACTGCGGTTTGTCGATTCGGTGCGAACCAAGCTCAACGATCTGGCACAGCAATACGCGGTGATTGCCAAACAGCGGGACGACGCCGATGAAAGCCTCCGTTCGCTTACCAAACGGCTTGCTGAAGCCGATGAACAAGAAAAAGAGACGATCGTTCCGGACGATCCCTACTCGATCAGCCAATTGATCGAGTCGGTGGGTTCTCCCGATTCGGTGCTGTCGAATTTGGCTCAGCAGAAATCGGACGTCAAACAACTTCACAATCGCTGTGAACAACTCGCTCGAAAATTGGACACGTTCTGCAGCCCGATCGTGTCGTCCGGCGACACCACTGCGGCTTCGTTTGCAGATTCGTTGCATGACACCGCAAAGTTGCGATTGCCAGTCGAATCGGCAATCGAATCGGCCGTCCAAAATCTTGAAAAACGAGAAAAGCAACTTGCCGCCGTAACACAGCAGTGGAAGCAACTCGACACGACCGAGCGAGAATCGCAACAACGACTCGACGCAGTCCAGTCTGTCACGATGCTGCCGAGCGAGGAACAATTGGGCGAGGCTCGTGAACGTCGCGATGCGATTTTCTGCGACGTGATCGCCGCGAACCAAGCGGGGACCCTCGACACCAAAACGCTGACGCAGCTGCAAGCGGAAATCCGCAAAGCAGATACGTTGGTCGATGCGATGCGATCTCATCACGAACAACTGCATCTGCAGAGCTCGATCGAAGAAGAGCTAAAAAAGGTTGCCGACCAAAAAACGCTTTGCCAAACAAACGGCGAGGCAGCGAAAGCCGCGTTCCAAGAGGCCCAGCAACAATGGCAATCATTGTGGGAAGCCTCGGGCGTCACCCCCACCACGCCTGACCGGATGTATCGCTGGATCACCGAGCATGCCCAATTGGTTGAAACCACCGTCCGGCTTGACGAAGCCCAAGAACGTGTGGGGCAACTCGAGGAACGCATTGCCGCCTCGTGCAAACGACTCAATCACGCGATCGAATCGGCCGTCGTCGACAAACCTGTGTTGGTCGGCCATGACGAACCGAGCCTGTTTGATCAGATCGATGCGAATGATTTTTCGTCGCTGTACGATGACGCGGTGAATCTTCGCACGACGCTGCATCATGCTCGAAAACGTTACGACGAACAATTGAAACAACATGACATGATGCGCGAAGAGTTGCCGAGATTGCAAACGCAACTCGAATCGCGTCAACGCGACTACGACACATGGCATACCGATTGGACCACCGCCACGTCGGCACTGGCCGAGTCGGTGGACCGCACGCCGGCGGTGGTTTTGGAAAAGATCACGCAAATCGACGCTTTGTGTGCTCAGAAACGCGAACGCGATATTTTGGCCCACCGCATTCGATCGATGCTCGAAGACGACAAGACCTACCAAAAAGACGTCGCACGCCTGGCCGCCGAATTGGGCGTCAAGATCGAGGAAAAGGAAGGGGACGTCAGCGACGCCTTCAGCACCGTCAAGCAGCTATACAATCGATTACAAAACGAGCGTGCCGCGTCACAACAACGCGGTGTTTTGGCCACGCAACTTGCTTCCACAGAAAAGCAACTTGAAACTGCCGAGCAACAGGTGACCGAGGCCGAAGTCGCGATTCAAAAGCTGTGCGAAGAAGCTGGCTGCGACGCGGCGGAACACTTAGTCGAAGTCGAGCAGCGTTCCAAACAGCGACAACAGTTCGAGCAATCCAAGCAAGCGATCGAAGAACAATTGCGGATGCTTTCGGGTACTGTCGAGCTCGAAGCGTTCGCCGAAGAGGTCGCCGAGCACCAGCCTGAATTGGTACAAATTGAAATTGAAAAGGTCGAAGCAGATCTTGCCGATAATCAAGACTCGCTCTCTGAAGCCCAGCAAACGGTCGGTGCGTTGCGACTGCGGCTGAAACAAATCGATGGCAGCGATCGAGCTTCGGAACTTTCGCAATCGATTCAATTCCTGACGGGGAAAATGGAGAACGCAATCGAAGAGTTCGCTCGCGTGAAGGTTGCCGCGATGATGCTGCGACAAGCAATCGAGCATTACCGACAAGAGAACCAAGGGCCGGTACTGCAACTTGCTTCGACGATCTTTCAACAACTGACACGAGACGAATATGACTCGTTAAAAGTCGACTTTGACTCACGCGGAAAGGTGATGTTGTTCGGAACTCGCACGCGTAGCGGCGAACCCGATGTGCCAGCCAACGCCATGAGTACGGGGACAGCCGACGCGTTGTACTTGGCTCTGCGATTGGCTTCGATCGATCATCAATTGACTCGCGGTACCGCGTTGCCGTTGGTAGTCGACGACTGCTTGGTGCAACTTGATGATGACCGAGCGTGCGCCGCAATCACGGCCTTGTCCGAATTATCCGCACGCACGCAAGTGATCATGTTTACCCATCACGAGCATTTGGTGGACTTGGCCGAAAAAACGCTCAAGACGGGCGAGTTTCATGTTCACCGCTTGGATGCGGAATGTTTAGCCTGATCGTGGGTCCGATTTACCGTCATATTCGACACGAGAAATCGAATTTGTGAATCCTCACACATTCGCCATGCTTTTCACGATCAATGAGACTTGCATCTTGCCGATGCCAAGGATTGGGTTGTTCCGGTTGAACAATTCACTACTCCTCTTGATCGCTGACGAGACTGGCAAGGATGCTAGATTTTTCTTCATTGGACGCGTTTTCGCGCCGAGATATTCTCAAGGGTTCTTTGGCTGCGGGTTTTCTACCGTTTGGCCTGGGCGGGAATAATAATCATCCCGATTGTCCAATCCAAACGATTCGCGAGAAACGTTTTCCTGCGCTCGTTGCGATCATCCATGCGCAAATTGATTCGCTGTGGTGCGGACATCAAGGCGATGACGCCTGTCAAGTCGCTCGTGAAGTGTTGATCTATGCCGAACATCTGCCCCCGCGTTTGCAACTCGGACTGAACGTTGCCCTTTTGTGGTTGAACCTATACAGCGTCAAGCACACCGGCCGTCAACTGCACAAACTTTGCCCTCACCAACTTCGCCGATTGCTCAATCAAGGGGAAACCCCGTGCGATAAACACGGCCCACCTCGCATCGAGTGGACCGACGACCATCTGCTGCATACCGCTATCGGCGGCGTCACGATGCTGGGACGATTGGTGATCCATTCGCGTCAACCGGCACGTCAATTGATCGGCGGCGGATGGTCACCTCAGTGCGAGAAGCCTGAGTTTTTAGTGACGATGGACGCGCCACCATTGGCGGATCTGAACAACCACTACGACGTCTGTATCATCGGCAGCGGGGCGGGCGGAGCAACCACCGCCAGCCGATTGACCGCTGCGGGGCTGCGAGTGCTGATTCTTGACGTCGGTGACTTTGTCAGCCCCGATGCATTGATCCAAAAGATCCCTCAAGACGATGGCAGCATCAAACTGTCGCCGCCACGCAGCGACCAAGTTCTCTATCGACTTTACAAAGACGGCGCCGGTCAA
This sequence comes from Novipirellula galeiformis, assembly GCF_007860095.1. Taxonomy (NCBI): domain Bacteria; kingdom Pseudomonadati; phylum Planctomycetota; class Planctomycetia; order Pirellulales; family Pirellulaceae; genus Novipirellula; species Novipirellula galeiformis. The sequence goes on along the minus strand of NZ_SJPT01000001.1, from coordinate 1,064,923 downwards.
ATCGCCGGTGGGTTAGGGAATGTTCATTCGAAATTGCAGCTCGCCATCCCGTCGATGCGAAAGAAGATTCCGCCTAAGCAAACCGTCAACGTCTGCCAAGCACGCGTGTTTGGTGGCGGCCCCTACGTCAACAATGCGATTCACTTGCCGATCATCGAATCGGTCTATGAATCGTGGGGCGATCGTCGCCCCACGGGTGTCGACTACGCTCAGTTCTCTGAATTGATGACGTCGGTCTGTGACGAGCTTGGCGTCAACACCGAGGTCACCAAGTCTCAGATCAGCGATCGCAGTATGCGGTTTGCCGAAGGATGCATCGCGCTCGGCGAAGATGTCCAACCGTTGCCCGTGGCGATGCGGCGTGAGTGCTTGGGCTGCGGCAGCGACAATTCCGTCGACAGTTTCGGGGATCACATCGGCGGCATTCATCCTTACAAGGCAGGCGAACCCAATAGCTTCCTGACTCAGTCGATGAACAATCCGGTTCCCGCCGAAGTGTCTTACCGAACCGAAGGCAAGCGTCTGAGAATTCGTCGCGATGAAGCGGGAGCACTGCGAGTCGACGGCATCGACGTATGCCACCGCAGTGAATCGGGATGCCATACTCACACCACGATTTCGGCCAACGAATTTGTCGTCGCTGCAGGGATTGGTGAAACGAACAAATTGCTGAGCCACAGCTTGTCGTGTGCGGGACTGAGAAACCAACATCTCGGTAAACGATTGACGGCGAACATCGGAACGGCACTGTACGCAATGTTTGACAAGCCGATTTGGCCATCCGATAGCACTCGCCCTGAACCGGGCGTGACTCAGTGTTTCTTGGTCGATCGCCGCAACATCATGGAAAACGGCAAGATGGTCGAGGAACCTGCGTTAGAAAACTGGTTCCACTTCCCCGGCACAGTCGCGTTGGCGTTAACGGGATGGTTCAAAGAGTTCGCCTGCGTGATGCGCAAGTTCAACCACCTGTCGATGTCGGGCATTGTCGTTCCCACCAAAGTCCGCTGCAGCAACTACGTGGACTCATGTGGCGATTTCCATCTCGAATTCGACTGTGACGAATTTGAAATGCTGCTGCGTGGTTTACGGCGTGTCGCACGGATCTATTTCGCGGCGGCCAAACCCGATGACGGCGTCTCGCTGCATCTGCCTACCAAATCGATCCTGATGCGTTGCGGTCGTCCGCTACGAATCCGAAACATGGATGACTTTGAGTGGGGGCTGAGCGAAATTCGCCGTCGTGGTCCTGCGTTCGTCAATCTGTTAACCACGCATCCACAAGGCGGTGCGTCGTTGGGCGACGTGGTCAATCCCACGACCTTCCAAATGATGACCGACTGTGGCGAAGCGATTGAGAACTTGACGGTCGCCGACACCTCGATCTTCCCCGCCGGTTGCGATATCAATCCGCAACTGACGCTGAAGGCACTCGCGACGTTGGCTGCACAGCAAATCATTCAACGCTCGTCGGCCACGTTGCCGCAGCCGACTCCAGCTTTGGCACAGTCGTAACGGAATACACCGCGTGGGCGATCGTGCGGACGATGGCATGCACCAGGATGGCGAGACTGCAGATGCAGCGATTCAGAAGTCACCGCTAACGACTTCACCAGAGGCCCGCGTTCCCAGCGCGCCCCACAAACCATAGGGGCTTTGCGATCCGGGAGCACTTTCCCCGGTCCCGCCGCTCCACACATTTTCGTGATGGACATCGCCACCGATGATCGTATCGGTAATGAACTTGATTGAACCGTCGCCCATCAACACGTGAGCGCCTCCGGGATGCCGGCTGCTAGCCGGAGCCACCCCATGCGAACTCGCGTTTGCGCCCCCGAAACAGAGTTCACGATTGGGAGAAAGAATTGTGTTGAAGCCACTAAACGCCGCCCCGCTGGAGGCCCAACGAAAGCCGCGTCCATGCTCCGCTGGGGCCAGTGTCGCGGCGCCAGCGAGCCAAAAACGAGGGCGTGCCGGATCGGCCAAACCATCGTGAACGCAATGATCAGGTTCTTCACGAACCGATTCCGACCCTGAATCATTGCCCACCGCAGCGATCGTACGAATGTCGTTATCGCCTAAATCGGTTGTTATCTCTCCCACGAAAATGGTGTTCGCCAAACCATCGGTCACATCGCGAAAACGCGTCGATCGATGCGACACGAATGCTCCGCGACACGCCGCATTTGCTTCGGAGGCGTGGGAGCCCAAATTACTCAAGGTGGTCGTCGTATCGCTAACGATCCCGAGCGGGCCTTGATCCATGTAGTGCACCGAATCTCCTAAACAAGCCGCGTAATTCGTGCGTCCAAAACTGGGCTGCCCCTGGCCGGGGTCGCTTGGGCAACGCAGCGAGGCAAGCTCGGTGATCCACGGCTGGTAATTGCCATCGCTCGTTTCGGGGCCCATTGCTGGATACGCTCCAAGCGGGCTACGAATCTGTTCCCAAAGTGCTTGCTGTTCAAAAAAGGGAGTCAGGCCAACCCAGATGGAAAGGTCCATCCGATTGGATCGATTGCTGCCGATTGCAGCTCCGTTGACCCAAGTTCCACCGCCGTGCATCGGCAATTGGTTGAAGGTGGAATGATAGTTGTGAATGGCCAAACCGAGTTGCTTTGTATTGTTGCCGCAACTCATGCGGCGGGCTGCTTCGCGAGCCGCTTGCACCGCGGGTAACAACAGCCCCACCAAGACGCCGATGATCGCGATCACGACCAATAACTCGACCAATGTAAAACCGGAACGCAATCGCGGCTGAGAATCAGCGCGCAAGTTCAAATGAATGTTCATCGTGATACTCTACAATCCAAAATTAAAATAAGTGATTCAAAAAGACGTAACGACATTCCGTCAAACGCCATGCAGCGTGAGAAATGTCCAAGCAGGAACCGGCATTAAGAAATCAATACCGAGTCAAAATCGAGGGTCGATGACAACAAGGTCATCAACGTCTTTAAAGAATCGCTGGAGGACCGCGAGAAGAGATGCCGCCGGGTTGGACGCTTAGCGGCCAATGAATTCCAGTCGAAACGACACGCCCACAAACGGGGCCTTGATCAACCGAGCAAGCCACCACCGCAACCGCTTCGCCCTTCAAACTCTGTGCCGAACAAAGTGCACAAAGTCCGAGACACGCATGCGAATGACTCGAATTTACTGCGAACAGAATCGCATTGGTGTCGTCTGCGAATGAACCGTTGGACGAAGTGCCACCGCTGCAGGACCGTGCGTGGTCATCCGCATGGCTTGAACCATCGTGATGATGATCACAGCCCTTCGATTCGCCATCGCGGCTGTCCGCAACGGAAACCGCAGCGGGCCGCTCACATTCGAGTTCCGCACAACAGCCCGCCTGCGACGCCCCTGAATGGTGCGAATGCCCGTGATGATGGTGCATCGCGGGCAGAAGCCACCCACCCACCACATAGGCAATCAGCGCGATTCGGGAAACGAGATTCATCAAAACGATTCAGACGATCGGTGGGGGCGGGAATGATTCATGGGTTATACGTGCGTTTTACGTAAGCAGTTCTAGGCTAAGCAAGTTGGATTGAACGGAAAAGGGATGATTTGACGTAGATTCATGAAATTCTACGAACTTCTCGCTGCCTTCTCTATCCAAAGACGCTCCCGCCCTGGGGAGATTCCACGCCGAAAACCGAGACGCGAGACTAAAATCGAGGCTCGCTCTTGCACCATTTTTGAACAAAGAACTCGGCCTGGCGACGCTTCACATCCAAAGGGGGCAGGATGAATCACGATGCCATCGACGCCCGTTTTTCATCGTGTGCGTAGGCGACACACCGCGTAGGCTTAGGCGACAAACCGCCCTGAGAATTGCCAACTGGTTTGCAAAAACTCGGATGCATCCGCCTTTTCGAGCTCTCTACGAGGGAAGGGCACTTCCCAAGCATCGTTATTCGAAATGGGTCTCTTTGACGCCCCGCGCGTTGCTCGGCAATCGCCCGGTCACGGTGACTTCCAATATGGGATAGCGTCCTGGCGTGAAACGTTGATTCGCCTTGGTCATAAAAATGGCTTGGGGCAGCACCAACGTCTCTCCTTTTTGAAGGGGAGAATCGCGATATAAAAAATACTGACCATTCAGATTAACGGTCAAATTGGGGATCTCATGATCGGCCAAATTGCGGACCACCACGACGTCGACCAGCATGCCGCCTTGGCCATTGGGGGCGACCACCGTTTGGCGGTCAAGCGTCACTTCGACTGGCAACGACCGCGAGGCGGCGCGACCGTAAAAGGTGGCGTACAGGCTCAGTCCCGCCAGCGGGATAAGGCAAGCCGCCAACAGGCCGAAGGTCAGCCCCCATCCCGACAATCTGGGGTTGGGTGCAATTTTTCGCGGCGGTTGATCAGCAAGATCGGCGGTGGGTTCAGACATAACCAGCAGTCGAAGAAAGCGGAGCAAATAGGGGGGGAAGCCCCATCGGAGCACACGTCAGTGTAGGGAGTGCGTTCCAACGGACAAGGAGAGAATGAACTACAATGCAATCGTGATTCCAACGCCCCCGATTTCCTCTTCTCTGCCCAGAGCAGCACTTCACCCGATTTGCTCTCCTATTTGAAAGTAATGCTGGAATGATTCGGCCTAATCTCCTCTTTGCATTCCTCTTTGTGTTGACGAGTTCATGGGACCGGTCGGCGATAGGGACCGGTGCGGCGGCGTCCGCTGACGCGCCCCCCTCGCAACCGAATCTCATTTTCATTTTGTGCGATGACTTAGGCTGGGGTGACCTTGGCGTTCTGTACCAGAACGATTCTCAACACGACAAGCGGCTGCATACGCCGATGATCGACCAAATGGCGGCCGAAGGCATCCAGCTTCGCCAACATTATTGTCCCGCTCCGGTGTGTGCCCCGAGCCGCTCGTCACTGCTGAGCGGCGTGCATCAAGGTCACGCCGAGGTGCGTGACAACCAATTCGACAAACGCTTGGCCAATAATCACACGCTCGCCACGGTGATGAAAAACGCCGGATATCGAACGGCGTTGATTGGAAAGTATGGATTGCAGGGTGAGGGCGATTCGGCGGAAACGTGGCCGGCCTATCCGACTCAACGAGGTTTCGATGAATTTTTTGGATACGTTCGTCACGGCGATGGGCATCTGCATTACCCGACCGACGCGTGGCCACTAGGCAATAGCGAACACCATCGCCTACCCAAACAGGTGTGGCACAACGACCGCGAAGTTTCCGCGGGACTTTCGAAGTGCTACACCACCGATTTGTTTACCGCGCGCAGCAAACATTGGATCGCCCAGCACACCAAATCGAATCCGCAAGAGCCGTTCTTTTTATACCTCGCTTACGACACCCCGCACGCCGCCCTGCAGACGCCGACAATGGCCTACCCCAAAGGCAGCGGCATTGATGGGGGCATTCAATGGACCGGCAAGGCGGGGCAGATGATCAACACCGCCCAAGGCGAGATCGATTCGTACCGCCATCCCGATTACGTCGGCAAAGGATGGAGCGATACAGAAGAACGATTCGCCACGATGGTGCGACGGATTGACCATTGCGTTGGCGATTTGCTGCAAACGCTGCGTGATTTAAAAATCGACAAGAACACGATGGTCGTCATTTCGAGTGACAATGGGCCTCATCGAGAAAGTTACCTTGCTGGCGCCGACTATCATCCGACGTCGTTCCAGTCGTACGGACCACTCGACGGTATCAAACGCGATGTTTGGGAAGGCGGCATTCGCGTCGCTACGTTGGCATGGTGGCCCGGGCACATTCCCGCAGGCAAGATCAACACGGAACCAAGTCAGTTTCATGATTGGATGCCCACCTTTGCTGATCTCGGCGGAATTGCCGCTCCGGCCCGCACCGACGGAGTTTCATTGCGACCACGGTTGATGGGAACAGGCAAAGGCGCCGCGAGCCAGATTTATGTCGAGTACGCTCAGAGCGGGTTGACGCCAAAGTACGAAGATTTTTCGCCTTCGCATCGCGGTAAAAAACGAGGCCAAATGCAAGTCGTCCATTTGGACGGATTCAAAGGCGTGCGAGTGAACATTCAGTCGCACAACGATCCGTTTCAAATTTTTGATTTGAAGAAAGATCCGAAAGAACAGCACAACCTCGTAGACACGAATCCGCGATTCAAAAAACTTGAAAAGCGAATGCGCGACCACGTCTTGCAATCACGGATGCCCAACGCGAGTGCCCCGCGGCCGTATGACAATGTCGCCATACCGGCGGTCCCCCAGACGGAAATCACCCCCGGTTTGAACTGGTCGTTTTACGAAGGCCATTTCCCTTACGTTCCGAAAACCCATGGCATGACACCGCAAAACAAGGGTATTTCGGCGAACATCCATGTAGCAAACCCTGGCGGCAAAGGTGCGATCCAGTGGACCGGTTGGCTTGAGGTTCCAGAAACGGGAACGTACGAAATGTCGCTGTCGACCGCCAGCAAAGCGTTTCTAAGAATTCACCAAGCGTCCGTACTCGATGCCGACTTTGGGTACCAAGCGGGACAATCACGTACCGTTTCGATCAAGTTGGCCAAGGGGCATCACCCGATCGAATTGACCTGTCTATCCGATGGCCAAACGCCGCCAACCCTCGATTGGAAATGGGGGCGATCGGCAAGCGAGCTCACTTCCGTCGAGGACAAGGCGTTGTTCCGCAAGTAGTTCACCTCCATCTACCTTAGGCTCGATTTATCCACCTCCGTTGACCCGAAAGCTCCCCGGCGGGGAGCGTTCCTCTTTAGGATTTTTTACGATGACCCCTGAAAAGCAAACCGACAATCAATCCAACCGTCGCAGCTTTATCACGCAATCAGCCGGAGTCGCCGCGGCGACATCGGTGGGCTTGTCCGCCACGCGTGCCGCTGCAGCATCAGGTTCCAACGAACGGATGCGAATCGGATTCATTGGCCCTGGGGGCCGCGGCTTTGGCGCTCATGTCAAGACGCTGTGCAAACTGCACGAAGAAGGCAGGAACATCGATCTCGTTGCTGTCGCCGAAGTCTATCAGACACAACGAGACAAGGTCGCCGACCACATCAAGAAAGCGACCGGAACGGATCCCGGTCGCTATGTCGATTACCGCGACATGATCGAAAAAGAAAACCTCGACGCCGTATGTATCGGAACGCCCGATCATTGGCACCATAAGCAAACGGTTGATTCGATCGCGGCGGGACTGAATGTCTATTGCGAAAAACCGATGACCAAAACGGTCGAAGAAGCGTTTTCAGTCGAAAAGGCTTGGCGTGAAAGTGGCAAAGTGATGCAGGTCGGCGTGCAATCGACCAGCTTGCCCGTGTGGAACGAAGTCAATGAATTGCTCAAGGGCGGCAAGCTTGGCAAGGTGCTTGGATTCCAAACCGAATACTTTCGCAATAGCGACATGGGGCAATGGCGATACTACAAACTCGAAGCCGACATGACGCCCAAAACCATCGATTGGGACCGTTGGCTCGGCGCAAGCGAAGGCCTTGCACCGGAGATGCCGTTTGACCGTGAAAAGTACAAGCAATGGCGCCGTTTTTGGCCGTTTGGCAGCGGCATGTTCACCGATTTGTTTGTGCACCGCACCACTTCGATGTTGAAAGCCACCGGACTACGAATTCCTGGACGTGTCGTCGGTGGCGGTGGCCTCTTCATGGAATACGACGGCCGCGATGTTCCCGATGTGGCTACCGTGGTCGCCGATTTCAACGAAGGCGTTCAAGGCCTTGTGACCGCCACGATGTGCAACCAAGAATCACGGATTGATCAATTGATTCGCGGCCACTTTGGCACCTTCCGTTTTGGAAACGGCGAAGAATTTGATGGCTTCGATTTTGTTGCCGAGCGTCCTCAGGTCACTCACCAACGCGATTACAAAGACGAACGCATCGCCACGGAAAAAGTTGGCAATACGACGTACGCTCACTTTGTGAACTGGCTTGATGCATGTGAAGCGGGCAAGCCCATGATGTGCAACAACCCACCCGACTTGGGTGCCGCCGCGATCGCCGTGGTGAACCTCGGAGCGGAAAGCTATCGTCAAGGCAAAGTCTTCTTTATCGATCCGGAAACTCGCGAAATCAGCACCACCGACCCGGGCTGGGCTAAGAAATGGGAAAAACTTTCCGAAGCCGGTGCGGATCCCAAGCATATTCCCGGATGGACCGCGGGTGATTTTGGTAGCAAATTGGTCGAGCCCGAATACATGAATCTCGCCGGTCCATGGATCGACGGCAAGGATCCCGCGAAGTCGTAATTCGCTGAACCGCGGTTGCCGCGTTTCGTGGCCCGCCTTGGGTTCCTGAATTTTCGCTCAGGACAAAAAAAAACCGTCCAATGACGTTTTCACATCATTGGACGGCTATTCAAAATGCTTCGATCGGTCGGCGGCAAAATGGAGCCGCTGGGAGAAACGCGAAAGTCTCAGCGTACTACTGTACAAGCCTTTGAATGACTTTGGCGAACCCGGAAAATGATCCCTCTGCCGAAATTAGACGACCGAAGCGGTTGCGGGTCTTATTCAGTCCCACAACCTGTATCTTAGACTCGCTAAGGTAGTCATCAAGGTAGGTCGGCAAAAGTTTACCGAGTCGATGAGAAGAAGTTGGATCATTGAGGCTTTTTTTTGAATCCTCTTTTGCTATGAATCGATTCCCAGTAAGACATTCACACGCTTTTTACCTGTAGACCCACGAATCTTAAAATTCTATGAAATCAATTGAATCTCCTTTTCGTCTGACCGGACGCCGCGCCCTGGTGACCGGTGGCACCCAAGGCGTAGGGGCTGCGATGGCGAAGGCGATCGCAGCGGCCGGCGGTGACGTCTTGATCCTCGGGCGAGACGAAGATGCGCCCGCCAAGCAAACGCTCAATGAACTGCGTGAACTGGGGGTCCAGGCGGAATTGTTGACCGCCGATCTCTCCCTCGCGCCGCACGAATATCTCGCCGATTTGATGAGCGAGATTGACCGCACGATGCCCGGAATCGACTTGTTGGTGAACAATGCGGGCACGTTTATCGACACCTCGTTCCTGGAGATGACGTACGAGCGATACCGCACGACGATCGATCTGAATGTGACGGCTGGCTATTTTCTGACTCAAGCCTTTGCCCGGCGTTGGATCGAAGCGAATGTTGCCGGACGCGTATTGTTCACCGGCTCGATCAACGGAATGTTGGCCGAACCCGATCACAGCGCTTATGACACCAGCAAAGGAGCCGTCGCGGCGATGGTCCGCTCGCTGTGCGTTGCCTTGGCACCGCATCGCATCCGAGTCAACTCCGTCGCCCCCGGTCTGGTGCGCACCCCGCTAACGGACATCGTCAACCAAGATAATCGGCTGGAAAGTTGGATGCGATTGCACACCCCCAATGGACAAGTCCCCGAAGCAGAGGCTTGCGGGGGCGCAGCCGTCTTTTTACTCTCCGACGCCGCCGAGCATGTCCAAGGACAAACGTTGTTGGTCGATGGCGGGATGAGCGTCTGGCAACAACCCGACGTGCCCAAAAATTGGTAGCCCAAAAATTGGTTGCCGGCTAGCGGATTTTCATCACGGATGTAGCTATCGTCGCCAGTCGCTGGACCCCGTTCTGGCGAACGTAGCTACTTTTAACGTAGCTACTTTTTCTGAGCCTAGGTGCTTTTTCAAAATGCGCTAATTCGATGCCAATCCAGCAATCGGCATTTTGACACGATAGACCGCGCCGCGCGCGGTCACGTACATCGTCTTGCGATCGGCGCCGCCAAAGGTGACGTTCGCTGGCTGATGCGGAAATCGCACCAAGCCGACCGATTTTCCCGCCGGCGAAAAAATCTCGACGCCGAGATGGGTGGTGATGTACACGTTGCCTTGGACATCCAACGTGATCCCATCGGCTCCGGTGTCGCGTTTGCCCTGGGGCTGCGTCAGCCGACAAAACATTTTGCCATCACTGAGCTTGCCGTCGGACAAGACATCGTAGACAAGCATCTCGGCTTGCTTGCTCGGACAAACGTAGAGCTTCTTTCCGTCCGGCGACAAACCGATGCCATTGGGCGCATCGATGCCTGCGGTCACTCGGGTGACGTCCCCGTTGTTGGCAATGTAATAAACCGCTTGAATCCCTTGGGGCAGCGGCGTGGGTGCACGGTACAGTGGGTCGGTAAAATAAATCCCACCTTGTTTGTCGATCACCAAATCGTTGGGAGCATTAAAGCGTTTGCCTTCGTACGCATTGGCAAGCACCGTCGCGGAGGCGTCGTTTTTGTCATAGACGACAACCTGTCCATCCATTTGGCAAGCCAAAATCCGGCCATCCGCGGCGACCACGATCCCGTTGGTGTGTTTGGATTCAAGGGTAAAGACGTCCACCGTTCCATCGGCATGCACTCGGTGAATCGCCGTGTTGGGGATATCGGAAAAGTAAAGAATGCCGGACTCATCCCAGGCGGGTCCTTCGGTGAATTGGAAGCCATCTTTGACCAATTCGACATCACCGACCGGGAAAATCGCATCCGCCGACGCCGACGTTTGATTCGATGACGTTGTTTCTTTGGCGAAGCCATGACCGCCGGCGAGCAACGCAACCAAGACAGTCACCGCAGCGGTTCGCACCACGAGGCGCAGCAAGACAGTTCGCTTCATTCTAAAAACCTTCACTCACGAGTGGTGGGACAAAGTCGACGCCCCGGGTCCGACGCTCGGGCCAACGATGGCCAACGCGTACCAGGGGGAGAGCGATTACAGAGAAGCAATTCTAAGCTAAGAAGTCACGTCGCACACGCGTCAGATAGTCCAACAACGGACGAGGCTTATTATCCGCATCGATTAGACCGGAGTGGCTCAGCACGTGCGGTAACGCATCGGACCAACCGTCCCAAACAATGCCGTGCACGATATGTTTGGCAAGCAGGGTGCGGATCAAGGGACTCGCGATTCGCAATTGCTCGGAGCTCAAATCGAGCTCCGAGGCGGTCGCCGGAAGCGTCTCAAGCGGATAGACCGCTTTCTCGTCGGGTCCACGGTCACCGGGGATCGCCAATTGGACAAGCAGTGGCATCCCCAGCGTTCCCCAGCGATCGATCATCTGACCAAAATCAATGGCCGATCGTGGCAGCGTAGCACCGCTGGCGTAATTGATTCGAATCTCCAACCCCAAACCGGCCATTCCCAGCCCGCTGCGAGCGATCGCATCGGCAAAGTGAAGCGGTGAGATACCGTCGCGATCCTTTGCCAAATACTCGCCAAACGGCTGATCGAACATCATGATCGCAGGCGTGTTGGGATCATTGCGACGAACCGTCTGTAAAATCCCCACCGCCAATCGCATCACTTGTTCATCGTCGAGTTTTAGTGGGCCAGGCGTATTGAGTCCCGACGCACAATTCCAAAGCTGAACCGAACCTCGCAATTTCATCACCGTCCGCTCGGCGAAATGACACACCGATTGCAACAACGACTCAAAATCATCTTCGAGCAAGTACAACCAATGCGGCATCAACCGCTCGCGAAAGTCCAGCAACGGTCCCCCGATCACGCGCAAGCCTTTGGAGGCGCACCAACGGATCGAAGCTTCGGCGGCATCCCAATCAAATCGTCCAGAATCGGTTTCAATATCGGCCCAGCTCAAACGCACCGCAGCGGAATTGAATGCCGAACAATACGTGGGTTCATGTTCCGAATCCGTGGGGCTGGGCGGAATCACCGCGGCGCCTAACAACGTGCCGATTTGCGTCTCACGTTGTTTTCGAAACGCAATCGACTGGACCGCATAACTATCACCGAGCTCGGCATTGGCTTGCTCGAGAATCGAGATCGCTTCGATCGCAAACTCCGATGCCACCGCGGGATCCCCCCGCCGCTGAGCCGCCTCGAGAAAACGCTCGGTTCCCTCGCTCAACAGGTCAAGGAACCGACTGCTGAGCGTCAACCCGGCGCGTTCCCAAGCATCGGATTGAATCCGGGCTCGATAGCAACTGCCGCGGGCCAGTTCCAAAGGGAGCAAATGGGTTTCCTGCAGCGGGCGCAAACTACACGTGTTCAGCGTGCAATAGCCGACCCCCTCAATGGGACACGCTAAATACAACTTGCCAGAGGATTCGATGCCGCGTGTGATCGTTAGTCGTGAGCCATCAAATTCATTTCGCGATTGCCAAGGCACCCCTTCGATACCGCTGATATAGGCATCTTTCCAAAGCGAACGGCTGATAAAATCTTGTGCCGTCTCAGGGACATCAAAGAAAAACTGTCCCATAGTGTCTTGCCAGGCTAATTCCGAAGTAGGTGATCCATGCGCGTCCGCAACTGAAAATGAACGGGAAGAAGATAACGTATTATTCCCGGCGCGTCGTCATCCGCGTTTCAGCAAGCGACATTGTACTTTCTAAACAACAGAATCGCGAGCCGAGGCCCGTTGCCGAGTGCCCCACGTTTTGGCAAAGTAAACGAATGAGCAACCTCAACGAATCCACCGACCAAGGCCTGTACGAGTTCGATCCCTCCGGCGCGCTGCTAGCGACCCATTTGCCGATGGACCGCCGCAGCGGCAAGGTGCGAGATGTCTACGATCTCGGCGACCGTTTGATGATCGTCAGCAGCGATCGGATTAGCGCCTTTGACTACATTTTGCCCAGCGGGATTCCCAATAAAGGGCGTTTATTGACGCAAATGAGCCGCTTTTGGTTCTCGATCCTCAAAGGCCGCCATCATTTGAAGTCGACCGAGATCCCGCTGGAATTGTCGCAAAAATTCGACACCTCGCCGCTCGAAGGCAGGACGATGATTGTCGAAAAGGCCGACGTGGTGCCGTTTGAATGCGTCGTGCGTGGCTATCTCGAAGGAAGCGGATTGCAGGAATACCAAGCGACCGGTGAAGTGTGTGGAAACCCTCTGCCGGAGGGGCTGAGACAGTGTGACGCGTTGCCACAGCCGATTTTTACTCCCGCCACAAAGGCGGAGCAGGGACACGACGAAAACGTGACCTTCGCTCGGATGGCTAACGACATCGGCCAACCGCTCGCCGAAAAACTTCGCGAGGAAAGCTTGAGGATCTACCGCGAAGCCTCTGAGCATGCTGCTTCCAAGGGATTGATCATCGCCGACACAAAATTCGAATTCGGAATCGTCGCGGGTGAGATCGTGTTAGTCGACGAAGTCTTGACCCCCGACAGCTCGCGGTTCTGGGACGCAGCGACCTATTCGCCGGGAGCGGCTCAGCCCTCCTTTGACAAGCAATTCGTTCGCGAGTATTTGTCCAACTGTGGTTGGGACAAACAATCCGATCCACCTGCGCTGCCCGCGGAAGTGATCGAGCGGACCGCGGCAAAGTACAACGAAGCGTTCCAGCGGATCACGGGCGAGACCTTGGCGTGATCGGTGACAAAGGAATCGGCCTCGCCTCAGACGAGGTTTGCCGTCAGACGAGGTTTGCCGTCAGACGAGGTTTGCCGTCAGACGAGGTTTGCCAGCTGAGGAGGTTTGCCAGCGGAGGAGGCTCGCGGCGAGCGTGCTCCGCTTCGCCGCATGACTTCCGCTTGCCGCAAGACTTCGCCGCAAAACCTCCGCTTCGCTGTGTCACCCAAGAGTGCGCTGTGTCACCCAAGAGTGCGGTTTCGATGGGGGCCTACTTCAGTTGACAATGCTCGAGGATTTCCTCAGCACCAGCTCGATAGCCCACGTAAAACGGCCCGAATTCGCCATACTTCGCGCTCGCCTCGTCGAACCGCATCTTGTAGACGATCTCTTTGAGGTACTCGGGATTTCGCCCCCATAGGGTGACCATCCACTCCCAATCGTCGATTCCGACGCCGACGGTAATCAATTGGCTGACCTTTCCGGCAAACGCCATCCCGCTTTGCGCGTGCTCGGCCATCATCGCATTCCTCGCGCTGAACGGCTCGGTGAACCAGTTGGCGCCGACCACGCGGCTTTTGCTCATCGGGTAAAAACATGCCGATGGCCAATCGGGAAAATCGGGACGCAACCGCTGTTCGTTCATCATGGGCAAACGTCGCTCATAGGCACCAACTTTGGCCGCGACTTCGGCTGAACCGGCCACTTCGCCACCGGCGATCAAACGTCGCTCATACTCTTCGATCGTAGGAACGTACTCACTGACTTCGCTCAGCGAAACAAAGGACCATGTGGCTTCGATGAATTGCCCCAACGGCGGCGCGATCAGCCGCTGGTGAACGGCATCGACCTTGGCGGGATCGGGATCCATGATCATCACCGCAAAATCGGCTCGATGGCCGCTGGTCCAATACGTCCCCAATCGCTCGGGCGCAAGCTCCGCGGCTGGCTGCAACGCTGCCTTGAATTGAGTTTGGCACTCCTGACTCAAACGCCCCGAGAGCGATTCGCGACGGAAGCGATAAAAATAATGGCCGCAATGCCAGCCGGTTTCAGGAACGGTCGATGGCTCGGGCAACGGCGCCCCACGATGCCCTGGCGACGGACGTCCCGAAGTTGGACGCCCCGCAGGCGACGCAGCAGTAGAGGGGACAGGACGCCCAGCGGATGGATCGGGAGTGGTCATCTTAAATCGCTATCAAGGAAGGGGGGTGGCAACAGATACAAGCAACAGAAATCAGGAGTAAACATGGTACCCCGACCGCGGTGCTCTTTGCCAGAAGGGCGAATCGACCGAGTCTCATTCGAACAATGCGATGGGCACGATCCAACCTGGGGCAGGAAACCCACCGTGGGACTGGACACGCACCATCAACCTAAGCCACGGTGACGTGTCCACCGGCGGGGCATCTATCCTCAAACCGCCTACTCCAAGGTCCGCCTACTCCAAAGTCCATTGGGTATAACGATCGCGATAGCCGGTGTGCTTGGACCAGCTCCGCTTGCCGCTAGCGCCAAAATAGCCATATGAGTAGGGCGTCTTCCAGCTCGAGCTTTCCTTGGCATTGGGAATCAGCGCCGGCGTACCGATGTTGCGTTGCTGGTGCGACGCATGCGGAGGATGCGTTTCAGCGTAACGGGCACTCAGCTTGTTTTTAGGCAGACTCAATTCAGGCGACCGAATCACACGGTGCGTCGGCGTTGGGTCCTCCGGCCCAAGCGTCCCGCCGAATAGATCCGAAAGCAAACCGACGTTCTGGCTCGCGGGATCGCCGGGATGCTCCGACACGTTTGTCGGCCTTTGATGCAGAGGGCGATCGGATCGAAATGGCGATCCACTCTCGGATTGGGTGGCAGCGGACGTGCCGGAAGCCAAACGGATTTGTTGAGAACGAGTCGCTGCATTGCCAACTTGAACGGGGGACCGCGACGACGCAACGGGGGCGTGCCGCACCGGTTGCGGCCAATCGGCTGGATCGCGCAGCGGTTGCGGAGGCTGGTTTGAAGCGGGCACGGGCGTCCAGGCTCGACGCGCCCGTAATTCCGCGGGCGACCTATCGTCCGCCCGAGCGGGCGACACCTCACAGGCGACTGCCAGAGCGAGCAACGAAAACACGCAACGCTGCCAACTTGATTCGATACGAATTGCCATCATTTCAAGAACTCGGCTCATGGTAACCTGGGTAAACTGGTGGCTTTTTAACGAAGACCACCTTTTTACTCATCGGTTGGTTTACACCGTCCTCTTCAGGAGAAAAATCCAAGATGGCCCCAAGTTAGCGAGAGTCAGGATTTTTCAAGTTCTTTGTAAGGATTGCCCTGGAAACGCCATTGTCGGGAAACGTATGGTGAAGCTAAGCAAAGTATTCAAGATACGAAGTTTGCTATTGGCTGAAACGCGGGTCATCGTACTCCGGGTTCGGAATGCGCCGGTTACGCGATTGGTGACCGCCGCGCCCCCCACTTTTGACGAATCGCGTTCCAATTCGGCGATAGTTCGATCTCGGATTCGGCGATAGAACAGGAAGAGGCGGCAACGGAGGCCGCAACATTACTCAAGGAAGAACTAATGAATATGCAACGCCGCCGCTTTGTCGCTCTTATGGGTTCCTTTTCGGTCACCGCTGCGCTTGGTACAGCCACAGCGCGCGGCGAAGAACCTCAACTCGTCGAACCCATCCATCGCGTCGCGAATGCCGCAAGCCTGACCCCAAAACACCTGACCCAACATCCGTTGGACCGCGCCCTGGACATCGCGACGAATGCCTTGACGCATTGCCGCGCGAATATCAACGACTACACCGCCATCCTGGTGAAGCGAGAGCGTGTGGGCGACACCCTTGGCGATTACGAGTACATGTATGCGAAAGTTCGTAATCGCAAGATGGACGGTGGACAAATCACTCAACCGTTGAGTGTCTACCTTGGTTTCCTCAAGCCTACCAGCGTCAAAGGACGCGAAGTTTTGTTTGTGGAGAACCAAAACGATGGCAACATCGTCGCTCACGAAGGAGGATTCAAAGGCAAGTTCCTGCCTACGGTGACGATTCCTCCAGACGGGATGCTGGCCATGCGTGGCCAGCGTTATCCGATGACCGAGATTGGGCTCGAAAACCTGATCGTCAAGTTGATCGAACGTGGCCAGCAAGCCAAACAGAACCCGGGAGTCACGTGTGAGTTCCGCAAAAACGCGCACGTGAAAGGCCGGGTTTGTACCGTATTGCATGTGACACAGCCCACGCCTACCCCCGGCGCTGAATTCCACCAGGCTCAGATTTTCATTGACGACGAACTAAATCTACCGATTCGCTATGTCGCGTACGATTGGCCGAAGCGTGCCGGAGCCCCATTGGAAGTCATCGAAGAGTACACCTATCTCGACTTGAAGGTGAACGTCGGACTGAGCGATTCGGACTTTGATCAATACAACTCCGTCTACAATTTCCACTCCAAGTAGAGCGGCCTAACTTCCGTTTCCAACGAACCGCTTGGCAGCGAAGGGTCCACTTCGCAGCTAAGGGCTCCTTCGCGTCAGCCCCATTGGTCCGTCAGCCGATCGCCATGGTCCTTGTTAGTTTGATCCTTGTCAGATCGGCACTTGTCAAATCGGTCCTGATCGGTTTCGAAGCGTCCCTTCGGGGTGGTTAGGGAACCGCACCGCACGGGCTCAGGCAAACAAGCTTCGCGCTAAGCGACTTTGCGCCAACATGCCTCGCGTGTTGCCCAAGGCGGGAACTGTCCAAGGGAAACTGCGGCGAAGTTTTTATGCTCAGCGACACGTCGGCAACGGGACCCAGCGAACCGCCGCACGGCCCTCGCGTTTCTCTTTGGGCCGCTTAGAATTCGGGCAGCTAGAAACGGGCAGCTAGAAACGGGCAGCTTAGAATGCAGCGTGGTGATCCCGGTTGGGGATCATTTGCCCAAGGGTTACAATCCGCCGACGATTTTCCAATTCCCCCGTCCTCTCCTTCCACCTTTTATTCCATTAGGCGTTTTTATGTTCAAAGGACTTGGCAATCTCGGCAATATCGCATCGATGGTGGGATCTTTTCAAAAACTGCCCGACAAATTGAAGCAACTCCACGAGCAGATGAAGGACGAAACCGTGACCGGCAGCTCCGCCGATTCCGAAGTCACGGTTTTGATGAATGGATTGGGTCAGGTACAATCGGTACAGATCCGTGGCGAGCATTCCAGCGAAGCGCTTGAGCCATTGGTTCTCGAAGCCACCAACGTGGCCGGAGCGGCCGCGAAGCAATTGTATGCCGACGGCATCAGTCAGATGGTTTCCGACTTGGATATGAACGTTCCGGGATTGGATGGAATTTTGGCAAACTTAACCGGAGGCGTTTAATTCAACGATGAGCAATCACGCCGGCGCTGTTTCTGAATTGGTTGAACAACTGGGACGATTGCCTGGAATCGGACGCAAAAGCGCTGAGCGATTGGCGTTCCACCTGTTGCGCGTCAGCGAGCACGAGGCGCTCGGATTGGCCGATGCCATTCGCCGGGTCCGTAAAGATGTCCGCTATTGCTCCGCCTGTTTCAACCTCTCCGAATCCGAACTCTGTACGATTTGTGCCGACCCCAGCCGAGATCGGACCCGGCTGTGTATCGTCGAGCAACCTCGCGATCTGATGAGTCTTGAACAATCGAGCGTCTTTCGAGGGGTCTACCACGTACTGTTAGGGCGGATCGCTCCCCTTGACGGAATCGGCCCCGACCAATTGACCATCGACCCCTTGGTCGAACGGGTGCGGAAGGGAAAATTCGTCGAAGTGATCATGGCGACAAACCCCACGGTCGAGGGAGACGGAACCTCCTTGTACATCTCCAATCTGCTGAGCGAGTATCCGGTCGAGATTACCCGCTTGGCCCGGGGCATCACGGCGGGCAGTGTGCTCGAATATGCCAACCGTGAAATGATTGCCGATGCCTTGACGGGCCGGCAAAAACTCTAAGGTTCGCTTGCAGATAAAAGATTTTTCTTAATCCAAGCCACATTTTGCCTCCAATGGCACGGTTCGTGCTGGTAGAATTGCGATACACCTGCATCGCATCGTCTCACTCGGGGCTGGCGGCGTCAGGAATCCCACTCCTCCTAATTCAGAGAATGCAACAATGCGGATGTCGATGGGTCTTCAGGCCCGGCAAATGCAGGTTCAAAAGTTGGCCCCGCGGATGATCCAATCGATGGAGATTCTGCAATTGCCCACATTGGCGCTGCAGGAACGCATCGAGCAGGAGATGAATGAAAATCCGCTGTTAGAACAACAAGACGTCGATCCCTCCGAACCGGATAGTCTTGATGACGAAGGGCCGTCGCCCGATACGCGGAGCGAAAACGAGAAGGAGTTGGTGGTCGACAACGACCACGACAACCAAGACGATTTCGAGCGTTTGGAAAAGATGGTCAATGAGTTGCCGAGCACCTTTGACGATTCGTTCCGCCGCTCATCCAACCGGATGCAGGACGACGCCGATCGCCGACACGATTTGATGGCTAACGCTCAATCGCGACCGGAGTCGTTGAATGACTTCCTGCTTCATCAACTGGCCGAGATGGACATTGATGATCGCGTCGAAAAGCTCGCCGAACGGATCATTAGCACGCTTGATGCACGCGATGGTGGATACCTGCGCACGCCGTTGATCGACTTGCTATCGGCCGGCCACAGCGACGAAGACCTGCATCTCGCCGAGAAAGCGTTGGGAATCGTTCAATCATTGGAACCGGCCGGCATCGCGGCAAGGGATCTGAGCGAGTGTCTGATGAATCAGTTGCTGCCCACGCATCCTCATTACGAAGAGATGAAGACGCTCATCCGCTCGCACTTGATCGATTTGGCAGAGAACCGATTGCCGCAAATCGCCAAGAAAACGAACTTCTCGATCGAACAGATCCAGGCGATTCGCGAAGAACTGCACACGCTCAATCCGAAACCGGGTGCAGCGTTCATGGAAACCTACGTTCCCAATGTCACGCCCGACATCATCTTAGAACAAGACGATGATGGGGAATACAAAGTTCGGCTCGATGATGACCGTGTCCCGCAATTGTTCATCAGCGAGTATTACCGCAGTCGGTTGCAAGACCCCACCAGTACTGCGGAAGAACGCGAGTTTATCAAACAGAAAATCAGTAGTGCGCAATGGTTGATCGACTCGATCGAACAGCGGCGCAGTACGTTGACGAAGGTGGCCGAAGCCATTGTCGTGCATCAAAAAAGGTTTCTCGACGAAGGTCCCGAGGCCATCGAACCGTTGAAGATGCAACAAATCGCTGACAAGGTCGGAGTGCATGTCACCACGGTCAGCCGAGCGGTTGATGACAAATGGATCCAAACGCCACGTGGCATCTTGCCGCTGAAACGATTCTTCGTCGGCGGAACCCAGACCGAGGATGGGGACGATGTCGCCTGGGACACGATTCGGTTGCGGTTGCAAGAGCTAATCGACAAGGAAGACAAGAGCAACCCTTACAGCGACGAACAACTGGTCGACGAACTCAAGAAGGCCAGCATGACGGTCGCCCGCCGCACGGTCACCAAATACCGAAAACGCATGGGCATTCCCAGCAGTCGGCAACGCCGCGATTGGTCGCTCGTTAAAAAATAGCCGCGCGTGTCCGCAGAGCAAAAGCACGGCGGACGAGATTGAGAGTTCGCGTCCCCGCTCGAAGTGGCCTCCCTGCTCGAAGTGGCCAGCGAGGAACAAGACGCTTGGAGCCATGACTCGCGTAGGATCAGACGCGCGTAGGATCAGACGCGTAGCTCATGGCTGCGAATCCTGCTGTACGACTTCGGCGGGCAACAGCAACGCTTCGGGGCTGCGAGCCAGATAGGGCGGAACGGTCATCAACAGACGCTGCCCCTGGCTGTGTTCAAATTTCCACAGTTTTCCGTCTTCGCCTTCCGGCACCGAGACATTGAACCAGCCCTCTTGGGCGGTACCAAAATCCAGCCGCTCACGGCCCGAACCATCGAGCAGTTTGCCCGAGATGCGCGGCGCCCAATTAGCGATCCGTGACGCCCAACCACCAACGATCGCGGTCCCTTTGGGGACATAAAAATACAGCGACCATTGGCCGCGAAAATGAGTTGTCACATTGGGAGTGTCAATTCCCGACTCCACCGTGACCGGCAACTTCGGTGGCCAGCGAATGGACGTGTAGTCACCACCGTCGATGGTCTCGACGCGATGTAAACCCTGGTAGGGGGTCTCCAGCGTTAGCGTCCGTTCGACACCATCGGGCAAGTAACTGTCGTCGATCGCGACGGGCTCGATTTTGACTTCTTGCGGCGAATACAGACTCAATTTCGGCGGCCGGTTGGCCCAAACTTTTTCGACGCGCACGTTCAAGTTCAGCGGCTTGTCCTCTTCGCCAAGCCAAATGTAATAGTGCTGTCGATCTTGGGGACGGTTGGGCCAATGGCCGGGCTCGACCTCGGGTAATTTCAAGCCGGTCGCCGGCACCAAATTTTTACTGAACGTGACACTTTCAAAGCCGGGATCGACCGGTTGGTTCTGGGCAATCCCCTGTTTCAGAATTTGCGTGATCTCCGCCGACGTGAACGGCTCTTCGCGTTTCCAGGGATGTCCCTCGGTCAATGCCGCCTGTTGGCTGACCAACCTTGCCCACAGCCCATAGCTGTGAACCATCATCGTTTTACGAATTCGATAGGCATGGCTCGCCACCTTTTCCAGCGACGTTTGGCCGGCGGCGAACCCGTAGTACAGTTCGGCATAGCGGGTGTACAGAATCAAGTCATCCAAGCGGGCATGAATGCGGTGATCCTGGGTCGCTGCTTTTGCTCTTTCCAGCGTGAGATACATCCGTCCCACCAAATCGGACGGCGGGCGGCGGCTGTCGTCTTGATTGATCAATCGATAGAACTCACGCATCGGTTCTTTCGCTGACCCGAACGCGCGGTCGAGAAAGTCTTCGATGATGGCGTCGGTTTGGTCGGCTTCGTCGACGTCCCACATCAGCCGGCTGGCCAAAAAGTAGCCGAGCCCACAGGGTCCCCAGCAGTCGCCGGATTCTGCATCGTAGAAGCGGGCGCCCTGTTGGTAAAACCGTGGCAACGAAGATTGAACCTGGGCGATTCGTGCGGCTTTACCCCCGCGAGGCAAGTTCCAATCCCAAGCGACCACACTTAAATAATCATACACCCCGGTCGTGGCGCCTCGAGCTTGCCAACCTTCAATGATTTGATCGAACGTGAATCCACCGCGCAGGAAGGCCGTCGTGACGCTGATGATCACATGCGGATCGGCCTCGATCTTAGGCGGCGGCGAGTGCTCATTGTAAGCATACATGCCGACATACTTGTCCCCTAATCCAAGCGCATTGATCGCTCGAGCGACTTCGTTGGCCAGTGTCAGGGCGCGATCGCTGGGGCTGCCCATTTGTCGGCAAGCCTCGCAAGTGCACCAATTGCCGCCATCGCTGGGGTCCATCGAGATACTGTCCTGATCGGGCGCGGCCTGGACCCGCCGCACGGCATGATCCACGACCAACTTGCGAAGGCCGGGGTTGGAGATACAGAATTTGAGATCGCCTCCCTCGGTCCGTCGCTCTCCGTCGATCTCGGCAAAGTATTCAGGATGAGCTGTAAAGGCAGCCCGATTGGCCGCGAGAATACCACCGTAAGCGTGACCGCTACGGAGCTGAAACCCTTGGGTCGCGCGGTTGCGAATGCACCATTGTTGATACGGCTCGTTGTTGTAGCCCCACAGCCCCCAGTTGTACCAAATACGGCGTGAGTAAAAGTCGGGACTCTGCCGTGCCTCAACCGCCAAACTGAGATCGCGCGTCTCAGGAATCACCTCCCACGTCGGCCCCGGAAAAAACTGGCGATAACCAAGTCGATACAACAGATCCCAAACCGCGTGCGACACGCCTAGATCCGAAGCGGCTAGCAAGTACAAGCCTTGTGAGTGCGAACGCAGCAGGTAGTCCTCGCGGTGAAAGGGGCCTGTTTGAAAGCTCAACGAAAACGGCAAGTGGGTAAAGTCAGTGGGTTGGCCGACGATGATCCCGCTACTCCCGTCACCGATTTGTACTGCAAACTTGGCACCGCTCAACTTCTGTAGATACGTCGCCAATTGCTCGGCGGACTTTTTGACGTCCGGCGACGCTTGCTCGCCGATCGTGATCGCGAGCGCGGCAGTGGATTGCCGCGAGATTTCGACGGTCGGGGGTTCCGCCCCTGCCAAAGCATTTCCCCAAAACAACCAAAACGACAATCCACAAACGGCAACAAGTGCAATGCGACACATAGCGGAATCAATCTTTCGAAGGGGAACCCCAATGGACGAAGATGCTTTTTATACAAGACAAATCCCTCCGCCGCAAAAATGGCCTTGGAAATCGAAGGATCGACTGCGCCCGCACGGACCTATGGCAATGGGTACACCGAGTCCAATGAGTGGGAATCGAAGGCACCGGAGCGGATTTCAATTGAGCTGCCCGTTGTCGAGGACTTTTCTCATCGGCAGCGAGAGACAGCGTGCCACACCCGCCCTTGGAAAGGGTGTGATTTCGCTTTCCGACTCCACGGCAATTTCCGAAAACCTCCATCTTAGTTTTAGAAACACTGGGCAAATAGGCGTTTTTTGACGGCGTGAACTTACCGCCTGGATGCAACGATCACTGACATCCTCGGATGTCAGTGATCGTTGCATCTTCATGTTGTTCATCGTTGGAGCCAACCGTGTTTCGTATCCTCTTGTCTGTCTGTATTTTCGCCATCGCAACCAGTTCTGCTTTTGCGGGTGGCTCGTTTATGGAACTGTTCTTTAGCCAAAATCACAGCAGTGACGAAATCAACCGTCGCGACAATGGCAAATCAATTCAAGTCGACACGTCGGTGATGGATTCGGACGTTAAGAGAAACGCGACCATCAACCGGGGGCTCAACGCGATCGGTTTACCGTCGCTGATGGGGCCTCCAAAAGTCCAAAAACGGTCGGTTTGGGTGAAGGGGCATGGCTTTGTGGATATCACGGAACAAGCCCAGCGGCAGGTCGACGCAGACGCTGACGTTTGTGGGCGGCTCACGATCGAAAACGGGCGGCTTGGAAGTTCGTGTCATTGAATCGGATCGACCTGATGATGAGCCCATCACGGTATCGATCAAACCTGAGAACATCCAGGGACAAACGAAGTGGATTATCGAAGACCTGACGATCCCTTCCAAGCATCTTTCCCTTCTGAATCTCTACCAATTTCGTCTCATCGAAAGCCTCCCTCAGATGCCCACGCTTGCCGCGTGGATGCATCCTGGGCGTCTAGAACAGAGCCACCAAGTTTCGTTGTTGTTGAGTGCCGACCCCAGCGATGCGGCCCGCTTTCCAGAGATTTGGCACACGCTCCGTGAGGACACCAAGACGTGGTCGTTGGCACAATTCAAGCTAGCCCGCTATGAAAGCCTCCGCGTTGCTAGCCAACCACGGTCGCGACACTGACCCGATAGTGCTTCGAGCACAAACGGAGCGAAAGAGGTCACCGCGCCGCCGGAAGCTGGTTTCGTTCGTTGGCCCGTATCGTCGCCGTAGCGATGTTGCTGGGCCAAGAACGCAAGACCGAGCACTTTGCCTAAGCAAACCGGCATGACCAGTGAGGACGGCGTGCCCAGGAGCGAAAAAGGGGATCGAGGGGCGGACATTGTGGCAACGAAGGCGACGCCCCACGTCGGCCGTAGCGTGGGTCACGCCAGCGGAAGCGGTCTGCGGCGTCTCGCAAAATTGCTTGCGATCCCTAAGATTGGGTTTATTGGCATGAATGGCTGCGGTTGTTCACCTCTTCATTTATTCGAAACGCCTGTGATTCCGCGGCTGGGCCGCCGGGGAAACTCGGCTGTACGAACGGATATTTAGATCGACGATGCAACTTTACCTGATTCGACACGCGGAAAGTGAAAACAATGCCATGCCGCCTTATCAACGGATCGAGGATCCTGCGATCACCGCGCGTGGCCGCTTGCAATCGGAATACCTAGCCAAGTGGACGAGCACGCTCAGGATCGACACGTTGATCACCAGCCCGTTTCGCCGATCGATCCAAACCACTCGCTTCATTGTTGACCAATCGCCGCAACGCGTTCACGTGTGGCACAATGTCTTTGAACGCGGAGGCTGTTTCCGTGGCCACGGCCCCGCTGCTACCGAAGGCGGTCCCGGAATGGGACGCGACCGTATTGAAAAGGAATTCTCCGCTCTTCCCCACGACTGCATCATTGACGAATCGATCACCGACGCAGGCTGGTGGGCGGGGAACACACGAGAAACCGATGACCAAGCGAACGCACGAGCGGGCGTCGTCACCGAGCGACTGATTGAGTCATTCGGATCAAGCGGCAAGACAATCGTCGCGGTCATTCACGCCGACTTCAAACGATGTCTGTTAACGAAGATGCTTGCCAATGTGACCAACGTTGAAAAAATTGGCTCGCTCATCAATACCGGCATCACCAAGGTGGACTACGACGGCCACGGGTGGAAACTGCATTGGCTGAATTCGGCGAGCCATTTGCCGTCACGGTTGGTGACGGGCAACGAGACGTGAATCTGACGCCACCCTACTTCTCGCGCAAAGGGCGAGAGTGTCCCCCGTCGGTTACGAAGGGCCGTGAAGTGTGGGCGAGCTCAGCGTGGGAGAGCTCAATATGGGCGAGCTCGGTGTGGGCTGCATCACCGGTGCAACTTGCATGGCATCGATGACAAATTCAGAAACCCCTTGGTCGTGCATCCCAATGATGTCCCGCACGCTCAACGGCATCACAATGCCATACGTTTGCAGATGCTTGACTACCGCGACGTCCGAGACTCCGCGGCGTTTCATCGAGACGACGTCCAATGGCGACAGCGGGCCAACGTACTGTGATTCCGCTTGCCAATTGGGGCGACTTTGATAGATCGTTGGCGGCGGTGCTGGCATCGCACTGCGGTGCACGTGATGCGGCGACGTTGACCGGTACTGCGGATAGCCCGAATGTGGATCGACCGACGGCGTGTACCGAGGGTATGAATGAACGTGTTGGGGCGGAGCAGAGTGATCGATTCGGTTGTGCTCGATCCGTGCATCCTTAGCGTTACCGATCGTGCCACCGGCAATCGCGCCGACGGCGCCCCCGATCAACGCACCGGTAGTTTCATTGTTTCCCTTATCGCCAATCGCAGCGCCGATCGCGGCCCCGGCAAGTCCGCCGAGGATCGCACCTCGACGCCGATGCGTATGGTCTTGTGCGTTGACAACATTCAGCGACGAACAAACCAGTACGATCGCGATCAAGTGCTTCTTGTTCATCTCAGGTCGCCTTGCTTCTAGAGGGAGCTACCGACTCAACGGTCCACTATTGATCGCCTGCGGGTTGAGTTACAAATCGATTCGCCGTGTTTGCTTTGGCCGTGCTTGCTTCCTCAGCGACTTGAAGCTCACGCACCAGAATGCTTGGCCCGTAGGTTTTCTCTAACTGTTCGTCACTCATGCTGAGCGGATTTTCGGTTACCGAACGTTGTGAGTGGGCGGGTTGAGCAGGTCGCGAAGGAGTCGACGATCGGAACAACTGGAATGGGTTGCGTGCGGAAACAGGTGTGTTCGCAGCGACAACGACAAACAAGAAAGCGGCAATACGTTTCATAGCAGACGGCTCGTTAGGTGGGATATTGGATAGCTTTGCGTTTACCAATCACCACCGCCCCCGCGCTGACGATCCCATGCAAAGCTTTGTTATCAAAGTTTTGCATACGATGAAAGAAATGCCGATAAAATAATGTCGACTAGTCCGCGTGCGGGGATGCATCTCGGCAACACGTACCGGATAGGACGGTTATGCACGCCAACGGGGCTCGTTGCCAACGCAATGGCATGACCGGCGCTCTCCGAAAATCTCGCTGAAGGCTCGGTTTTCGCCCCGCCCGACTTCGTCGGGAGGGTAGTGCAAGGGGTTGCGATTCAGATCAGACCGATTGGCGGTTGCGACGCAATTGGCCACAGGCGGCATCAATCTCGCTACCTTTGCGTTGTCGAAACATGACGTTCACACCTCCAGAGATCAAAATGCCTTTGAAATCGGCAATCGCCTTGGCACTCGGAGTCACGTACGGCAATCCGGCAACCGGGTTGTAGGGAATCACGTTCAACATCACGTTACGTCGGCGAAGAATTCCCAGCAGTTGTCGGGCGCATTCGTCAGAGTCATTCAAGCCACCGAGCAAGACATACTCGAAGGTCAATCGGCGTCCATTGGCTTCGTAGTATCGATCCGCCGCGTCGAGTACCGCTTTGATCCCGATTTTCTCATTGACAGGCACGAGCTGAGTTCTCAGTTCGTTGTTGGGAGCATGCAGACTGACCGCTAGGTTGTAGGGGACTCCGTGTTTGGAGAGGCGATCGATCGCCGGAGGAAGTCCCACGGTGCTGATCGTGATTCGTCGCGGGCTGATCCCCAGCCCTTCAGGACTTCGCGCTCGCTCGAGCGCGGGCAAAACTTGGCCAAGATTTGCCAACGGCTCGCCCATTCCCATCATGACGATGTGACTGAGTCGCTCGTCGGGATGAAGTCGTGATTGTAGCCGCAGCATCTGTTCGAGGATTTCGCCGCTTGTCAGATTACGATCGACCCCGTCAAGTCCGCTGGCACAAAAGACGCATCCCATCGCACACCCCACTTGGCTGCTCACACAAATGCTCCGCCGGCTGCCATCTCGCAACAGAACGCATTCAACTTCTCCGCCACCGCTCAAGTGCACGAGCAGTTTGTCGGTCCCATCGGACGAACAAACCGCTTCGACTTCGCGAGCACGAAAGATCACATAGGTTTGCTCAAGCTGCTCGCGGAGCTTTTTTGATAGATCGGTCATTTCGGCGAACGTGGACGCCCGACGCTGGTAAATCCAATTCCAGATTTGTTTTGCACGGAACCCTTGATGCCCTTGCTCGACGAGCCACGTCCGCAATTGCTCAACATCCCAATCAAGCAGGTGGATGCGTGCATCCGCTTCGCCAGCCGAGTGGGAGGCGGCGGAATCAGGAACCGAAGCGGACGGGATGACGGGAAGATCCAAAGGTCGACACCAGCAGTAAAAGGAGGTTACAGGAACGGACAAGCGTAGCCTGCGTCAAATCTTATTCTAACGCAAGGATTCTCGCTGAAGAGGGCAAACGAAAAAGGTCTCTTCTGCCATTAGCCCCCCTTTATTGCTAAATTGAACCAACCAGAAATCAATCGCTGGTTCGCATGTCATTTTGAACACCCCACACGGAACCCCCACATGGACGCCGACACGACACTCCAACGATTCCTCGAACTCGCCGCAATTCCTGGGCGAAGTGGTGACGAGCGGGGCGTTGCCGAGCATCTCGTCGCAATCTTCAAAGCGGCCGGAGTCCCCGAGGCCCAGATTCAGTTCGATGGTGCCGAAACGCGAACCCAGCTCAAAGGAAATTGTGGCAATTTGATCGTGACATTGCCCGGGAACGGCTCGGGGCCGACCACGTTGTTGTCCGCCCACATGGATACGGTACCGATTTGCGTCGGCAGCCAACCGGTGGTCGAAGGCGAACACGTACATAGCGCCGCTGCGACCGGACTCGGAGCGGATGATCGAGCGGGATGTGCGGCAATCTTAACGGCCGCTCTGGAGCGATTGAAGCTCGGCGACGAGCACTTCCCGCCTGCAGTGATCGGTTTCTTTGTTCAAGAAGAGATCGGCTTGCACGGTGCTCGAAATCTCGATGTCTCGTTCGTTGGCAACGTTCAACGAGCCTTCAACTTTGATGGAGGCGCTCCGGAAAAGGTGACGATCGGTGCGGTGGGTGGCGAGCGGATGACGATTCAAATCCTGGGGACGCCAGCCCACGCGGGGGTGGCGCCCGAGCAGGGTGCCAGCGCAATCGTGATGGCATCCAAAGCCATCGCCGACTTAGATCAACGAGGTTGGCTCGGCAAGATCGAAAAGGATGGCCAGAGGGGGACCGCCAATGTCGGTATCATCCAGGGCGGCGATGCGACCAATGTGATCACGCCGCGGGTGACGCTGCGTGCCGAAGCGCGAAGTCATGACGCCGAGATGCGTACGCGAATTGTCACCGAGATTCGCCAAGCGTTCCTTGCGGCTGCTGAAAGCGTCTGCACCGATTCGGGCGTCTGCGGACAAATCGAATTTGAAACGCAGGTCGATTACGAGGCATTCCGGTTGGGCGAAGATCATCCTTCGATCCAAGCCGCCAAGGACGCGATTGAAAAGGTCGGACGCACGCCGTATTGCGAAGTCGCCAACGGCGGGCTCGATGCAAATTGGTTGTTCCTGCACGGAATCCAAGCGGTCACGCTGGGGTGTGGCCAGCAAAAGATCCATACGATCAACGAACGTTTAGAGATCGCCGAATACCTCGACGCCTGCCGGATGGCAACATGGCTGATCACCGAAGGAGCCGGACGTGCAGGATGATGACGAGCTCTGCTTGTGCTTTCACGTCACACGCCGCAAGGTCGTGCAATTCATTCGTGTTCAGAAACCAAAGCGAGCGAGCCAGTTGTCGGAATGTTTTGGCGCTGGTACAGGATGCGGTTGGTGTCGCCCATTTTTGCGAAAGCTGATGGACGAAGCCAATCCGGAAACCGTAGACCTGCCCGACCCCGCGAAATACTCGCAGCAGCGTTCCGAGTACCGCAAAAACAAGTCGAGCTGACACGCGCGGCTAAAAATAAAACCCGGCCACCTCTTTCAAGGTGACCGGGTTATTTTCAATCTGCGATTCGTTTACACGATTCGTTGCTCGTTGACACGAAGCTTAGAATGTGAAGACCGAGTCAATTCCGAAGGTCCATTGATCGTCGTCGTTGTTCTCGAGGATCCCCGCTGGATTTCCTTCAACCCAATCGTAACGAAGTTCCGGACGAATCGTGACGTTGGAGTGTGGCTTGTAGTTCACCCCTGCGGTTAAGGCGTAAACGTCGGCCTTGTTGCCAGCCAGGAGTCCCGACTTCGCATCGTACCACTCGAAACGAGTACCGTAGGACCAGCAATCATTGACCTTGTAGATCAAGTATTGGTTGATGTCGAAGCTTTCACGAGCGGTAGCTCCGGCGCGATCTTCGGTATCAAGCACGTCGCTTTGGAAGATGTACTGAAGCTTATCCGACAGAGCCAAGTCGGCAACGATCGAGTGCATGTAGCCCCGCTCGTATGCGGCTAGGTTGTTGGCGAAAACGCCTCCGGTGGTCGCATAAGTCACGGTCAAATCTTCGGTCAAATCAACCGACAATCCACCGAGGAATGCGTCGCCGTTGTCTTCGAAACCGCTATTCCACCCCATCACGTATCCACCGTAGGCGGTAACGTTGTCGTTCACGTTGTAGGTTGCCAAAGCACCGGTGTGCGTGAATGGCTCGCTGTGGTACATCGTGTACGAGTGGCTGTAGAAGAAGTTGCCAGTCGCTTGAACCACTTCGTGACCGATGATGGTGTAGAAGTGACCGACCTTGACCGACAGATCGCCGTAACCGGCTTCCATGTACAACTGAGGCATCGCGTGACCGTAATCCGATCCGCGGTCCCAACCGTTGTCCCAATGATCATTGTTGATACCGAACGCTTGCGTGTCTTGCGAGTCGGTACCGTAGAGATAGTCAATGCGACCCCCGATATCAAAACCGCCGGAGGTATCGATTGCCTTTTCAGCATACAACCACGCTTGATGCAGTTGTAGTTCATCAGGGCGGCTATTGAACAATGGCAGCGCGTCGCTGTGGTAACCCAATTGCAACCAACCGCCAGCGGACCAACCGTTGCTTTCGCCGAACAGCGTCCACGGGTCGCCCAAGCAGCAATCGCCACCGGCCAGAATGCTTCGGACTTCCGATCCGACGCCGCAACCCAGCGAATCGCATCCGCTGTCACAGCTTCCTGTATCGCAACTGGGCGCGATCGGCTCGCAACCACAAACGGGTTCACCACAGTCACAGTTTTTATCCGCACAATACGAAACCAAATCGATTTCGTTTGCACGTACGTTTGAGCTAATTCCGGCATTAACGCCGCAGACCATCATGGCCAACATAGCGAGTTTGCTAATCTTCATAATCGCTTTCTACTCCCCAACATCCATAAAGGGTGGCTGTATCATTACAAATGACACCACGTGTATTTTCCTGACGATCACAAATCGCCAGGGAGTGTGCAGGTAAGTTGCCACGCTAGTCGCTTCTTCTAAGTCATTTAGAAGGAGTTCGATTTTCCGCCAAGAAGAAAGCCATAAAGCAGCCTTCCAATTGCGATCCACTTTCCTACGCCCACGCTACGTCTTCACAGGGAGATATCGAACGTATCGAGTAGGTCAAAACAGACGAATCTCATCAATTCCATTCGTCGATCCCCGCCCCCCCACTCATCATGCATGTTGCGGGAACCTTGCATCTTGGGCCCCGTATTCCTCCTAGCAAAGACGTATAGATCAAATTGATTAGTAGGTCTGCGACGTTTTTTGCAGTCCGATGGAAGTAAGAAGCCCCCACCCATCTTCGCTCGCCGCGATGGACAAACAGACGTTTTCGCCTGTAATTTTGCATATCCTCAGACAAGCTTCGCGAACAGGTGAGTGAGGCGTCCATTGAGTTGGATCTATACGAAGCGTTGATTTTCGGGCAAAATCGGTGCTCCCCATGGGTTGCCCCCATGTGATTTCATCCCCCCCCGAATTCAAGTGATGCTTCTGATGGCGTTTTGGCGAACTAAGAAGGCCCCCCCCGACGATAGCGTTTCCTCGACGGAAGCTGCCCCGAAATCAGGTGGCGGTTTGTTCTCGAAGATGCGTGCCGGGCTGCAGAAAACTCGTCGCACGCTGAACACCGATATTCGCGACTTGTTCAAAAGTGAAGGACGGCTCGTCGACGACACTTTGCTGAATGAATTGTTTGCCAAGCTGATTCGAACCGACATGGGAATCGGTCCTGCGGAAACGATTCGTGACGATGTGGCGACTCGCTTGCGAGGCCGTGTCGTCCACTTTGAGGAGGTCGTGCAAACGATCACGGAACAAACCCGCACGATGCTGCAGCAGGAATCGACGGAACTTCGCCTGGCCGATACGGGCCCGACTGTCATCCTGGTGGTGGGCGTCAACGGCAGCGGCAAGACCACCTCGATCGGAAAACTAGCCAATCACCTGCACCAAGCGGGACACAAAGTCGTGCTCGGTGCGGGCGATACTTTCCGCGCCGCCGCCGTTGAACAATTGACCGTTTGGGCGGGCCGCATTGGATGCGACATCGTCACCGGCAAACCCGAAGCGGATCCCGCCAGCGTGGCGTTCCAATGCGTCGAGCAGGCGATCGCCACGGGTGCCGATATCGCGATCATCGACACAGCCGGACGCCTGCAAACGCAAACCAATTTGATGCAGCAGCTCGAGAAGATTCGCCGCGTGGTGGAAAAGAAAATCGAGGGGGCCCCCCACGAAGTGCTACTTGTTCTGGATGCCACCGCAGGGCAAAACGCAATCAGCCAGGCACGCGGATTTAGTGAAGCGGCGGGATGCACAGGCATCGTCTTGGCGAAACTCGATGGTTCAGCCAAAGGGGGCGTCGTGCTGCCCATTCGCGAACAGTTTCAATTGCCGGTGAAATTTGTCGGACTCGGCGAAGGCGTTGAGGACATCGCCCCCTTCGACCCCGCCTCGTTCGCCAACGCACTGTTCTCGGAGTAAGTCCATGTTGCATTTGAAATCGGAATCCGCAGCTCGTTGGCTTGACCAAGTCGATCAAGCTCTCGACGAAATCCTTATCGACCATGCGCATTGCGAACGCAAAGCGGCATCCATGGCCATGAACTTTATCAATGCCTATGCCGAAAATCGCGATCTTTGCCGCGAGATGAAGCGAATTGTCGAAGAGGAACTCGAACACTTTGAAATGGTGCTGGATATTCTCGAACAGCGAGGCGTTGCGTTTCGCCGCTTAACCCCGGGACCGTATGGACGAGACTTGAACGAGCTCGTTCGCTCTCAAGAACCCGATCGCGCCGTCGATCGATTGTTGGTGGCATCGTTGATCGAAGCTCGTAGCTGCGAGCGTTTTAGTCTACTCAGCGAACACGTTCGCGAGCGTGAACCCGAGCTAGCGGAATTCTACGCGGGGCTTTTCGAAAGCGAGGCTCGACATCATACGACCTATGTACGTCTGGCCGAATACTTTGCTCCGCGTGACGTGGTCCGCGAACGACTGAACCAACTGTCTGCTTCGGAAGCGACGATCATTGCAACCGGTTCAACGCTCCCCCGCATGCACAGTTAACCCTGGGTTTCATGCGCGCACGAGCGTAACCTTCATGCCTCGTCGTGCATTTTGTTTCAGTGACGTTTGGGCAACAAATCGTCGCGGCGATTGGCGTCCTACCGCCTGTGCCGACTGAGACACCCCGAGTTTCACGCCCGTTTTGGGACCGTGCGGAAGCCCACCTTGTGGCTCACCATCTCCGAACGGGATTTGATTCCGAAAACCCGAGCGATAGAGTTTCTGTGCGTGACAGGTGAGGGCTGCGGCTGACGCTCCTTCACTCGCGTCCTTTTCCAAGACGGAAACTGGAATTCGAATCAACCGCGTTGCGATGCAACCGCCTGATTCGAAGCCCCGGAGGATCCGGCAAGACAACCAAGGAAAGTCTTGTTTGCCAAACCAAGCGTACTGCACCGAGTCGCTCGATAGGTTTGGCGAGATTAAAAAAGGAAAAATGCAATGCAACGCCAACTGATGTTTTTGTCGACGCTCGTCCTGTTCACTTCCGCTGGCTTCTGCAGCGTCTCGCGAGCAGCCCATCCCGAGATCACCTTCGACTTGCCACTGGTCGTCGCCGCCTTTCCCGAATCGTGCGACCCCCGCGGTCGGCAGCTGATGGATGTGGAACTGAAACTCTCGTCAATGATCATCGCTCCCGAAGCGAAACGAATCGATCAATGGATCGTGCGCTGCCAACCGCGTGACCGAGCGATGCAAATTGCCGACTATGCGCCGCGGACCGAAGTGGCTAGCCAGATTAAAGGTTCGATCCAAATCAAGACTTCCGACGAACAAGCCAAATCGGCCGGCATCTCACTCGATGGAACCTTGACCCACTTGGCGAGCGGGCATGTGGGCGCCGATCACACCAACAAGACGACCGAATCGCTTCAATATGAGCGTGTCGCACCGGTCCAAGCGGTAACGGCATCGGGCACAATCAATCGGGGTCGCGGTGTTTACTTCAAATTAAAATGGACCGAGCAACAAGTGCTCGAGGGTGAGAAAACATTTCGCCTGACCTTCGGCGTTCCCGCAGGATGGCGCAGCGGTTTGATCGACGTGTCGGTCATCGCACAAAGCGAAAAGAAATCATTCGGCGGTTGGGACAAGGAAGTCGTCACGCTTGGAAACGCCCATTTCGTGGTCGCAGCCTATCGCGATGGGGATCAAGCCGCCTACCAAGCAGCCAAAAATTTGTCTAGCGCCGAGGAAGCGTTACGGCGTGCGGCCCTCGCCCATATGCAGAACCAAAACAACTCGCTTCCGTCATTGGTTCGCAGCGTTACGTATTTGTTCGACGCCAAGGGACGCACGCCATCGGATCGTTGGGTCGAGCGACTGCTACTCGACACAACCAACCCCTACTCGGACAAAGAGATCCAAAAACTTCCCGTTCAAACCCGGGTCGTCGCGATCGACTACTGCGAAGCGCGAGAGAAATTCAGCAGCCTCGATCACCCCTCACGCGTTTCGCAGCTGAACGCGGATGTTGCTGAGGCGATGGCGTCAGACATCGCAACATCGAGCGAGACCACAAATCGCTTTTCCGCCGCCAAGCCGGCGATGGATTGAGTGGGACGTCGTGATCGGCAAGGGGAGGGTCAAGTCAGCCCGCGCCGACTTGACGCAGGCCTGAACTCAAAACGCCGCCATGCGGACGCTCACCTGCGATCTAGTTGTTGCTGAAACCAATCGCGTGGAAGGCGTCACGCCCGAGCGGGTTCTTGAGAAATTGACGATGGCATTCAGGGCACAGATCGTAGCGACCTTGCAAGCTTGTTTCTTGAATGGGGAAATCGAGATCATCCTCATCCGCAATCCCTTCAAGGATCTGATGCAGCTCCGTGAGATGATCGATGTCTTCGTCGAAATCAGCGAACTGCGGATCGGGAACGGCTTGTACCTCAAGCTCAACGGTGTATCGCATTTCGCAAGTCGTATCGATTTCCCGCTTACAGCGATCACAGGTGTAATGGATCATCAATCAGTTATCCGGCCGTGGGTAGATCTCGTCAACGTCTTGGGAAAACAGAACCCAAGTCGTATTTTTCATCACAAGAAACGTGACGAGCTATCTTTAATACTAGTGACGGAAGCAACACGATCGCAAGGCAAATTGCCTCGACTTTTCTTAACAAACTCTTGAAGCTTGACAAACACCGTCCGATCGAGTTAACGGAATGATCGCCACCATCAAAACCGTGACACCGTCGGAGTTCCGCTCCAATTCGCCTTATTCTACTGCGTCAATGCAGGCGAGATAAACTCACCTTCGGGTACCTCTACCACTTTAGCGGGAACCCGAACTTCCATGCTCCAAGTTGACGACAGCTCACTTTCGGGCGATTCTGCGTCGCGAGACTCGAGCACCTTGGTTGCGTCGTGATGACTTTGAGCCGCTTCGAGACGCCGCTCCACCGCCAACTTGTTGTGACAAGCAAACCAACATCGCCCACTAGGTTGAAGGTAACGCTTTCATCCCGCAAGGATTTTGTCGCAGCGCGCCGGTTGTTTTGAAAAGCGGATACCGGCAACCGATGCGGTATCATGAAGCTCAAGGGGAACGGATTCAAATTGGACCAAGTCGCCAAAAAACAGCTGGTCGATCGGCCATGGTTGCGCCACGCGGTAGGAGCAATCCAAGTCTTCGCGATCACCGCGGGAGCCCCCACAAAAACAGACAGCGAGCCCCACGATAAACACCGATGCTAAGATCCACATCATCTCGCTTTGCAAAGCCCCTCAAAATTGTGGGATCCTTGTATTATGGTATCACAGTGAAGCAGTGGATCGACCGGAAACAAAAATGGGGTAGCCACGGCGTCAACCGAACAGTGAAGCAGAAAACCGAAACGTTATTTCGGTACCGCACTTGAACGATTTCCAATGCGTTTCAGCCAAGGAACGCTATCGAGGAAACAAACATGGCGTCCCCTCTTTCGGATGCATCACGAAGCACGACACGTTCGTTGCTCGGACTCATCTCGATCCCAAATATTTTATCACTGGACGCTCCGCTGGTTGCAATCGGTTGGCAGTGGCTGATAGTCGTTGCCTTTCCCAATCCCGCCTCCGCCACCGCCGACGTCCCAGCGAACCATGCTTCGGTGATGCCCGCGTCCATCCCCAGCGGCTCGTTTCCGCACGCACCGGCCGTCGTGTTGTTCATTACCGTTTGGTTGATTTATATGGCCGACCGGTTGATGGATTGTCGGCGTATGGACTTCAGCCAAAAAGCACCGCTGCGTCATCGGTTTGCTAAACGCTGGTCCAAACTTTTGTGGCCTCTTTGGGGTGCGATGCTGATCACCGGCGGCCTCGTTGCGATCCTGTACGTGCATCGTGAACTGCTAGCGGCGGGCGCGATCTTGCTTGTGTTTGTATTGGCCTACAGCGGGGCAGTCCATTTTTGCCAGTCCTTACGAAACGCTCTGCCCAAAGAATTTATCGTCGGCTCGTTGTTCGCAATCGGCGTTAGTCTTCCTGTGCTGACCTCGCATCTAACGCTTTCGCTTGTCATCGCGATCGGCGTATTAGCGGCCCTATTTGTATTGAACTGTTTGTGCGTCGCCAAAGCTCAACGTGCAAGTGATCGCCAACAAGGAATCGGATCGGCAATCTTGATGTACCCCGGTTTGGCGACACGTTTGCCTTGGTTTGCCAGTATGTTAGCGGCAGCCTCGGCGGGTCTGGGTGCTGGCGGATGGATCCCCGTCTCGATTGCCACCACCACCTCGCTTAGCAGCATGATGTTGATTCCAATTGCATGGTCGATGGATCACGAAACCGGCGGAATGACTGCATCACAGTGGGGGCAACTTGCCGACTATGCACTGCTATCGCCATTCTTGGCCATGGCAATCGCAACATGAACGACCGATGCCGGGCCGGCTACAACAGACTCGCCAAGCATTACGAGTGGTTAGAGAAACTGCGCTTCGGCAACACTCTGCAGCATGCCCGTGTTTCGTGCATCCCCGAGCTTGCCAACGCACACTCAGCCCCGCACGTTCTGGTGCTCGGTGATGGCGATGGTCGATTGCTTGAAGCATTTATAAAACACTGTCCCACCGCACAAATCACGAGCGTCGACATCAGCCCCGTGATGATCGAGCAGCAACGCAAACGCTTTGCCGCGTTGTCTCGGAGCGGATTAGCGAGCAAGCACAGCGAACATGCAGTGACGTGGATCACGTCGCCGATCGAGTCGTTTCCGTTGCCGACGTCGACGTTTGATACCGTGATCACCGCCTTCTTTCTGGATTGTTTTGATGAACGTCAACTCAATGAACTGTTGCCGCGAATCGCGAATGCATTGAACAGGCAAGCTCGTTGGTACGTGGTCGATTTTTGTGAGCCCAAACGAGGACTCCGGCGATGGTGGGCGAAGTTTTGGCTCGCCATCATGCACGCGTTTTTTCGTTGGCAAACCGGACTGGGACCACGTCGCATTGTCGATCCCAGCCCTCCACTTCACTCTCTCGGATTTGAACCTCAGCTAGAAAAACGGTTCCACTTTGAAATGATTCGAGCCACGGTGTATCAGCGTCAAACGGAGAGCCCAAATCCGTAACGCATTCCACGGTGCGCTCGATGCAAGGCTACTTTAGCAGCGCTGCGGTGGTGGTTTCATCCGCCATTCCGCCTGGCAATTCCATGATGCGAATTTTCCGAAAGTGAATTTCGCGACCTTCGGACTCCAAACAGAGGTAGCCCTTTTTTAACGATGCGTTTCGGATTCCGTTGACGAACTTGCCATTCACCGAAAGCTTCACCGTCCCATCGACGGCGACGACGAGATAGTGATTCCATTGGCCAACCCCTTTACAACGATTTTCGAGCGACTTGCTACGACTGCCGCGTGGATTATCGGGAACCGCGGTCATCCCGCCGGCACCGAATAATTCTCCGTGCACGTAGGCGATCGGCGGCAGCGTTCCATCAGCGCGTTTGTTCTGGTTCACCCAATCAAGTTCAAGCATCTGGACTTCCATGCCGAGCGGCAATCGATTCTTGGGATTGGGCGTCGCGTCGGACCACAGGAACACTCCCGAGTTTCCGCCTGCTTCCATGTGGCGCCACTCGACTTCGAGAATGAAGTTTTCATATTGACGGTCCGAACGCATGACGCCGATCGGCAAGCCCGTACAAACAAGCAATCCGTCCTTCACACTCCACGTCTCCGGCGATGTGTTGACATCGATCCAGCCTGACAAATCTTTGCCGTTAAAGAGGTCGCGGAATTGGGGCTCTTGCGAATGGACCGGGGTACTAAAAAATGCCGCCAGCATCAGCAGGGTGGTCATCAACGAAAATACATTTCTCATAGGTTTTTGTTTGTGTACCAGAGAGGGAGGGAAGGGGGGGGGGAAGATGGACAAAGCCGAAATCGAGTGTGATTGTAGTCCAAGCGGAGCGTTTGCGTCGCAGCGTCATGCCCCCCAACAAACGAGCTGAGTCCCCTCATCGCTGCCCCCGACTGCGTCAAATTGGCTACCAAGGCCATTGCATCGCTATTTTTTAGCGTGTTTCATCCGGTTCCTCCAAGCGAAGCTCGCAGCGGCGAATTACAATTTTGTCACCAATCCACCACAACCATCCCATCCCTCACCTTCCCGCCCAAGGCTAGAAGACATCATGTCAAACCGCTCCATTGCACCAAGCCGTCGTCAATTCATGCAAGCATCGATGGCTGCGGTCGCGGCCACCACCTTGGTCAATGACCGCTTGTTTGCTGCCGACGCTGCGGAGGCACCCTTCAAAATTTCACTTGCCGAATGGTCGCTGCATCGCACCTTGCGCGATGCATCCAAGGGAATCACCAATCTCGACTTCCCGCGAATTACGAAAGAAGAGTTTGGGATTGATGGCGTGGAGTACGTCAACCAATTCTTCAAGGACAAAGCCAAGGACAGCAAGTATCTCGGTGAACTCAAAGGTCGCTGTAACGATGTCGGCGTGAAGAGTCTGTTGATCATGGTCGATGGCGAAGGACACTTGGGCGACCCCAACGAAGACAAACGCAAACAGGCGGTCGAGAACCATTACCAATGGGTCGAAGCGGCTAAGTTCTTGGGATGCCACTCGATCCGCGTCAACGCCGCCAGCGGTGGATCGTACACGGAACAACTTGATCGTGCCGCCGATGGACTTCGCCAACTCAGCGAGTTTGCCGCACCGCACGACATCAACGTGATCGTGGAAAACCACGGTGGTTTGAGCAGCAACGCCGCTTGGTTGGCCGTCGTGATTGAACGAGTCGGCATGGACAATTGTGGAACGCTGCCCGATTTTGGAAACTTCTACATCACTCGCGGCGAAAACCCCGATGTATTCAACCGTTACCACGGCGTTCAAGCGTTGATGCCGTACGCCAAAGCGGTCAGTGCAAAGACGCATGAATTTGATGATCAAGGCAACGAAACCGCGACCGACTACGAACGGATGATGAAGATCGTCGTCGCGCACGGCTACCACGGCTACGTGGGAATCGAATTCGAAGGCTCCGGCGACGAGTACGTCGGCATCCGCAAGAGCAAAGCGTTGCTTGAGAAGGTTGCCAAGAAGATCGGCTAGAGCCGCAGCGGCGGCAAGGCGTCGAGAGCCCCCTGACCAAGCGTGGCGGAGTTTGCCGCGCGACATGCACCATAACTCGCTCCTGGGAAACCCTCCTGGGAACGAGTTTTTTTGTGGGCCACGTGAAGGCTTACGCGTTTTGGTAATCGCTAAGCGCTGACATCGAATCCTTCAGTTGGCCATACAAATCGCAATAGATCGAGAACAATTTATTGTAATTCGCAACCGCCTTGCGATCCGGTTTCGTTTCTTCGGCGACCTTAATTGTGGCACGACACGCCGACTCGATCGACCGATAGGCGCCATCGCCCACGGCCGCCAACAACGCGACTCCGAACGCGGGCCCCTGCTCGACTTCCAAACGCGTGATCTTTTTGCCAAAGACATCGGCTTGCATTTGACGCCAAAACGGACTCTTGCTGCCGCCTCCGGAGGCTCGAATTTGTCGCACTGGTACATCGAGCGACTCGATGATTTGAAGACTATCGCGCAGCGCGAATGTAATCCCTTCCATCACACTGCGTGTCATGTGGCCGCGTGTGTGGGTCAAATTCATACCAACAAAACTTCCCCGTGCATGGGGATCCGCGTGCGGTGTTCGCTCGCCATTGAGGTAAGGCAAAAAGAGCATGCCGTCACTTCCGGCCGCAATCGCTTGAGCTTCCGCCGTAGCCGCCTGGAAACGCTGAGCGTTGTCGATTCCCGCCAAGCCTTGCAGCACCGAGTCAACCCACCACTGCAGCGCCCCACCGCTAGTAAGATTCACCCCCATCATGTGCCATTTTCCGCGGACCGCATGACAAAACGTATGCAACCGACCGGCGACATCATATTGGGGTTGGTCGCTGTGCACGAACATCACCCCACTGGTCCCAATCGATGTGCTGAGCACGCCTTGCTTGACGACGCCATTGCCGACCGCGCCTGCGGCACAGTCGCCTGCGCCGCCGACGACCTTACAAGCGGTCGTCAATCCCAGTTGGGCCGCCACCTCGGTTGTGAGCGTCCCGGTGACTTCGTCACTCTCCACCACGCGGGGAAGCAGGTCAGCATCGAGGTCCAGTTTGCCCAATAGTTTTTTGGACCAACCGCGACGCACCACATCCAACAACAACGTGCCGCTCGCGTCACTCACCTCGGTCACAAGCTCGCCCGTCAATCGCCGGCGAATCTCATCCTTGGGAAGCAGCACTTTGGCAAGCTTGTCAAAGTTTCTCTTTTCGTGGTTACGAAGCCAGAGAATCTTCGGCGCCTGGAACCCCGTCAATGCGGGATTGGCGACCATTTTGATCAATGCCTTGCGACCGCCCGCCGCCGCAGTGATTTCGTCGCACTCCGCAGCGGTGCGTTGGTCGTTCCACAATAACGCGGGACGGATCACGTTGTGGTGCTTGTCTAGAAAGACCGAGCCGTGCATTTGGCCGCTCAAACCAATTGCCTTGACCTCGCTTGGCTTTCGCTTGCTCGACGCCATCACCGCACGAACGGTTTGAATCGTTGCTTGCCACCAATTTTCGGGATCTTGTTCAGTCCACCCTGCCCGAGGCTGGTTCAGCGGATATTCCGCATTGGCTTCGGCAACAATCGTCCCATCGGATTGAATCAACAGCGTCTTCGTGCCGCTCGTTCCAATGTCAATTCCGAGATAGTAGCTCATGCGGGTTCCAACAACGAAAAAAGAATCAAAAACGGTCACGAACAGCCTGATACTATAGTACGTATACGGCGATAGCCAAACGACAGCCCCGTCGGCTACAACGGATGGCAAATCCTTCGGACCATTACTCAAAGTTTAACGCCGTGGCTGAATCTCGACACACGCTCCGACTCAATCGACGCCAACTACTGGCGACCGCAACCGGGGCGACACTGACGCTAGCGGGATGCTCACGACCGTCCGCCGAGAAGCCGCTGACCACGAAGTCCCGCACCGACATCCCCCTCCGCATCACCATGGTGGGAAGCGACGAAGAGGCGGAGGTGATCTCGCGGTCGTGGTCCTCGATCCACGAACAACCGTTGACGATCACGACGATTCAAGCCAACCGGGCAGGCGGCGATCCTGGGACAAACGTCGCGCAAGGCCAAGCGGATCGCTTGATCGACCGCTTGATCGAGCAGACTCACCAAAGTGACTTGGTTATCTATCCGCTGTGGGCGGTCCCCGAATTGGTCGCTGCGGAAGCCATCATCCCCATCAGCGATGAACAATTCAAAGAAATGGAAACCCAAACGGGTGACCTTTATTCAGCGGTGCGCAACGGGGCGGCCCGTTACGCCGGTGAATTTTTCGCGATGCCATTGGGAGCGAACCAACCCGCCCTGTTGAGCACCGATGAGGTTCCCGTCATGGAATCGTGGGAGGATTACGACCGCTGGGTTGCCGACGACCTCAAAGGGAACGCCAACGAGCCGCTCGCGGCGGGTTGGGCAGCGACGATGTTCCTGTGGCGAGCCGCGTCAACGCTTTCCCAAGGCTGGCTGTTCACTCGCGATGATTTCCAACCGACGCTGAACACCGAACCGTACGTCGATGTGCTGCAACAGATGGCAAAAACCGCAGCACGCTATTCACCAAAACGACAAACCCCCACTCAGATCTGGACCTCGATCCAAAATGGACAGCAAAGGGGCGGGATTGGTTTCGCCGCAACGAACAACGCCAGTGACGTGGAGGTGAACGTTAGTAACTTGCCCGGAGCGGATGACAACAAACGCATCTTCTTGGATCCCTATTCGACACTGGTTTCACTCTCCGCAACGTGTCGCCAAAGTGCGGTGTCCAAACGATGGATGGACTGGATCGCAGGGGGCGAAGGAAGCGACGCGATTCGACGCCAGGTGTCCGGGGCAACCTCCATCCGAACTCCCCATCAATCCGAGTTGTCGTCCGAACCGGTTCGCCAAAGTGGCTATGCAGCGTGGTTGACCGAGCGGCTACAAACCCCCGTCACCTTGCCATCGCTGCAACTCTTCGACGCGGACGCTTATTATGCAGCCTTGGACACTGCGATTGGCAAGACAATCGATGGAAAACTCGATGCCCAAGCGGCACTTGACCAAGTTGCCCAACAATGGGAAGTGATTACCACGCGGATTGGCCGTCAAAAACAATTATCCGCATGGGGACGAGCGCAAGGTCTGCGCGCTTAATCTCGCGGGGGAGACCTAATCTCGCGGGGGAGAGAGATCGCCGTGGGGATTGAGCTCCGACGAATCGACAATGCGATCGGCCTACCACGTAGGCTAAGCCGCTGCCCGCGTCGCACGCCGCGCCGCAAACTCAGTCAGTTGGACCGCATGCGGGGTGACTTGCTCGAGACCCTCGCGAGCTGCAATGGCAAGCGATGATGCAGCGAATTGCGTCAGAACTCCGACCTTCCCGGCACTGTTTGCATGCAGCTGCTCCACCGCGCGTGGATGGAATAACGCGTCGCGTCCTCCAACTCGCATGATCGATTGTGCAATGAAATCCCGGGTATCGTCGAGCGTGAAACGGTCCAACGCTACCGTGCGACACGGCTGCCGCACCTGCATGGACAAACGAGTCACTCGGACGTCATGGGCGGCGACCACGATCGAAAAGCAATTGCAATGCGACAACGATTTCAAGACCTTCCACACCGCCTCGCTCAGCCCGTCGGCCAACCAAACGGTATGGATTTGTTGTCGTGCATCGAATTCCATTGCCCGCTCGATCTCACCACAATCGATTTTGCGTCTGCCGGTTACCGATTCGTGATCGATTCCCAAACCGCGTGCGAGCTGGGAAACGATCGATGCAACCGTCGCCTCACGCGTCCCGTGGGTCATCACAAATTGAGTCGCAAGATCCCCCACACCGGCATTGGTGGCGAGGTGGCTCAACAATGTGGTCGTGCCACATTGCGGCTCGCTTGGGATAAGGACGCCTCGCGTTCGCGTCGCGAGGCACTCGGTGAGTTTGGCCAGACAGGATTTCTGTGGCGTCCCGGCGAAAAACCAAGGGTCCGGGTCGCCTGAAAATGGCAAGTCCGAGAGACGCCAATATTCGCGAACGTCGGTCATGGCGCAAGATCCTTTTCGATTGGCGGACGCTCGTTGGGAGAGAGACGAAAAAGCTCGCTGCAGGCACTTCACGAACCTGCATGAACCTCACGAAAACGACACCACCGAAGACGTCGATTGCCTTTGGGTGTATCATCGGCACTGCATTCATCGATCCTGCAGCATCCCTGGGATGCTGTCCCGCGTATTCCGCCGGTCCCCCACGCACACAATGACTCGTCGTTATTACTGTCCTAACCTGCCCCTCAAAGGCGGCAAAGTTGCACTCCTCGATACCGAGGCCCAGCATGCGATCCGCGTGATGCGAGCCAACGCGGGCGATGGTATCACCCTCTTTG
The DNA here is from genome assembly GCF_007860095.1 of Novipirellula galeiformis. Taxonomy (NCBI): domain Bacteria; kingdom Pseudomonadati; phylum Planctomycetota; class Planctomycetia; order Pirellulales; family Pirellulaceae; genus Novipirellula; species Novipirellula galeiformis. The sequence goes on along the minus strand of NZ_SJPT01000001.1, from coordinate 1,021,356 downwards.
ATGGTCAAGGCAACGAAGCCGATGCGACCATCGACGCGGTCACACGGCGTGAGTGTTTTTGCAGCGCCAATCCCAGCACGCGTCCCAACCGTGAATCGACGACGTCGCTTCACCTCGGCATTGCCCTTCCCAAACCTGATCGCTGTCGCGAACTCATCGAACGATTGACGGAAATTGGAGTCCGAACCGTCACTCCGGTTGTCGCCGCGCGAACGCAGCGGGAACCCTCCGCGGCGTTGCTAGAAAAACTGAGACGGACGGTCATCGAAGCGTGCAAACAATCCGGACGCAACCGCTTAATGACGATCCAAGCCCCGGTCACCACCGCTACCTTTGTTGCCGAACCAGCGGTGCCCTCGGAAACTCGCTGGATCGCCCACCCCAACGACGAGTGCGAGGACGTGCTGCGGTCTCCGCCTGCGTCCCGCCCAGACGAGGAGACCAAATCGTACCTCGTTGCGGTGGGTCCCGAAGGCGGATGGACCGACGACGAGGTGGCGTTGGCGTCACAGCACGGCTTTCAATGTCTGCCGCTGGGAAATCGAATTTATCGAATCGAAACCGCTGCGGTCGTGATCGCCGCCCGCCTGTTATAACCGAGGGGGATCGAGGGGTCCGATGCGAATTGCGTTTGTCATTACCGAACTGAATCCCGGCGGCGCCGAACGGTGTTTGACCGAGATCGCGATTGGCATGGCCGACAACACCAACGAGGTGCGGGTGTATAGTTTGGGCTCGCCCCCGATTCCGCACAAAGCAATGTTCGTGGACCGGCTTTCCTCGCATGGAATCTCGGTCACGTTTCTGAACCTCGATTCCGCCTGGCATTTTTTGCAGGCCCGCCGCGAATTACGAAAGTTGCTCAGGGCGTTCCAACCCGCGCTGGTGCAAACATTCTTGTTTCACGCAAACGTGATCGGAACGCTGGCTGCGAAAGACGCCGGAGTCGACATTTGCGTGGGTGGAATCCGAGTGGCCCAGACCCATCGCATCCGCAACCAAGTCGAACGACGTGTGGTAAAAAAGATGCAGCGTGTCGTTTGTGTCAGCGAGCAAGTGCAGGCCTTTTCACACCGCTGTCTTGGCACCGAGGCTCCGCAAACCTGCGTGATTCCCAATGGCGTCGATGTGCCGCAATTCTCGAGCGCCCTTCCGATCGCGTGGCACACACTCGATTGGGACGACGAAAGCATGGTGACGCTGTTCGTTGGCCGCATGCACCCCCAGAAAGGACTAGAGTTAATCCAAGAACAAATTGACCTCCTCGCACCGCCGGGATCCAATCGCCGCGTGTTGTTGATTGGCGAGGGCCCCTTGGAGAGCAAGATCGACCATTGGACTCGACAAGTGGGGCTGGACCGCGTGAAACGCTTACCTTGGCGAGCCAACATCGGGGCTTGGATGAGGGCGTCGCGTGTGCTCGTGCTGCCCAGTCATTACGAGGGCATGCCGAATGTCGTACTCGAAGCCATGGCGGCGGGGTTGCCCGTCGTGTGTAGCAACGTCGAAGGATCAAGCGAATTGTTAGCCCATTGCCCCGATGACCAATTGTTCGAATCGGGCGATTCCGACGCGATGGCGAGGCAAGTCAAGCGATTTTTGGACGACGCGGCGTTGAGCCGTGACCGAGGCCAGCGGAACCAGTCGCGAGCGAGAACCGATTTCTCGATTCCCACGATGGTTGATCGCTACCGCACGCTCTATCGCGATTTGATTTCGCGGCCCAACTAACTCCGATTCGCTAACTCCGACTCGATTGCGACATCCCGCCTGAGCAAGGCGGCTCCAACGCACCGGCCCGGTCAACGCAACAGCCCGGTCAACGCAACGTCGCCTTCGGTTCGCATTGCGTTAGAGCGATTGGGGATGTGGCAACTTCGTACGATTGACCTTCGGCACCTCGTACTGAGTTTGCCGAACCTTGGGGAACGGGCGAACTCGCACTTCATCTTCGCTAAAGGGATCCGACAAGCTGTCGAACAACGAGCCCCCGTCTGTTTTCGGCTGGGCCGGAGCAGGGCGAGTTTCTTGCGGAGCGCTGCGAGGGGCGTCCGCCGGTGGTACCGGAATTCCACGTTGCTCGGGCGATACGCCCGGTCCAATCGATTCCACTTGCCGCGGCGCGGGAGAGACAGGCAACGAACCTGCGCGTCCCGTTCTCGGTCGACTTTCCGGAGGGGTGGAACGAATCATCGGTTCACTCATCTGCATCGGCGAGTGTGGCGTGATTATCCGCGGCTCGCTCATGCGTTGTGGGGGCATCCGTGGTTCACCTATCTCCGCAGCCGACATCGGCAAGGGAGCCCCGTAAGACTCATGCTCGTCGCTGGGATACGGCGCGTCGATAGGATGTTCGCCGTAGAGGAACGTATCGCTGGGTGCCGCGTCGCAGCCACCATCGCAACCGAGATCGTCACAGCCACCTGCGGTTCGGCATTTGTCCAAGCCGAGCATTTTTTCGATTCCGCCAGCAAAGGCATCCAAGGAGCGATAGATCGGCCCATGTTTAGGCGGACAACCGTGGGCAGCTCGCCCGACGTTCAGCAGCGGGAGGGCGATTCCGCCATCCTTGTGAATCGCGGATTTGCAACCGCAATCGGCGGCTTGAACCGCCGTGGAGGGTGTCGCGAGGGTTGCGGCCAGTGCTCCGGCGAAGACGAATCGAGCCGTCGACTTCAACGTGCGGGATCGACGTGACGAAACGACATTTTTATGGGATTTCATTGGGAGCCTCTATCCATGGGATCGTGTTGCCATCAGATATCGTCTCCACAGAACCGGAATGACCAACAGAATCCGAACTAGCGGTAAACTCACCCCAGTTTACCGTCCCCTGTCAGCGGAAGACTCCTCTCTCAACTCCTTGCAGACAACCAAGCGTTCGATCGCTAAACTGTGTGGACCGTTAGTTTTGCATCTTTTTAAGTCCACATTGCTAGAGAATCCTGCTGTGAATTTCGATCCATTCGGCGCTCGCGATCAATTTGACACCGGCCACGGAACAGCGACGATTTACCGCCTCAGCAAGCTCGAAGAAGCTGGGTTAGGCGAAATCAGCCGCTTGCCCTTTTCAATCCGAGTCTTGCTCGAGGCCGTTTTACGAAACTGCGACGACTTTTTGGTCACACAACAGGACGTCAAGAACTTGGCCGCTTGGAAGGCTTCGGCGCCAGCCAAACAAGAAGTGCCCTTCAAGCCGTATCGCGTTGTCCTGCAAGACTTTACGGGAGTTCCCGCGATCGTCGACCTAGCCGCGATGCGTTCGGCGATGGAGCGAATCGGGGGGGATCCCAACAAGATCAACCCGTTGATCCCCGTCGATCTCGTGATTGACCACTCGGTGCAAGTCGACTTTTTCGGAACCGACGGGGCCCTTGCCCAGAACGTGGAGCGTGAGTTCGAGCGGAACCTTGAACGCTACGAATTTTTACGTTGGGGTCAAAAAGCATTTGATAATTTCCGCGTCGTCCCTCCCAACGTGGGGATCGTCCACCAAGTCAACCTCGAATACTTGGCCAGCGTGGTCGCGATTAAAGAAACCGAGGCGGGGCCCGTCGCGATGCCCGACACGCTCGTCGGCACCGATAGCCACACCACGATGATCAATGGTCTCGGCGTGTTGGGTTGGGGCGTCGGCGGCATCGAAGCGGAAGCCAACATGCTCGGCCAACCCCTCTACATGTTGATGCCCGAAGTGATCGGATTCGAGCTCACCGGAGCCCTACCGCAAGGCGCGACCGCGACCGACATGGTTCTGCGCGTCGTCGAAATTTTGCGAGAAGAAGGGGTCGTCGGAAAATTCGTCGAGTTCTTTGGAACCGGGATGAACAAGATGAGCGTTGCGGACCGCGCGACGATCGCGAACATGGCTCCGGAATATGGCGCGACGATGGGCTTCTTCCCCGTCGACCAAGTGACGCTCGATTACATGCGTCAAACCGGTCGCACCGAGCAACAAATCGACTTGGTCGAAAGCTACTGCAAAGAACAGGGTTTGTTCCGTACCGATGACGGCCCCGAGCTTACCTACACTAAAAAATTGTCGCTTGATCTCGGCACCGTTGAGCCGAGTTTGGCAGGTCCGAAACGACCGCAAGATCGCATCACGCTGAAGGACATGAAAAAGGCCTTCAATCAATCGTTGACGGCCCCGGTTGGCAAGACCGGATTTGGCTTGAACTCGGATGCACTCGATCGAACCGGAACCGTGCAAAACAATGGCGCCTCCACGGAGATCGGCCACGGTGCGGTCGTGATCGCAGCGATCACCTCGTGCACCAACACCAGCAACCCCTCGGTGATGATCGGGGCTGGATTGTTGGCCAAGAAAGCGGCCGAGCGTGGTTTGAAAGTCCCCGCCCACGTGAAGACGAGCCTGGCACCGGGATCACGCGTGGTGACGGAATACTTGAACAAAGCGAATCTGACCGAGAGCCTGAAAACACTCGGGTTCCACACCGTGGGCTACGGCTGCACGACCTGTATCGGCAACAGCGGTCCGCTCCCAGAACCAGTCGCCAATGCGATCAAATCCGGCGACCTGATCGCCTCGGCCGTCTTGAGCGGCAACCGCAACTTCGAAGGTCGCGTCAACCCGTTGACCAAGGCCAACTACTTGGCCAGCCCTCCGTTGGTCGTTGCCTACGCCCTCGCCGGAACGACCGATATCGATCTCGTCACCGAGCCGATTGGCAAGGACAACGACGGTAACGATGTGTTCTTGAAAGACATTTGGCCTAGCAGCGAAGAGATTCGCGAGACGATCGCCACCTCGATCGATCCAACGATGTTTACCGAACAATACGAATCGTCGGTGAGCGGCAACGATCTATGGAACGCAATTGAAGTCTCCGGAGGTGCGTTGTACCCCTGGAACGAAATGAGCACCTACATTCATCATCCTCCGTTCCTCGATTCGGTGACCGGCGAAGCGGTTCCTGAGATCGCTCCGATCAAGGGAGCTCGCGTTTTAGCATTGCTGGGTGATTCGGTCACGACCGACCACATTTCTCCCGCCGGTGCAATCGCCTCGGATGGCCCCGCCGGAAAGTACTTGAAGGAATCGGGCGTCGATGTCCGCGACTTCAACAGCTTCGGTTCACGCCGTGGAAACGATCGCGTGATGGTTCGTGGCACGTTTGCTAACATTCGCATTCGCAACCAAATGGCACCGGGAACCGAAGGCGGCGTCACTCGCTACTTGCCCGATGGCGATGTGATGAGCATCTACGACGCTTCGATGAAGTACCAAGCCGCCGGCGTCCCGTTGGTTGTCTTGGCGGGTGCCGAGTACGGTACCGGAAGCAGCCGCGACTGGGCAGCCAAGGGAACCATGCTGCTTGGCGTTAAAGCGGTGATCGCGGCCAGCTACGAGCGGATCCATCGCAGCAACCTCGTCGGAATGGGCGTTTTACCGCTCGAATTCGCCGACGGTGCGACATGGCAATCCTTGGGGTTGACCGGCGAAGAAACCTTTGCCATCCCCGATCTATCCGACAGCGTCGAACCACGCTCGACGATCACCGTGCACGCCACCGACGTCAACAACAACACCAAGACGTTCCCTTGTGTTGTGCGAATCGACACCCCGGTAGAGCTTCAGTATTACCGCAATTCGGGAATCCTGCCGACCGTGCTTCGCAACCTTTCCAAGTAAAGGGAAGGCCGTCACGGCGGCCTCCGTTTCAAGCGTCTAAGCCCAAACCGCTCGGTGGTCTCCCACCGAGCGGTTTTCATTTCGAAGCCGATGCTTCGAGGGATTCCCCGCTCAGCATGTTGGCGGCGGAGGACGTTGGATCCTATCCCACTCGATGACGCGGTGAACCTAGCGTGGGGGAAGGGTCGCGACGGTTAATAAAAAATCCCCCAGCTTGTTCATCATCTCACGCAACGCCACGATCCCTAAGGGCTTGGTGATGTAAGCGTTTGCCGACGCTTGATAACACTGCTTCACGTCGTTGGGCTCCTCCGAAGCAGAGCACACGATTACGAATAAATGGGCCAACGAAGCATCGCTACGGATCGCTTGCAACACATCGCGTCCGCTCATCTTCGGCAAATGCAGATCCAACAAGACGACATGCGGCATCTCCGCATCCTCGTACCCGCGTTCGCGGCGCAGCAAACTCAGTGCATCTTCTCCATTGGCGACGCGCACCATCGAATGCGCGAAGTCACACGAACGCAATGCACGTTGAAAAACTTCCGCTTCAAACTCGGCGTCTTCAATCAACAAAATCCGTAGACTCTTCGTCTCATCCATCATTGGTTCGTTTCAAATACGCGCCGTTACTTTAAAATTTGAAAACAAAACTGGCTCCCTTCCTGAGCAGCCGCTTGCACCCAAATGCCGCCACCATGCCGTTGGACGATTCGTTTGCAAAGTGCCAAACCGATGCCGGTGCCTTCGATGTTCCCGCCATCGTGAAGACGACGAAAAACTTGAAAGACTTCGGTATAAAATTTGGCATCGATCCCGACGCCATTGTCTTCGACCGTAAACAACCAATGTTCGGATTGCTCCGTTGCGGAGATCGTAATCACCGGATTGCGGTCGGCCGCTTTGTACTTGATCGCGTTCCCGATCAAATTTTGCATCAATTGACATAAACGCGATTCGATCCCACGAACGACCGGCAAGGCTTCACAACGAATGACCGCTCCGGTTTCAGCAATCGCCACTTCCAAACGACGAATGGCTTCCTCCACGACCTCCTGAAAATCAACCTCGCTGAAAAACGCCTCATCACGACTGACGCGCGAATACTGAAGCAAATCATCGATCAACTTCTTCATCCGTTTCGCTGCCGCGACTTGCAGTCGCAGGAACCGTCTGCCTTCGTCCCCTAAGACTTCGCCAAAGTCTTCCTCGATGAACTCGGCATAGTTGGAAATCGCACGCAACGGTTGCTGAAGATCATGGGAGGCCACATAGGCAAACTGCTCCAATTCTTCGTTACTCTCATCGAGCAACTCCTTTTGATCCCGCAATTCCTGTTCGGCATGCAAACGCACGATCAAAATCGAGACGACATAGGCTAATTGACGAAACACCGCTTGATCACCCGGATCAAAGTCTGCCTCCTCTTTGTCGGAAAGCCAAATCGCGCCGAGCGTCCGTTCGTCACCATCATAAAGCGCGCACGCCAACAAACCACGCAGCCCAGGACGATGCGGCGTCCGCTGTACCAATGCCGCCCCCAGCGGATGCGTTTGCAGTTGCTGCGGGGTCAACAGCACCCCCTCGTGATCCAGGTTGCGAAAAAGTTCACACGAAGCGATGTCGTCGGGAACCGGGCTTGCAGCCTGCGGTCGTTTCCATTGCTCTGGCGCCGTGGACGGCACGGCTTCCGAGGGCATGGCGTCTTGATACTTCGACGAATACGAGCGTCCATGCACTTCGAGTTTTTGGTTGAGCGAATGGCACAAATCGATGCCCGCAATCTCAGCTCCCAACAAACGCCGAGCCTGCTTGCAAACCGTCGTACAGAGTTCTTCCAACGATGTGATCTTCAGCGTGGACTCGAGCGTTTGCAGCATCACTTCGCTAAGATGCAATTCCTTGCTGAGTCGTTGCTCGTGCTGCTTCTGGTCCGTTACATCGAGATGAACTCCGAGCAACCGAGTCGGTTGCCCCGCAGTATCGCGGTACACTTTCCCGCGAGCCAAGATCCAGCGAAACTCGCCGGACGCATGCCTCATGCGAAAGGAAGACTCGTATTCAATGCGTGGACTGGCGAACAGATCTTGGACCCGCTGGATCGCTCCCGGCAAATCGTCGAGATGGACTCGTGATTCCCAATCAACGTATTGCGACAACGTGCCAGGAACTTCGCCAAGTTGCCGATGCCATTGGTCCGAATAAAAGACTTCGTCGGTACCAAGATCCCAATCCCAAAGCCCCACGTTGCCACCGTTGAGGGCGTGATTCAAACGCGACTGAACGCGGTGTAACTTGGCTCGCTCGATGGTTCGTTCGGTCAGTTCACGGAACACGCCCACGAACCCTTCGCCGCTACTCAACTTAACCGAGGTCAACGAAATCTCGCAGGCGAATTCGTCGCCATCGGCGCGGCGACAAAGCCAATCAAAGCGATGGTTTTCCTTTTGTCGAAGCAACGCTTCGATCCGCAAACGCTTTTCTCGTAACGACGATCCTTCGGTTTGATAGTCGCATAAAAACTCGTCGGGTTGGCGACCGACCAGCGATTCCGTGTCGGGCATTCGCAGCATTGCCGCTGCAGCCTCGTTGCTCTCCAAGATCCCTTGTGAGTTAAACAGGATGACTGCATCCCAAGACCGTTCAAACAAGATCTTACGCAGCAACGACTCCGACAGCAGTTCACTCATTTAACGCATCGCCTCGGAATACTTTTCGATCTGTTCGTGCAGATGCCATTGCCCAGGATCATCCAGCAAACACCCGGTCTCGATCTGTAACGCTTCGGGCACCCGGTCGGAGAGGAACAAAATTTCCGCCAACGTATCTCGATAAATGGCACTGTCGGGTTCAAAATAGACCGCTTGTTCCGCCAAGGCTGCAGCTCCCTCGAGCTCGCGTTTGTTCATCGCCGCGACCCAAGCGAGGTTGTTGGTCTTGGTTGCATCAAAGGGATAATCGGCGACGTAGGCACGACCGGATGCCCACACGCGATTAAAGGCCGCATCGGCGATCGCATCCATTCCCTTTTCTCGCATCTTGGGGATCAACCGCTCAGCCACGTCAATGTCCAACGGATCCAAACGTTCGATCCGATCGAGATGCCGTTGCACTTGTTCGGCATCGCCGTTTTCGATCGCCCCTTCGAGCAACCAACGACGCACATAGACCGGCAACGAAATGTAGGCCACCGCACGAAAATAGGTCGTTTCCAATGTGCCTCCCACCGCTAAATCAAACCAACGGGCCGCCTCGATCGGATCCGATTCACGAACGATGGCGGCGTAATGACGCGCGACATCGTACAACTCGGTTGTCCCGGCCGATCCAAACGCGGTCATCGGCAACAGCGTTCGATAACCCTCCAACGCAATCGATCTCTCGCCCCGTTCGCCCAGATACTCGAGCAACACGCTGCGCAATTCCGTGGACGGTGAACATAAGAGCAAGCGTATTTGACGCTCCAACTGCTCAGCGAGCTGCGAATCCCCTTGACGACGAGCCAAATTCCATTGCCCCACCGTGGCTTTGACGGCGTAGTTAAGTTGAACCGGATTTTGTCGAAGATAGCGAATGGCGGTCGACGAATGAGTCGAACTCGAAGTCGCGGAAACCATGTTCCAAATGCGTTCAAATCCTGAGGCGGCACTCTCGCCGCGGCCAAAATCAAGCTCACGCTCGGCCATGGAAAATGTCGCTCCGATGTCCCCCTGGGCGGCCAGCGTCGCCAACACTTCCGATGCAATCTCCACTTGCCCCAACCGCGAAAAGAACGATGCGACTTGGAGATTCAAGCGTCGTGGCACCGTGCGACGCACCAACGCACGCCGGCCCGAGGGCGGCGGGGAAGCAAGCGATTCATAGAAGGTTCGAAACCGGCTTGCCTCTTCAAATTCCACAGGAATTTCGCCTCGGCATAAATCAAACAGAATCGAAACACGTCGATCCATTGCCACCGTTGGCATCAGTTCCGAGAGCGATTCGAGCATCATTTCCCAGGTCTTCGCATCCATTTCCGAGAGCGACACAATCAGCAGCCTCTCAGTCTCGGTGGGGAGTGAGCTTTCACCGGGACGCACCGCCAAGCGAGCCAGCCACTCCTGACGATTCGTCGTCAACAATGTGATCAGCACGCTGTCGCGCGCCCGTTGGCTGCCCACCACCACATCGGAATCGGAAAGCTCGCGGGCGATCGTCCATGCGGGCTGTTCCCGGCCGACCGACAACAAACAACGCATCAGCGACAATAAACGATTCAATTTCGGAGCGACCCGAGGAATCGTGCCCACCGTTTTCGCCTCCAACGTATCCTGCTTCTGCTCTTCGATCGCCTCAGCGATCCAGGTCATCAGTTCGGAATCCACATCCTCGTAAGGGTATCCCAACATCTCAAACGCAAGGTCGGTTCGAGAGGCTGCGATCGCGACGATCGACGCGGAATCCGAACGCGAGCGTTTTACGTCATCGTAGGCATCTTCCATTTGCTTCAAGATCGCGAGCGCTTCGTCCACAAATCCATGACTGGCCAAGCACTTCCAACGCATGTCCACCGAGACGTCACCGGCCGTGACCGGCATCGAGACCAAATCATCGACGGCCATCTTTTCAATGGCATCATCCCCCGCGCGATCGGCCGCCACCAAAGCTTGGCACCACAATCGACTGCGCTCCGCAGAATCGGGAGCAGCAAGCCCTGCGGCAACGGACGTTTCGCGGGCGATCGATTGCCAATCGCCCTGAAGCATCTGGCAAACGCGGAGCAGTGCATGATTGCCATAGGCACGCGCCCGCTCGCTCGCTTCGGGCAATCGGCCCAGCACCCCAAGCACGACGACCTCCGTTTCCTGGCGCAGCAACTCCGTCCAATCTTCCGCCGCTCGAGGCAGCAACGAATCATCGTCAAACTCGACCCCCAGCTCTTGCATCAATTGGATCCGACAAACTGCCATTTCTTTCGAGTCCGCGACCAAATCGACCAAACGCAACAGATCGATCAACCCGCCCTCTTGATCCGCACGCCGCACGTAGACTGGAAAACGCCGCGTCAATGCCGCCGCCAATCGCTGATGCAACAACGTCCGTTGAGCGGTCCCGGCCGATTCCTCGACCGCGACAACCACCGCTGAAAACTGGCCCATTTCAAGCAGTTCTTCCAGCACCGAAGGGTCGTCATTTTGCTGTAGCAATCGTGCCAATTCAGGAGGCGTCTCCGGCAAAGAACCGCGTCGCCATTGACGCAAAATCCAACTCGCACGCTCGGCCACTTCGGGGTCCGGATGACGCGCGGCATCCTGAACCGCTTGGCGTGACGTTTCGCGTAACCGCCACATTTGCATCGTGGCCTGTTGCCGACGCGAGTAATCGTCCGCAGACAATTGCTCCGCAGAACTCGCCGCGGCTGGAGAAGGGGTTTCCGCAGCGGTCGAGATGCCACCATCACGGGGCCCCGCCTGCAATGCACTAGGAAACAAGCAACCAACCAGCGCTAGGCTTAGCAGATAAATGCATCCCGCGGACCACCGTCGACGCCGGTCCCCAAACTCCCACTCGAATCGACTCAGCTCAGCTCCATCCGCATCGTGGAGCGAGCAAGTCCTAGTTCGGTACATCAACGATTGACAGCCGTTTTTGCCAGCCATGAAGATTGAGATCAATTTCAAAGGAAAGAAGGAGTCCAAGTCGCGACACCGAATGAACCGTTCACGCTAGAATTTTAACAGAGCGAACATGCCCTCGATCTGTATTTTACGTGTTTTTGCCTGAATCAAAGGTTTTCGTCACCCTGTTGGCGCGCCGCTGTTTTCGTATCCTGTTGTGGGGAGCGAATTCACCCAACGCAATGCCAACACCACAGCAATGTCACCGCAACGCCACGGAGCTCTCGAGTGACGCATGGCTTCGCATCCCGCTCCCGTCTCTCGCCTTGCCCACCTCCCTCATTTTAAAGTGAATCTTACAATGCGAAAGCTTTCTCTGTTCTGTCATCATTGGGTGGCCGCGTCCCTGTTTTCACTGGGGCTCGCCGGCATCGGATTGATGAACCTTGCCATGGAAACCACCTGCATGGCCGAAGAACTGTGGCCACAATGGCGAGGAGGTTCCCAAAATGGCGTCGCCGCCGGCGAGCACTTCCCCACCCAGTGGAGCGAAACGTCCGGCGTGGATTGGAAAGTCAAACTGCCTGGTTTGGGTGGCAGCACTCCAGTCATCGTCGGGTCCAGCGCCTTTTTGACTTACGGATCCGCAGAACACAATCATCTTGCCGCCCTCGATCTGAACACAGGCGAAACCCGATGGAGCGTCGCTTTGGGAGCCGATCGCGGCGGCAAACATCGAAAGGGTAGCGGCAGCAATCCATCGCCCGTCACCGATGGCAAACATGTCTACGCCTATTACCGCAGTGGCGACTTGGCCTGTGTTGATCTGCAAGGCAACGTAAAGTGGCAACTCAACCTGCAAGATAAATTTGGCGAAGACACATTGTGGTGGGACCTGGGAACATCCCCGCTGCTGACCGAGCAAGCGGTGGTTGTTGCCGTCATGCAAAGCGGGCCAAGCTACCTGGTCGCCTTTGACAAAACATCCGGTGACAAGCTTTGGCAATCCGATCGCGCGCTCGATGCCCCCGAAGAATCGGCCCAGAGTTACACCACGCCGCTAAATGTCACCGTCGACGGCAAGCCGATGATCGCCGTCATGGGCGCCGATCACTTGACGCTCCACACACGCGACAACGGTAAACAAGTCGGCGTGCTTGGAGGATTTAATCCTGACGCCGAAAAATACTTTCGCTCAATCTCCTCGCCTGTGGCTGCTGGCGAAATCATCGTTTGTCCCTACGCACGCGGAGCCACATTGACCGGTGTGAATATGCGATTGCTTGCCGAAGGCAAGGAGGCGACCGTTTGGTTCCGCGACGATATCGGCAGCGACGTCCCCACGCCGGCCGCCCTCGGCAACAACGTCTATGTCGTGGGGGATGGGAAATCCGATCGCGGCCAAATCAGTTGCCTCGATATCCAAACAGGCAAAACCAAATGGCAAGTCCAGCTTCCCAAGTCGCGTCATGGCTTTACCAGCTCGCCCCTCGTCGCGGGTAACCATTTGTACGTTACTCAAGAGGACGCAGTGACATTTGTGATCGGCCCCTTGGATGCGGAGGAACCCTCGCTCGTCGCCACCAACGAACTCGATGACAACACTCCCTTCACCGTCGCCAGCCCCGTTCCCGTAGGCGATTCACTCTTGATCCGCACTCGCGAACACCTGTATCGCGTCTCCGCTGCGAAAGCCAAGTAACGAGTAACGAGTAACGAGTAACGAGTAACGAGTAACGAGTAACGAGTAACGAGTAACGAGTAACGCGAACTCCAACGTGGAAGGCATCGCAATGGCGCTGCCTCACTCACGCGACGACGAACCTCGCAAACGAAAAACGCCCCGTGGAAACAATTCCACGGGGCGTTTTTTTATTGAATTCAACAAGCGTCGTAGCCCACGCCGGAGCCCACGCCGGAGCCCAACCGAGCTAAGGAAGCGAAACCACTTCGCGACCGCCGCGTGTCGACAAACCTCGCCATAATTCCAGATCGATCGAATCGCTCACAAAGCGGATGGAACCATCCATCAAACTGGTGTTCACGCCGCCAGGATGATAACTCCGCGAAGTCACCGCGGCGTACGTCTTGGGGAGCGGAGCGGCCCCGGTTTTCCCTTCGCGGAAATTGGTAAAGTCAGCGTCGTACTCAACGCCGCTCTCGATGCAAAGCACTTTCTTGTTCGGCGTGAACGTCGTGGTGAAACCGCTTTGATGAACGCGTCCGTCGACCCATTCGGTGTGTCCGGTATCGGCCTTGAACGATCCGCCCAGTGCACAAACTTCCGCAGGCAGATTTGGAAGGGTCAAATTGCCGGCTTGTCCCGCGTCACGATAGTAAGGGGTCCACGCTTTGACCTCTGAAAACGCCAACGTGTTACTGAGTCCATCCAAACAATCGCGGAACTTCAAATACCGGCCTGCAGCAAAGGTCCCGTCGCCAACCGTACCGCTATTGGCATCGTAGGTGAACCAAACGCCGCCGTTATAGCCGTAGCTCAATGGGTAGTGTTCGGGACCACCACTGCCGAGACGCTGGGTGTCCTTGACTTCGCTGGGGCACAAATAGGTTGGCACGCGAAAGCTGGAGATGGGAATCGCGACCCCGTCAACTTCGATCGTCGCGGCACCGTAACCGGCTCCGTAATCAATCTCCGAGCCGAGCGCAACCGCCTCGAGATAAGGCAAGATCCGAGCTTGTGCAGACCATCCATCCCCCGTCATCCCAGGCTTGGACCAAGCCGCAGGTAGCGATTGGGTGGACGATTCATAGTTGTGAACCGCCAATCCGATCTGCTTCAAGTTATTGCTACAGCTCATCCGACGGGCCGCTTCACGAGCCGCCTGGACCGCCGGCAACAATAACCCCACCAGAACGCCGATGATCGCGATGACCACCAGTAATTCCACCAGCGTGAAACCAATACGATGACGTGAATCCTTGCCCATTCTTATCTCTCCAAAATCAGGGGTTTCACTCGCTGGAAACCCCAGGCTTGCTATTGAGAATCACTTGCAACAAGAAGAAATTTAGTCATTGGATTGATTATTCGCAACACGCAAAGCGAAAAAGATTTCACAAAATGGCCGACCGAAAACGGCCCAAAGAGTGAACCAGAAGCCCCCCCACCCCACCCCACACACGCGGAAGCAAATCGATGAGCGGCGCAGCGAAGCCCCAATCGTCCCGAAGCCAAGGACGCGGCCACCCCCTCACTTAGCGGGGAGCGAGTTTTGCCAACCAAACGCCGCTTTAACGTCCACCATCGGCAGCCGCAGATCCAAGACAATGCGCCCCGTCAACAGCCAGCCCGTCACCGGCCAGCGTGCACGAAGACGTTTTTCTGCAGCGTTTGAGCTTAATGCTACGAAGTGGACTTCCGCCAATAATCGATCGCGATCCGGTTCGACGGAAACGCCATTTGATCGAAAAGCTCCGAATCGTTTTCGACGTAGCGGTACTCGGTTAACTCGGTTTCCTGAAGTGCGATCTCGTTTTCGTTACTGACTTGGCAAACGAAGAACAGATCGATCACCGAAACGACAATCCCGCCGTAGCGGTAATCATTGGGATGTGACATTAAAAAGTCGTGGTGGGAAACCGTTAACTGGGTCTCCTCGAACACTTCCCTGGCAAGCGCCTGCTCCACCGTTTCACAGCGATCGACAAACCCGCCTGGCAAACCCCATTTTCCCTTTTCGGGGTTGCGTGCTCGTCGCACCAAGAGCAATTGACCTTGGTCGTTCGTCACGAGAGCCCCCACCGCTCCACAGGGGCCAAAAAAGTTTGCGAAGCCACATTGCTTGCAACGAAACGGCACGCTACCGAGATATGCATTGGGCGTCCCACAATTGGGGCAAAAATGGTGAGCATATTCGATCGCGACTTCGGCCATGAGATCTCGCTTTTCGGAAAGTTGGCAGCGTGGGTGAATCGACCGCAGGCGATTGCGCCGGACTCTGGCTTGCCGCTCCTACGCGAGTCACGCTCAATACGCAGGAGGCCACTTAAAGCTTATTCGGAACGAACGCAATGAATTCTGAACCAATTCTTTAGTGCACTGGAGGCTCATCAAACGTTCCCCCGGCGAATTGAGCCGCTCGCAAAATGCCACAACCTTCGAACGATCCGCTGAGATGCTCAAGGGCATCGAGCGATTCGATCGCTCCTAATCCAAGTGATTCGGCCAGCTCCATCCCAAGCTTGCTGTGGAACAGCACGCGGTACTCACAACGCACGCGCTCGATCGAGCGAGCCATCGCGATCGAGTCGTCCCAGATCGTGAAGCCATCATCGGATTGCCCTAGCGCGGCAATCGCGTCGTCTTCAGACTCCTCATTCTGGGAGTCCAAATCCCCAAAATCGCGTTCGCTGCTCAATCGCATCACCAATCGGTCGCTCGCGGGTTGCTCAATGTCGGACCAGATCACGATCGTGCCGCCTGGCGCGGCGTGCGTGGCCGCGACCGCGATCGCGCGTGAAAAATTCGCCCACGATTGCTGTTGCTTTGAACCCTCGATCGTCGCCACGACCAGCGGCGCCGGTGGGCATTCATCGTCTTCTTGACGAGGACGTTCAAACGAGGGGCGAATCCCATCGGGCGTACCTGCAAAGACGGCCCCCACCTCTCCATCGGAGTTCGCTGCGACCGCCAACATGATCTGCACGCCGAGCATCCATCCGACCTGGGACTCGTTCGAAGTTTGCGGTTTCGCCGCAGGGGAATGGAGTGTTTTTTGATGTCGTAAACGGGTGTTGGAATCGGCCAGCATCGGGTAGACGCCGCTCAGTGGATTTGCCCCCGCCGCATCCCAAGCACGGGCGGCTAAGACCGGCAAGACCAGGTCGGCATCGACAAGAAAGCGGCTCAAGTAAATCGGCTCGTCATCGACATCCACGCCTAGATAACGCAGCGAGTCGCGTTTTTGAGCATCATGACGAGTGACATGAGCGATCGTTTCGAACTCGCTTTGCAATTGCTGCAACAGCTCATCGCTCGTTTCGTCCCACAACACAATGTCGATCGCTTCACAATCGGCTTCTTCGATTGCTAACAACACGCCGCGAATCACCTCACCGACCTCTGGCACATTGGGATCCACCGCCAAAGCGATTCGCTCTCCGGGCAGGATCGCAGCGGTCAGCGGCGGAAAATCGATGGGGCCGCGAAGGGCATCGCGCGTCGCGCCCGCCACATCCGTAACGCGGCGATTAAAACCGCTTTCGTATTGCCAAATCTCGTTAGAAACGATTCGCTCAGCGACTGGGGCGGGATTGGTAGATTGATTCAATGCAGCGTTCTTTGCCAACGGGGAATAAGAAGGGGCCAGCGGTTCGGCGTCCCCAAGGGATCCATCACGACATTTTTGTCGCTCGATCCACCTCCATTCTCTTAAAAATGGCGTCGATCGCCAGCACCCACGGATGGGGCGCAGCTTGAGACCAAATCGCAGGTGTGGCCGATGGCCCCTCGCGGCATTCAGTGTTGCGCGGCGCTACGCGCATCGCAGCAGGAACACAGCAACCAACGTGATCGCTCCAAGCAATCCGCCGGTGCAACTCAAGAGCATTGCCGTACGTGCAGTCGGTGCGTGAAAGATGGCAACGGCAAGATGGACGCCCCCTGACGCTAGGCCAGTCGCGGCGATCACGGCAAACACAAAGACGAGGACAATCTGGTACGAGCCATCGCTGAACAGAAATCGATCCGCGATGATTCTCGATCGTTCCGATTCTGGTAACGCGGGATCAACCATGGTTGAAAACGCGTACCATGCCAGAAGTTGAAAACCGACAACGCCAAAGCCCAGCAACGAAAGTGCGGTAATGATGAGTGCCATTCCGCGAGAATGGCGGTAGGCAGGCGTTTGCGTGGGCGATGCCTTCGAGGGCGTATCGTAAGGATTGATCGCCATTTCGTCCGCCTAACAGAAGATTTCACGTCACCGCCATCGACAAAGCGAGTGACTCGGAATTACCCAACCGTTGACCAATAAAGGTCCACGCCCGCGAAGCAGCGAAGGTGATCGCAAAGCGATCTTGCGTAAATACCATGTTAGGCGACCGGCTAGTCGATGATCGTTGGATTGTGGAACGCACCCCATGCAAGGTGTGTATCCGTATCGAGCGGTTCAGTAAGCGTAAACGTGAATCGTGTGCCGGAACGACGCAACGGAGAGTCGTCGGGAAGATCGTCCGGTGACACAGCAACCGAAAATGAGTCTTCGGAATCAAGTTTCAGTCTCAGGTGGTCGTAGGTGGCGAACGATCCATCCTCGAAGTGATCCCATTCCGCATTGGGTTCGTACGAAATGACCGTTGCCGTCAAAGTAGGTGGGGCGGTAGTCGGCGTCTGCGAATTGCAACCGCAAAGCATCGGCAACAGCAGCAAGGAGGTGGCGATACGAAACATCCAGGTCGCCCAACGAAAGTGTTTGCCGACGCCGAGTTTGCACGGGCGAGCGATTTTGAAGAACGAATAGCTAATGATACGCCAGCGCCCGTGAATTACCAACGTAGCCGTACCCGCAGGGCATGTGCGGCAAGATCATGCTAGGCAACCGAACCTGTAGTCGTTCACGCGTGTGCAATGCATTGACTCGTGTTCGATTAGCGCAGATGAGTAGCGCAGATGAGTGGTTAACGCAGCAAAGTTTTCTGACCACTTATCCGCACTAAATTACGCTAATCGAAAGCCGATGTGCCCCCGAGTCTCGATATCGCTAGATCGGACAACGTCATGCACGACAGGGTCGTTGTGCTTGATGGGGGGTGAAGCTCACACGCCCGAGGCTCGTGAACTTTGATTCGCTAATTCGATTTGGTTTTCCACTTGATTCGTAATCTCAATCTTCTCGGGTTAGTTACGGTCGAGCGCGATTGCACAGACCGAATTAGGATTATTTGCAAAAGACGACTCATTGCTAAGTAATGATTGATCCAATGACAAATGCCTTGTTTGTTTTTCCTTGCTTGTTTAAGGAGAAGTGCATTTTTAATTGTGCGGTAGTTACCGTCGCCAGACGGTGGACCGCGTTCTGGCGAACGCAGCTACGGCCCGAGTCTGTAAGGTCCTGACAAAAACCGTCTGCAGGAGCGGAACGAACAGATGCGATTGTGACCAACGGCCTGGTTTTCGTAATCTCGCCTAGCACACCCTGTTTCGTGCCAGCGCCCTTGGCCACCCTTACCTGCCAATACCTGCAAAGCAAAGCATTCCGATGAAGCGAATTTCACTTCTCCGCTCGCTTCTCGGCGGATTTCTACTCTGCGGTGTGATCGCGGGATGTGATTCGGCGGACGATACCGTGGTTCCCCCTGCGGACAATCTCCCATCCGGCTCGGTTCGCACGGTTGCATTCCGGCAAATGAAGCCACGTGATTATTTGCAAGCAATCTTTTCTCGCTACCACGCCGCAGGCTCTTACCGCGATCGGGGGCAAGTCCGGATGACGGTGGAACAAGGGGGCAACTCCCATCCTGAAACCAAGGTGGCTCCGTTAAGCGTTTGGACCAACCATGACACCGTCTATGTGCAGGCCTACGACACTCGGCTGTGGTCCGATTCCGAAGGAATGACAGCCTGGATCGTCGACCCCTCCACTAAAAACTTTGATTCACAAGTGTTGCGGGCGCCGCCGATTGGCCGCCGCCCCGAGTTGAAGCAGCTGTTAACCGACCCGATTTTGGTCGAACAAGTCGCTGCGGGATTAGCCGGGCCGCCTCCCCAATTGGAGTGGCTCTTTGCCGAAGCCCCGATGAAGCAACTGTTTCATGATTCGCACGAATTCGCATACGGCGAACAACAGACGATCGAACAAACGCTTTGCCAAGAGATCAAGGTGCTTAGCGGCGATCAGCGCTACGCTTTTTGGGTCGACCCCCAGCAGGGATTGATACGCCAGGTCGATCTTCCGTCGCTGCAAATCCCGGCGACTCCCTCGCCCCACACGATTCGGTTGACGCTTGAATTGCGTGAGGCGAGCTTTGACGCGCCGGAGACAACCCCGACGGCCGACTCGCTGCCCGAATCCCCCAAGTTTGTCGGCCATTTCGTCCCACTGCCTCCTGCGTCGACGCCATCCAGCCTCGGCACTCGGATTGATAGTAACCGTTTAAAAACCTCCGACCGAAAGCCTTACGATTTTGCGGCGGGGCGTCCCCAAAGCGAATCCAGCGTGACGGCGATCGTCTATTTTGCTGACGACGCCAACGCGTTGAACTCGGCGCTCGTGCTGCAAGATTGGAGCCAACAATTGCCTGCGGAATTGGCCGAGCGTTCGCGTGCGGTGCTGCTGCTCGATGACGCCGTTTCGCTACGAGACGAAGTGAAACAGATCCTTCGTCAATCGATCTCACTGCCCCTGATCTGGGACCAGGAAAATGAATTGGCAAGAAAGCTATCAATCGCGCCAGGCACGCTATTGCTAGTCGATTCCTCTGCACGTGTGGTTTGGATCCAGCCGCTCGTATCGCCTGAGTCGCTGCCGGCCTTGGGGGCGATCCTCGCCGATGCCATCGGTGGGGTCGATATTCCACAGCGGATGAAGGAACAACACACGCAGGATCTCGCCGCGTATCGCCGCGTTTTACGTGATGAATACGCCGATCTCGTCGCTCGCGGACTCGTCCGTTCGGCGTCAAAATGACCTTGCCTCGGGAAGCCCTCTGTCACGACAATCCATTGACCGCAGCTTCCTTGATTCTGGTGATTTTGACATGCAATCCGGCGCCCCCCACGATTTACCCAATCCTTTCGCACTGCACCTCCATGGGTCGGTCAAGCGAAACGCAGGGAAACCGGGATCGGGTCGCCAAGCATTCAAAACCTCACTCAAGTTTTTTTCGATCGTGGCGATCTTGTTTGGCGTGACGTTGGCAGTGGGAAGTTACAGCAAACAATGGATTGTCAAACAATGGATGCGTGACTTTGAGAGTCTTCAAGTCGCAGAAAAACAGCAACGACTGCTACAAATTTCGGAACTCGGTTTGCCAGCGATCGATTCGCTGGTCCATGCCATGACCGACCATCAGCCCGAAGTGGCGCGGACGGCGTACGAATTGCTGCTGGAGTCCCAGAACACGTGGACGTCGCTCGATTGGAATACCGCTCGCAAACACCACCACGCGATGGTGATGGCACTCGATACGGTCTCCGACTCCCTTGCCGAGTCGCGGACCGGTTGGAGTTGCGGATTGTTGCAACAAACGATCATGGAGTCCGTGCAAAAGAGTGACCAAGAATCTCAATCCCTCTACAACTTAGCGACGACCACCTTGTCGCGCATGTCGCTTTCGGACGGGGCCCGAGCGAGCGTTGTCGATGACGCTCCCCTGGATCCCAAACAGCCGGTTCGATTGGCGGTACGCACCAAACCGCTGCCGGTTTCCGAAGCCAATACCGACAACGCATGGACAGGATGGCCGGATGCCGAACCCGCCATTATCTCCTCGGGCGGATCCTCTCAAAATGCCTCTGCCGCCGAGCAATCCCCGCCCGCGCCGTCGGTCTATCGCTCGTCCGCGTCGGCGTTAAAGCCCGTCAATCCCAACGAATCGATCGTGTTGAACGATGTTCATGATCCACGGGGGATGGCCCCAACATCCACGGATCAGGCGTCCACGGCTCCGCCGTCGATGGCACCCTCAACCGCGTCGGCTCGGAGCCCCGTCGTTCCGACAAGTTTTTTGACCGAGTCGCCGCTAGAAACCTACACGACCGAATCGGTCATCTATTGGTTGGGCAGCGAGCAAGCGAATTTGCGTGAGCGAGCCAAGAATGAATTACAACGCCGCGGATTTTCCAAGTCGCAAATGGAAATCGCCACTCACATAGCCGCTGCGGACGTGGGGTCGCGAATCGAATTGGTGGATACGATTTCTCGCTCGAGCATCGATGACCCTCGGCCGTGGTTGACGCTATTGCTGAACGATGAAAGTCGAGAAGTGCGGCTGCGCACGATTTCCGTGATCGCCACGATGAACGACAGCGCAATGAACCAAAAACTCCGTCAACGACTCGTCGACGAGCGAGACCCGATCGTCAATGCCAAAATCCGCGGCGTGTTGAAGCTACGGTAGAACCGCGTGAAGAGCGTCACTCCTCACTCCCTATCGCGGTTTTCGTTTATGGATCCCCAAGCCCAATTGCTGCAAGTGAGCAAGTAATTCAGGACGATTCTCATAACGCTGAACCACGCGAGCGAGGTTCTTTTTCCACGAAGCGAAACTAGGAGGTTTGCCCTCTTGGTAACACGACCATAAACGTTCACTCAGTTCGGTATTCAAATCCGATGCCATCACGGTACAAATGGCTTCATGAACCGTTTCTCGCTCGGTGAGCACATAGTCGGCGTCTCCTTCGCAAACCATATGCCAGTAACTAAGAAAGTCACTTCGTTGCCGCGGAGGAAGGTCGTGCATGATTTCTTGAATCGCTTCGGACGTCGTGCAACCGACGGGATCGAGTGAATCGCCATCGGCAATGGCAATTTCAACTCCATCCCGATCGAGAACACGTTCGTTGAACACCAGCCAACCATGCTCGAACGCAGCCGATTGGAGCGCCGTTTGGACGGGGCGACACGACCGGTCGTAACCAAGCAGGAGGCCGCAATCGACTTCGACCAGACATTGCGCGATCGCCGTGGCAAAACGCTCTCTGCGCATGACCTCCGCTTCGGTCAGCGGAATCGTGCCCGTGCTCCACGACGAAACCAAGTCCAAGGCCACGTCCAAGGTCTTTTTCAAGTGAATTCGATTCCCCAAGCTGGGAATGCCCACCAGGACGCGAGCGGCAAGCAACACTCCCTCGGGACGTTGGCTTTGAGGTGCCTTGCTAAAACGAATCATCCGATCGATGGCCGCCGACACGACGCGATCGTCCACCAACCCGCCCGCATCGGTGTGAGCAACGAGGCGGAGACATTCGGTGAGCGATCCAGTTGAGCGAGAGTCGCCGTGGTTCATTGCCGAAATGACCAAATCACTGAAGAAACGGCGTATTCGCAAACGTTCGTCTGGCGTCCGTGGCGCGGCACCGCAGCCGTAGACCCGCACCATCAAGGAATGAAACGAGTGCTCCAGGTCTTTCCGAATTTGCGTCTCGAGCCAGCCTAAATCGAATGCGACGGGTCGTTCCAAGGCCAAACGCAGCAGCGACTTTTGAACTCGTGGATCATGCTCCCGCTCGATTTGGTTTGCCATGCAATCGAGAATTCGCTGATCCGCAGACCGCATCGCGATCTCGATCGCGGTGGCGCGAACGTCACCACAAACCATGCTCGCCGATGCGATCGCCATGATCACGTTAGCGCCATCGCGAACCGACTGGCCCGCCAACCGCTGGATGCCCTGTTTGACCTCGGGGTGATCGGGCGAGAGTGCCGCCAATCGACGAACCACACGATCTCGCTCTAGCGGAACGAGCGTGGCATGCGGCAAGTCACCTCCCTCTCGAGTGACGTTTCGCCGCGGGACCCTCTCGCCGCCGAAACCGGAATCATCCGGAAGACATCGGTGGATACACCTCAGCACAAACTCATCCAAGTCGACCGATGAGATCGCTTTGCGAAGCAAGAATGCAGGATCCAATTCCGCTAAACTTTGAACGTACGCGCGGGTCGCAATGGGATCGCAACTTTCCTGGGTCAATCGCCACAGTTTGTTGCGGATCGGTTCAATCAAGCTAGACCAATCCTTGGACTTCGCATCGTTTGCATGAACGTTGCCTTGAACTTGGCGAGCGATCGCGGCAAGCTTTGCCAACCGCAAAAGAATCTGGTGGAAACCATCGCCATGCCGCAGCCAATACGCAGCCCGTTCCAGACTCACTTTGCGAAACGCTTCACTTAATCCTACGGCGTGGTTGAGTACCTCGGTGCGATTGGAGGCATGGATCGCTTGGTCAAAAATCGCGGCTTGGGTTGTGGCACATTGAATTGAGGTGACATGCAATGCCGCAAAGAATGTCTGAAACGCGGGGCAGGAAAACCGGTATTCATCGATCATCGCGTCGCCCCGATCGATAAACCGACTCTGTAACAATGGTGTTTCTGACACCCCGTCTGACGTCGTGACTTGTTGCAATTGCGTTTCGTGAAACCACTCGCGACCGCGTTCCGCAGCGAACAGTCGATCAAACGCAAATCGGCTCAGCGACTGTAGATGTTCGACGCGAAGCAGGTTGGAGGGATCGGCGACAAAATTGTGTTGCTTGCGGACCCAGGCGACCACCTGCTCGATTGCCTTTGCCGGGTTAAGTGATCCAGGCCGAGTCGACGCATCGGCCAACACATGCACAACATGCCCAAGTAAGAATGGGTTTTTGGCCAACGTCCGCAGCTCTGCAGAGGATTGAATTTGCTCAATGATCGCATTCGCGTAACCGTCGCCGGCGGGATGGGAGTGGAAGCGATTACGAATAATATTCGTCGCTAATTGAGCAGCCGAACGTGACGACAGGTTCGCGATCCGATAAAAGTCGACGTGTTCTCGGTCACATAACGATTGCGGCACCCCCGAGGGTCGCGAGGTGACCAAGGTGACAAAATCACTCGCTTCGGATTCTAGCTGCTCTCGAACGTTCGCCCGCGATTCAGCGGGAACCTCATCCCAGCCGTCGAACATCAACAACACTCGATGATGGCTACGCGAAACTCGCCGCAACCAAACCGACGCGGCATCCGAATCGAGGTGGCGATTACCCAGCGATCGAAAGAAATGCTGTAGCGGCGTGAGATCGGGATGCTCCGCAAGCGATCGAGCGTACTGCTTTAACTCAATCACGATCGGCACATCAAAGTCTCGGATGCCGCCGCGCACCACCTCCTGAGCCAACCACTGGATCAAGGTCGACTTGCCGCTGCCGGGGCTACCCACGATAACGCATCGATTCAATGTTCGTGCAACAATCGTACGAATGTCCAACAAGGAATCGTTTTCTCTCCACTCGCTTGGATCACCAACATCATCGTGTGATTGCGGCACGGGATGACGACATGACGTCGCCGCGTTGGGCAAGTCCCCAATGCCAGCAGAGCCCAAACCCAACTCGCGTTCACCCGATCGATCCGTTTTTAGTAAGAGCTCGACATACATCTCGTTCACCGCAACGGGCTTGTCGCCGGGCACCACCGATGGGAGGTGCGTCCAACACTGTTTTCGATGCAAGTGCTCAAACCAGGTTTGCAATCCGTCAACGCAATGCTGTTCTGCGGTGGGGGAACACTCGGTTTGCGATCGAGTCACGCTGCTCAAAACCGCTGCGTCCGCATCTCGGCCTTGCTGAGCAATCGATGCGGCGGTCGCAAAAAAGTTAGGAACCGTCGCGGTTTGAGCCGTTCGCGTTCGCAAACAGCGACGGGTGATCCGTCGCAGCTCGTCGGCGCTAACAAAGCGGCTCGCCGAGTAATGCTGGGACCACATGCTAACGAGCGAATTTAATTCCGACCGCCGGCTCCGAGGCAAGATGTCCAACAAAATGGCGAGCGATTCGACACGGTCTTCGAGGGAACGGTGCTCATCGGGCCCCTGGCCATTTGCAGACAGCGCATTGGAATGGGAGCCACGTGAACCGGGGGCACTTGCCTGCTGCCAACCAGGACGTGGCCAAGTGGAACAAGTCCCCAACTCCGCCTCCGCCAACAGCAGAAACGCCCGCTCCATGGCAGTCTTTGCCTCAATCATGTGTGCCTCCGTTGCGTATGATTTCAAAGTGCATCTTCAGTGACACACTCTCATGTTTAACGTGTCACGGATAAGAAGTAATTAGCATCCCGCCCCGCCTTGATACCATCGGCGTGACTCACGTTCACCCCGCCAAAGCAGCCACCGCGACAGCGATGTGGCGGAGGGGGTAAACGGCGGAACCTAGAGAAAAGGGCGGTACCTCGATTCCGAACCCAAGATCAAGATTGCGAAACCAAGATTGCCATTTCGCCCCCCAAAACGGTCCGATATCTGCTGGGAAGATTTTTCGATCAGGGTACCCTTTTCCTTGTTGGCAATCTGTACCAGCCACGCTGGGTCAGGATGGCCATGCGAGGCCCGCAAATGCGTTAAAAACGCACCTTTTAAGCGAAACAATCTCCTCAATTGAATTTGCAATCAGGAGAGAGTTGCTGTCAAATAGAGGGAGTCGTGGCCTGAGGTGATGCCCCAAAGATCTCGCTAAAAGATCCACCTCAAGCCGCCGACCCCACAACGATCTAGATTACAATAAGCAGTTGATTGTTGTGCGCAATGATGGCGCAAGTTGACCGCTGGGTTGCTAATTTTTTTTTAAAGCTCGGAATTGAGTAACTCAATATGCCAAAAGGTAGTATCAAGATTAGCCAGACCCGCAAGGAGCTAGGCCTTTCGCAGCTCGAACTTGCCGTCCAGGCTGGCATTGCCGTTCGGACTCTGCAATTTGCCGAAGCGGGCAAACAGCGGTTGTCAGCAAAGATGCTTCGCCGCATCGCCGAAGCCCTGGACCTCCCTTACGAAGAAGTCATTCAGGAAAGCGCTCCGACCGACGACCAATTTGACGCCTGGCCATGGTCGTTGTCGCAGTTCATCCAAAGCAAGACGGTTCCTAGCCAACAAGCTTTCTGTGAAGACGACGAAGACGTCCGCAACGTCATCCAACGGATGCGAGAGAGTTGGGGCGTTCATCTGGAGTGTTCGGCGCCCAGCAACTATGACGAAATTTTCCGAGCCGGAAACCAAAAGCTAAACGAACAATACTTTCGCTACGAAGACCGCTACCTCTCGCTTTGGCAACGGCATCCGCAAACCTTGATCGTGTCCGCCTCCGAAGGAGTGCGAAATGGGGCCAGTGTTGTTTTGCCCGTAACCGATTCCGCATACGAACAGTTACGTGATGGCGAAATCTCGTTCATGGATATTGGTCCCGACGATATCCTCGATGAAAGCCAAAACTTGGTGCTCGACACGGCCGTCGAATTCTCGGAAACCCGTGGGCCGGCTTGGTACAAAGTGACTGACAGTCTCAGTTATGCAGTGTTCTGTCAGATCGCGATGCTTGCCAAAGATCCGCTGGCCGAAGATTTCCGAATGCTCTCGTTCGGTGCCAGCTCGACCAACATGCGACGCCAGAAATCGATTGGATTCTTATACTCCACCAAGGTGATGCCCGAGTATGATTTTCCCATCTGTGAATTCGCCCAGGAGTACGATGGCGGCTCGGACGAAACCTACACGCGGGTTTCCACCACGACTCACTACGCGCACTTGTTTCATCGCGTGGTTGGCTCGCAATTCCGCTCGGCGACACGCCGCCGCGTGATCGCCAGAACACTGAGCGCATTCCAACGCGTCGTCAAGCCGATCAAATACGATGCGGGACGGGATGGGGTCCGCTCGGTGGCGTAACCGCAGACGCGGACGCTCGATTCCACTTTGGCTTGCACTGCAGCGAACCGCCGTGCTGTTCCCAGAAGCGAAAATACCGCAGCTCGCGTTCATCCCCGCAGCACTCGACCCATTCGCGTAACTGATAGCGAGTGTTTTTTGCTTGAGCGGCGAGATACCCGGTGCGACGCATCCAATCTTGATGCGACCACGACTCGAGCTGCTCACGCACCTCGGGGCACATTCGGCCATGGCCGCTCTGAATCAACCATTCGCCGTTGATTTCATCGGCATAGTCTTCCGTTACGATCGAACGACCGTCACTGCGTTGCAAAGCAAGTTGGCTGTTCCCCCCGATCACCGAAGCGGTTACTTCCGGAGCCACTTTCCGAAAACGTGGATGCCCCGAATCAAATCGCTCCATCGCGGCGAAACAGGTGTGGCCGATCTCAGCAACCCCGTAGCAGTGCAGGTACTCAATTTGACACCCCTGTTGCGCCAAGCAATCTGTAATAAACACTTCAAGCGAGCGAGGAAAATAATATCCCCCCGCCGCCCACAGCATTCGCTGTGGCAGCTCCATTTGTTGATGAATCGCGCGTAACAGCAAATCCACGCCCGCGAGTGGCTGCGCGGCAAAGACCACCGAGCGGTCTTCGATCGCAGCCAATCTCATCGCACGAATGAAGGTAGGCGGATGAAGGTAGGTATCCACCAGCGGCGCAAAACCGGCTAGCCCCAACGCCGCAGGATACGCGCTGATAATCAATGCTTCGCGATGGAGCAAACGCGACAGCTCTGGAAACGAGGACAACAAATGATCCAAGCGGTTGTTATCCGATTGCCCTAAGATCCGGAAGCCATAGGGCTCCAGTGATGTCGAGCCCGCAGCGTACGATAATTGATGTTGTCCCAGTTCGGTTCGCCCAGGCGAATTCGGTTTAATCATCGTCGTTGTTTGCCAAAAATTTGAAAGGAAGGCTCCGCTGTCCTTCCGGAGAGCCGATCTTCGTGAACGAGCGTTCCTTTGACGTTCCGGGAAGGGAACCGATCAAATCACTCGCGAAGAACTTCATCCGAAAGAACGACGGCTAGATAGGGTTACAGATTCTGATCTTGATTTCGATCGAAGTGCGACAGCCAAGTGGCTTACAAATCGACGAGTAGACTTTCGCTACAGGTTGTAATGACTTCGTCCATCGACAGGACGTCATCGAGGTTGGAGAAAATATCGGTACAGAAAGACTTCCGAGTGGGATCGGCCGACATCATCATCACCACGCTATCGGTGCCCAACGTGGGATGAATGAAATCCGATCCTTCGACAACGCAGTACCCCATCCGTTGATAGAACGCAACCATCTTTTTGTCTGCGTTGATCAGATTCAATCGCGAACCAACACTGACTTGGTCTCGCCAAAACTCGCGTACCATCGTTCGTAACGTTTTCAGTGACGAACAACCGCTGCGGTTGATGCGGAACTTGCACGTCGAAACCAGACAATCGTGGTAACGCGTCATCAGTTGCGGTGCATACACATCGGAACAATCAATCGCTCCATCGACGGGACGCGTTGCCGTCATCGCACCGACGGGTTGTCCTTCGTAGAGCAAGCTGTAATGAAAACTATAGGAGTCGAAATCAAAGTACTCTTGCTCACCGCCACCTTCGCGACGTACCTGCATCACTTGCTCATGCACACGATTCTCCGTCCCGAAGTCCCGAGCGATCGTGAGGCCGAGCGTTACATCTTCGAAGAGAAAGCGATATTGGCCTGCTAAACCCACTCCGCTAGAACGCATATTGAACCGATGCTTCTTCCGCTCCTCAAATGATGATGACCGTTACCCGCAAGACGTTTGCGACAACATGGTTGTCAATGGTCACCTTCGGAGGAGCGTTCCCGATGACCTTGCACTTCTAGCGGGCAAGGACATCGCGAGACATGCGTGAGACAGCAGGATGTCCCAGCAATAAAGCAGTCAAAAAAGAGAAAACGCATCGCCAAACGCGACGTGGGGAAACGACGTCAGAAAGTTAACTCCATGTCGACTTAATAGTGCGGACGGCGCAGCCAACGAGAGGCCGCCGGTGCCCCCGAATCGGCTGGTGCGATTGCCTCAATCGCACCATTGTGTTTGCCAGCGTTCGGCGGTTCGAAGCGAGTCACAATGACGGCAAAAAAAAGAAATTCAGCATCGAGTGTCCCTTCGATGTCCTCTCGATAGGCACGATCCAAGAAAAATGCCGGGCAAGTGTCTCTCGCCCCGCTGACGTGACAGCCCGCTCTGATCTGCCGAGACGCCCTAACGACCGAAATGGTCCGTGACTTGCCTCCCTTAACCATCCCCCCCAAGAATTGGGTCGAGCAAGTAGGCTCAAACGGATTGCATCGGCCCGTCGGTGAATCGAGCGAGCGGTATCGCGATGAGGTCACCGCCACAAGGAGCTCGCCGGGATGGCGAGGCAGGACAGGGGGCTCGGCAGGAAAAAGAAACTCCCCGCCGCCTGAAAACGAAAAAAGCCCGCGAACTGCAGGCTTTTTAAGAAAATCGTTAGATTAAAAGTACCCCCACAAGGGCTCGAACCTTGGACACACGGATTAAGAGTCCGTTGCTCTACCAACTGAGCTATAGGGGCTTATTTGATGCGAAATCTAGTTTGCGTTCCGCAACGAAGGTCAGATTCTAACAAGTTCGCGAGCTCTCGCAATAACCAGTCTGCTCACTTTTTTAGACTGTCTCTTGGCCGTGATTAGGGGCAGGCAACGCACGCAAAATTCCTTCGGCTTTGGCCCACGTCTCGGCCTCTTCGCTGAGCGGGTTGCTGCGGGCGGTGATGCCGCCACCGACGTGAAGTTGCCATTGCCCTCGTGTGGCCGTGATCGTGCGAATCAAGATATTGAATTCCGCTTGTCCCGAACAACTGATGTACCCCATCGAACCGCAATAGGGGCCTCGACGATCGGGCTCCAATTCCGCAATCGTCCGCATCGCTTCGATCTTGGGAGCCCCCGTCACGCTGCCCCCCGGAAAACAGGCCTTGAGCAAGTCGATGATGCTGCACCCGTCTCGCAGTTCGCCTTCCACAATCGAAACCAAATGCTGGACGCACTGATAGCGTTCCACTTGGCACAATTGGCGCACTTGAACACTCTCGTCGGTGCAGACCCGTGACAGATCGTTTCGCATCAAATCGACAATCATGATGTTTTCGGCGCGATCCTTGAGACTCTGCTGCAGCGACTCGGCAAGCCTTTGATCCTGATCGTGATCACCGGTTCGCGGCACCGTTCCCTTGATCGGTCGCGTTTGCACCTTGTGATGATCGAGCTGCAAAAATAACTCGGGCGAACTGCTCAATACGTCAAATCCATCGCCGTGATAATAAACGCTGTACGGCGCAGGATTGGCTTCGCGGAGCCGACGGTAAAGCGCAGCCGATGAAAGCACAGCGGGATGCAACAACCGCTGAGCCAAATTCACCTGGAATGAGTCTCCATCACGAATCCGCTGAACCACTTCGGCAATCACTTCGCGAAAACCTTCGCTGCTAAAATTACTGGTGACCTGATTCCGATCGCTGCGAGCTTCACTGGGCCGCGCAACGGTGGACTCCGGAGCCCTCTCCAAAGCGAGACGGATTTGCGACTCGACTTGATCGGCGCGATCGTTCGCTCGCTGCAACCGATCCGCTGGGGATGGAGCGTCTGCATCGACCGAAAACCCTTGAGAGATCAACCACGATTGCCCCAGGTGGTGATCCGTCGCAATCGTCCAGTCATAGAGCCCCAGCGAGATCGCGGGCGTGGGAAGCTCGTTTTGCCGAGACACGCCCACACGCTCGAGCCACGTCGCCGCTTCGTATCCAATCAAACCCGCGATTCCCCCCTGCATCGGTGGCAACCCCGGAACGACCGCGGAGGGCATGTCACGAAACCACTTTTCCAAGAGGGGCCAAGGATCGGGGTCGCCCACCTCCGCGACCAAGGTGCGAAGCGGGTCCGACATCAGAAAGGAATAACGGGCCGACGGCAGATCGATAGCAGCGTCGTCTGCGGCCGACGCCGCAAAGGGAGCGGTGGGAACCGAATCAAACCACAAGCACCCCGCACGGCTAGCAAAATGTGAAAAAACTCGCTCGATCGAAAAATCGTCGGGTAAGCGTCGGATCACGGGAAGCGAGGTGGTCGAGCGGGTCATGGCACTAAGGCTATCATGAAGCGAGCGTTTCTCCAGACGGCTTGATTCTGAAAATGGGAAACCGCGAATTAGCGGTCGAAGTGCCCCAGGAAAACGGTTTGACGCCCCCCGGTACATCATCAAAGTTCCCAATTCACTCCGATACCCCGCGGACTCACCCGCGAGACGAAGCCTTTTGCAAAAACCTTCCGCGTTGGGGGGGCCGCTTCGAGCGGGTGGAATATGCCGGGGGGGACACCCGACGTGCTCCGTCCCGGCATTCACCGCGAGATTGCACCGCTTCACGCTCGACGAAGAATCGGCGACACTCTCATCCTGCGAGCTTCGCTACCGAGAGTTCAAGGCCACTGCACCGATCCCATGCCGTTCACCGTCACCCATATTGCTGCGGCGATTCCCGTCGCTTGGTTCTGTCGCTGGCGATTGCCCTTTTCCGCTTTGGCCATCGGCTGTGCAATCCCTGACATCGCTGCCTTTTACCCACACTGGGTCGACTATGGCGCAACCCATTCCATTCGGGGCGTGCTCACCCATTGCTTACCGCTCGGGATCGCATTTTACTATTTGTATCAATCACTGCTAAAACGCCCGTTAGCGGATTTACTCCCCCGAAGCTTGTCCGAGCGACTTTGGCCGTGGCTCAACAAGCCCATTGATTTTTCGGTCACCGCGATCTTCGCGGTCATCGTGTGTATCGCTTTCGGAGCAGCGACGCATGTCCTCTGGGACTCGTTCACGCACGGAGGACGCTGGGGCGTCAAACAATTCCCGGTGCTCAGCGCGCCGGCCTTCGATTGGAACGACCGCGTCATTTCGTGGTACTCGGTACTGCAACATTTGAGCTCGCTGGTCTTTTTGCCGCCGCTATTGCTCGGTTTCTTTTTATGGGTTTGGCAGCAACCGAGAGACGCGAGTCAACACAACCACTTTCAATTACCGCGTACGGTTTCGTGGACGGCCATCGCGATAATGGTGCTGACCATGGGGATTCATGTGGGCTGGACGCGGCAGCAATTTCCCTGGAAATCGTTTCTGCAACTGACCGCCTACAGCGTCAAACAGAGCGGCGCATTGATGATGATCATTATCCTGCTGTATTGCGTCGCGATGCATGTGCTCTGGACGCTCCAAGCACGCGAAGCTGCGCCGCCGACAAGAGACAATCGGTAACGCTCGAGCAGGGATAACGCGTGAGCAAGGATAACGCCCGAGCAACGAGAACGCTCGACAATCCATCATGCTACAACCGCAACATTCCGCCACGAATGGCAACCATCCGCGAATGATCACCCCAGCCACGCTGGCGAGAACGAGCCGCCAGCCGGTGAAAAAAGCCCCGCCCATCGGCGGGGCTTGGATTGCCGCGAAACGGCGCGTGTTACCGCGCCCCCTCTCGGATCAACTTGATCAATTCATCGGTATCCATTCGCGCCGCCCGATCGGTACCATCGAGAACCCCAGCAACCAATTGACGCTTATCCGCGTGCAGTTGCAGGATTTGTTCTTCGATCGTTCCTTCGGCCACCAACCGATAGACGGTCACTGGTTTCTGTTGCCCGATGCGGTGCGCCCGGTCGGTCGCTTGATCTTCAACCGCCGGATTCCACCATGGATCCAAATGGATCACGTAGTCCGCCGCCGTCAGATTCAATCCGGTTCCGCCAGCTTTGAGCGAGATCAAAAACAATTCGCCTTCGCCGTTTTGGAACGCATCGACGCGGCGTTGACGCTCCGGCGCCGGTGTGGCCCCGTCGAGGTATTGGTATTGGATACCTTGCTTATCCAAGGCTTCGCGAATCACGCTTAAATGCTTGACGAATTGGCTAAACACCAACGCTCGGTGCTCTCCTTCACGCAGCTCCTCGACCAAATTCATCAACAGATCGAGCTTCGCAGAGCCTTTCTTCCACGTCGCATCGACGAGCCGCGGATGACAAGCCAATTGCCGAAGCCGGGTCAACCACGCCAAGGTACGGATACGTTGTTGCCCGACTTGCGATGCATCTGCCGACTCGCCGCTGAGCTCCGCCAGTGCAGCCATCCGCACGTCTTCGTAACGTTTCCGCTCCGCCTTGCTGAGCTCGGCATGCAGCGTGATCTCGGTTCGTTCGGGCAGCTCTTTGAGCACCTTGTTCTTGGTTCGTCGCAGAATGAAGGGGCGAACCAGTCGCGCCAACGATTGACGTTGCTTGTCGTCTTTATGGCGTTCGATCGGATCGGCAAAACGATTGCGAAAGCGGTCCCACGATCCCAGCAATCCAGGCGAAAGCGTGCGGAACAGACTCCACAATTCTCCCAGATGATTCTCCAGAGGCGTTCCCGACAAACCGATTCGCCAATCGGCGTTGATCATACGAATCGCTTGCGATGTTTTGGTCTGTGAGTTTTTGATGAATTGAGCTTCGTCGAGGACGAGCGTACTCCAATCTCGTGCGGCGAATTTCTTCGCATCCCGCTGCACCAATTGGTAACTCACGATCACCAAATCACCCGGCCCCACCGCATCAATCAACTCTTGGCGGTCTGAATCGCGATACAAATACGACTTCAGCGACGGTGTAAATCGTTCGGTTTCTCGAACCCAGTTGTCCCCCACGCTGGTAGGCGCGACGACCAATGTTGGTCCTAAGGCGGCTCGATCCAACAGCACGCCAAGCGTTTGTACGGTTTTCCCTAACCCCATGTCGTCCGCCAACACGCCCCCGACGCCCCATTTGCTAAGCCGGGCGAGCCAGCGATAACCATCGAGTTGGTAGTCGCGTAAGTCGGCATCGAGCCCCTCGGGTTTCTCCGGCGACCAATCGGCCAACGACTCGAGCCGTTTGACCGATTCGTGCCATCGCGCGGTGGCTTCCAGCACGACATCGTCGCTGAGCAATTCTTGTACGACCGGCATCGCGGCATCGGCGATCTTCATCGAATCACGGTCGCTGACGATCACATCGCCAAGCTGTTGCAATCGCCGGCGAAAGGCTTCGCTGATTTTCGCAAATTCACGATCGCCAACGCGAACCAACGCTCGATCTTCACGAACCGCCGCGAGCAATTCGGACAAGGGAATATCTTGACCATCGATCGTGACCGAGCCGGTGAGCCCGAACCAATCTCGCTTGTCATCGATCTGGACACGAAGCGCCGATGGCGTCAATTCACCTCGCACTCGAATCGTTTGTCCTTCGGGCCAAATGATTCGAGGCGCTTCGGCACCGCCGTCGTACAATCGTCCCAACAGATCGAGCGCGACCTCGTCCGATTCCGCGACCCATCGATAGCTGGATTCGAGAATCAGCTGGTTAAAACCAAAACGCTGAACCACGGTATCCGCTTTCTGTTTCTCCACTTCCAAGTCGCGTTCCAGCCGCACGGGCCCTTGTTCGGTCAAACAGGGAACGATTTTGGGAGCCGCCCCTGGGACCAAAACTTCGCGAAAACGTTCTTCATGGATGACGAGCGAAATCAACAGCCCCGCCCCAGGGCGGGGCCGCAATTCGAAAACCAACTCGCCTTCGATGGGCTGAATCGGCCCGGCCAACTGTGGAGGCAAATCGACGCGAACGAGGGAGTCAACTGCGGCACAACCGATCGCCAACCGAGCGGCCGAGGGGGCATCCAAGACCGCGTCCTGCAACTCACTTTTCAGTAAAAACTGGACCACTTTCGTCGCCCGTGGGTCGCGCAAAGTGCAAATAATTAAGCGATGCTGTTTGCGATCCGCCAAAATCACCAACGGTTCCACAGGGCTACTATGCCCCATCACCACTTCGCATTGATTGACGTCGACATTGAACCCCGAGACATGCAGAGTCGGGCGAAAATGGGTGGCTAAACCAGTTTCGTCATGATTGATTTCGAGATCCTCTGCGTCGCCATCGAGCTCGCGATCGACCGGCTCAAGCGTCAAACTCAGCTCGGCGGAAAACACATCCAAGTCACTCATGTCGCCATCGGCCCAACCCACATGGGGATGTCCGACAAGGGATTGAAGGGCTTGGAACTCGGCGTAATGATCCTCATCAAAACTGTAGCTTCGAGACGCGACCAAGGAAGCGATTCTTCCATCGATCGGGAACGCAGTAAAGTCACGCTTGAGCAATTCGAAGCCACGCACCTCCTTGCCCTTGGTCCAACCTTTTTTGTTCTTGCGAGGCTTCTGCTCGAACGGCGTAATCGAGAGCGGGGCGTAGTATCGAGAGCGAGAAAAACCGATACGCCACAGCAACCGCGTCCCCTCTTCCTCGACTTCTGCGGGGCGACATGATTCTTCGGCGAGCGACAAAATATTGTCGACCAGATCACGGCCCACGCTCACCGAATCGACTTCGAGTTCACCTAGAAAGCCCAACACATCGCTGATGCTGCGACGCCCCAGTTGCTCTTGCAACCACCATGCCGCCGAGAGCGTGTGCGAGCACTGGTAGTGAGTCTTGAACTGGGCACATTCACAGGTCCCAATTGCCTTGAGCGAGGTATTGTCGGGGGAACCGTCAAAATCTTCGTCATCCGCCTCCACGTCCGCTGCAATATCGATGGTCGTCGCAGCGGTGGGTTGGCGATTCCCTTTGACCTTAAAGTCAAACTTCAGCTGGCTCCCTTCGCGACTGAGCGTGGGAGCGTCGATCGTCAACATCGCCGCACGTTTATCGAACGACTCATCATGCTCATCCACCAAACGCTCGACCGCTTCGCCGACGAGGAGCCCAAACGCTGCAATCGCGTCGTCGGACATCAAATCCATATTTTGCCTTCCATTGTCGGGAGAATCTCGAAGCACCAAGGGGCACCATTGTATCGACGCTTGCCGATCCTCGCTGCGCTGCTGAAGTAAAAGGAGAGGGAGATCGGTACGTCGTCGGCACGTCACATCGACGATGCGGATCGGAAACGCAACGCCCCTTTGCCCCTTCGCCATTGACGCAAATGGTGACCCTCGATTCACGGTCCACCTCGATCACGGTGCACCTTCTCTGGATTGCGCCAATCCGGCATTCTAACGTCCGGCTGCTTTGAAAACACGGTGTCTTTGCTCGATTCTTTTTCTCGGTACAGTGTTAGGGAGCCTCACGTGAGCTTCATCTTCCCTACTCGTAACCTTCCGGAGTAATTCATGCCCAAATTGACGGTTCAAGGTATCGGCGAATTCGATATCCCCGCTGGAAAAAGACTCGTAAAAGCACTGATTGAGGACGCAGGAACCGATCAACTACACGCCTGTGGTGGCGTGTCACGCTGCACCACCTGTCGTGTGAAATTTGTTGAAGGCGAACCCAAAAACATCACCGAAGCCGAAAAAGAAACACTCAAAGTCCGTGGCGTTACCGATCCTGGCGTGCGTCTGAGTTGCCAAATTGCTTGCGACCATGACATGAGCGTCGAACTGATCAGCCGACTCGAAGGAAGTGGCCGTAAAGATCAAGGTGGACCGGTCGCCGACGCGATCGAACCTGCGCCGGAATGGACGACCCGCTAAGGCTGCCCTGAGCCTGCGAGCGAAGCGGTAGGGCGAGCGTGCACCTGCCATTGCGTGCGCAACGAATCATGCAATCGCGTCGCAGGCTCTCGCCTGCGGTTACCGCCGGGCAAACCAATCCAAAATCACGCGATCCATCCAGCAATTGCGTTGACGGTCGATGAACCCCACGTGTCCGCCATGCTTGGAGACGAGCCGCGTGGTCGAATCGCTCCACGGATGTTTTGACTCGCTGAAACAATCGACGGGAACAACGGGGTCATCGTCCGCCACTAACAGCAATGTGGGAACCAGGACCGTCCCAATATGATTGGCGGCGGACGAGTGCTCGTAGTATTCCAAAGCTCCCGAAAAACCGCTCAGCGGTGCGGTGAACTGCTCATCTAATTCTCGCAACGTGCGAGGTCGAGGGCGTGATTTTCGCAGCTCGAAATCGTCGCGTGCCCGGACGCCTGGAGGGATCCGCGACATCAAATGGCGAATGAAGTAATAATTATAAGGCCGCAGGATCCAGCGCTGCATATTCTCGCTGCAGCGGACCAGATCGATGGGTGGACAAACGGCCACAATGCGTTCGAGCCGATCGATCCAGAGGGGCCCTGTATCCACCCCCGCCCCGATCCGTCCCAAGGCACGCAAAATCTGGTTCCCGCCAAGCGAAACAGCCACCACCCCCAACCGCCCCTGGGGTGCCAGCGTGGCGATGGTCTCGAGTGCCGCGAGCAAATCATCGCTGCGTCCCGCGTGGGTCAATTGTTTCGCCAACCGATAGGCCTCGCCACAGCCACGCATGTCAATTCGGAAAACGCGCACGCCTTGGCGGTGAAATTGCTTCGCCAAACGAATCATGTAAGGTGCACTGTGGCACCCAGACAAACCATGGACCAATAAGACCGCAAGACCGTTCGCGGGCCAATCCGGCGGACAAGTTTCATGCAGCACCACCGCATCGCCGTCGATCAATTCGACAACATGCTTGCGTGTCGGCAAACCGATCGGCCCTGCGGGAGCGACCGTGGCCAAGGTTTGCAGATGGCCGCCTCGCAGCAGCTGATGAGGTTCAAAGGCAGGTGGCTGAAATGAAATCATATTTCGCTATAAAGTAGCGGGTTGGTAAATCGGCGCCGCAGGAATGACCGAGCGTTTTGCCCAGAGCCCTGTCCGACCTGTTATGCCGGCGGCATGTATTCCGGTGTGATGTAAATTTCCCAGGGCGAGTACAACTATCGCAGTGACTTTCGCTACACTTCTCGACCGCCATCCTTCCACGCTTTAAACACACTCGCTTTAACCACACTCGTTTAAAACACACTCGCTGACTTTAAAAAAGCGGTTTGACCCTTATGCATACGATTCGCTCCTTCATCGCCATCCCGCTGTCAAACCAAGTCGCACGCAGCGCGACTCGCTTGGTCGAGAGACTTTCGGCTCCCGGTGACGGGATCCGCTGGGTGCCACTGGATAACCTTCATCTCACGCTGAAGTTCCTCGGAGATGTCGACAATACCGAAGTTCCTCAGGTGTGCAACATCATCCGCAATATTACCAAGGACTTCGAGCCGTTTGATCTCGACTTTGCAGGAGCCGGTGGTTTCCCCAACCTCGAGCGGCCTCGCGTGTTGTGCGTGCATATCGACG
The DNA here is from genome assembly GCF_007860095.1 of Novipirellula galeiformis. Lineage (NCBI taxonomy): Bacteria > Pseudomonadati > Planctomycetota > Planctomycetia > Pirellulales > Pirellulaceae > Novipirellula > Novipirellula galeiformis. Next base: position 983,438 of record NZ_SJPT01000001.1, on the reverse strand, counting down.
ATCCCAGTAACTCGCTGAGCCGAATCGTGGCACGACTCGAAGATGAATTGGCCGCGATCGGATTCAAACCCGAACCGCGAGACTATGTTCCCCACCTCACGCTAGGACGAACCAAGAGTGGCTCGCGCCGCGCCAGTGGCGATGTGATCGACCGGGTCAAAGCGAACACGGAAATGAAACTGGGACAAATGAACGTCGACACCGTTCAATTGATCGCAAGCTTTTTAGAAAAGCAGGGTCCCAGCTATCAAGTGATGGACACGATTGAACTGGGCGAATAACTCCCCTCAACCATCGTGACCTCCGCGACAGTGACCTCCGCGACAGTGACCTCCGCGACCACCATGACCGCAACGGTCTTCCCAATCGCGGTCTTCCCAACCGCGGTCATCACGGCGACTGCGGCCTCTTCGCGGGTCACCTACTTGGTGATTTCAAAGGAGATACTTGCTTGCCCGTACTTTTTGCCTTCGACGTCTTCCATCGTCAACTGCAACCGGTACGCACCGGGCCCAATTTGTTGAGGCAGATGCATTTGGTAGGCGATGAAGTAGTCTCGTAGATAGTTGGCCGACGTTTGCTGATCGGCGGGCAAGAGTTGACTCGCCACTTTTTGATTGTTGGCGTCGAGAATGTCGTAACTGCCTTGCAGATGCGTTTGAAACCCCTCGTCGTTTTTTCGAGCGATGAAATTCTCGACTTCGCAGTACAAAATGACCTGCTGGCCGGGTTGAAAGCGTTTGGAGGCAAACGGTTTGACTTGGCCGTAAGCCAAAATCTCAGTGCAAAATGCCAACGAACGAACTTCTAATGCATCCGTCGCCGCAGCCAAGTATTTGGTGGCCTCACGCAATTGAGGTAGCGCCGAACTGAACCGACGACTTTGTACCGGATGCCCTTCGGGATCGACCATCGTCCAAAGCCCCAGCAATTGATGACGCAAGTATTCTTGCTCCTTGTCGGTCATCCCTTCGATCTTTTCGACCGCTTGATCGGGGTTTCCCGCCAAGACCATCAAGTGACGTGCCGTGATCATCCGTCGCGCTCGCTCGGCTTCGGACTCACCCGCAACCGGGGATGCCACCCGCTTCAAAAGCGTCTCGTACAAGACCTGATCCGAAACGCCCTCGACGCTTGAGGCCCCACCCGCGGGAGCTGATGAAGCTTTTGCCTGCATCGACGCCGTGGCCACCGGCGACGATGCCTGGTCCGAACTCGTGGCCGAAACGGGCTTCACCGATCCGTGGCTGTGAATCGGGTAGTTCTTGGCAATATCGGTGATCGACTCGACAACCGTCTCCTCTAACTCCGGCATTGCCGACGCATTGGCGACGGTACGAGGAACGTCCTGGTTTGGCTCGGTTGGGCTGGCTTTCGTGGGGTCGGCTTTTGTTGGATTTTCGTAAGTGATAACAACATTGGATTGTTTCTTCTGCTGAGAACGGGCTGCGTTGCCGGCTTCTTCTTGCGGAGCCTGATCGTGGGCGAGTCGCTTAACCGGTTCCGCCGCAATCTCGTTTTTCGCCGCTGGCAAATCGTGCTCGCGTTTCAATGATTCGCGAAAGGCTTGATCGAGCGGGGCGGGTTGTGCAGTGGATTCTGCACTTCGTGACAACACGGCAATCAACTGACGCAGCGCCTGCTCTTTGACCTCGGGTGATGTGCCTTCAAAGGCTGCCATCAACTCATCATCCGAAAGATTCTCTTGGGCATTTTTGGGATCGGTGTCGTTGGGATTCGCTTTGTTCCGCGACGGTGCCTTTGCGGTCTGCGCTTCGGCATCCCGCGGCATCTTCTCGCTTGGCGATCGAGTGGCCACGGTGTGGTGGGTACGTCGCTCTCGTTCCGCCGGATCCATTCTTCGCGATCGAGTCCTCGCAGTGGACGATTGAGTTGCCTCGTCAGGAGTGGAATCTCCAGCGTCATTAGCGAATACATCGCTGGCCGAAAAAACATTCTCTGCGGCGGGATCGATCCCCGCACGCGGCCTCGCCGAGGCCAGTCGTTGACGTGGCGGTTCTACCCCGGGCAGATCCACGGCATCGCGTTTAGTGACTTGGAAAAGATTTCCTACGGGCATCTGCGAACGACACCCCAACACCCCAATCACGATTGCGATCAGCGAGAAAGAAATCCATTTCGATGAGCGAGAGAGCATCGGGGCCTCGCGAGTGTTCTTGAGCATTGACGATGAGTGCCGACGGAACCCTTCCGCGGCAAAATTCGGCAATCGTTGCATCGGCAGTCGCCGACCCTACAAAAATCGCGGTCCTAACGACAACGGCAAACCATCAAGAATTCCCCCAATCCAATTGCAGGCAATTGATAAGCGGCGGCAAACAAAAAGAATGCGTAGTTTGGGGCACAACGCGGCCCAGGGCGACAGTGCCTTAGCGACAGGAATCTTCGACGTCGTAGGCTTCACGCTCGAAGGGATTCTCTCGATAGCCGTCTCGGCCGCGTAGATATAGCAGTACCGAAAGCAATAGATAAACCGGCACAAACGCAGGCCCCCAACGCTCGTACTGGCGAACATGCACGCGTTCGTGCAACCGTGTGGAATCGAGCGCTTCCTGGGACCGAGCAAAGACCACGTGTCCGAAGGTCAAGGCAAGTGCAGGCACCAGCATGCGATCGAGTACGCCTGCGATTCGCGGTCCCGCGATTTCGATAACCCCCTCAACGCGGCGGAATCGACCGCCCAGAATCAACCCAATCGCAACGCCCGTGATCGTGTAGGGCGATGCCCATAAATAGGCGAATGTTTGAATGAGAAGGCGCACGAACGACCTCTGGAAACCGAAAACAGCCTGAGCCAGCATGACGGATTCTACCGCACGTGCCAGCCAGGCTGTTACTTTGTTTTAGAGAAGTTCGATCCCCCCCGAGGGGCGACTAGGCGCCGGCGAGCTCGTCTTCCAATTCGGTTTCGAGATTCGAATCGGCGTCGAAGTAATCGCTGCCTTGCTCGTCGATACACAACTCTTCGCGTTGGTCGGCATTGAGTTGGATGTAACCGAGGGCGCGGATCACTTCGAGCACTTCGCTACAGGTCGGGAACATTCGTCCGGCCGACCGTTTGTAGTCGTCCATCGCTTGCATGAATTCAATTTCTTGCTCGTTGTAGTCGCGTTCACATGTGGTGGGGTCGATGTGACGACGACGTTGCTTTTTACGTTGAGGCTTTCCAATCATGTCGGCGACAACCGCGTCGGGATTTCCGCTGCGTCGATCGTCGCTGATGCCGCGACGATCAAGAGTGACGATGTTTTTGTCTTCCGCTGGATGTGCAGTGACGAATTTAGTCATTGAAGTGATGTCCCGTGTGAAGTGTTGTGAAGAGCCTTTGGATTGCGACAGTGGCAAGCTGTAGCGAAGACTCTTGTAACAGCGATGGTATGTGCTGGGCCAAAGAAACCTAGCACACCCCTTGAGTCAAATTCGCTGTTTTCGTCCACCTTTCCGGTTAGAAAAACCGTGCGGGCTAGAGAAACGGGCCGGCTGTGACGGTCGTGCCGGTTGCGCCACGGAAGTCCGCAGCACGGCAGGCAGGATCCCACTTCACGACGGGCAGGATCCCACTTCGCGGCAGGCACACGCGACGCGATAAAACGCTGCGAAGCTCCACCCCAGCCCCAGGAGGGAAAAAAGGGGGGGGTGCACTCACTGGGACTGGAAAATCAATTTGCGGTAGCAGCGTCCATGGCTTGGCGCAATTCGCCCACAAACTCGCAAACGTTCTTGACCGCATCGGGGGCATCCTTGGACTGGGCGATGCGGCGCACGATCGCGGAGCCCACAATCAACCCGTCCGCCACAGGAGCCAACTGGGCGGCGGTCTCCGGGCTGCTGATCCCGAAACCGATACAAATCGGCAAATCGGTCTCGCCACGCAGCCATCGCACATTTTCCTCCAGATCCGTGGGAAGCTTCGTTCGCTCGCCCGTGATTCCGGTGACCGAAACGTAATACAGGAATCCGGAGGAGGAATTGGCGATCCGCACCTGACGCGACTTGGGCGTGGTTGGGGTCACCAATTGGATCAGACTGAAATCAGCCGCCTGACAAATCTTGGCAAACTCCTCGGCCTCTTCGACCAACAAATCGGGGACGATCGCACCGGCGTAACCGGACTCCTTCGCCTTTTGCACATAAGCTTCGGTCCCGATGCGATGAATGATCGAGTAGCTGACCATCGTGACGCGCGGCATCGAAACCTCGCTGCCGAGTCGTTTCCCTAGATCAAAGACACTCTGCAAGCGGAACCCTTGCTCAAGCGCCTGTTGGTAGGAAGCCTGGATCACGGGGCCATCGGCAATCGGGTCGCTGTAGGGGACCCCCAGTTCGCACAAATCGGCTCCCGCGGCCCCGAGATTGCGGAGCACCGCTTCGGTCGTTTCAAGCGAGGGGAAACCGGCGGTGACAAACGGCATCAACGCCTTTTTATCGGACGCACGAAGCTGAGTAAAAAGTTGGTCAATCGCAGACATAGACTTAAGCAGAGAACGAGGAATGAGGGATGGCAAGTTATACGCCAGACGGGCAAGCTTTCCTACAACGGGTTTCGATCGCGGTGGCAATCATCAACATCTGGAACAATTGCCCGAGCGTGTAAGTATCGATGTAAGGCAATTCAAAACAGGTCGTAGGATAACCCGATTGATGGACCGCGTCGCGCGTCGTGCCCATCCGCTCGGCAAGCAATTGGGGGATCGTCGCGGTCGACCGCGAATCCGGCTCTGACGGTAGTGCCCCAGACGCGGGCGGCTCGGTTGCTTCGACCTGCGCCGATTTCACTAACCCGCCGCGGAATGGCTCGGACGACAAGGGGTCCATCCGCCAAGCCGATGTCGCCCAGTGATGCACCACCGTGCCGGGCTGGCAACACGAGTCCGATGCCGCCGATCGAGCGGAACGGGTTTGCCGGACCAGATCGCTAGGCGTCGTCATCACGGTGGTCCCGAGCGGCTCGTCCAAGAGTTGCGTGTACCAACGAGCGACCGATTGGAGTGCTTCGGTCCAGACGTTGACGACTCGGCATCGCTGGGCCAACAACGCGTTCGTGCAAACGTATTGCAGCACAACGTTTTGGGCGGGTGCGGCCGAGATGAAATGCTCATTCATCGCCACCGCCCCTTCGAGCAACTTCATACAATCAAGCCCCAACAATGCCGCTGGCATCAATCCCACCGCCGTAAAGATGCTGTGGGACGCGGGAATGTCATCGCGAAGATCGTAGATTTCGCTGCAGCCGATGTCCGTGGCAAAGGATCGTAGCGGTCCCGATTTCCCGGTGATCGGAATAACGTAATCGCCGTTGGATGCACGCGACGATTCTCCTCCCCCCTCCAACGATGCTTCGAGGGCAGCGATAAAGTGGGGCAGGACGACGGAGGTTTCTCGAGTTTGCCCACAAGGATCGATCACGACCATCGCCCAGCGGCTCTCGGGAGCGTTCTCGCCATAACCGCCTCCGCGAAGCCGATTCAGCAGCGCCCCGATCGAATCGCTGTCGAGATAGTTGCCGGCAAAGTACATTCGCGGCTTGCTACCACGCCCCCCTCGGGTCAGTTCATTGTGATAAGGATCACAGCAGGCGTCCCTCAAGGCGACCGGACCAGCGGCATGCGAGTCGGAGCCGAGCACCACGACGGCATCGATTTTGTCGTGAATGGTGTTTGCGATTTTGAAGATGCGGCCCACTTCGGAGGCCTCACGCACGGCACCGTAATCCGCCAACTGTTGAGCGGGCAGCCGAAAAAAGGGAGCCTCGATGATCTCGGCGCGACATGAATCGAATTCATCAAGCTCACGTGCCAAGCGTTCTTCGGCGACCCCAAAATCGGTGGCAACGGCTCGGGATGCGTCAAAACGCAATCGACTCATAACGGATCAATCTTCGGAAAGTGGAAGTTGTAGTAGGGAAAGCCCCCCCCAAGGCAGCTCAAAAAAGTGGCCTCCCGCGACGGCGTGTGCCGGCTTGTTTTGCAGCCTACTGCGGTAGATTACCCGACCTCGGGACAAGTTCGAAGCGGACACGAGGTTCCGAAGTTCCGCTGCGTTGGCTAAAACCAAGGTGATTTGCCCTGCGTCAGTTAAACATCCTTTTTTGAATAAGCGAGAGAGCCTTGACCCAAGTTCGCCGAAAACCCGTTGTTTTGATCGTCCGCGATGGATGGGGCGAAAACCCGCATGCCGAGTGGAATCATGCCAACGCCATCCATCTGGCGAACACGCCGGTTGCCGATGCGTTGATGGCCCAGTATCCCCATACCCTGATCCACACCTCGGGCGAAGATGTCGGGCTACCCGCCGGCGTGATGGGCAACAGCGAAGTCGGTCACCAGAACATTGGCGCAGGCCGCATCGTGGACCAAGAAGTAATGCGGATCACCCGTGCGATCCGCGACGAATCCTTCTTTGCCAACAAAGTCCTCTTGGGTGCGATTGAGCATGTGAAGAAGACCGGTGGCACGCTCCATCTACTCGGGCTGATGTCCGATGGACGCGTCCATAGCGATCTGGAACACGCGATCGCGATCGTCGAAATGGTGCGCCGCTCGGGTCTCGAATCCAGCCAATTTGCGGTACACGCCATCACCGATGGCCGTGATACTTCGCCGACCGGCGGCAAGGCCTATGTCGCCAAAGTCGAGCAAGCGCTGAAGGAAAAGGGAGTCGGACAAATCGCATCGGTGATCGGACGCTTCTATGCAATGGACCGCGATCTGCGCTGGGAACGTGTTCAAGCGACCTATGACATGATGACCAAGGGAGCCGATAACACCGCCGAATCCGCCAGCGAAGCGATCCAACGTTACTACGATCACCCGATCGAATCGAGCCGTACAGGCGATGAGTTTATCTCGGCCACCTCGATCGAGCACAATGGCAAGCCGACGCTTGTCAAAGAGGGCGATGCGGTCATCTTCTTTAATTATCGCGGCGACCGAACTCGCGAGATCACCAAGGCATTTACCTTCGACGACGATGCTTGGAAAAACATCGAAGGGGGCGGTTTCGATCGTGGAGCCAAAATTGACAACCTCTACTTCGCCACCATGACCGCTTACCAAACGGGGCTTCCGGTGGAGGTGATCTTTGAAAAACCAGCCAAGATGCCCAACATTCTCGGTGAGTACGTTTGTTCGCTTGGTTTGAATCAGTTCCGATGTGCGGAAACCGAAAAGTACCCCCACGTCACCTTCTTTTTCAATGACTACCGCGACGATCCCTTCGCTCACGAAGCACGCGAAATGGCACCGTCCACTCGCACCGTGTCCACGTATGATCAAGCTCCCGAAATGTCGGCGCACGAGATCACCGCAAAGGTGCTCCACGAGATCGAAGCGGGCACGGCCGACTTGTTGATCATCAACTATGCCAACGGCGACATGGTCGGGCACACCGGCGTCCTCGAAGCGGCCATCAAAGCGGTCGAAACCGTCGATGCCTGTGTGGGGCAAGTGGTTGAAGCCACGCTGAAGAAAGGGGGCTCCTTGATCGTCACCGCCGATCATGGCAATTGCGAACAAATGACCGACCCCGTCACCGGTGGCCCCCACACCGCGCACACCACCTACGACGTGCCGTTGATCGTGGTCGAACCCGGGCTCGAAGGTCGCACGCTCAATCCCGGTGGCCGCTTAGCCGACATCGCGCCCACCCTCCTGGAACTACTCGGCGTGCCAATCCCCGCCGAGATGACAGGCGAACCGTTGTTGAAGTTGTAAGCCGACGGAAACGCGAAATAAAACCAAGCAAAGGACGCCGTTTGAAATTTCAAACGGCGTCCTTTTTTGTTTCACTCCACTCGCTTTACGACGGTTCAAGCGACTCGTTTTCTTGCTTCCCCGTATGTTCACGAAGCAGGTAGGCAGGAGTCTTTCGGTAGATTAGCCGTTTTGGCGTTAGCCACGGTTCAAGCGGTTCAACCGGGGCTAACGCCGAATGGCTAATGGGGTTTCACCCCATCATTCCTGCCTCCCTGCTTACACCCCGCGGGATCATCGTCCCCCTCCACCCAATCCATTCGGGCTTGCCGCACCGGTGGTGGCGAGGATCGGTCGAGCCACGGCGGTGCCCCTGTGTTGCATGGGCTCGGAAACTTGTCGCAATCCATCGAACCTTGCGATCAGGCAATTTGCGGACGGGCCCTCGATTGCCTATGGTAGAAGGGCACATTCGCACCCCCACCAAGACCCTAACGGTTGCCAAAACGGATTCTCTCGGTTGCCCACCTTCCTCGATGATGGTCTTGTTTGACGCCCTCGTTTGCATTGGATCGATTGGTTTTGTCGAGGGTGATCCTAGGAGTCTTTACAATGCATTGGACAACGTCCCCATTTTTTCGAAGCACGCTTCTTCCGAGGCTCGCCTTAGCGTTGCTGCCATGGAGTGTGCTTGGCCATGCCCAGGATTTAACCGAGACGGCACGCTGGGATTTCAGCAGCGAGGAAACCTCGGCGCTGCAATCGCATGGCAGCGTTCATCGCGATCAATTGGGGCCACGTCCGCCTGAATTCCCTGACTTTGAAGAATCGAATTTGTCGGTTCGCTTTGACGGCAGCGGCTCGCGTTATTTCTTTCCTGATCCTGGGGACGAGAGTGAGTTTGATTTCGGTGATGGCGACGAGATCACGTTGGAAGCGTGCGTGAAGGTCGGCGCCATCCACCGTGGCCAAAACGTTTACGTGATCGGCAAAGGGCGAACGCATACAAAAGGGTTTGCCCAGGACAACCAGAATTGGGCATTACGACTGCGTGAGCTCAACGGAAACGTTTGCGTTAGTTTTCTGTTTGCGACGCCCCGTAAACCAGGCGCTGCCGCCGGATCGCATTGGCATCGCTGGACCACGATCCAAGGCTTGAAACCCGCCAAAGGATGGCACTCGATCGCGGTCTCCTATCGCTTTGGTTCCCCCCAAAGCATCCGCGGTTGGATTGACGGAAAACCATCCCAGGGTAAATGGGACATGGGAGGCGAAACGAAACAGCCGCCGGTGGTGGATAACGACGCGATCTGGATCGGCTCTTCGATGGGGGGCAGCCCGGGAAACAGCTTTCGCGGCTGGCTCGATTTTGTCGGTATCTATCGCGGCATGCAGACCGACAAAACGATGCAGCAGCGTTTCCGAACCCTCCCTCGCGAACCGACGCTCGAAGCGGCACCGGAATTAGAAACGGTCCCCGGCAAGGTGGTCGTTGCCTTGGACGACTCGCCGAGCTCGCACCGCGATTGGCCCGAGGACTCGTTCACGGACCCCGCTTTTGCGAGCCCATCCAAACCGTCGCTCCCCAACTGGTATGCCGAGCAATTTTTAATTCCTCGTTTACCGTATCGTTACGATGGCTGGGGAATCCGCGACAGTTGGAAGAGCGCCGTTTTGGTTCGCGCTGCCGCCGATGTCCATTTCGCCGCTGGCAAAAGTCGACTGCTGATTCGCGCTCGCGGCCTCAGTCGCTTGTGGGTCGATGGTCACGCGGTGGCTCGCCTAGGCCCGCATGGCGGTTCGACCGATGGACATCAACCGGTCGATCCCCTTCCGGAACCTCCGGCCGTTGGCATGCGCATCGTCGGCTATGGTTTGAAGGAGTCCTTTGGGGATGTCGATTTCGCCGAACCCACGACCGCTCGTGTGATCTTTGAAACGTTGGTGGGCGGTTCGTCCTACCGAGCGGAACCGGGTGAGATGATGGTGGCGATTCAGCCGCCAAACGTGGATCATTATCAATTATTGCGGCCCGCCAGCGATGCACCGCAAAGCGATGCCGCCGGTTTTGTCATCCACGATGAAAACGTGCTGGCCAGAATCGCAGAAACGGAATCCTCGCTTCAAGCCTTTGACGATTCGGTGCGTCAACAACTCGCCAGCAGCCAAAACGAGTATTGGGATCGACGTCACAAGCAGGCCAGAAATCGGCTGCGTGATCAAGTGCCGCCCGATAGCGTGCAGCCCAGCGAGACAGCGGCGCATCCGATCGATCGTTTTCTGAACGCGAAAATCTCGCGTGCAAAATCAACGCACTCCGCTCCATCGACCGACGTCCACCGCGACGCTGACGCCGATCACGACGCCATCGACTTCCAGAAACAGATTCTTCCGATCCTCCGCGAAAATTGTTTTCGTTGTCATGGTGAAACCGACGAAGGAGGCTTCAAACTCAACACCCGAGAATCGTTGTTGGCGGGCGGTGACTCGGGCGTCCCTGGCATCGTTGCCGGCGACCCCCACACGAGTCAGCTGATTGCGAGACTGTTGACGACGGACGAAGGCGAACGGATGCCCCCGTCAAAACCGCTCGCGAAAAACGAGATCGAACTGCTGACCCAGTGGATTTCACTCGGAGCTCGTTGGGTCGAAAAAATGGATCCTGATGCCTGGGTGGTCGGTTCAAAAATTGACGACGACGCATTCTTGCGACGGGTTTACCTCGACATCATCGGTATCCCACCGAGCGAAGCGGAAGCGCGTGCCTTTCTAGCAGACCCCGACGCTCAAAAACGCGCGCACCTGATCGACCGCTTGCTAAGCGATCCAAGGTGGGCCGATCATTGGATCAGTTATTGGCAAGATGTGTTGGCGGAAAACCCCAACTTGTTAAAACCCTCGTTGAACAATACCGGTCCGTTCCGTTGGTATTTGCACGAGGCGCTGCGCGACAACAAACCAATCGATCGAATGGTCACCGAACTGGTAATGCTTCGCGGCAGCGTGCGTGAAGGAGGCAGTGCGGGCTTTGGCATGGCCGCCGAGAACGATGCACCGCTGGCATCACGCAGTATCATTTTGGCATCGGCCTTCATGGGCATCAATTTGCAATGCGCTCGCTGTCACGACTCGCCTTATCACGACACCACCCAGCGCGACCTGTTCTCACTCGCCGCAATGATCTCGCGCGGCAACGTGACAGTGCCTCCCACCAGCACGGTGTCGGCGGGATTCTTCGAAAAGAATGCGGGGCGTGAATCGCTGATCAAGGTCACGCTAAAGCCGGGCGAACCGGTGCTGCCCGAGTGGCCCTTTCCTCATATCGTCGATGTTGCCAACCTCGATGCCCAATGGATCAATAATCCCAACGACTCGCGAGAGCGATTGGCGGTGGCGATCACATCTCCCACCAACGAACGGTTCGCTGGCGTGATCGCAAACCGACTCTGGAAACGTTTGCTGGGCACTGGCATCGTCGAACCGGTCGATGATTGGGATTCGACAGCGCCAAGTCATCCCGAATTACTGAATTGGTTGGCCGACGAATTGGTGCGAAACGATTACGACCTCAAGAGTCTCGTTCGCACCATCATGAACTCCGATGTCTATCAACGTGAGGCGCGAGGCAACAATCGACTCGCCGAACCCAAACACCGATTTTTTGCATCGCCCGACCGCCGCCGCTTGACGGCCGAACAAGTGGTCGATTCGATGGTCGCCGCTTCGGGACGTCCATTGGATGTCGAAGAGCTTTCGTTTGACCCCGAGGCGAAACGCCCGGCAACGACGATGGTGAGCATGGGAGTACCGCGTCGCGCATGGATGTTTGCAACGCTTTCGAACGAGCGTGATCGGCCGAGCTTGGCGTTCCCTCGAGCCACCGCCGTCATCGATGTGCTGACCGCGTTTGGGTGGACCGGATCAAGGCAATCGGCGATCAATGAGCGTGAGGTCGAAGCGAACGTCTTGCAACCCGGTGCGATCGCCAATGGCGTATTTGCCTCGTGGATCACGTCAGCCTCGGACCGCAGCGAGCTGGCCGACTTGGCCGTCACCGCCACCACCCCGCAGTTGCTGCTCGAATCGATCTACTTGCGTTTCCTGACACGAATGCCAAGCTCCGCCGAACGCGAAGCGTTCGAGCCGGTCCTGGCCGACGGATTTGATTCGCGAAGGATTCCGGTGAATGAAATCCACGAGCCTGCTTATCCTCCGATGCTTGGCCGAGTCTCGTGGTCGAATCATTTGGCTGCGGAAGCGAATCGCATCAAAATTGAATTAGAGCAACGAGCAAGAGAAGGCGACCCGGCGGACCCACGAATCGTGCCTGCGTGGCGTGAACGCTATGAGGACGTGGTTTGGTCCGTGTTCAATTCACCTGAGTTTGTATGGGTACCATAACGGATCGCTTGCTGGACAAACCGGCTGGAAATTGCCCCCGCGTTAACACACCGATTAGATGCCTCTTCCCAGGTTGGAAAAACGACCATGACCCTCGATCGCATGAAACTCAATCGCCGCAGCGCCCTTTCGCTGGCTGCGGGCGGCGCCTGCTTGTCAGCGTTCTCGGCTCACGGCAACGAGCAAGCTTCGCCGCTGCCAAGCGGTAACGCCGAGCATGTCATTTCCATTTGGCTGGGCGGCGGGATGGGGCAAATCGATACCTTCGATCCCAAACGTCGGGGCGACCCCAAAGCGAAAAAGGCAGGTTCGTACTACAACTCGATTGCGACGGCCGTCGACGGTGTCCAGGTCTGTGAACATCTCTCCACCCTCGCCCCATTGATGGATCGCGTTACGGCGGTGCGAACGGTCCATCACGACGTGATCGATGAGCATGCCGCAGCGTCCAACCGAATGCACACGGGGCGGCCCGTCACCGGCACCGTCGTTTATCCGTCGCTCGGTTCCATCGTTGCGAATCAATTGGGAGCGGCCAGCGATGACGCGCCGCCGTACGTTTTGATTGGCTACCCGAACGTCTCTCGCGGAGCCGGTTTTCTCGGGGCAGCGAGCGGTTACCTGTACTTAACCGATACCTCCAAAGGCCCGTCGGGGCTGTCGCATCCCTACGGCATCAACGCCTCACGGCAATCGCGTCGCGAGCAATTTCTTGCCACGACACGTCGCGCCGCCCGTGAACGATTCGGCGCCGACAAGAAAGTCGCCGACTACGACGACGCGCTCTCGCAGACCTTGAAACTCAGCGGCCCCGATTTCAATCGGGTGTTTCAGCTGGACGAAGAACCCGCCGACCTACGCAATCAATACGGAGGCGAGTTTGGGCAACGATGCCTGCTCGCACGCCGTTTGGTCGAGCGCGGGGTGCGATTTATCGAGGTCTCTCACAACTTGAATTTTCTGAACGGAACTGGATGGGACGTCCACAACGATGGGATTGTCAACCAACATCAATTGATCCAAGAGCTCGATGTCGCGATGGCGGCCTTGATCACCGATCTCGAAGCCCGCAAGATGCTCGATAAAACGCTGATCGTGATCACCAGCGAATTTGGTCGCCCCCCTCAGTTCGATGGAGGTGGCGGACGAGGGCATCAAGGCAAAACGTTCACCTGTGTGTTGGCCGGGGGTGGCTTGAAGCACCGCGGAGCGTATGGCGAAACGGATGAATTATCGCAATCGATCGTAACCGATCCTGTCAGCGTGCCAGACTTTTTTGCCACCATTCACGCGTCCCTCGGAATCGATCCGGCCAAGTACCTCTACGACGGCGATCGCCCCATTCCGATCACGGACAATGGAGTGCCGATCGCAAAACTGTTTGCCTGACCCAACGCTGTGTGCCGATCGCAACGCTGTGTGCCTGACACACCGGGGGTAGGGGAACGTTCTTGATTGGAACCTAAGATTGACGTTTGCTAGAGAGGGCGACCGGTTGATTGGCCGCGACTGATTTTACCGAGTTCGGGTGCTCGTATCGCTGTTGTGGCGGAACGACGACACCACAGCTGACGACGAACTGAATCGCTTCGTCGACCGTCAAATCCAAGTCCACCGCCTCGCTCCGTTTGACCGTTACCGTGAAGCCGGTCATCGGCATGGGGCTTGTTGGCATCAGCACGCTGAGCATCGGTTCGCCGGTGGTCAACGAGATTTCCCGCATGCCATTGCCGGTCACAAAGCCGAGCGACCAAATCCCTTTGCTTGGGTACTGGATCGCCACCACGCGATTGAATTCGATTTCGCGTTCGCTAAAGGCAAAGTCGGTCACCTGTTTCACACTGCCGTAGACCTTATTGACGATCGGAATTCTTAGAATTGCGGCATCAAAGGAACGGACAAACCAGTGGCCTAGCCCGAACGTAAACAATCGTCCGACGAAGTACAGGAGCGTGAGAAACACGATCAAGAACACCGGCACGACGACCGAACGGGGCATGTATTCCAATTCGACGTAGCGATGCCAAAACGCATTCGCGCTGGCAGGCGACGCCGTGTAGGGCCCGAAACGATCCGCGTTCTCGTTGACCACTTTGACGACATACTCCGGCAAAAACCGTCGCCCCGTTGGATCGGGAACATACCGGTCGCCTTGGTACGAAAACCCGTCGAGCCGGCGCTCGCCGGTGGGGGTCGCCCCAGAAGGCACCTGCGAAAAGGTTTTCCGGTGGCTCACGCCTTTCACAATCGCCGATCGAATACTCGATTCAATCGGGCTAAGAACGTAACTTTCGATCGTGCTCCAGGCCCAAATCAGCACCGCAATCGTCAAGAGCGGAGGCAACACGACGCCCAATCCCCGAAGGATAGCGCGGCGAAAGCCCCCCACACGAGACGGCTTGGACGGGGAGTCATTAGTTTCCGTTTCAGGATGAGTGGGTTGCATACGAGTCAAAGGTAGGGGGACCGACGTAAACGCCGGGGGTGGTCAAATGAGTAGGTAAGGTAACCTGCGGTCACCACTAGCGGAACATCCGTGTCCGTTTCGTCCGCTCGGGGTTTCGTCCGCTGGGGGAGTAGCGCTGGGTCACGAGTCGCCTCCCTCTCCAACGGTCTTATCGACATCCACTACGGTCACAATCTCCATTTTGTCTTTTGTGATCGCTTTATCCAGACCTCACGGTGCGGGCGACGACGCCGATGGTCACTTTCCGGGCCCCTGCTTGGCGAAGCACTTTGGCGACTTCGTTGGAGGTCGCTCCGGTCGTGAACACGTCATCCACCAATAAAATATGCTGATTCGACAAATCTGGCGACCGCAGCACCCCGAATCGTCTGCGAATTTGGAACGCATCGAGGACATTGTGAAGACGTTCTTGATCGTCGAGCCAGGCCTGTTTGGCAATTTGGCGTGCGGTTCGCAGCAGGGAGGGAGAGGGAATACCAAGTGTCGAAGCGACGGCATTGGCAATCGTGCGGACGCCAACGCCGCCGCGAACCCATTGGCGGGTAAAGTACGAGGGGACGTAGGTGACCAGTGTCGGTCGATCTTCGGAAAGTTGCTCCGCCAAGACAACACCAAGTCGTCGTCCGAGCGCGTCGGCCAGCGGCGATTGACTGACATATTTTGCCGCCACCACCGCGTCACAAACCAATCCGTGGTAGTGCCACATCGCTACCACACGATGAAAATGGAAGGTTTCCCCCTGACATTGAGGGCATCCGGAGGGTTCGTCCTCAGCGTCCGATTGGCTCTCGAGGATGACCGCAGCCTGATGGTCGAGGCCCTGATTTAGCGGGTCCTGAGTTCGGCATCCCAGGGGGTGGCCACAACGCTCACATCCCTGCCTCATTTGCCGTTCGGAGGCTGTCAGGGCGGTCCAGCAAGCCTGGCAAAAATCGCGATCGGAGGCTATCAGTTGGCTGCACAGCCGGCAGGCGGGCGGAAAAGCGAGATCCAGAACGGCATTTTTTGCCGATCTCGCTCCTCGACGCACTGCACCACTGGCAACACGGAGTTTCACGATCGTGCCAGCGAGCAAGGTCGACATGAAAACATCGCAAAAAGTTTTTTAAAAATCCTGACTTTTTGATTTTACCCGCGAACCCCCAGTCGGTAACGATGTCTAAATCGTCATTACCATAGACAACCATCCTGTCGTCGCTGGAAATTCCAACTGGATTTCCTGCCGACCTCGGGATATTGTTGGTTTAAGTCATTCGTTAGCCCCATTTCGTTGCTAACGGAAATTTCTGTTTTTTCCTTTGCTCCGCCGCCGCACCTTTCGGGTGCCGGGAGGATTCCAATGCGTAACGTATCGATTATCGCCGTCGTCACTCGCTTCTTCGCCTCCAACGAAGTCCGCGTGATTCGTAACGCCGTATCGACCACCGTCGCATCGTGCCTCCATCGTTGGCAAACGCGGATGCATCTGGGGATGCCGTGTTATACGGGATCGCGTAGTTGGCCGACTGGATCACCGTTATTGCTGAGTGATCTCAGCGATCGTGATCTGCTGCGGCTCCGACTAAAACGCGGACTCAAAACCGGTAATCCGAGCGGCTATCAATCGATGGCAGCCGCGGATTATCCAGCGGGTATTGGCCGAAGCTAAACACTTCGTTCATCCCCGGTCAGCGCCCGGTTGGTTGACGGCCATGCCGTTAACGCCGAAGCCTGAACCGCAAGCTGGTAACAATCCGTGTGGTTTCGCGCATTCGTCCGTTCGCCAAGCGAACCCGACGTCGTGGCGAAGCGATCCGGCGATTGTTTCCCTCGTTTGGGCACAGGAAATTGGAACGGGTTCGTTCCACCCCTTGGCCCCAACGCCCCAGAACCGAATCCCCCCCAGGCATTGCTGCACGTTGTAGCGTGGTGACCCACGCTGCAATCGTTGTAGGGCCGCAACCACATTTCCTCTGCGATGAAAGAAAGCATCGCCGCCGCACGTGGTTGATTTTCGGAAGGACCGAAAACATGAATATCACTGAAAATAGCTTCCTCGACTTAAATTCGGATACACGCACCGTCGCCCAATTGGTGTTGGCGGTACAAAGCGGCGACCAAGATGCGTTCGGCGAATTGTTTGAACGTTACCGCGTCGGCATCGTTGCACTCGCCATGCGACGCGTTCGCAACGCCGACGAGGCCGAAGAACTCGCCCAGGACGTCTTCATCCAAGCGATGCAAAAGATTGATCAACTGCGGGTCCCTGAAGCCTTCGGAGGCTGGTTGCGACAAATCGTTCATCGTATGGCGATCAACCGCATGACGCGTAACCGAACGGCAATCGCTTGCGATCCTGAAACGCTCGAAGCGACCTGCTTTGCGGTCGGTACCCCTGACTCGTTTGCCGAAGATCGAGAGCAAGCCGCCGTGGTTCGTAGCAGCATTGATCGACTGGGCGACCTCGATCGCCAAACGCTCAGCGCGTTCTACTTGCACAGCAAGTCGTTGCTCGAAATGAGCAACGAGTTTGACGCGCCGGTGGGAACGATCAAGCGCCGTTTGCACGTCGCTCGAAAGCGATTGCAAAAGGAGATGGAAACGGATGCGGAAACTCAACCTGAACTTCTGCAGGCCGTCTAAAACCGAAACCGGCGAGTGACATTGCCAACGCAGGCTCGCCGGTTTTACGGGCTTCATTTTTCCGACTGGTCTTTCGTAGCCAGTCGTTTGTAGCGGTTTGCCACAGCGGAAGCTCGGCATTTCGTAGCGACAAACCATCGTGCCCGAGGATTCGCTGGGCATGAAGAGGTTGGCCAAGCAAGCGTGCGACGAGACGAATGAACCTCCACGCGTACGCCCCGGTCGCCACCGCGCGGCACTTAAGCCTCGCAGCGGGCGGTAACCTTGCCGACGAACTTGATTCGGTCGGCGCATAAAAAAAGCTCCCGGAAAGTACGATATCCTAGGGGGGCGGAGGACAACGCGCTTCAGTTCCGGGAGCCGGTGGATTGGTGGTCCGACACAGAAGATACATCCTTGTATCAACTGGACGAACGCAACATTGCCAAATCATCGTCGTCGATGCAAGACCACATCCGTGTGAACGTGCCTTCGACGTGTTCCGCAGCAACAAAAAATTTCGTTACCAAGTGCAGAATCGTCATGATTCTTTAATGCCTCTCACTGGCCGACACACTGGGTGTCGCTCAGCGATGGGCGAAGAATAGAGGTTCGCTTTTGATCAGGTCAAGACGAGTTTACTAAAACTCGAAAAATGTTTCAAAATCGTTCGTTTCAACGCGAAATCGTGAGTCATTAGGGGCCTCCACCGGATCGCTCTCGCCTTCAATTTTTCAGACCGCCCCGGTACACCAATTTGACATCATTCTCTCCGAGGCGTTGGAGACCGACCAATCGCAACGCCGCTGCCTCAGCGACTTGTGCAAAGCCCTCGCCAGCAACGGGGCCCAAGGCATCGCGTCCGCCAAACACCTTGGCACCGACGTAGAGTTCGTATTGATCGATTGCACCGGCGTTTAAGAAACTTGCCATCAATTCGCCGCCGCCTTCAATCATGATGTTGGTCATCTCAAGGGAGCCCAGATGGTCAAGGGCTTCGTGAATCATCGCAACGGGGTCTGAACTTGCACATCGATAAATACGGGCCCCTCGTTTTTCCGCCGCCGCGACTGCCGCTTGCTCAATTTCAGACGCAACAACAAGCAACACGGGAACGTCACGTGCGGATTGCAGCAAACGCGATTGCACATTGGGCACTCGATGCGCGCAAAACACCACTCGCGTTGCCGTGCGAACTCCCGGCGGGCGGGCGGTTAACATTGGGTCATCGGCGGTGACGGTTCCCATCCCAACGACAATCGCATCGACACGCCCACGCAATTGATGCACATCGGCGCGTGACGCCTCGTTGGTGATCCATTGACTTTGTCCCGTGTGGGTGGCAATTCGTCCATCGACGGTCATCGCCCATTTAGCGATCGTGAAGGGCCGCCCCGTGCGAATCCGCGTCAAGTAAGCGGCGTTCAACTCGCACGCTTCTTCTTGCATCACTCCCAATTCGGTTTCGATACCGGCACGGCGAAGTTGCGTTAGCCCTCCACCGTCCACCTTTTCAAACGGATCGGCCATCGCCACGACGACGCGTCCCACGCCGGCTTGAATCAATGCGTCCGAACATGGTGGCGTCTTACCGTGATGACAACACGGTTCGAGCGTCACGTAAGCGGTCGCGCCGCGGGCATTATCACAGCAACGCAGGGCGTTGACTTCAGCATGCGGCCCACCGAAACGTTGGTGGTAGCCTTCGCCAATGATGTTGCCATCGCGTACCAGCACACATCCGACCATCGGATTCGGTTCAACCGCTCCGCGTCCCTGCGCAGCCAAGTCGAGTGCGCGACGCATAAAATCGTCATCGGTTTTTAAGCGGAGAGGGTTCATCGCTACCATTTTGCGTGCGGTCACCGAGACAACGCCCCGAGTGGTTTGTCTCTGCTAAGAGTTAGCAGGGACCGCCGTGGACGAGTTCGGCCACCCTAAATTTGAATTGGGATGAAGCACTCGCCCCGAGATTCCCAACATCATTCAAACGCTGTAGCCCAGGGGCAACGCCCCCTGGGCTACGCCGGCTCCATCGATTAGTCCATTCCAGGAACCCACAACTTGCTGCCGCCACCGGAAGCGGGGTCTGCCGGTGCGGCGGCTCCACCACCGTCGGGCGTCCAGATTCCTCCGCCAGCGGCTTCCGCGCCCGCAGGGGCAACTCCGCCAGGACCGGGACCACGCTTGGGACTGCCATCGGGGCGAATCAAGCCCATCGAAATCAACATCTGCTGCAGCTGAGCCATCACTTCGGGCTCGTTGCCGTAACGCTGCGTCAGCGTTTCGATCGCCTTCTGGAATCCTTCGCCATCGCCAGCCTGCAATCGCAAGCTGACTTCGCTGAGCAACAAATTGGCGGTCGGCAACTGGTTTGCTTCGGCGAACGCCTTGGCTTCATCAATCGTCGCGATTGCGTCTTGGGCATTGCTCGAGGCGTTGACCAAGGTCGAATACGCCAACAATTTCGCCATCTTTTGATCTTCGGGCAACTCAGCCGCAATGATGCGTTGGGCGAAGTGTCGAATTGCCGGAGTCGCGGAAATTTGTTGCGCCCGTTGTAGCAAGTACAAGCACGATTCTTCGCTCAGTTGACTTGAATCAATCCGGTTCAAATCGGTATTGGACACCGATTCAATCTCGCTGTCTTGCAGCGTGATTGCTGGTAGCGGCTCAAGCTTCGCCAACGCATAGACTTTCTTGAGCACGTCCTCTCCCTTGGAGATCAACGCATCGTATTGCTCGGCAACACGCACGACCACGGTTCGCTCGAGCAATTTCGTCGCATCCTCGGCGGTCTCGACCAACGATGCATTGCCCAAGATACCAAGCTTGGCGTTCGCAATCGCAACCGGCATCCGCGTTTGAGTCAATTCCTCTTGCATCGCGTCGGCTTCCATCGCACTCGCTTTGAACCGCACCATCGCAACTTGCGGTTGCACGACGGCCAAGAAGGGAAGCGGATCGCTTGACTTCTGTTGCAATTCCACCGAATCGCCAATCACCTTCTGGATTTGAGCGCGCACATCATCGAGCACCGAGGAGGTCACGTCGTGAACTTCGATGCGTGCCGAACGGTCGGTTTGCTTGCCATAAACAAACGCCATCGCGTTGGCTTCGGGGATCTGATCAATCGGTGGCAAGCCTTCGCTGACCTCAGGGCGATCGCGATCGAGCACTTGGAAACCGGCACGTGGCGGGACATCGTCCTCGGACTCACGCATTTGAGCCAGCATCTCAGGGGGCAGCGGTGCAAAACGAGCATCAGCGATCATCGCCATTTCAACCGGCTCGGCGCTTTCGATGTCCGCATCCAAGCGGAAACATTCCGCGGCGAGATCTTTGTCTTCGGGGTTGACCAGGCACGATACCGCACGGAATTGAACGCGTTGTTCAAAATCGAGTGATTCGCAAGCCGACAATTTCTTCAAAAATTCGCTTTGCGCGGGGACATCGCCACGCCAAATCGCACAGGTCAACAAACCCGACAAAATCGAGGGCTCGTCCGGCAACGTCCGCCGCAGCGATTGGAACTTGGCTTCAGCGAGTAACACCTTGTTGCTGCGCAGCAGCGTGGCGGCTTCGTCATAACGCTCACCCCAATCTGCATCCGCAGGCCGCTCGATGGGTTGAGGGATCGACTTCACCAGCTGGCTAAGGGACGGTGAGCTGTTTAATTGACGCAGCAGCGACGCCGACATCTGGCTCCCTTCGTAGCCTTCCGCCATCATCGCCAAACTGGCGTAGACGCGTGCGGTGAGAAAGACCCCTTGGCGTCCGAGCAAAAACGCGACTGCCGAGGAAACATCCAACACAAACGCGTCGACGTCGCGACCGCTTTCGGTCAATGCTTCGAGCATCGAATCGGTTGCCGATTTGACGTCACCGCGGAAAACCTGAGCCGCCGCGCGCTGAGTCAACGCTAGCGGGTTACTCGGTTGCAAACGAATAAATCGATCCGCGTTCTCGGCCAACGTGTCATATTCACGCAAATCAAGCAGCAAGCGTCCCCGAATCGCCAATGCCCAGGCCGCATCAGGATGTTCCGAGAGGATGGTGGACAAACGATCCAGAGCGGGGACAACCTGTCCCCCCTCGACCATTTTCATCACACGATCAAGTTCGCTAACGGAATCCTTGCATTTGCAGAACTTGATTTTCTTTCCACTGCCACAAGGGCAGGTTGCATAGTGGTCGACTGACATCGGATGCTTGCTTACGCGAATAGGTAAATTGGTTCCCGCCGCACCATGCGGAGGCTGCCTCGGTGGACGAATTTACCATGATTCACCTACGAATCTGAACCCCCTGACGAAAATGCTTTGGAAAGTGGGGGCGAGCATCGGTAACGCGGGCCGAACGCGGGCCCGAATGGGCGGCAATTAACGCTCAGGCGTCCATTGCTTGACCGTTTGAATCGACGTCGGAGGGGGAAAATCGAGCAGCCCGTGATCGGTGATTCGATCGAGTTCCTGGTAGCGAATTTTGACGAGATCCGAAATCGGTGCGAACATTTCCGCGACATGGGCTTCGACGATCCGATGGACCACCGCTTCGTCCACCGTCTCGTTTCGCTTGAATTGCCGCTTGATCGTCGTTGGACTGTGCAAACGCTCTCGAAATCGTTGCTCCAATCCCGGGTCGACGGAGATTTGCACGTGGTCGAGCTCATGCAGCACCAGCCGATTCGTCCAAAAGGATTCGAATTCGGGGCATTGGCGAAACCAAACCGTATGCTCTCGCTCGATTCGTGCCTCCGTAAACCACACCGAAATACGAAGATCACGAACGTCCTCACCGCGATCCTCAAATTCCCATTGATTACGACTGCGAAAGTGATACTCCAGCCGATATTCCGTGGTGGCGGCGAGTCGTCGGCCTCGCCGCAGCCGCGCCAAGCGGGAATCCTCTTGCCAAGGCGATTGCATCGAATCGGGCCGAGGTCCATAGATAAAGCGAACATTCCCGCGTTCGATCAGCGACGCGATCGCTGCAGGAGGGGACGGCAAATCCGAGATCACGATCGGCTGTGACACCGCATCGGCTGGATCGCCTCTCTGCTCATCACCAAACGCAACCGATGATTCGGACACGGTATACGAAGCGAATCCAATGAATAGTATTCCCCAAACGCTTCGCATCGCCGATCCGTTTTGTCTTTGTTGGTGCTGGCGTCCTCAGTTTAGCGTGTACAGTCGCTCGAGGAGACGGTAGCCGTCTGCAGCGATCCCTCAAAGTCTACTTAGGAATTAACGCGTGTGTCCCACCGCCACGAAGTTGCCGCGTTGCGACACATGGGACTTGCTTGATCGCGGCGTTTCGGCGGCAACGTTAAGCAAGCTGCGATAAACCTCGGCTGTCCCCCGCGCCATCGAAAGGTCGGAAAAACATTGCGTTTGCCGCTCGTAAGCGGCTTCGGCCATGGTCGCCCAGTCATATTCGCCACGGACAAGCAACCGAATCTTATTGGCCAAACTGACCGAGTCACCGGGCTCGGCAAGCAATCCTTCGACGCCATCGGTCACCGCTTCGGGCGTTCCTTCGACGCGAGTCGCGATCACCGGAACCGCGGCTGCCATCGCTTCGAGCACCACCATCGGTAAGCCTTCGCCGAACAAACTTGGCAAGACGAGCGCATCGACCTTGGCAAGCTCCGCGGGAACATCGTCGGCGAAGCCCACGCGTTGGACATGGCGAGCGATGCCAAGTTGTTCGATGCGAGCGTTGATTTCGCTCTCGTACGCGTCGGTTTCAAAAGGACCGATACACTGCAGCACGACGTCATGCCCTTCCCCACGCAGGGTGGCCAATGCATCGAGCACGACCTCCAAACCTTTCCGTGGCCGCATCAATGCCACCATTCCTAAGACCCAGCGCTCGCCGGAGCGAGGAAAATGACTCCGTGATGGACGAATCGTAGGTACGCCGTTATGAACCACGGTGATGTTCTTCTCGTTTCCCCCTTTGGCAATGCAATCCGATCGCAAACTTTCCGAGACGGTGATTTGATGCGAACATCCAGTCAACGACATTCGTTCCATCAACGCATTGATTCGATTGCTCCAGGGGTTCGCTGAATCACGGGCCGCAGGGCTGTGGACGTGATAGACCCAGGGAATGCCCACCAACCGCGATGCCGCGGACGCCACCATTGCGGTGCGTGGGGTGTGGGCATGCAACAAATCGTAACCATACGAGCGGACCAGATCGCGAACGCGAAGCACGGCGCGGACATCGAAGCGATGTTTCATCGGGGCCAGGTGGCAACGGCCCCATTGCAGATTCTGTTCCGCCATGATTTTTGGGAATTTTCCTGGTTTGACACAAACGAAGTCGGCGGCGATCCCGCACGCCGGCAAGCAGCGGCCCAAGTGTGACTGGACGCGTTCGGCACCAGCAAAATGCTCGCCGTTGATCACATGCAATACCTTTGCTTGGATCGACCGAGACGATGACGGCGCGCTCGGCACGACGACAGGAACAGGAGTCGAATGCGACGTGAGATCGGTTTGGTTCTGCAACATGGGGGGTGCCGAGACGTTTGAGAAAACCGCGAAAGGATCCGCGAGGTCCGCAGAGCGAATCTCTACGGATATTGAAGCTTGGGACGATTTTGCCTCTCGGGCTGGCACGATCCCAGCGGACTTTCCCCCCAGGGTCCCCCCTTGATCGGGTTGCAACGAATGGAGAGGTTGTGCGAGGGGTGTGACGCCGCGGGTGGCGAAGATGGCGGTATGACGGCGGCATTTTTCTAGGACGACCGCGGATTGGGCAAATCGGCTTGTTGGACTAAATTAGTGGCTTATTCCATCCCACCCCTCTTGCCCCAAGGGCACTGCCTTGAAAGCGAACATCGTCCTCTTGCCTGGTGATGGCATTGGCCCCGAAATCGTCACCCAAGCTCAGCGAATTCTTGAAAAGATCGCGACTCTGTTTGGTCACGACTTTGCATTCTCGTCTCAGATGATCGGTGGCATTTCGATCGATCAATGCGGCGATCCCCTTCCTCAAGCGACCATCGACGCGTGCAAAGCGAGCGACGCGATCTTGTTGGGCGCCGTAGGCGGCCCCAAATGGGACGACCCTTCGGCCAAAACGCGTCCGGAGGCGGGTCTGCTAAAAATCCGCAAAGAACTCGGACTGTTCGCCAACTTGCGGCCGATTCGGTTGTTTGACCAACTCGTTGATTCCTCGCCGCTGAAACGCGAAATCATCGAAGGCACCGATATCCTGTTCTTTCGTGAATTGACCGGTGGCATTTACTTTGGCGAATCGGGCCGATCGGGCAGCGGCCCAGATGAAACGGCGTTCCAGTCGATGGCCTACAGCGTCCGCGAAGTCGAGCGCATCGTTCGCATGGCGGCCTTGGCGGCTCGGCAACGCGACAATCGGTTGACCAGCGTGGACAAAGCCAACGTGCTCGAGCCAAGTCGGCTATGGCGTCAAACCGCCGCGCGCGTGATGGCCGAAGAATTCCCCGACGTCCAATACGATGTCGTGCTCGTCGACGCGATGGCCATGCACTTGATCAATCGCCCACGCGATTTCGATGTCGTGGTCACGGGCAACCTGTTTGGCGACATCCTGACCGATGAAGCTTCGATGTTGCCCGGTTCGCTGGGGATGCTGCCGAGCGCTTCGCTGGGGTCCGATGGACCAGGGTTGTACGAACCGATCCATGGTTCGGCTCCCGATATCGCCGGCCAAGAGCTTGCCAACCCATTGGCGACGATCCTTGCTGCGGCAATGTTACTGCGTCACTCGTTGTCGCTGACCGAGGAAGCCAATGCGATCGAAAACGCAGTCGCCAACGTGCTCGCCGACGGGCTTCGCACCAAAGACATCGCTCGCGGCGGCAAGCACATCGGCACCCAGGAAATGGGCGCCGCCGTGCTCGAGCGACTGGTGAAGTAGCTTCACGAAGTGAACCCAGGGGGATAGGCTTCCCGCGATTCGTTTTAGGAACGCCCCGCTTGGAAGCCTAGCCCGCGTCGTCGATGACCGGCTCGACGACTGTCCCACCAAGTCTAACCGAAGCCCACCGAGGCTATTCGCGTGCGGTGGGGGTGATTTTCATGGTCACGGTCTTTTCGCCTCGCTGAACGGCGATCTCGACTTCCTCCCCGATCTTCAAGGCTTCGATCGCGTAAGTGTAATCGTAGATATCTTCGATTTTACGCCCTGCCAAGCGAACGATCACGTCACCTCCGCTGACCCCTGCTTTTGCCGCAGGCCCCCCGCCGGCAACACCGCTCAGTTTCAAGCCTTTGACCTCGCCCGCAGCGTAGTCGGGGATCGTCCCAAGGTAGGCGGTGAGTACCGCGCGAGGCGTTTCCCCCCGTTTCTCGCCTTCATCGAGTTCAAACTTGGGCGGTTCGTCCGCAATCAAAAACCCGCGAGTCAACAGCGCAAACAAACGCGAGATTTTTGCAGCACCGTCATAGTTCACCTTGTCCGCTGTATCGCGTGGCGTGTGATAATCCTCGTGAGCCCCAGTGAACGCGGACAGAATCGGCACATCGCGAGCCACAAACGCCGATGCATCGGTCGGCAATCGCGTGCTGGTTTTATCCAACTGCAATTCCAAGCCGACCGGACCGTTGCGGCGTTGGACCTCGTTTTCAAATCCCGGGGACGAACCAATCCCTTGAACGATCAACTTTTCACGCAGTCGTCCCACCATGTCGAGGTTTAGGTAGGCTGCCATCGCCTGCGTCAAAGGCTCCGCATCGCTGCTGACGCCATGAGCGTGAGCATGAGCGTGAGGATTCGCCTCGCCATCCGCAGCGGCATTCGTTATCGGCTGCGGCGCCTGAGGATACAGCGTGTAAAACTCGCTGACAAAATGCTGGGATCCGAACAACCCTAATTCTTCACCGCTCCACGCCGCGATCAACAAGTCTCGCTTCGGTTTCAATCGGCCCGCCGATTTCTCAGCGGCAAGGTGCTGTGCGATTTCGAGCATAGCGCCGACGCCGCTGGCGTTATCGTCCGCACCAAAGTGAATGGACTGTTCCTCGTCATCACGAGCCAAACTATTACTGCCGCCGCCGCGACCAAGATGGTCCACGTGAGCCCCGATCATGACGACCGGATACGTTTGACGATTCGGTTGGACCGGCAATCGCGCGATTACATTTCGTCCGATCCCCGTCTTGCGTTCGATACCCACGGTCGATGAAACGGAGACACCCTCCAGCGGGAATCCCATCTGTGGCGAACCATCATCGAACGTTGCTTGGGTTTCGCCCAGCTTCTTGTTGGCGATTTGGAACATTTCCTCCGCCACTTGATTGGTGATCGTCAGCGCCGCGATGCTGACGCCAGCCTGGGACGCGTCGCGATCAAAGTGAATCAATTCGCGAGTCACTTTGCTGGTTGGCCCCGCCACAAAGAGGATCCCTTTGGCCCCGTGGTCGCGTGCGACGGTGGCTTTGCGGCGTGGCGAACTGTAACGCGCCATCTGTTGCCGTCGCTCGGGAGTGATCTCTTGGGGCAAATCGCGAAACACCAACACCCATTTACCGGCAACATCGAGATGCACGTAGCTATCGTATTCTTCGACGTCGTCGCCACCGGGCACACTCATGCCATAGCCCGCAAAAACGACTTCCGTCGCCTCGATTTCTCCGTCACTTGAAAATGAAAGCGGACGCCACTGTTGATTCAAATCGAGCGTTTTGTCGCCCAGTGCCATCGCATTCGCAGCGGTCAAGCTAGATCCGGCGGGGAACTCGAACTCTTGAAAGAAGCTGCCGTTGGCACCAGCGGGCTCGAACCCGAGGCTTTGTAAATAGGCAGCCACATACGCCGTAGCGCGGCGTTCCCCGTCGCTGCCGGTCATTCGTCCGGCCAATTCGGGGCGTGTCAAATAATCAACATGCCGCATCACATCGGCGGGTGAAAACTCGGGCGAGGTGTGTTCTGCGGACGCGACCGCAGCCAAGCGATCCTCACTCGACTCGGACTCAGATTCGAGCTTCAGCAGTTCACGTGCATGGGCGTCGTTCCAATCGCCGATGAAAATTTGGGATCGCTTTCCTTTGCTGCGCGTCGAGGTCCACGATAATCGCTTAGCGTCGGGCAAGAAGACGGGCAGTCCATCAAAACCATCGGTATACGTCACCCGGACTGGTTCCCCCTGAGCATCGGCGCGAACGAGGTAGAGCTCAAAATTTGCGAAACCATGTTTGTTGGTCGTGAAAATCAAGTAGTCGCCGCTGGGGTGATAAAACGGAGCCCAGCTCATCGCTCCAAAATCGGTCAAACGGCGAACGTCGCTACCGTCGATGTTCATCGTAAAGATTTCAGCGGTGGCTCCGTCCTCGGAAAAACGTCGCCAACAAATTCGCTCTCCGTTAGGCGAGAAAAACGGGCCTCCGTCATAACCCGGCTCGGTGGTCAAGCGGCGCACATTCGTGCCATCGGCATTCATGATGTACAAATCGATCATGAACGCCGGATCGATCTCAAACTTTGCTTGCTCGACGGCCGTCAATTCACGCGAGTAGGCTTCGCGATTGGACGCGAAGACGATCTGAGTTCCATCGGGGCTGTAGCTCGCTTCGGCATCGTAGCCCTGCGCTTCGGTCAAGCGGTTGTACTGGCCATCGGCAACCCGCTCGTATAATTCGTAGTTCTCGTCGTAGTCCCAAGCGTAGCGGCGTTGCTTCCCGCTGGCTCGCAGTTCAATCTCGTCCTCTTGCTTTTGCTTTGCCGCAGGATCCTCGTGCGTACTAGCGAACAACACTCGATTGCCCTCGGGATGGATCCATGCACAGGTCGTCTTGCCGATTCCTGGAGACACTTTTTCAATGTCACCCGTTTCCAGATCGGTGAGATAGATTTGATAGAACGGGTTCGCGGGATCCCGTTCACTTTGGAAGACCATGTGACGAGCATCAGCGCTAAAGTAACCTTCACCGGCGCGGCGGCCCTCGAACGTCCACTGCCGTACGTTGTCGACCAAGGCCCGCTCTTGGGCTCCCGTTTCAGGAACCTGCGACTTGGCTGCAGCCACAGCCGCTGAATCCGCCTTCGAATCGGAATCCGCCTTCGAATCGGGCTCGGTTTCGGTCCGAGCGGCCTCGGCGACCGCGGCCGAGGCCACGGTAGGAGGCTTTGCTGCCACGGCGGAATTCACGACCAAACCACTTGCCGACAATCCGGCAACGACAACGAACGAGCACAGAAGCCTCGACATTTTCAATCCATTTGAGTTAAGGGAAACACGTCTCACACGCGTACGATTCTAAGGACTTTTCAGCCCGTGAGCACCACGCAGGCAAATCAGTCCTTCGCTCCAACGCACGAACAGCGCACGCCGCTCGTCTTCGCGGTCAAACACTCGGACCACATTGATCTTGTGACGAATGTCATCCTTCACCAACCCGTACAATTCGTCATAAACGGGGGCCGCGTCGGGAACCTCGTCGGACGAATCGACCTCGCCTGACGAACCGGCCTGGCCTGACGAATGGGCCTCGCTTAACAAATGGGGTGGTACCCTACGCGCGGTCGCTTCAAAGCGAAACACTTGGAACCAACCGGGGCGCTGCACCGCAACCATCCGCACGCTCTTTAACTTGGCGGTGCGGCCATAGTAGCCGTTTTCCGAAAGATGCTTGCGAATCGCCAGCTCCATGTCGCGATCACCGCACCAATTATCCCATCGCTCACGCAGATGCTTTAACCAATCGAGCATAGTGCCTTACCAGGAACGATCACCAAAACCTTCCCCGGCAGATCGCCCCGGGGTTGGTAAGCTAAACGTGTCAGCGAGGGAATCTCACTCTTGACTCAGTCCCTCGCTGATCAGTCCCTCGCTTTCACCAACCGAAGTCTATTTGATCGGCAAGTCAAAATCGCCAGTCAGGTCACGCCAGACGCAGTGGATATGATTCGCAGGATTCCCCGATGCATCCGCCTGAGTGTTCACAAACTCAATCAAAAAATCTTTACCGCGAATGCGATAGTAATGTCCGATCCCTGGCTCCAGGGCTCCGGCCCATGCGAAATAGACGTGCTGCCATCCGTTGGTCTCGATCAATTCACGACGCGTTTGAGCCGTCTTTTCAGGAACCGCATCGACATAAACGCCGACGAGCCGTTTCAATAACTCGGCCTGTTTCGGCGACAACTTGTCAAAAGCGATCCCTTCAGGCTCACCGACTTGAGGCTGTGGCTCTCCGGCAAAACGCACTTCTTTGAGCGCTTTTTCGTCGATGATGGCGACTTT
This sequence comes from Novipirellula galeiformis, assembly GCF_007860095.1. NCBI lineage: Bacteria > Pseudomonadati > Planctomycetota > Planctomycetia > Pirellulales > Pirellulaceae > Novipirellula > Novipirellula galeiformis. The sequence goes on along the minus strand of NZ_SJPT01000001.1, from coordinate 954,019 downwards.
CTTCTGAGCTTCGTCCAAGCGGTTGACGAGCTCAAAGCCCAGATCCTCTTCCTCGCTCAGCACGCGCGTCCCCTTGCCCAGCGGTCCTTCGACATCGCTCATGATTTTTGCCGGATTGGTCGCAAAGAATTGTGGCGAGCTGTCGACCAACTTGCCGTCACGGCAGCTGAAGTTTAGCGAGAGGTGATGCCCTTCGAAGCTGAGACCCCACAGTTCGGTTTCGCTGGGAGTACCGAAGATCGTCACGTAATATTTTTGAGAGTCGCGTCGCGATTCGCTGCCGGGACCTTCCAATTGGCGAAGCACGCCTTCGAGCAACATGATCTTGCTCGCCTTGCCGTAACCCGCTTCGCTCAGTGCCGAACGCAACAGACGCAGCGCCGCGGTTCGCTGAGCCGTGTTCATCTCCTTCAAAACCAAACCTTTGCGAGTTGGCATCGGTATGAAATGCCAATCAACTCGTTCGGCCGAATCATAGTCTTTCGCCACGAGAGCGGCTTGCTTTTCGTCGAGCGTTTCCAAAAACGCATCGGCGAACATCTTCATTTGCATCCCTGGCGGATCGGCAACCTTCATCCCAATCAACAAGCCAAGCGAGGTGCATCCGCCGATCAGCAAGAGGGCGGAAACAGCGACACGGAACGAACGCATCCTAGGTTTTGTCACAGGAGAGGCTTTCACACGAGAGAGGGAGGGGGAAGGTGGGACGCCCACAGTGTAATAAACATCCCTACGATCCGCAAAACGGGACTTATACGCCCCCCGTGAAGCTCTCATTCCCAGGCTCTTGCCCGGAGAGCCCTCCGGCGCGTGCCGCGTTTGCGTTAGCCAAACAACACATCGCTTTGCGGTTTAACCCCTGCCTCGGGGTGCCGTTTATAAAGACGCAGCTTTTGCAACGCGAACAAAGAGACAAACGCGGGATTCGTCGTGGCATAGCGTTTCCACAATCGCTTCGGTTCGCGAGTAAAACGAAACAGCCATTCCAAGCCAAGACGCTGCATCCACGGCGGGGCTTGGGCCAGCTTCCCAGCGTGAAATGCAAACGCGGCTCCCACCGCGATCATCGGCATACTGACTCGCTCACGCATCTCATAGGCAAACACCTCTTGGCGAGGACAGCCGAGACCGACGAAGCAAATCCCAGCACCGCTGCTGCGAATCTCGGCGGCCAACTCATCCCGCTCGGCAACCGTCAAGTGGCGGAATTTGGACGCTCGCTTTCCGGCAATTTGAAGTTTCGGGAACTGTGCACCGAGATTCTCGGCAAAACCATCGAGCATCTCTTGGGTCGCACCAAACAAAAAGATCGAGACTCCTGCCGCCGCCGCCGCTTCACAAATTTTCAACGTCAAATTCGGACCATAGACGCGATCGGACAACCCACACCCGTACAACCGATTCAGCGCCCAACGAACCGGTTGGCCATCGGGGCACACCAAATCAAACTGATTCAAGCGGTACTGGTGCTCACGATCTCCGACTCCTGTCATCACCCCGTGCACCGCCAACGCGGTGACCGCGAGCGGTTCGCCTTTGCGGCCCGCTTCGACAACTTGCTGCACGGCCGATTCGTAATCGATCGCACTGACGTTGATCCCCAGAACATTAAACTTTCCTAAATCAATCATCGTCTTTCTAGCTGTCTTCAAAGAGTGGGATTCGCCAGCGTGACCCGCCGTAACATATCCGACGGGGTGGGCGAACAATTCTCCGCGATGCGTGGGCCGTGACGTCGACCGTCCACTCGCGGCCCCCATCCACGACGGCCCGTCAAAGCAAGCGCCTCCCTAGAGAGGTATTCACGAAGGATCGATCGTAGCCAGCAAACCCCGTTTTGGGATAGGCGTGCAGCCATTTTAGTAGAAAGATAAACACATAAAACGCCGAGTGTTTAGAATGCACGCGCAAAAATAGCTCGCCGCGTTAGCCTCCCTCGCTATCCTTTTTGCTGGAACCACAACGTGACACTCTCTCGCACCCTTGAACCCGAGACCATGGATGGGCTTGACGAAGCGGTGGCTTACCTTGAGATGAACCATTCGGCGGTCAATCGCTGCTTTGTCGACGACCTCTTCGCTGGCGGATCCACGGGCCCCCGAGTGATCGATCTCGGTTGCGGGCCGGCGATCCTCTCCATCGAAATCGCCTCGCGGGCCCCCACGATCGAAGTGATGGGCATCGATTTATCGGGCGAGATGCTCGATCTAGCCAAGATCGAAATTGATCTTGCTGGCATGCTGTATCAAATTTCGCTTCACCAGGCGGATGCGAAATCGATGGAACCGTATGAAGACGAGATCGCCGATACGGTCGTTTCGAATAGCTTGCTACATCACTTGGAAAATCCCGCGTCCACGATCAAGACCGCGATGCGCTTGGTCAAAACCGAAGGTCGTGTCTTCATTCGAGACCTGATGCGTCCGGACACCGAAGCGGCTTTGGAAAGGCTCGTTCAATTACACGCCGGTGATGAAAACGAAGTCGCCCAGCAATTGCTGCGACAATCGCTGCACGCCGCTCTGACGCTCGATGAAATCCGCAAGATTGCCCAGGCATGTGGAATCGATCCCGACTGCGTTCAGAGCACGAGCGATCGACACTGGACGATTGACTGGACGCGTCCCTGAGGCACAGCCGATAAGATAAATTCATGAAGCGATTTTTCAGCTGGCGAATCGGATCGCGATAGAGAGCAGCAGCCCCCCCATTGTTTTCAGGGACACCGCTACCCGCACCGCTTGGCGAACACAGAACGCTTGGCGAACAAGCACTCCCCCCGCTGACGCTTCACGAGGCAATTTTGGGGTCCACCTTTCCGGGGCCTGCATCCTTTTCGGGGCCCGCACTACGGATCTACGCAAAATCGCCCAGTCTTCCGCTGCTTCCTCTCGGAAGAGAACACTTTCCTACATAGAATTTAGCCACTCACGATTGGCCGGTAACCTTCGCTGCCGTCGATCACCTCTCTCCCTCCTCCGCCCAAACTTCTTACGATGCGAACTTACCTACAACTGCTCGATGAAGTCTTGAATCATGGCTTGGACCGCGACGACCGCACCGGCGTGGGGACCCGAGGATTGTTTGGTCGTCAAATGCGCTTTGACCTCAGCGAAGGATTCCCCTTGCTGACGACCAAGAAACTCCACGTCCGCTCGATTTTGCATGAATTGCTGTGGTTTCTCTCTGGCGATACGAACATCCACTACTTGCGTGAAAACGGCGTCAGCATTTGGGACGAATGGGCCGATGAGGATGGCAACCTTGGCCCGGTCTATGGACAACAGTGGCGTTGCTGGGAGGGAGGAAACGGCGAGACGATCGACCAAATCGCCCGAGTCACCCAAGAGATCCGCGAAAACCCCGAATCTCGGCGTCTGGTGGTTTCGGCATGGAACGTCCACCAGATCGATCAAATGGCACTGCCCCCGTGTCATTTGCTGTTCCAGTTCTACGTGGCCGGCGGAAAGTTGTCTTGCCAACTCTATCAACGCAGCGCCGATCTGTTCTTAGGCGTTCCCTTCAACATCGCCAGCTACGCCTTGCTCACCATGATGATGGCGAAGGTGACCGGGCTCGAGGCGGGCGATTTTGTCCACACGCTCGGCGACGTCCATCTCTACCGAAACCACTTTGATCAGGCGCGTGAACAACTCACACGGCACCCCAAACCGCTGCCCAAGATGCAAATTCAATCTGCCCCCGACACACTCGACGGGTTTGTTTTCGACGACTTTAAACTGATCGACTACAACCCCGATCCAAGCATCAAAGCCCCGATCGCGGTATGAACCCAAGCGGCGACCTCACTTCCTCGGCCCCTCGATCTCGATCGGCCCGTCAATCTCGATCGGCCCGTCAATCTCGCGTAATCGCGTTGGTTGCCATGACCCCTACGGGGGTGATTGGCAAGGATGGCGACATGCCTTGGCGGCTGCGCAGCGATCTTCAGCGGTTCAAAAGCCTGACCATGGGAGGCACCTTGATCATGGGGCGCCGCACCTATGATTCCATTGGGCGACCGCTGCCCGGGCGTCGCACCATCGTGATCACGCGCAACCCCGATTGGCACAGCGCAGGGGTACTACGAGCGGAAAACCCTGCGGAATCGCTAAAACTAGCCGAACAATCCGCCACCGCTCTGACGGAAACTTCCGCCACCCCTAATGGGGCACTTGTCAATCGAGACGTGTTTGTCGTAGGCGGAGCGGAGGTCTACCACCAGTTGATACCGGAGTGTGACGAAGTGTGGCTAACTCGTGTCTGGTCAACGGTTTCGGGCGACACGATTCTGCAGATCGACCTCTCTAATTTCCTTCAAATCGAACAAACTCGACTCCCCGCCTCTGCGAAAAACAGTGTTCCCACGGAGTTCCTCCGCATGGTTCGCAGAAATTCTTAGAAAAATCATCCCACGTCCCCATTGAGCAAAAAGGGGGCCAGACGGTATAGTCCGGAATTCTTGGCCGATGCACCGTCTACATCCCGATGATGTCCCAACGTGTTCGTCGTATTTTGCCGACCATCTGATCGATACTTCAGGAGTTAAGCTATGCCCCGTCTGATGGGCGTCGATGTGCCAAACGACAAGCAAATCCAATATTCGCTGACCTATTTATTTGGGATCGGTCTGCATACGGCCCGTGAGGTGTGCGAAAAGCTTGGGATTGAGCCGACTCGAATCGCAAACGACCTAGCTGAGGATGAACTCAGCCGAATCACCGCATTACTCGAGCGTGACTACACCGTCGAAGGCCCCCTTCGTCGTCAAATCACTCAAAACATCAACCGACTTCGCGAAGTCCGCTGCTATCGCGGCATCCGACATCGCGTCAGTTTGCCTGTCCGTGGCCAGCGAACCAAAACGAACGCTCGGACCCGTAAAGGCCCACGCAAGACCGTTGCAGGCAAGAAGGGCGTCAAGGATTTGCGCTAGCAAGTCTGATGGCCGAGCGAGTTGGCACCGCCAACCTGCTCGCCATGCCTCCCACCTTCAGCGTCAACTTCCACCACCTCAACAACCTTCACTGATAGAGACTTTGCAGTGGCAAAGACAAATAAAAAGAAGCGAGTTCGCCGTAACGTCACCAGCGGCATTGCGCACATCCACGCAACGTTCAACAACACCACCGTCACCATCACCGATCCCAAGGGTGACACGTTGTGCTGGGCGAGTGCCGGAACCAGTGGCTTCAAAGGAAGCCGTAAAAGCACTCCGTTCGCCGGCCAATGTGCGGCACAGCAAGCTGCCGAGAAGGCCACCAAGTTCGGCATGCGTGACGTTGAAGTCCGCGTGAAGGGCCCAGGCTCAGGTCGCGAGAGTGCGATTACCTCGCTTCAAGCAGCAGGTTTGAATGTGAAGTTGATCGAAGAAGTGACTCCGATCCCTCATAACGGTTGCCGTCCTCGCAAAAAGCGACGCGTGTAACCTGCGGCTTCCCCTTCCGCGTTTGCAACTCGGCTGCGGCTGTAAGCCCCGCTATGCTCGCAGCCGCTACCATCCCAACACACTCAAACCACATATTGAGGCTTTATGACGATGCACATTCGATGGCGTGGCATGGAACTTCCAAGCTCGCTCGAAGTCGATCGCGATACCCTCACATCGACCTACGGAAAATTTTCGGCTGAACCTTTCGAGCGTGGCTTTGGTGCAAGCGTGGGCAATAGCCTGCGACGCGTGCTGCTGAGCAGCTTGATGGGCAGTGCGGTCACGCAAATCAAAATCCGCGGCGCTCAGCATGAATTCACCACCATTCCTGGGGTGATGGAAGACATGACTGAGATCGTGTTGAACGTGAAAAGCCTCGTCGTCCGCAATCACACCGAAGCCACTCGCGTGATCACGGTCGAACGCGATAAAGCGGGACCGATCACCGGCGCCGACATCCAAACCGATGCCGACGTTGAGATCATCAACAAAAATCACGTCATTGCGACCCTCACAGACGACGTTCCATTCATGATGGAAATGGTCGTTGAAAACGGTCGTGGTTACGTCCCGAGCACTGAACACAGCAGCGTGGACCACGAGATTGGAATCATTCCAATCGATGCGGTCTTCAGCCCGATCACGCGTGTGCGTTACGAAGTCGAGGAAACTCGTGTTGGTCAAAAGACTAACTTCGACCGCCTGATGCTGGAAGTTTGGAGCGATGGCAGCGTGAGCCCTGAGTTGGCGTTGGTGGAATCGGCGAAGATTCTCCGCAAGCACCTCAACCCATTCGTTCAATACCGCGAACTCGGCCCGAGTATCTTCTCGGCAGCACGCGGGGGAACGGGATCGCCCGAGGCACAACTCGAAGCGAAGCTCAACATGACGCTGGGCGATCTGCGATTGTCGGTCCGAGCAAACAATTGCTTGGAAAGCGAAAACATCATGACCGTTCGCGACTTGGTGCAACGCTCCGAAGACGCACTGCTTGAAGTTCGCAACTTTGGCGACACAACGCTAAACGAAGTACGCGAGAAACTCTCACAGTACGGTTTGCATCTTGGCATGCGAGTGCCAAACCAACCTTTGTTCTAAGATGGCCCCCAGCCATCAACGACCCCCTTACAAATTCCCTTAGAAACTTTTGACGGATATTCCGCCATGCGACATCGACGAAAAGGCCGCGTGCTTGGACGAAGTCCTAGCCACCGCAAGGCGCTGCTGAAGAACTTGGCCAGTGCTCTATTCCTTACTGAACGCGATGCATCCCTCGACGACAACGCGCCGAAGGTGACAGGCCGTATCATCACGACCCTGCACAAAGCCAAAGAGGTTCGCCCCTTGGTTGAAAAGTGCATCACGATCGCGAAAAAGTCCATTCCTGCGGCTGAAGAAGCTCGCAAGTACGCTGCTCCTGCCGAACGTGGCAGCGACGCATACAAGAAATGGCGAACCAGCGATGACTGGAAGAAATGGGCTGCCGCTCGTGCCCCCGTCGTTGCCGCTCAACGACGCGTGGTGCAACTGATTGGCGATCGCCAAGCTACCAGCATCCTGTTCGACACCATCGCGGAACGCTTCGTCGAACGCCCAGGTGGATACACACGCATCCTGCGTTTGGCCAAGCCACGACTCGGCGATGCCGGCACCCGAGCAATCCTCGAACTGGTTGGCAAAAACGACCGCGTGAAGCGCAAAGCCGAACGCCCTGCGTTTGAGTCCGAAGCGCCAGCACAAGAAAGCGAAACCGTCGCTGCTTCCAGCAACGAGTAATCAAAATATCGGATCCGCAAATATGCGGTTCAAATCCACTAAAAGCCAATCTGCTGTACAAGCAGGTTGGCTTTTTTCGTGGCCTGGCTTCATCGGGGGGCAAGAACGAGCGAGATTGGCCCTATCTCTTGCGGTCGTCCCTTGCGGTCGCATTTTTACACTTGATGTCGTGAGCAATCCCCGACGCTCGCCCCTGCTCTGGCGAACGCCGTTACGGCCTGAACCCTACGCCATTTGCCACATTGCTCCTGGCAAATCGGGGAGCCTTCGGCCCGGCCCCATCGAACAGCGCGACTTCAAAACAGACGCGTCGCATTGCGCATGACACGGGCTAGCTCCCATCGCGTTCGCTTGGGTTGGGCTCCAAGACAAATCGGTAGCCGGCGTCACGAATCGTCAAAAGATGAACCGGGACCGAGCTATCCGGCTCAATGATCTTTCGCAGCCGCGCGATGAATTGGTCGACCGCACGGGTCTGCAGATTTCCCGACATCCCCCAGACTTCGCTCAACAGTTCGTCGCGACGAATCACTCGGTTGGGATTTTCGACGAAGTAACGAAGCAGCCGCAGCTCCTTGGGCGTCATCCGCACGGACTTGCCAGCGACCAGCACTTCGTGCGTTTCAAAATCAACGTTCACCGATCCAAATTGGATCTTATCCACCGTGGCCCGCTGCTTCTTGGCCGCGGGCTTACTGCGCTCACCCCCGGAAATTTGCAGCAAGTTTTTGATCCGACTGAGCAGCTCATCCAGCTCAAACGGCTTACTCATGTATTGATTTGCACCGACATCAAATCCGCGTGTTCGGTCTTCCGCAAGCGTCCTGGCTGATAACATCAACACCGGAATCATCGAGCCACTTTCGCGTATCGACTCGCATACCGAATAGCCACTCATTCCGGGCAGCATCAAATCGAGCACCATCAAATCGATCGAAACGGTACTGGACTCGATCAAACGCAAAGCCGTCGGCCCGTCCTCGACCAACGACACCCGATACCCCTCCGCTTCGAGGTTGTACTTGATGCCAACCCCGAGATGCTTTTCGTCTTCAACAACTAGAATATGAGCGCTCATGATGACTGCTTATTTAATGCCTTTCGCGATTGTCCTCGTCGGTCTGCGCCTTGGACCTACGGTGAACTCGTTTCGGGGCTGGCGACCAGCCCACCAAGGGTGACTTGAAATTCCGTTCCCGGTTGGTCGGTGCGATCCAAGATCCGCACGGTTCCTCCCACCGTTTTGGTCACATTGCGAACCAGATGAAGCCCCAGCCCGGTGCCCGGCTGACTACGCTCCAACTCGTTACCCAACCGCACGAACCGTCCAAACACTTTACGTTTCTGGTTTGCCGGAATGCCATTTCCGTTATCGATGATCGACACCACGACTTGCTGGTCGCCGGTAACCCGAACCGTTACCGCTACCCGCGAGGGTGTCCCGCCATACTTTACCGCGTTATCAATGAGATTTCGAAACAAGATTTCCAACTGCACCGGTTGGCTACGCAGCGTGATTGGGGGGCTATCGACCGTGATCGTGTCCTGCGGAACTCGATACTGCAAGCAGGCTGCGGAACTGCATTGGATCAACAACTGATCCAAACGGACACGCTCGCTCTCACTCGGCTCGGTTCCTCGTTCGATCCGAGCGGCATCGAGCAGGTGATTGATCAAGGCATCGAGTCGCTCAACATCTTCAAGCATGAAACGATGAAAATCCTTCTGCTGCTCTTCGCCAACGCTTCGCCGAGTCAAGGTTTGCAAATAGAGCTTTAATGAAGCGATCGGGCTTTTCAGCTCGTGGGTAACCGAATCAATAAAGTTCGATTGCCGTCGATTCAAATTCACCGCCTTGACCGTCAAAGTAAGATAGGCGATCGAACCGGCCAGCATTCCGGCAAGCAGGATCGCTCCGGTGGCAAGAATCACCCAAAAAACGGGCTTCGAAGCCTGCCCTCCCTGGGCGCTCAACCAGCTGGCGATCACCCAAACGGCCGCTAACACAACGACGATGACGATCATCACCACTCCCAATGTGATGGGAGCCGTCAAGGAACGACGTTCAAACATACTTGAGGCCATAGAGAACTACACAGCGAGTCATCAAGAGGAAAAAAACAGCCAACCGAACACATCCCCCCCAACAAAGGGTAGAATATGCATCAGCCCAGCTGACAAGAGATTCGGTTTACGGAAAATAAAGTGGGCACTTCGCACTGGACTTTGGAAATTCTTTGATTCTGCCAGTGACGCTAATGTATAAATTGGCAATAATGATGGTAATGAGGCGTTGAGATCCTCCTTAGCGGCGTACACTGGAGCAGGCCGATGGGTGCTGAAACAAGAACACGGCGTTTTTCTGAACGAACGATTCGGCAGGTACGTTTGGATTGTAACCGCGCCATGACTCGTGCACGCTTTTGTCCTGATCAAAGCGACATTATTCAGTTGCGCTGCGTGGATGAATCCTGCGAATCCGAACAAGCTTTCGGAAACCAGCTCTGGTATTTTGAAAGCATCGGCATCGACGACGACCGTCTCCGGCACAATGTATTCGGAGTGGTCGAGTATTCCGTCCAATTCGGACTGCACGAATTGGTCGACGACGGCGTTTTTGAATCCGAACCGCAACGCGAGCGATTCCGCCACCTCTATGAACGCGAAGTCCATCCCCCATCGTGGCGACAACCCGCTCACCGGTGGTTGGCGATTGGTTTGGTCGCGGTAACGCTTATCTGGTTGTCGTATCTCTTGCTCCGCATTTTGTCGGCCTAGAGATTGGACACCACGGCTCGCAACGATCACGATCTTGAAATGAGTTCGCAGGCATGCGTCGTCGATGGCGAGTCTGGCCAGGACTCATCGAATCCGGTCGTCATCCACATCGCGGATCTGAAAAAGAAGTATACGACTTGGTCGTTTCGCGGGCGCAGGGTGGTCGAGGCACTGCGCGGCGCCACGCTACAGGTTCGCGCCGGTGAGGTCTTTGGATTGCTTGGCCCAAATGGTGCCGGCAAAACGACGCTGATCAAAATTCTACTCGGCGTCGTTCGCAGCAGCTCAGGATCCGCATCGCTGTTTGGTTCCCCCGCGGGAAGCATTGCCGCGCGAATGCGTGTGGGGTACCTACCCGAATCATTGCGCGTCGACCGACACCATTCGGCGAGATCGGCACTGCGTTACTACGCACGCATGAGCCAGATGTCCGGCGCTGAAATCGAGCGACGAAGTGACGAACTGTTAGAACTGGTTGGCTTGCGAGGACGCGATCGAGAGCTGGTCCCACAATTTAGCAAGGGGATGTACCAGCGCCTCGGGCTCGCTCAAGCGTTAATGCATGATCCCGATTTACTCGTGCTGGACGAACCGACCGACGGACTTGATCCGGTGGGTCGCAACGAAGTCCGCAAGGTGATTGACCGTTTGCGAGAATCGGGAAAAACGATTTTCTTGAACAGCCATATCTTGCAAGAAGTCGAACAGATTTGCTCGCGTGTCGCGATCATGTCCCATGGCAAGATTCGCGTTGCCGGACGGATCGATGAACTGACTCAATTTGATCGCTGCGAAGAAGTGGCGTTCGAAGTGGTGACTCACTTTGCCGAATCCTCCGAGCACGAAGCGACTGCGGAGCTCACCCAAATGTTCCCGGCGATAAAGTTGGCCCCGGAAAACGACTACCATCGTTCGAAACCGAATCGCGTTTCGGAGTCCCCGTTGCGGTTCACATTACCGCTGTCCTCTCAAGCGGAAGTCGATCAGGTAGTCGATCGTTTGCGACAACAGGGCGTATCGATACGAGAGATCACGCGAAAACGTGAATCATTCGAGGAAACGTTTATGCGCGAAGTCTCTCGCTCTGAGGAATCCACATGAAACGTTGGTGGCCCTACCTTACGGTCATCCGCGACTCCTTTCACGCGGCGTTGGCCTCACGGATCTTGTGGGTGGCGTTTATCGCGATCTGGTTACTGCTGGGTGCATTGTCACCGATTGGATATCGCGAAGACTTCACGACCACGTTCCGCGATCGCGACATCGATAACGGAGGGCGTTTGAAGGCGCTGCTCGCAGGGGGAATTGCGGACCCAAGCCAAGCCAACACTCCCGCTGGGAAAATTGCCAACGCGTTACCCGAAGACGTCAAACGAGAACTGCGCCAAGTGGGCAAGGGCGAGGATGTGCGGTTCTATTTCACCACGTTGTCCGATGCGCTGAACACGCTGTTCGATGACGAGTCGTGGTACGATGCCGAGCTCTGGAAATCGACCCCAAGATTACGTGAGCTTCGCGAACTTGACGACCTTGATGCCGCCGAGATCGACGAACCGCTCCGCAAACGCCGCGTTCGCTTGCGCATCGAAGCGGCGATCCCCGGAGTGTTCGAGTCGCGATCAGCGCGATCGATCATGCTGACCTATTTAGGAATGGATTTCCCAGCGCGGTTTGCGGTCGACAAAACCCAATTTTTGATCCTGCTAAATCAATTTGTCGTTCCCACGATCATCAATTGGCTACTCGGCTTCATCCTCGTCTTTCTCGGCATTCTCGTCACCGCCTCGATCATCCCCGACATGCTGCTGCCCGGATCACTCCATTTGCTACTTAGCAAACCGATTTCGCGGTGGCTGCTGCTACTCAGCAAATTCGCTGGCGGATGTGCCTTCGTTTTCCTCTGCGTCATCCAGTTGATTGTCGGACTGTATTTCATCGCAGGCCTTCGCTTGGATGTCTGGAACCCCAGACTACTGCTCTGTATCCCGGTTTCCGTATTCGTGTTTGCGGTTTTCTACAGCGTCTCGACGCTCGCAGGCCTTCGCTTTCGATCTCCAATCCTGGCCATTGGAATCACATGCATGTTCGGTGCCTATCTAGTCGTGGTCGGCTTGATCGGCGGTTTCTTTGACGGATTCGTTACCCGACCGGACACGATCGATCACATCACGATCGCGGGCGACGAGGTGTTTGCGACAACGCGTGGCGAAGGCCTACAGCGCTGGGACTCGACGGCCAATCACTGGGACGCCATCTATGAATCCGATGCAATCGGACGCAACCGTGTCTTAGCCCCCGTGGCCATCGATGACGCAACCGTGGTTACCGCAGTGGTCCGTGGAGGTCGCTTCAATCCGTTTGGATTGGGAGGATTCGACCTGTTGGTGCTAAGCAAATCAAACCAGTGGCGCGGAACCCCTAGTTTGCGACTCCCCACTGCAACGGTGCGATTGATCAATGCCGACAACGGTTTGTTCGCGATTAACTCCAGCGGAATCTCGATCACAAACAAGCAGGAGATTCGCGATGCGTGGGGGCAAACGTCGGCAAACGGCGACAACACACCGCCACAAGACTCGGAGGCCAAGTCCAACAACTGGTTCGACAAACTTGCCAGCATGATGGGTGCCGCCACCGACGGATTCCAAGACATTCTCCCCCAGGGCGTTCTGCTGTCGCCGCCGCGGAGCGTTGGCATCAATTCCGCAGGCGACACGCTGCTTCTCTTGAGCGGCAAGGAAGTAACTCGAATCGAACTTAGCAAGAATGACCGCTCCACGACGCCTCCGACCGGACTGGGTTCCGTCGCAGTAACACGAACCCTCGATATTGAATTGCCACGCTTTGCATCCCTCGCGATCAGTGGCGAAGCGGTGCTATTGACCTGCGGAGAAGGGCCACTTCAAGTTCTCGATCGACAAACGCTGCAAACGACAGCAACCCTCCCATTACCGGATCGTTTGACGGTGGTTTCGTCGGTGGCGTTGGGGGACGCTCAACGGTTTGCCGTTTTGACAAGTGACCAGCGATGCCGCATCGTCTCGCGTCGCGTCGCCGATCAAGCCTGGACGGTCAGCCCATCATTGGAACTGTCCAACATCGAAGCCATCGAATTTGACACGCCATCCGCAACGCTGATGGTGGCTCACCACATCGACCAAGTCGACTTGCTCGACGCAGATACACTGCAGTCTCGACTCGCGCTGCGTCCGCATCTTTCCAATTGGCGTCAAATCGACCGCTACCTGATCGGCCCCCTTCGCCTCCTCACGCCACAGACGAGCGAACTTGGCGGCACCATCGCTGCGATCGTGAGCGGAGAATCCACTTTTGAACGCGATCGCGACGAAGCGGGCCCCGTGGAACTCGTCCGCTACAAGATCCTTGCCCCCGTGCTGAACTGTGCGATCTTCATCGCAGTAATGTTGACGATCAGCTGCGTCTACTTTTCTCGAACCGACTTTTAGAGACAGCGGCATCGCCGGTGTGCGATTTGCATGTGCTTCGCACTGGCCGAGCGCTCGCGGTGAGGCAAGGGTTGCAAGCAATACCGATTGTCACGCCGCTCTTCTCGCTGGCGGGGGGACGGCGAGAATATTCCAGAAAACATTGGGTCGTTGACCAGACGTGTCAGCCCCACCTCTGATACTTAGGGTGTGGCAAGTAAAGCGGACGGCAACGCAAGTTTCATCAAGCAAGTCACCGCGAAAACAAACGCAATGCTTGGCATTCTCGCTTTACACCGGTACGATTAAGACGTTCACGACCCTGAAAGTTTTCACCTCAGAGGTCCGGGAACTTTCATGGGGATTTTCTGAAAGGGAATAACACAGTGGCTAAGAAAGCAGCAAAATCAGCGGCATCCAAAGGCGCAAAAGTCGATCCAAACTTGAAGGAAATCCTTTCCCGTGAGCCTGGATTAAAGACCACCCTTCAGCAAATCGAAAAGAGCTTCGGCGAAGGGGCGATCATGCCGCTCGGAGCGAACCAGAAATTCAAGATTGACGGCATCCCGACGGGTAGCCTTGGCTTGGACATGGCGCTCGGAGGATTCGGAGTGCCTCGGGGACGGATCATCGAAGTCTACGGTCCGGAATCAAGCGGTAAAACCACGCTGGCACTGCACATCGGTGCCGAAGCACAGAAACTCGGCGGCATCGCTGCGATCATCGACGCGGAACATGCCTTTGATCCTAGTTGGGCCAAAAAACTTGGCGTCGAACTCGACACGCTACTGGTCAGCCAACCCAGCAGCGGTGAAGAAGCGATGCAAATCTGCGAAATGCTGGTCAAGAGCAACGCCGTCGATGTGATCATCATCGACTCGGTCGCCGCATTGGTCCCTAAGAAAGAACTCGAAGGCGAGATCGGCGACAGCCATGTGGGTCTACAAGCCCGTTTGATGAGCCAATCGATGCGAAAGTTGACTGGAGCGATCGCCAAGAGCAAGTGCTGTGTGATCTTCATCAACCAGATCCGTGAAAAGGTCGGCGTGATGTTCGGCAGCCCTGAAACGACCCCAGGGGGTCGAGCTCTGAAGTTCTACGCTTCGTGCCGTATCGACGTCCGTCGTATCGGAGCCCTGAAAGACGGCGAAGAGCAAGTCGGCCAACGCGTTAAAGCGAAGATCGTTAAAAACAAGGTCGCCCCGCCATTCCGCATCGCCGAGTTCGATATGATGCACAGCAACGGGATCAGCTACGAAGGAGACTTGTTGGATCTCGGCACGACGCACAATATCGTCAACCGCAGCGGTGCATGGTTCAAATACGGTGAAACGTATCTGGGGCAAGGCAAAGAGAAGGCGCGTAACTTCTTGATCGAAAACACCGATGTCGCCAATGAGATCAAACAACAAGTCCTCGCCGCCGGAGGGTACGCGGCACCGGTCGAAGAAGGCGAAGAAGCGGACGATTCCAGCGAAAAAGCGGAAGTCGCGAACGTGAACAACAGCTAGCTCCATTCCGCAGAATCGAAACTCAACAATGAACAGGCCACGGTTTACCGTGGCCTGTTTTTTTTGAGAGCGACCGGCTTCGGCAAGCCGTAACCCAAAGCGTCAACAAAGGACTTCAAATAACGCAACTCCAAAACGCACGCGTCGGGTTAGGATCGCGATTGCCCGGCAGCGGCGAAAACGACGTTTACTAAGCCAAACGTTTACTAAGCCAAACGCTCTGGCAACGCGCCGGGTAACGCGTGACGCCCCGGTCGCTCACACGTGGGCGACTTGCTCAAAACAAACCGCACGGGGTGGTTAAGAAAACACTCCGTCTTAATTCGCTTTGCCTTTGGCTTCCATTTTGCCCCAGGTGTCACGAAGCGAAACGATCCGATTGAACACCATCTTCTGCTGCGTTGTATCAGGGTCGACCACGTAGTACCCCAATCGCTCGAACTGCACACGATCCCCCGCTTTGGCTTCCGCCAGTGCAGGTTCAAGGTACCCCGTGATCACTTTGAGCGAATCGGGGTTCAGGTAATCGACAAAGGTTTTGCCTTCCTCGGGGTCGCCTGGGTTTTCCACGGTAAACAGTCGGTCATACAAGCGGACTTCCGCCTCGACCGCGTGTTGAGCGCTAACCCAATGAATGGTTCCTTTGACTTTACGTCCCGATGAATCGGAGCCACTTTTGGTTTCGGGGTCATAGGTACAAAGGATCTCGATCACGTTGCCATCAGCGTCTTTGACCACATCGTGGCAATCGACGATGTATCCCGCACGCAGACGAACCGCGCCGCCTTTCTTCAAACGAAAGAATTTGCGTGGAGCTTCTTCGCGGAAATCGTCTTGCTCAATCCATAGGCTTCCGGAGAAAGGAATCTCGCGTTTGCCCGCCGCAGGATCTTCGGGATTGTTGATCGCCTCGGTCATCTCGACCTTGCCCTCAGGCCAATTCGTGATCGTTAGCTTGATAGGATCTAACACCGCCATTCGCCTGAGAGCGACGGCATTGAGATGTTCACGAACGGCGTTTTCGAGCCGAATGATATCGATCGTGCTGTTGAATTTCGCGATCCCCGCATCCGCACAAAAGTTGCGGAGCGACTCGGGCGTGTAGCCTCGGCGGCGATACCCCGAGATCGTCGGCATGCGAGGATCGTCCCAACCGCTGACGTAGCCCTCTTTGACCATCCGTAGCATGTGACGTTTCCCCATCAACAGCGTGCTGAGCTTCAGCTTGGCAAACTCAATCTGCCGCGGATGATGGATGCCAAGTTTTTCGCAGTACCAGTCATAGAGCGGGCGATGATTCTCAAATTCCAAGGTACAGATCGAAAACGTAATCCCTTCGATCGAATCACTTTGTCCATGCGTCCAATCGTAAGTCGGATAGATGCACCATTTATCCCCGGTGCGATGATGCGTCGCTCGCAAGATACGGTACATCACGGGGTCTCGCAGATTCATGTTCGGCGAGGCCATGTCAATCTTCGCTCGTAACACTCGCGAGCCATCGGCGAACTCACCCGCACGCATCTTGCGAAATAGATCAAGATTCTCTTCAACACTCCGATCTCGAAACGGGCTGTTGCGTCCCGGTTCAGTCAACGTCCCTCGATACTCGCGAGTTTGCTCGGCGGTCAGATCGCAAACATAGGCGTCCCCCTCGCTGATCAACCGCTCGGCCCATTCATAAAGCTGATCAAAATAATCGCTAGCGAAATGCAAACTGTCCCAATCAAAGCCCAACCAACGGATGTCTTCTTGAATCGATTCGACGTACTCGGTTTCTTCTTTCGCCGGATTGGTATCATCGAAACGAAGGTTGCAAGTCCCGCCATATTCCTTCGCCAATCCAAAGTTCAAGCAAATGCTTTTGGCATGACCGATGTGCAGGTAGCCGTTGGGCTCGGGCGGAAACCGCGTGAACACGCCTGACGCGCGACCGGCAGCCAGGTCGGCATCAATCGCCTGTTGAATAAAGTGTTTGCTTTCGCGTTTCGCTTCTTGCTCGCTCATAATTGCTTTGACTAATTAAATTTTTGAAAAGGAAAGGGGCAACTTCAGTCAGAGCGAATCGCATTTTGGGTCGCGAAAGTCACCAAGACTTTTCGAGCACACCACTCCAGTGCGAAACACTTGGCGAGTCGCGCTACCCCGAACACCGATGTGCGACGCCGTAGCGGCCCCGTAGCGAACGACGCTAAATCGCGGGGCTTGCTTTGGGCTCGGCACCGACCGATTGGCTGGGCGATTCACCGACCGATTCACTGGGCGTCGCATTCGTGTCCCCCGCATCGGCCGTTTGCAACGAACGAATGAAGTTGATCAGATGCCAAACATCCTGCTCTTCGAATTGACCTTCGACAAAGGTGGCTGCGGGCATCGGACTTCCATCAATCCCTTGCGTAATTCGGCGATACAGATCGCTGGAATCCGAACCTCCGTGAAACAAGCCTTCGGCGAAGTTTCGTGGAATCGCATTGATCGGTGGCAACGCGCCTCGAGCAAGCAACGGGATCAACGACTCGCGGTCTTCGGGTTTGATTCCGATTCGCGCCGTCCAATCCTTTGTCCATTCGTCGTAGTCGGTCGTCTGGCCGTTGCCGAGTCCCTTCTCGCCGTGGCATTTGCTGCAAGATGCCACTTTGCCTAGGAACAACTCATTGCCTCGAGCAACCGACTTTGCCAACGCTTCCGCTTGATCGCCTTGGCTTAGCTTGATGAAATCCTTGTGCGAATTCGCAACCGGAAAATCGGCAGGAGGTTCAGGGACTTCGAGCACTTCGTCGTCCGCTTCGAGCCAACTTTCGGCGACGCCCATCGCGATCTCCTCCGAAATCTCCCATGCCTCTGTAAATTCTTCTTTCTTTTCTTCGTCGGGACTGTTCGCTAGTTCCGGATTGATGATGCGTTCGCCTCCTTCGAAATCAACGCCCTCCATCACCGCGTCGTCAATCAAAGCGCGCTCGGTCTCGCCACGCCACGACAAGTAGATCACGTAATCGGTCAACGCTTGAACGTCTTCTTCGGATAGCTCAGGGATTTTGACCATGGCCGTTCCCGCAATCCCGTCACGAATCACTCGGGCTAGGTCTTCACGCGTGGGCTTGTAGCTCAGCGGTGTCGACTTGAACTTGAACACCCCCATGCGATAGTCGCGAGGATAGGGATTCAAGATCGCTGCGGTGGTGCCGCGTCCATTCCCAGTCACCCCGTGACACAACGCACAGTGCTTGCGATACAAACCACGCCCCTCGGCATCGGCCGGCCCGGAAGCACGAACGAGCCGATCGAGATCCAGCCAATCGGCAAAGTCCTCTTCCTCGCTCACGAAGTCGGGCAACTTCGGCTCGTTGGGCGTCCCAAACATTTTTGTCACGACCCACACCGCATCCTCGGACGCTTGGTCCATCGAGACGTTGTCTTTAATTTGATACTTCATCGCATGGACAAAGTTGGGCTCAAAAGTGACCGGAATCTCTTCACGACACCCCGCGACCGAAACGCAAACAACCGCGCAAACCATCATTGCGACATGGGGTGAGAAACGGAAACGTTGCATGGCTAACACTCGCAATGGATCAAAACTCGGTAAGGAAACTTCAGCTTACAGTTTACCCGAAACAAACCATGCTCTGCATGGGCACAGATTGTCGCGGTTTGGAACGGTTGATGCGTCGACGACAGCGAAACACCTACGACTGCAAAACACGGTCGATTCGCGCAACCACCTTCTCTTGACCGATCACGGCAAGGGTTTCAAACATGCCAAACCCAGCCGCCGTTCCCGTGGTGGCCACACGCAGGGCATGAATGATATTGCCGAGTTTGATTTGCTCGGTCTCGCAAAACTGTTTGACCAGTGTTTCGCTCGACTCGATCGTGAACTCTTGGGCCTCGGCAAACCGGTCACGCAGCTTGCTCAGCAACGCTTTCGCTGCCGGGTCTCCCGTAATTCGCTTTGCATACGCTTTGGCATCGACGGGAAACTCATCAATAAAACAGTAATCGAAATCGAGGATATCGCCGGCAATCTTGAGCCGGTCGCCCGCGCCGCTAACCACTTGACTCAATTTCGCTTCGGCATCCGCTCCCTGCAACAATCCCGCGCGCTGTGCGAACGGCCTGACTCGCGTGATCCGTTCTTCAAGCGGCAAGGCGGCAAAGGCATCGCCTTGGAAGGAGAGCAACTTTTGAGGGTCAAACGAAGCGGGCGACTTGGTCACGCGTTGGAGCGAAAACAACTCCGTCATTTCGGCGATCGTGAACTTCTCGCGCTCGCCGTCGAGGGCCCACCCGAGCAGCAACAAATAGTTCAAAATCGCATCGACGGAGAAACCAATCTCACGATAAAAGTCGACAATCACCGGGTTAAACGTATCCGCTTCGGTGGCGATCCCACAGCGATCGGCAATCCGGCGTCCCCGCGCGAGCAGTTCGGCAAAGTCCTTGTTCTTTTCGTACTTGGCCAATTTTCGCTTGCTCAGTTTTGCGTGCCCGCCGGGTTCGGCAACGTACGGCAAGTGGGCGTAAATCGGTCGCTCGTATCCAAGCGATTCGAGGATAAAAATTTGGCGTGGCGTGTTCGACAAATGCTCTTCGGATCGCACGACATGCGTGATCGCATAGTCATGGTCATCGACCACACTGGCAAGGTGATACAAACAGCTGCCGTCGGCGCGTTGGATCACATGATCTTGCTCGGAAGCCCAGGCCACACGAACCTCGTCACGCACGAGGTCCGAGATCACGCACTCGCCTTCCCGTGGCATCTTTAAACGCACGACCGCCGTTCGTCCCTCGGCTTCGAACGCAGCGGCGGCGGCATCATCGGCGGCCATCCAGCGACGGTCGTAGATGAATTGTTTGCCCGATTTCTGCGCTTCTTCACGCAGCGCCGTGAACTCCTCGGGGCGTGAATAATCGCGATAAGCGTGCCCACTTTCCAGCAACGCCTGGGCCGCTTCGCGATGCCGATCGGCACGCTGAGACTGAAAATATGGCTCGTGAGGCCCGCCCACTTCGGGGCCCTCGTCCCAGGTCATTCCAAGCCAGCGAAATCCATCCAAAATGGGCTGGATCGCTTCGTTCACGTTCCGGCCCGCATCGGTATCATCGATGCGGAGGATAAATTGACCACCCGATTTGCGTGCAATCAACCAATTAAACAGAGCGGTGCGGACACCACCAATGTGAAGGTAACCTGTCGGGCTGGGAGCAAATCGAGTTCGAATCATGGAAGCGGGATCGATGGAGGGTTCAAAAAAGGGAGTCGCGAACAACTAACACGCTTTGATGAAGATACCCGATGAAGGGGTTCGGGTCATAGAAGCCCAAAATCAAAGCTCAACGAAGGACCGCCAAAGCGACCCCACATCAGCTTTTCGGCGTGCCGCTCAGCCCGGGATGCCCCAACTTCTAGACGGCGTGACTTTTAGGCGGCTCGATCTTGGCGTTTGAGCTGCTTGCGCAGCTTCCGACGCTCGGTTTTGTTCAATGAATCCCAGTCGATGTCGTCTGGATCCACCCATTCTTGACTGTCGGCATCGCTGTCATCTTGATTGCCGCCCGCCTGGACCGAACGATCGTCCGCATCGTCCTCACAGCGTTCGTCGGCTTCCGACGTCGCTTTGGCTCCGCGGCTCAGCCAACCGCCAAGTCCTCGCTTCTTGGCCGGCGGATCATTTTGGGCGACGACGTCTTCGCCATCCTCGTCTCCCTCGGCTCGGTTTCCATCGGCGGGTTCCTCGGGGCCGGCATCAGCCTTCGCACGACGACCGAATCCCATCGAGAAACGACCTCGTTTCTTGGGCGTTTGCGTTTCGTCCGGATCCTCTTCGGCCGCGTCCCCCTCATCGTTGGATTCAGGCAACTCGGCCTTGGCGGCTCTCAAGCCAAACCAACGCCGTTTTTGGCGAGGCTGCGATTCATCGTCGCCATCGGATTCGTGCGACAAATCATTGTCTTGATCGTCACGCTGATCTTCCTCCACCGCACTCTCGAGCGTCGTTTTAGTACGGCGACGTGACCACCAACGACGCTTGCCCGTTTCCGACTCCGCTGAGTTTGATTCTTCTTGGCTTGCGTCGTCGCCATCGTCAGCTTGGTCATCGTCCTCAGCCACCGAATCGCTCGCCTTTTTGCCGCGGCGAAGGGACCACCAACGGCGTTTCCCCGTTTCGGCTTCAGCCGCTGCTTCATGAGCTTCGTCGTCCGCATCGCCTTGATCCGATGCGACTTCTCGTCGTGGCTTTGGTTTCGGCTTTCGCTTGGGGGCCTCTTGTTCACTTGGGGCGGCATCCTTTTCGCGGCTGCCGGTGACCTCCGCTTCGCCACGCCTCGCGTAGAAGCGAACCTTCAGCTCCTCGAAGCGTTCGGCGAGGGAGTCATTCTCGTCAAGATTGCGAACCTCTCGAAACAACATTCGCAAATAGCCACCAAGCGAAATGAACAATGTCGTACAGGCTAACAGCGGGGCGCTGGTCACGATCGACCACCTGCCAATCGATTCGACGGCGAAGAAGTGCCACTTCGCAGCGGGAGCAATCGCCATGATTAACCATGCTGCAATCATCGTCAGAAGCGCCCAACGCGAACGACGCACTTCAGCGACCAAACGAATGGCAAGCACTGCGCCACCGATCGAAATCACGATCCCAAGCCAATCATTTCCCGATAGCGCGACCCGTTTCCCGAAAGCCACGTCTAACATCGCGCCTGCCCAATCAACGACCGAAACAAGCGAATTGATGCTGGCCACGAACATCACAATCAGCACCAGTCGCCACAGCCGATATTGGCCCGTGTAATCATCCACTCGATAGCGGCGAACTTGGTAGATCAGTAGCGAGGCGCCGGCGCAAGCCGCCAACATGACGCACGTAACCCAACGCCCAAAACTGTCGGGACGATCTAAACGCAGCGGTCTGGCAATCTCGGGCTGGTTCACGATCGCTGGCCAAGCGACCGACGCGTAGTGGGCACCACAGAGCAAAAT
This sequence comes from Novipirellula galeiformis, assembly GCF_007860095.1. Lineage (NCBI taxonomy): Bacteria > Pseudomonadati > Planctomycetota > Planctomycetia > Pirellulales > Pirellulaceae > Novipirellula > Novipirellula galeiformis. The sequence goes on along the minus strand of NZ_SJPT01000001.1, from coordinate 932,089 downwards.
CGCGATGCCCCACAGCATGCCAGCCACGCAGACCAATGTTCGTCGTTTAACCGGGACAAGTGAAAACCAACGACCGCGAAGTCGTCGGTGAACCCGCGCCGCATAAGCCGCCGTCGGTCGCCTCGCTTCGCGCAGCTGCTCCGCCGCTCGACGACTGGCGGCCGTCGAAGTGGTGAGGTCGGCTTGCTGAGTCGAATAAAGAACTCGCCGCCGACGGTCGTTCGTGCGCCGCGCGTGGGACATGCAACCTGGGCCGTATTCTGGGCCGTATTGAAAAAAATGAAGCCTTCCGCCGAGGAGCCTAGGAAATCTGGCCTCCCAAAGTCAATCGATCCCTGGGTGATTGGCGAGTGACGCGTAAGCGAAATTGGCGGTGAACGAGGAGCCCAATCAGGTTGAACAACCAGACCGATCCAAACGAGGCCAGGCCAGGGTAGGGTAGGGCAGGGTAGGGAGGGAGGGCTTACACCAACACGCCGATCAATGCGGTGAGCACGACGGCCAAACCGAAAATGAATTTTCCCAGAGTTCCAAACGTCCGGCCCCAAAACGCAGCGTGTCCCACGGTCCAGCTTTCTCGCCAAGACCGGCCATCGGTCCATTCGCCATAAATCGCCCCGGCGGTCGCGCCCACGCCGCCAAACAAAATAGCGGCCAAAATCGGCCCCAAAATGGGAACGGGAATCCCGACGAACGCCCCGATCAACGCTCCGGCCATCGAACCGGCGACCGCATACAACGTCGAACGGCGACTTGCCCCCGCTTTCTGAGCTCCGAGTGCTCCTGCGGCAAATTCCACGATTTCCCCGAGCAGTGCAAATAAAAACGCCACCCCAAGCGAGGCCGTTCCAATCGCCAATCGCCCCTCACTTGGGCCCAACCATGCATACAATGCCATCGCGGCGACGGAAATCCAGTTCCCAGGCAACGTCACCAGGTTCAAACCCCACGCCGCAATACAGACAACGACCAGCAAAACCGCGGCAATTATCGACCCGGCTGGCCCCAGCCAACCCAACCATCGTTCGGTATCAAACGCAAAGGCCAAGATCAAAACGTGGGAAGGAAATGCAAGCATTGAGTCATCAAGGGCAGGGGGGGCGGCCGAAAACTCGAGTCAAACCGCAAGCAATCAGGCATGAAACTTGGGTGAAATTGCGATAAACCACGGTCAGATTTGGATGGCTAGCAAGCCCATACACCCTACAATTACGGGTAAGAAACAACGCAAAACAGTTGCGAACCCCGATCTGGCTTTTGGGTGTCAAAGAGCAGTCTACCGCTGTGCCCGCTGAGAGTGAATGGATTGGCAATCCACCTCGCTGCGAAAGTGGGTCTTCCGTCGGTGCGCTACCACACCGGCTGGACGGATTCGTCCCACGAAGTTCCTAAATCCAGAGACTAACGGAAGGATCGAATTGCTTATGTCGCAAAGTGTTCTCGACACAAATGTGTTAGTGCTTAATCGTTTTTACATGGCGATCCGCGTGGTCAACGTACGGCGAACGTTCACGTTGCTGTACCGTGAATGTGCCGAAGTGATCTGCCATGACGACGATCAATACGTCAGTTATGACTTTGAAAGCTGGTGCGAACTGAGCCAGTTAACGTCACTTGAGAAACAACCGGGCGAGGACTATATCCGCGCCGTGAACTTTGAACTTCGAGTGCCACGGATTGTTCGCCTGACGCGATTCGATCGCATGCCCGTGCAATCGGTTCGTTTCAATCGCCGAAATCTGTTCGCCCGTGACGACAATCAATGTCAGTACTGTGGTCGCATCGAACCGATCCACAAACTGAGCCTGGACCACGTCATCCCGCGATCCCATGGCGGACCGACCACGTGGGAAAACATCGTTTGCTGCTGCTTGAAATGCAACGGTCGCAAAGGGGGGCGAACCCCACAACAGGCGCGCATGCAATTGTTGAATCGACCGGTGAAACCACGTTTCAATCCGATGTTAACCCAATCGATGGAAGATCCACGCTACCATTGCTGGAAAACCTTCCTACCGGAGGTGAATCAAGTTGAGAACTCGTAAGCTTGGCAATGCGATGTGAGCCGACGGTGCTAGCCGCAGACGGAATCGAAGGCCATTGGCACTCGCCCCCGCCCCATAAAAAACCCTCCGTGAGCATTCTCATGGAGGGTTTTTCGATTTCGGTGCCCGCAGACGCTTTCCGTACAAGGTACGCGAAGCGACTACTTGTCGGCCAACGGCTCTTTCTTTTCGGTAATCACGTCGCACTCATCCGATTCGGCTTTCTCGGCGTTGAGTTCGATGTAGCTCTTCCATTCCTCAGGAACATTGTCTTCGTGGAAGATTGCTTCAACGGGACATTCAGGAACGCACGCTTCACAGTCGATGCATTCTTCTGGGTGGATATACAACATTTGATCGCCCTCGTAGAAGCACTCTACTGGACAAACAACAACACAATCAGTGTATTTGCATCCTGAGCATGGCTCGCAAACAACATGTGTCATAGCAGATGACCTTTCTTTGAAGCAAATTCGCGTACGATCGTCACGCACCATCCGCGTGTCGACTCGTCTTCAGTTTATCGACCGGACAACCCAGTCGCTCCACCTTAACCGACCCCATTGTGCGCAGTTTGGTTCCCGAAGGCGAGCGGGCATTTTGAAAACCTCTCGAATCGATCATCCTATCGGCTCATTCAATCGAATCGAAAAGTGGGCTTTGCGACCGTGAATCGGGCTTCGACCGATTACGATGATCATCATTGCCGAGTCCCCAACCCATCATAGGCCATTTCCACTAGGACCAACGACGCGTGGCATTTTCTGAAACTCCTGTTCCTCTTCGCTTAAAACCTTCCCGACAATTCCCGTTCCTTGCCCGTCACCCTTGGGTTCACGCCCACGCTTTGTCGGAAACCGGCCATCAATTGGAATGCGGCCAAGTCGTTGATTTACTCGATTTTGATGGAAATTGGGTCGCTCGCGGCGTGATCAACCCCCACAGCCGACTGCGAATTCGGCTGTACGCCTTCGATGCCAATACCGAAATCAACGAGCACTATTGGCGATCGAAAATCGATGCCGCCATCGCCCGCCGGCGGCTCAGTGGCCCGCTCGATCCTGAGGCCGCCGAGCGAATTGTGTTCAGCGAATCGGACCTCTTGAGCGGCTTGATCGTTGACCGCTACGCCGATTGTTTGGGGGTTCAATTCACCGCCGGCGCATTGCTGCGTTGGCAGCGGCCGATTCTCGAACACCTCCAAACCACGCTGGCGGCCCGCGTGATGATGGTGCGAATCGATGAAAAAACCGCGAAACATGAAGGAATTGAAGCTCAAAACGAATGGTTCGATGGGCGTGGACAAACCGAACCGGTGCTGTATCAGCAAAATGAGCTGAAATTAGCCGTCGATCTTCATGGCGGACAAAAAACGGGGGGGTACCTCGATCAACGCCTCAATCACCTCGCCGCGTCCCATTATTTCAACGGCCGTCGGGTGCTCGACGTCTGCTGCTACAATGGGGGCTTCGGTTTGCTAGCACTCAAAAAAGGAGCGAAGTCCGTCCTCGGCATCGATTCGAGTCAAGCGGCACTCGAGCATGCTCAAGAAGCGGTCACGCGCAACGCTTTGGACACCGAGGCGTATGGCGACATCGAATTTTCGCAGGGGGATTGCTTTGATGAACTGAAGCGACTCGGCGACGAAGGGCAACGTTTTGATGCCGTCGTGCTCGATCCACCTCGATTTGCCGGCAGCCGTCATCAAGTCGATACTGCGTTGCGAGCCTATCGACGACTCAATTCGCTCGCCGTCGAATTGATTCCCCCCGGCGGCGTTCTTGTCACCTGTAGCTGCAGCGGACGTGTTTCGCGATCGGAGTTCTTGAATATGCTGCTTGATGTTGGACGCCGAAAACGTCGTGATTTGATCGTGTTGGAGAATCGAGGACCGTCCCCGGATCACCCCGTCGCCATTTCCTGTCCCGAAAGCGACTATTTAAAATGTATCATTGCTGAAGTTCAGTAGAAATTTCGCGTTTTTTTCGCAAGCATTTGTTTCGGTGCCCCCAGCCCCCTGGGGGCCAAGCGGATTGTGAAAGAACAGAAAGATCCCTATTAACAACGGGGTCTGCGGTGACTCGACCGTCAATAGCGTTTATACTTGGCCCCCTCGACCTAGACCCAATGTCCTCCTTTTCCTTTCCATGCGGAGAGCCCCATGTCGGGCGTGACCCTCAAGATCCTCCATGGCGCTGATCGCGGCAAGGTTTATGAAGACCTGCAGCCACCGCTGACCGTCGGTCGCGAAGAAGGCAATGACATCCAGCTTAATGACGAGCGTGTCAGTCGCTGTCACTTCAAAGTCCAGCGTGACAATGAACGTCTCGTGCTGACGGATTTGGACAGCACCAATGGCACAAAAGTCAACGGCACCGAGTGCCAGCTGAAGATCCTGCGCCATGGCGATTTAATCGCCCTGGGTCGCAGCTTGATTTTGGTCGGCTCAGAAGAGCAAATCGCCGCACGACTGGCCGCGATGGGAAGTGACAACCCGACGCTCAGCCGCGACATGTCATCCGCAGAAAGCTCGATTGCGCTGGAACTGAACCAAGAATCGAAGTCCCCTTACCCCTCCGAACTGATCCAAATCGTCGACACTCCATCGATTCCCGATGGACTCTCGCCAGGCCAGAAGGCGCAACTTTGTGAGATCCTTGATTACCTTCAAGCACGTTTGCACAAATTGATCGAAACGGCAAAGACCAACGAAGGCAGCGACGAGGTCGTACTCTCCTTCTCCGCTTGGCAACGACTGCTCGATGCCCAATCACGATTGTCCGCCATGGGCCGCAAAATCGCGGACCCCGACTGGCCCAATTGATCCCGCGCGCCGGAACGCCCCCGAGACTCGGCTGCCAAACAACCGCTACCAAACAACCGCTGCACCGCATCGGCCCCAGCGCAAGCGATTGCCACCATGCAAACGATTGACGCTGTGCAAACGATCGTCCACCCGCGTATCACGCGCGGGGATGAAAACGTTGATGCACCTTCTTGAGCCGCGAGTGCTCCACATGGGTATAGATTTGCGTTGTCTGAATGCTCGCGTGTCCCAGCATCTCCTGCACCAATCGCAAATCGGCGCCACCGGCCAATAAATGCGTTGCAAAACTATGCCGCAAACTATGGGGGCTAATCGACGGGTCGATTCCAACGCGTTTGGCATAGAACTTCACCAGTCGCCACAAATGAATGCGATCCAGAGCACGACCGCTGCGTGACAAGAACAGTTCCTCGGGGGGATGGGGGCTCTTTTCCGCCAATTTACCTCGCAACTCTTCACAATAACGAACGATCGCAGCGATCGCTCGCGAACCGATCGGCACCATGCGCTGCTTGCCCCCTTTGCCTTCGCACTTCAAAAACTTTTCGCTTAGCGACATGTCCCGCACGCGGATCGAGCAAACTTCCGAGGCACGGCATCCGGTCGCGTACAACACCTCCAACATGGCCACATCACGCTGCCAATACACATCTGATTTTCGTGGGGAAGCGAGAAACCCTTCGACTTGCCGAGTCGACAAAACGCCCGGCACACGCTCCCACATTTTCTGAGTGGCAATCAGCTCGGCGGGATTGCTTTCGACGATCCCTTCAAGCTGTAAATACTTGAAGAACGTGCGAACCGCGACCACGTTTCGCGCGATCGATGCCGGGGCCAACTCCGCTTCGTTAAGCTCACCAACATAGGATGACAAATCACTAATCGAGATTTGGTTTAGCGCCCCGGTGCCGAGCCAAGTCGTGAAGCGGCGCATGTCGCGACCATAGGCGGCGATCGTGTTGGCCGCTAAGTGGCATTCACTACGCAAATAGTCGAGGAACTCGTTGCAAACCGTTTCGGTCGCACGACTCGACTTGGGCGGCGGCCCCGCCTTCTGAAGCAATTCGAGCTTGGTGGGTCGTTTTGCCAAGGCATCCCCCTGCGAGATTGAAAATGTGGGATAGGTTTCCAGCCTGTCTTCATCACGCAGCACAGGATGCTAGGCATGTGGACGTCACGTAGCACTGCTATGGCATTGGCGGAATCATGAAACTACCCTTATCTGCTGATTCGACAAACGACACGGTCGCCCTTGGACAGAGATGGCGTTCCCACTTGGTTTTGTCTTTTTGTACGTCCGACCATTCCAACTGTTTTAGAAAGTACGATTGCCATGAATGTTCTAGTGGTAGGTGGCGCGGGATATATCGGTTCTCACGCGGTTCGATTGCTACTAGACGCCGGACACTCGGTCACCGTTTATGACAATCTCTCGCGAGGCCACGCCGCATCGGTCCCCGATGGCATGCTGGTTCAAGGCGAATTGTCCGACCGAGCCAAAGTCGTGCGAACGCTTCGCGACAAAAAAATTGATGCCGTGATGCACTTCGCCGCCTTCGCCTTGGTGAACGAATCCGTCAACGATCCGGCTCTTTACTATCGCAACAACGTGATCGATGCAGTCGAACTGCTCGACGCAATGCGTGAAGCCGACGTAAAGAAAATTGTGTTTAGCAGCACCACGGCCACGTACGGGGAACCCGACACGATTCCGATCCCAGAAACGACCCCCCAGAATCCGATCAATCCGTATGGATTCACCAAAATGGTGTTTGAACATGCCTTGGCCGACTATGCCGCGGCGTACGGTTTTGGCTACGCGGCGCTTCGCTACTTTAACGCAGCCGGTGCACGCCCGGACGGATCGATCGGCGAAGATCACGACCCTGAAACGCACCTGATTCCCATCGTGTTACAAGTCGCACTCGGACAACGCGACGCGATCACCATCTTTGGTGACGACTACGCGACCGAAGATGGCACCTGTGTCCGTGACTACATCCACGTTGACGATCTTGGCGCCGCTCATTTGCTGGCGCTCGACAAAATCGAGCCTGGCAAAGGCTTGTGCGTGAACCTAGGTACAGGTCGCGGCACCAGTGTCCGCGAGATCATCGAAGCGTGCCGCGAAGTCACGGGGCACCCCATTCCAGAAAAAATGGGGCCGCGCCGCGCCGGTGACCCTTCGGAATTGATCGCTGACGCCCGCATGGCCCAGCAGCGGCTCGGATGGCAACCCAAATACATGGACGTCAAATCGATCGTCGAAACCGCTTGGAAGTGGCATCAAGCCCATCCCAACGGCTACGCAAAGTAAGCAAACGCGAATTAAATCCCGTTTTTTTCGATTTCCAAAACTTTGGCCAATCGCCGAGCATGTCGATCCTCGGGTTCGTATTGTGCACCGAGGAATGTCTGGACGATCTCAAATGCCAATTCGGAGCCGATGATCCGCCCGCCGATGCAGAGCACGTTCATGTCATCGTGCTCGACGCCTTGGTGGGCTGAATAGGTGTCGTGACAGATCGAGGCCCGAATCCCGTGGATTTTGTTGGCCGCCACGCTGACGCCCACCCCGCTGCCGCAAACCATAATTCCCTTGTCGGCTCGTCCTTCTAGGATTTCTTTTGCTACTGCGACCGCAAAATCGGGGTAATCACAGCTCGCTTCACTGTGGGCGCCGCAATCAATCATCGCGTTAACCTGGTCGCCAAAACGCTCGACGATCATCTTTTTCAGCGGAAAACCGGCGTGATCGCCACCGATGGCGACTCGCAGTGGGAGTGATTCAGACATGGGCTTTTCGAATGGGTCGAGCTCGGAACGAGCAACTACGGACACGGGATAGGCCATTTGATACCGATCTGGTCGCAAAATGGCAACGGATCGGCTTTTTCGTCGTGAAACTAGCGGTAAAGCTGTTGTGACGTTTTTGCCCCTTTGTTAGGTTACCCCACTAGGCGCTCGACGATGTGTCGAGCTGAAGAGACAAACAAGCACTCTAACCCCCTCCGAGCTTGAACCGGCTGCACGTCTCGCACCGAAGGTTCAAAGCTCACTTGGTATCAATTTCCATGGTCAACCGTAACCTCATCCGCAATCTCGAAGACGACGATATTCTAGCCGAATTGGCTCTGCTGGTCCCTGCGGACCAGGCCGAAGAGCTCCTTTTCGAAGCCCTGGCAGCGGAACAGCAAGATTATGCTCAGGGAAAACTCGTCGATGGCCGAATCGTTGAAATCAACGATGAATGGGCCCTAATCGACGTCGGCTTCAAGAGTGAAGGCACCGTCAGTCTCGACGAGTGGGGCGGCGACGAAAACCCACCCAAGGTGGGCGATACCGTCAAAGTGCTCATCGAAGAGATGGAGGATGAGCTGGGGGCGGCCGACGACCCTTACGGCATGATCTCGCTGAGCAAGCGCAAAGCGGAAAAGATCATCGAGTGGGAAGACATGATGGACAAGGTTGCCGAGGGCCAGGTGGTCACCGGTACCGTTGTTCGCAAGATCAAGGGTGGTTTGCTGGTCGAGTTGGGCGTGATCCACGTCTTCTTGCCAGGCAGCCAAGTCGACATTCGACGTCCCGGCGACATCGGCGACTTCATTGGTCGCGTGATCCAAGCCGAAGTGCTGAAGATCGACGACATGCGTCGCAACATCGTGATCAGCCGTCGTTCGTTGATCGAACGTCAACGCGAAGAAGATCGCGCGTACTTGATGAAAGAACTCGAAGTCGGCCAGATCCGCAAAGGGGTTGTCAAGAACATCGCCGACTTCGGTGCGTTCGTCGACCTCGGCGGTATCGATGGTTTGCTCCACATCACCGACATGGCTTGGGAGCGAATTGGTCACCCCACCGAAATGGTTTCGATCGATCAAGAAATCGAAGTCAAGGTGCTGCACATCGACCGCGAAAAGCAAAAGATTGCTCTCGGTTTGAAGCAGAAGGACCGCAACCCGTGGGAAAACATCGAAGAGAAGTACCCGGTCAACAGCGATCACAAGGGCGAAGTCGTCAACGTGATGAGCTACGGTGCGTTCGTCAAGCTCGAACCAGGCATCGAAGGCCTAGTTCACATCAGCGAAATGAGCTGGACCAAGCGAGTCAACCATCCAAGCGAATTGGTCAACATCGGCGACCAAATCGATGTCAAGATTCTTGGTGTCGACCCCGCCGGTCAACAGCTTTCGCTCGGCATGAAGCAAACTCAGAAGAATCCTTGGGACGAAGTGCTCGAGCGTTATCCTGAGGGAACCGATGTTACCGGCAAGGTGCGAAACCTAACCAACTACGGTGCGTTCATCGAATTGGAAGAAGGCATCGACGGACTGCTTCATGTCAGCGACATGTCGTGGACTCGCAAGATCGGTCACCCGAGCGAAATGCTCGAAAAGGGCCAAGAGCTTGCTTGCCGCGTCTTGAGCGTCGACGAAGAGCGTCGCCGCATCGCACTGGGACTGAAGCAACTCGATAACGACCCATGGGATGGCGACATTCCTGACAAGTATCAACCCGGCCAATTGGTCAAGGGCAAGGTCACCAAGATCACCAACTTCGGTGTCTTCATCAGCTTGGAAGACGGACTCGAAGGCCTGTTGCACATCAGCGAATTGGCTGAGCAAAAGGTCGAAGATCCCGAAGAAGTGGTCAAGGTCGGCGACGACATCGAAGTCAAGGTCTTGCGAGTCGATACCGACGAACGCAAGATCGGCCTATCCCTCAAGCGAGTCGAGTGGGGCGAAGAGCAAGAACGTGCTGCAGCAGCTGCCGAAGCTGCCGAAAACCAAGTCCCTGCGTCGTCCGTCGAAGGCGAACTCAAGGGCGGTCTGGGCAGTGCCGGTCCTCTCTTCCCACCTAGCAGCGACGAGTAAGATCTCAACCGCTTACGATTGAGCAAACCACGCGGCGGACTTTCGAGTCCGCCGTTTTTTTTTGCGCCAATCGACACTAGGTCCATGAACAAACGAAAAAAGGCGTTGCCACTCCGTGGCAACGCCTTTTCGCTTCATTCACTTTTGAAACTTACCTGCGGCTAGAACATCTTGATCGATGTCGTAGGGCCGGTTCCCACCGGCCGGCTTGTCATTGGCCGGCCTGTCATCGGCCGGTAGGAACCGGCCCTACATCCTGGCTTGGGCTAGCGCGCCGGATCCGTTCCCGTTACATCAAACTACTTTGCCGCTGCAAAGCGGTCGGCAACTGCGTCCCAATCGACGACGCTCCAGAAAGCGGAAATGTAGTCGGGACGGCGGTTTTGGTAGTTCAGGTAGTAAGCGTGCTCCCAAACGTCTAAACCAAGAATCGGCGTGCCGCTGATCCCAGCAACCGCTTGGCCCATCAATGGGTTGTCTTGGTTCGCAGTGCTGCCGATCTTCAGCTCGCCGCCTTCGACGTATAGCCAAGCCCAGCCGCTACCGAAACGGGTTGCCGCAGCATTGGCAAACTGTTCTTTCATCGCGTCGAAAGAACCAAACGCCTTGTCGATCGCAGCGGCCAAATCGCCCGCGGGATTGCCACCCTTGCTTGGTCCCATCACGGTCCAGAACAAGGAGTGATTGGCGTGTCCGCCACCATTGTTGCGAACCGCGCCTCGCTTGGCCTCGGGGACTGCGGACAGATCGGAAATCAGATCTTCGATCGACTTGCTTTCCAAATCGGTTCCCGCGATCGCATCGTTGACCTTCGTGATGTAGGCCTGGTGATGCTTGGAGTGATGGATCTCCATCGTCTTTGCGTCGATATGAGGGGTCAGTGCATCGTACGCGTAAGGCAGTTCAGGCAAAGTGTAAGCCATGGCCGAATTCGCTCCGTTTTAGGGTGAAGATATGAGGTTCTCGTCAACCTAGAACGATAACGCCCCGACCATTGGAATGAAATCACCCCTTGCATTGCTTCGCGTGAAGCCGCGTGTGAAGCCGCTTGGCTGAATCGCCCCTACGGCTACAGGATTTCGCCCTTGGCTGCGGCTCTAAGCAGCTAGGCAGGAGTCTTTCCGTAGATTAGCCATTTTGGCGTTAGCCACGGTTCCCACGTTCAACCGGGGATAACGCCCAAGCGGCTAATGGGATTTCTCCCAATCATTCCTGCCTACCTGCTTAGCTCTCGGGATCGGCGACAATCTCGCCCATCAAGTAGCTCCTCAAACTCGACACGAGTTGAACCACACAAGGATTCAGCGCCCGGTTTCGACGATCTCGATTTCGGATGGGACGCACCACGACGTGAACCTTGGTGCTGGCCCAATTCCGGGTCGCAGGGAGCGACGGATCACCGTTTTTTTGTTCGCTAAGGGTCAACTGTGCATTGAGCACAATTTGATGATCGACCCGCCGACGCCCTCCGGTGCTGCACACCGAATTGACCTTCAATGACACCTGATTTTCGGTCACATGGATCACTTCGGCATCATGGTCGGCAATAAAGCCTCTCAGCTTTTCGATCACAATCGCCGCGGGTACCGGCGTCAAAATATCGAATTCACTTTTCTTCTGCAGGTCGGCGCCGTCAAACCAAGCAAACCATCCTCGCTTGGGCGTCTCGGCAGCGTCGCTTGGAGGATTGCCCGAGCCAAGTTGAATGACACGATTGCGACCGTTGTCCTTCGCTTTCAAAAGGGCGCGATCGGATCGAGCCAGGATCGTTTCGGCCGAATCTCCGGCTTGGAACTCGGTGACACCAAAACTCGCCGTTACGGTTTCGTTGCCGAGGCTGGGGAGGGGAGTTCGTTCGAGCGCCATACGGATCACTTCAGCACGTTTCGTGGTGGTCGCATTGTCACAATTATTCGCGATCAACAAGAACTCTTCGCCGCCATAACGAGCGACCAGATCGCCATCACGACTATGGTTTTCCAAAATTGCAGCGAAACGAATCAAGGCTTCATCGCCCGCGGGATGACCATGCACATCATTGACCCGTTTGAAGTGGTCGATGTCACAGATAATCAAACTAAAGGTTGCCCCTCCGGCTTTCGCACGCTCCGTCAACAAGGCAAGTTGCTCATCAAAGTAAGCTCGATTCGCAATTCCGGTGAGAGGATCGCGAGTGACTTGTTGATGGAGCGTATCGAGCTTCTCGAGCATATCGGCTTCATCGGAAACATCGCGAATCACCACGACCGTTCCCAAACATCCGGGTCGACTCCCCGCTACAGGAGTTACCTGCATATGCACCGGCGTCATCTCGCCGCCGGGTTGTTCGATGACCATGTTGCGTTGGATAGAACTGGCCGAGCGAAGGCACTGCGCGACAATGCAAGCTCCCTCATGACGCGACGAATCCTTTTCACGAAGCCGGATGGCTTCGCTGCTCCATGCCTTGCCCTGCATTGCGTCGCTGGAGATGCCGGTTAGACGCTGCATCGCGTCGTTCCAACGCGTGACCGTCCCTTCGCTGTCGGTGAACACCACAGCGTCTTTCAATTTGCTAACAAGCGAGTTGAGAAACACCCCTTCCTGATAATTTTCTAGCGATACTCCGGCATACTTTTGGTCCAAATCGGCATTCCAAACGGGTAATTCGGAATCGCTCTGCAATTGCTTGAGCCATCGATCCACGACCACGCCTTGTAGAATCTCAGGACGGTCTTCCAACATCCGGCTGAAATCATTCACCAGCTCAGGATCGAATTGGGAATTGCTACCCTTGGCTAACTTTTGAATCGCGCGCTCGCGACTCATCGCACTTCGGTACACATGGTCGGTCGTCATTGCGTCGAACGCATCAGCGATCGCTAGCATCCGAGCTCCCAATGGCAACGCATCTCCGCGCGGACCATCGTCATGCCGACGACCGTCATACCATGAATTTGCGTACATCACGATGTCAAGTAATTCGGTGTCGCTGGTGCAACCACTTAGGATTTGCACGCCTAATCGCGAACAACAATCCATCGTCAATTGTTCTTCGACGGTTAACTTCCCAGGCTTTCGCAGCACACGATCAGGAATCCCAATTTTGCCTAGATCGTGCAGCAGCGCAGCAACCTCAATACGATCTCGCTGCGTTTCGTCGAGCCCGAGTCGATGAGCCCAAGCGGAACACGACAATGCCACTCGCAACGAATGCGCTGCGGTGGCAACATGCTTCGCACGTAGTGCCAAGAAAAGCGAGGTGGCAATGCCAAGACGCACCATCGCCAATTGATTCTCAAACTTGACCTCGGCGGTCGCAGTCAAACAGCGATCCTCAGGCAACGGCGCCGCCGCCTGCAACGCCGCGAGCAACTTTTCCAATTGCAGGTTCTTCTCAATAAAATCTGCCGGTCCCCCCCCCGCCACAGGAGCAGTAACGGTTCCAAGCGAATCGGCTGGGGAAGAAGAGGAGGTCTGGTTCATTCGGAGAAACCGTAGGGTCGGGAGAACAGTATCGCTGCGAGTTGAAACATAGGTTAGGAAAATGGCTCAAGCCAAACAAAAGCCGGTGACTTCCTGCTTTCTCACGCCGCAACCGAACGACGCCTAGACCCGCCCCCCCAAATTGACGACCGCAATCCGGACGCGAGCCAGCCTGACAAACATCCCCCCCAACCTCGAGCTTTCGCCCGGTCGCCCCGTCCAACGCGATGAGATCCAGCGTCATGCCTAAATCGGCTGGATGACAAACCCATCGAACCATTGCTCTCGTTGCAATCCCACCGTTGACTCCGGCTCCTCATAACGGGCCCGCTCGGCACGACTGGCCCGCTCCTCGCAACGGGCCCGCTCGGCGCAACAGGTCCGCTCGGCGCAACGGGCCCGCTCGGCATAACCGTGAAATCACTTCGAACCCAACCAACCGCTACATCCAAAGCCATCCGTAAACCTTAATGGTGATTCGAGGCCGTTGGTCAAGTTTTCAGCCTCCTGACGCTGGAAACATCCCAGGTTTCATCGATCCATTATCGCTCGACGTTTGTTGCCTCCCCATCTCGCGCGGAACAACGCTCATCCACGACGACGCTGCCAACACCTCATCATCTCACTGCTGTGAATTCGACTAAGACTGAAACGCAATCGAGCTTCGCAGCCGATTCATTAGCCATCGGCATGCTTGTTGTCCTGGCGATGACAATTGTGCAACGATCACTCGGATTCTTTCGGAGTGTTTGGTTTTGTCGTTTGATGGACGACTCGGTGGTCGGGCAATGGGCGATGGCGTTTGACTTCATCACGATGGCAACTCCCGTGATGCTCTTTGGCATGCCAGGATCGTTGCCGCGGTACGTGGAAACGTATCGGCAACAAGGGCACCTCCGTGCGCTTGTCATGCGTTTACTGCTCGCGACGGTGAGCTGTGCCGCTGTCTTCATGACCGGTTTAGCGGTGGCACCCGACTGGTTTGGGTGGCTAATTTTCCTGGAATCCGATAACCGCTCGTTGACCTACAGCGTCGCGGCAGGCGTGTTGGCGATCATCGCCTTTAATTTCGTTCACCAATTGGTCTCGTCGCTGCGTCAAGTTCGAGTCGCGTCGATGATGCAGTTCGTCCAAAGCGTCGTGTTCACGATCGTTGGAGTGGCGTGGTTGATGCAGGGAGGGGGCTTAACCGGCTTGATCCTCAGCTTTGCGATTGCGTCCTTGATTGCGATTCTGCCGGGTGCATGGACGCTCGCCAACGGATGGCAGGGGCTGCCACGCAGCGATTCCCGTTTCCATGCTCCATCGATGTGGCGACGTTTACTGCCCTACGCGATCGCACTTTGGACGATGAATTTGCTCAGCAATTTGTTCGAGATGTCGGACCGCTACATGATTTTGCACTTCACCCAGGGGGGCGAACAAATGGGGCAAGCCGCAGTGGGACAATACCACAGTGGTCGGATTTTCCCGGTGTTGTTGATCAGTTTGGCCAGCATGATCGCGGGCGTCTTGATGCCTTATCTCGCCGCAGACTGGGAATCCGATCGACGCGAAGCGGTAATCGAGCGTCTCCGAAAAGTGTTGGCCGCGCTTTCGATCGTGTTCACCACGGGAAGTGCTGCGACCTTGTTGATCGCACCATGGTTGTTTGCCAATTTGCTTCAAAATCGTTATTCCGATGGTTTGTCGTTAATGCCAATGGCGTTTGTTTTTTACATCTGGGCGTCGCTGGTCATGATCGGGCAAGACTATTTGTGGGTAGCCGAGCGTGGCAAGTGGGTCGGCGTTGCCATTGCCGTTGGCTTGGTCATCAATCTCGTTTTGAATGCCGCCTTGCTTCCGATGCTGGGATTACAAGGCGCTGTTATCGCGACCTTGTCGGCTCATGGTGTCGTCATGATTGGCATTTGGTTCGCCATGAATCGTCATGGCTTCCCGCTCGATTTCCCGATGCTCTTGATCAGCATCCTGCCAGCAAGTTTGCTGCTTGGCCCGGCCATCGCACTCGCGAGCGTATTGATGGTGATCCCCATGAGTCCTCCGCTGAAATCATGGATAGGCGAGGGAATGTCGCTGGTCGCTGCTAAATGGAGGCGCGCGTTGCCGGAACCGACGTAGCCGACCATGAGAATGTGGTTGGCGACACCGCTGCGTGACGCAGAGAGACCGTTTTCGTCGCCGCACTGAACTATCCTGCCACCCGCTCGTGATTCTTGGTAGGCTAGTCGACATGAATTTTCTGAGCCACGCATTACCCTATTTCGACCAACCGTTTAAAGCGGCGGGAACGGCAGTGCCAGATTGGTTGAGCGTCGTGGATCGAAAAATCCGAGCTCGTCGACGCCATGCACTCTTGTTGGCCAACGACGAAGATCCCCATGTCCGCGACGTTGCCAGCGGGATCATTCAACATGTCGACGATGACCAATGGTTTCATGCGACCCAGGCGTTTGTCGAAACGAACCTGACGTTGGCGGTACAACTGCGAGAGCAATTGCCCGGGGACGCCGGATTTCGGCCGACGTTTGTCGGGCACATTCTGATCGAAATCTTGCTCGATGCCTTCTGGATTCGCGAAGATTCCTCGGTTGCGGACCGCTACTACGGCTTGCTGAGCGATCTGTCGTCCGAGAAAATACAGGCCTGTGTCAACAAAATCACTGGCAAGCCAACCCAAAACCTTGCCAAGACGATCGATCGATTTATCGAAATACGGTTCTTGTACGACTACGTCGACAATGACAAACTCTTATTTCGACTCAATCAAGTGATGAGCCGTGTCGGCCTTGCCGCCTTGCCACCGCACATTGGCGACTGGATTCCGCAAGCCTCTACGCTAGTGGAATCACGGCGGATCGAACTGCTCACGCCCCCCTCCGGTGAATCTCCTTTTTCCTCCCTTGTTTCCAAACCATTGACAGGCGAACAATGAAATACGGCATGAACCTCCTCCTCTGGTCTGGCGAAGTCACCGACGAACTGCTGCCCGTTTGCGAGCAGCTCAAATCGGCTGGCTACGATGGAGTCGAGTTGCCGATGTTCAACATTGACCTCGACTACTCAGCGATCGGTAAGAAGCTCGACGACATCGGGTTGGCCCGCACCGCCGTCACGATTCGTGGGGAAGAGGACAATCCGATTTCCCCCGACGCAAGCGTTCGCGCCAAGGGAATTGAATTGACGAAGAGGACCTTGGATTGCTGTGCAGCCGCAGGCGTCGAAACCTTGGTCGGTCCCTACCACTCAGCGATCGGCGTGTTCAGCGGCGCGGGGCCCACCGAAGACGAATGGAAATGGGGCGTCCAAAGCATGCGAGCGGTCGCCGAACATGCCGGTAACGTCGGAGTGAAGCTCGGCGTCGAGGCGCTGAACCGTTTCGAATGTTATTTTCTCAATTGTCATGCCGATTCGGCGCGTTTTGTTCGCGAAGTCGACCATCCCGCTTGCGGAATGATGTACGATACTTTCCACAGCAACATCGAAGAGAAGGGGATCAAAGACGCAGTCAAAGTCGGTGGCGATAAACTTTATCATGTCCACATCAGCGAGAACGATCGCGGCACCCCGGGCGAAGGACATGTTCGCTGGGAAGAAAACTTTGACGCGATTGCCGAAATGGGCTACGACGGTTGGATGGTCATCGAAGCGTTTGGACTAGCGCTTCCCGAGATCGCCGCCGCTACCAAAATTTGGCGCCGCATGTTCAAGGATGAAATTACGTTAGCCACGGAAGGCTTAAAATTCATGAAGAACGAAGTCGAGAAGCGTAAGTAATCCGATGACAAATGCATCCGCTGATCTCGTGCTGTTTTTGTCTGGTGATTTGATGTTCGCATCACGCGTGCGTGGTGCCGCAGCAAACGCCGAGCTGGAATTCAAGTTCAGCGGAAATTTGCCCGCAGGGGACCTCGACTCGGTGGCCTACGTGATCATCGATTTGTCAACACGCAGCAAATTGATACCCGACGTGGTGGCTGAAATCGCTACCCGCTGTCCGACTGCGAAAGTGATTGCCTATGGGCCTCACGTTCAAATCAACCAACTCAAAGCGGCACGCGAAGCTGGCGTGCCCACGGTGATGACGCGAGGCCAATTTGACGCAGCACTGCCGAGTTTATTTGTGGGATAGACTTCGAGTCTGTCGCGGATGCAATCAAGGCCGGAAGCCTATCCCTCTTTTTTATCGACGCCGAGCCTAACTCGAACGCTGGTAGATCGCGGTTAGTAGCGACTCGGTGTCCTTGAACTTCTTCTTCCCTGCGATCGCTTCGTCGATCAATCGCCGTGCATCCGCTTCGGTGTGCCCCAACGTGATCAAGGCGTCGAACGTCTCGCCGATCACTTCGCTGCCCGCCTCTTGCGTCTCGCCAATCGCCCCTGGATCGACCATCAAGGCGAAGCGAGGCATCTTGCGACGCAGTTTGGCAATGATCCGCTCGCTCGTGGCTGGCCCCACGCCGGGAAGTGCGGAGAGCGACTTGGCGTCTTGTTGTTCGATCAGCACCGCCAATTCCTTGACCGGACGTACCATCGCGCGCAACGCCTTCTTGACGCCGACGCCGTCGACGCTGCAAAACAGATCAAAAAATTGGCGTTCGGGCTCCGACAAAAAGCCGATCAATCGCGGAGTCAATCGTCCGCCTTGAGCCGCGTTACCTTCGATGTACTGCAACGTATGCAGCCGCGCTTCGTCACCGATCTTGCCTTGCATTTGACGACGTGTGAAATCGGCAACAAACACCTCGTATTCAAACGGGGCCGATTCAATCACCACCGAGGCCTCGCCAACGCGAACCAATTTTCCTGTAATCGTGACGATCAACGGATTGCATCCTACAAAAACGTGTTATTAAAAAGTGGGATAGAACCTGTAGTGGAGGTTGCTAAACCTCCCTAACTGCCGGGATCTTTAGCAAGATCCACTACACCGATTCGGGGATTTTTAGCAAGATCCACGACACTTCCCGCTTGTTCCTTACTTCATCAACTTGTCCAGCGGCGTGTTGATCCCCAAGTGATGGCCACACAACGCGATTGCCAATGCATCGGCAACGTCCGCCGGCTCGGGCAGATTCGCTAACCGCAGCTGCAACTTCACCGCCAATTGCATTTGGCTTTTGGGAGCTCGACCGTTCCCGGTCAACACCTTCTTCACTCGCGTGGGCTCAAAGTGCCCTACCGGAATTTCCGCTTCACCGGCAGCTAAACAAATCACGCCGCGCGCATGGCCCATCAAAATTGCCGTTCGCGGTCGCTCGTAATGCGAAAACAACTGTTCCAGCGCCATCATCTCGGGCTGCAACGCCTCGATCACTTCCTTGACGCCAGTGTAGAGCTCTCGCAGACGCATCTCTAGCGGATCCTTGGCACGGCTGCGAATGATCCCGGCTTCGCACAACTTGATCGTCGCACCGTGAACCTCGATCACCCCGTACCCGGTTGTATTCAAACCGGGGTCAATGCCCAGAATCCGCCGTCCCGATACGCCGCCTTTGATCACGAGCTACGTTCCCAGCTGGTGCCTTCTTTCTTATCCAGTAGTGCGACGCCGAGCTCGCTCAGTCGATCGCGGATCGCATCGCCGGTGGCGTAATCCTTTCGCTCACGTGCTTCTTTGCGCAAATTGATCAACAAGTGAACCACGCTGTCCAACAGCGCCGCGTCGCCATCATCGCCACTCGATTTCGGGGGTGCTTTAACAAAGATGCCAAGCACCGCAGTCAATTCACGAATGATCGTCGCAGCCGCGACAAGCGAAGCGACTGCCGCAGAGGCCTTGTCGCTGCTGGCGTCGAGCTTGTTTTCGTCCATGAAACGATTCATCAAACGCAGCGTATCGAACAACACACTGATCGCTGCGCCAGTGTTGAAATCGTCATCCATGGCGGCCAAGAACTTTTGCCGAACGCCGTGCATCTCAACCAGCAACGCGTCTTTACCTGGATCAAATTCGCCTTCGGTTCGCGATGCGGCGGGCTGTAAATCGTAAACCGATTTGCCGCTGATCTCGGCGAAACGATCGAAGAATCGGTAGAACGCTTCGAGCGACGTCCCCGCTTCTTGCAATCCTTCTTCGCCATACACGATGGTCGATCGATAGTGCGTGCGGAGCAAGAAGAACCGGATGCGTTCGCCGGTGTGTCGGCGAATCAAATCGGACAATCCACCCGCTCCCTTGCTGCGGCTGATCTTGCCTGCTGCGGCCTCTTCGTTGGACTCTTCGCGGTCGCTTTTGCCACCGACTTTGCCTTTTTCACCGGCACGCATCAGCCCGTTGTGCATCCAATACTTGACCATCGGTGCATCGTGGCAGCAACCGCTTTGAGCGCGTTCGTTCTCATGGTGTGGGAACATCAAATCCAAGCCGCCGCCGTGGATGTCGAACGTATCACCCAGGATTTCGTGGCTCATCGCCGAGCACTCGATATGCCAACCCGGCCGCCCTTTGCCCCAGGGACTATCCCAAGCGATCGATTGGCCTTTGGCATTTTTCCAAAGCGCGAAATCGCCTGAGGATTTTTTCTTGGCCGCCGCTTCGCCCCCTTCGCCCTGTTGAGCATCGACGCTGCGATTGGAAAGTTGGCCGTAGTTGGGATCCTTCATCACGTCAAAAAAGACATCGCCGTCGACTTCGTACGCGTGCCCCTTGGCGATCAACGCCTCGATAAAGCTAATGATTTGCGGCATGTGGTCGGTTGCCCGCGGCAGATAGTCAATTTGGTTGACCCCCAACTCACGCAGGTTCGACAAGTAATCGGCGGTCATTTCAACCGCGATTTGGCTCATCGGAATCCCCCGCTCGCGGCTTTTCGCGATCAATTTGTCGTCGACATCGGTGATATTGACCACCCAAGTGACGTCATAGCCGCTGTAGCGAAGGTAGCGTTTGACCGTATCGAAAATCACAGGGCCGACCATATGCCCGATGTGCGACTCGGCGTAAACGGTGGGACCACACAAATAGATCCCGACCTTGGGCGGCGCGATAGGCTGAAAGATTTCCTTGGTTTTGCTCAGCGTGTTGTAAATTTTGATCGGCGGCTTCGTTTCCGAAGTCCCCGTGACGCTGGTGGAGGCGGTAGCAGTGCTCATCGAAACTGTTCTGGGAAAAAGACTTTCAGGGATGCAAACGATTCCGACACAGAATCGAACTTCGTGGGAATCGGGGAATTATAGAGAGAGAAGGCGATCAAGTAGAGGGCGATTTAGGATTCCCGCGTGCTGTAAACCAGCGCCACAACGCGAGCGGCGATCGCGGTCGCACCGCCGATCGCCCCAATCCCTTCGCCCGTCTTTGCTTTGATACCAATTCGATCAACTGAGATATCTAACAACCCCGCGATCGTTTCTCGCATCAAATCCAAATGGGGTGCCATTTTGGGGCGTTCCGCTAAGATAACGCAGTCGAGATTGACGATTTCCATGCCGTGATGGCGGACCCGACGAAGAGCTTCATGCAGGAAATCGCGACTGTCACGGTCTCGGTTTTCTTCGGCATGGTCCGGAAATAAGCGGCCAATATCAGGCTCGGCCACCGAGCCCAACAACGCGTCGGTGATCGCATGCAGCAAAACATCGGCATCGCTGTGGCCGATCGCATGCACTTCAGCCGGAATTTCCATCGCTCCGATCCGAAGCGGCCCCCCATTACCAAGGCGGTGGGAATCGTACCCCAGTCCAATACGAATCGCAGGAATCGGTGTGCTCATGTGGGAAACTCCAAAGAGGGGATTGCTGGGGGACAACAAAAAACGGAGGACGAAAACAAAACCTCCCCCAAATACTCATCCACTTGCTAGCGGACCTTCCCCAGTAAAAAGCATTGCAAACAGGGGGACGGGGTGGAATGGATGTTGGCACGGGGGATCTACAGTCTTTGCCATCGCACCCTACAATAACCGACCGTAGCCTCCGCGCGATGTACCGACCTTAGCTCGAGTCAGCCGTATTCATGTCCATTATCGAAGTCCGTCAATTAACCAAGTCGTACCGTGTCTACAAGAAACGCGAGGGGCTTTCCGAGAGTATCCGGGGACTGTTCCATCGTGAATACAGTGAGGTGGAAGCGGTTCGCGGGATCGATTTGGATGTCCAGCAAGGTGAATTTGTGGCCTTTCTTGGCCCCAACGGTGCCGGCAAGACGACGACGCTGAAACTGCTCAGCGGGGTGATCAATCCAACCAGCGGCACCGCATCGGTGATGGGATATGTCCCATGGCAGCGGAAAAACGATTATCGTCGCCGATTCGCCCTGGTGATGGGCCAGAAAAACCAGCTTTGGTGGGATTTGCCCGCGCAAGAATCGTATCGACTGCACCAGCAGATCTACGGCATTGACGCGGACCAATTCAAAACAACGCTCTCCGAACTGACCGATTTGCTCGATGTCGGGCGACTGCTCAGCCAACCGGTGCGGGAATTATCTCTCGGCGAGCGGATGAAGATGGAGTTGATCGCGGCACTATTGCACAGTCCCGAAGTCTTGTTTTTGGACGAACCGACGATCGGTCTGGACGTGATCGCCCAGCACAACATCCAGAAGTTTTTGCGGTACTACCAAGAGAAACGCAAGATCACGATTCTGTTGACCAGCCATTACATGAAAGACATCGCGGCGTTGTGCAAACGCGTTGTGATCGTTGCCGATGGTCGCATCGAGTACGACGGATCGCTGTCGGGAATCATCGACAAATTCTCAGGCTCCAAGATCATCACGCTCCAGTTCGCCGAAGGGCATCGGCCATCAATGTCGACGTTCGGCGAAGTCTTGGACGAGAATTGGCCCAAGGTGCGAGTGCGAGTCAATCGCGCCGACGTACCGCGCGTGTTAGCGGAAACATTGCGAGACAATCCGATCGAAGACGTCGCGGTGGAGGATCCACCGCTAGAGGATGTGATTGCCGATCTGTTCCGCGAAACGTCGGAACGCAATCTGCAAAACGCTGCGAGCGTAGCCGCCAACAGTCGCTAGCGCACTTTTAAATAAGGCGAAAGGCCGGTGGAAACGGCCCTCCCTGTGATTGGCCGGCGAGAACCGGCCCTACATCCCACATCAATGTCGTCCAGCTTTCCAAGCTGGTAACGCCAAGCTAGACGATCATACGCCTACGAATAATCGTCCATTGGCGGGCAACTGCAAACGAGGTTGCGGTCGCCGTAGGCACTATCGATGCGGCCTACCGTGGGCCAGAACTTGGCGTCTCGCAACCACGCCATCGGCCAAGCCGCTTGCTCTCGCGTGTAAGGATGCTGCCAATCGTCGCTGCCGATCGCTCCCATCGTGTGCGGAGCGTGCTTCAGCGGGTTATCCTCTGCGTCCATCTTGCCGTCTTCGATGCTTTGAATCTCGGCGCGAATCGAAATCATCGCGTCACAGAACCGATCAAGCTCATCTTTGCTCTCGCTTTCGGTCGGTTCGATCATCAACGTACCGGGCACGGGGAAAGACATCGTCGGACTGTGGAAACCGTAATCCATCAAACGCTTGGCAATGTCATCGATTTTTACGCCTGCGGACTTTTCGAACTTGCGACAATCGACAATGAATTCGTGGGCAACGAAACCTTTGTCATCGGTGTATAGGATGTCAAAGTGCTCGCTCAAACGCTTGGCCATGTAGTTCGCGTTTAGAATCGCAACTTGCGTTGCCTGTTTCAGTCCCGACGCCCCCATCAAGGCGATGTACACGTAGCTGATCGTCAAAATGCTGGGGCTGCCATAGGGTGCTGCCGAGACAGGCCCGATCGCAAATTCGCCCGCAGTATCAGGACGCTCCACCGGATGCTCGGGTAAAAACGGAGCGAGTTGTGGCGCCACACCGATCGGCCCCATTCCGGGACCACCACCGCCGTGAGGAATACAGAACGTTTTGTGCAAGTTCAAGTGACACACGTCTGCGCCAATTTTGCCAGGACTGGTCAATCCGACTTGGGCGTTCATGTTCGCACCGTCCATGTAAACTTGCCCGCCATGCTCGTGAATCAAGTCACAAACGCGTCGCACGGTGCTTTCAAAAACGCCGTGCGTGGACGGATAGGTGATCATCAAGCAGGAAAGTTTGTCACTGTGCTGGACAGCTTTCGCATTCAAATCGTCCATGTCGATATCGCCGCGATCGTTGCACTTGATCGGTACGACTTTCATCCCCGCCATCACTGCCGATGCGGGATTGGTTCCGTGCGCGGAGGTCGGGATCAAACAAACATTGCGTTCGTTTTTTTGCCCTGCTTTGGCGGCTTGATGTTCATGGTAGGCGCGAATCACAAGCAATCCGGCGTACTCGCCTTGCGCCCCCGCATTGGGCTGCAAGCTGACCGCCGCAAACCCTGTCACGCTGCACAACCAAGATTCCAGCTCGCGGAACATTTGCGTGTAACCACGCCACTGAGTATCGGGCGAGAACGGATGAATCTCGGCAAACTCGGGCCATGTCACCGGGATCATTTCGCTCGTGCCGTTCAATTTCATCGTGCACGAACCCAGCGGAATCATGCTGTGAGCGAGCGACAAATCGCGGCTCATCAACTTGAAAATGTACCGTAGCAACTTGGTTTCACTGCGATACGTGTGGAACACAGGATGAGTTAAGAAATCGCTAGTGCGGGCAAACCCCGTTAGATCGCATAGACCTTCGGCTTCAGCCTCAGCGAGCAATTCATCGATATCGAAACCGGTGTAATGTCCAAAATTGAACGCGGCCAAAAGATCCGCAACCAATCCGCGGTCGCTGGTTTCATCGAGGGTCACCCCGAGAGAACCGTCATCGTATTCACGCAAGTTGATTTGGCGTTCGCGTGCCGCATCGGCAACCTGGCGGGCGGCATGCGTGCGTCCTTTGCCCAAGCGAATTCGAATCGTGTCAAAGACGGGACCATCATGAGTCGCCTTGTGACCGAGTCGCTCGAGTCCTTTGGCGAGTGCGGCGGTGAAGCCCTGCACTCGGCGGGCAATGCTCGTCAATCCTTCGGGGCCATGATAGACCGCGTAAAACGAATTGATGATCGCAAGTAGTGCTTGGGCGGTGCAAATATTGCTGGTCGCTTTGTCACGGCGAATATGTTGTTCGCGAGTTTGAATCGCCATGCGAAGCGCACGGTTGCCATGGCAGTCTTTGGAAACGCCAATGATCCGCCCGGGAAGCTTGCGGGCATACTCATCGCGAGTCGAGATGTACGCAGCGTGCGGTCCGCCTAATCCCATCGGCACTCCGAATCGTTGAGCGCTGCCAATGCAAATGTCGGCGCCCCATTGGCCCGGAGGCGTGATCAGCGTCAATGCCAACAAATCCGCCGCCGCAACTGTCAAACACTTGTGGCTTTTGGCTTGTGCCGCCAATTCGCTGTAATCGTTGATCCGGCCATCGGTGGTTGGGTACTGAACCAGCACGCCACACAGACCGCCATCGCCAAAATCAAAATCGATCTCGCTAACCGGCCCAATCTTTAAATCGACGCCTAAACCGGCAGCCCGTGTTTTCAGTAGCGCCAACGTTTGTGGGTGGCAATCGTCGGAGGCCCAAAAGCCTGTTTTCTTGTGGTTGGCAATCGCGATGCACATCCCCATCGCTTCGGCGGCCGCGGTCGCTTCGTCCAGCAGACTTGCCCCGGCCAACGGCAATCCGGTCAGATCGGCGATCACGGTTTGGAAGTTCAGCAACGCTTCGAGACGCCCTTGCGAAATTTCGGCTTGGTAGGGCGTGTACTGGGTGTACCAACCTGGATTCTCTAAGACATTCCGCAAAATCACTGGTGGCGTGACGGTGCCGGTGTACCCCATCCCGATGCACGAGCGGTAGATTTTGTTCTTGCTGGCGATCGCCTTCAGGCCTTGCAAACATTCCCGCTCGCCGCGTGGATCGGGAATATCAAGTGGGGCATCGAGACGAATGTCCGCTGGCACGGTGGCGTCGGAAATCGCGTCCAGTGAATCGAAACCGAGCAAATCCAACATCGCAGCGAGTTCGGTTTCCGAAGATCCAAGGTGACGCCGTGCAAACCCATCGACAAAATCGATAGCGTTCGAAGCGGAGGACGAGCAATGCGATGGCTGATTTGTGCTTGTGGACATGTTCCGAAGGGGCCCGAAAGAGGGTTGATCTAGTTTGCCTCTGCAGGTTGCTGGAGTGCCCAACGGCGTTTTGGCAATTTGTTAAGCGTCAGCAACACAAGGATCAACATAATTTCGGCGAGCGATTCCTGGTATCCCACTGCTCCTTGTGGGCAGAATCCAAGCCCGAAACGACGCCGTTTCGACGAAGTTTTACGCTGGGAGGGGGTAGGGCCGGTTCCTACCGGGCACCGGCCGCACATGAGTGGCCGGTGGGAACCGGCCCTCCATCGATCGCCTAGCGGAAATTCCTGATGCGGCGGGATACTTGAAGCGGATTCCAATGAAGAGGACACGCTGGGAAGCCTATCCCAGCTACCAACGACGAAAAGTTCGAGGCGCCTTGCGGCGCGCTCGAACTTTCGTTTTACGAGGGCTGTCGTTCCCGACGCGTAATGCGGGCAGCCCTCGTATGCCTCCGCCCGAAGGAAAATTGGTGTCGTCTCGTGTCTAACGAGACGGTAGTGCTCGACGTGCTACTGGGGTGGGTGCGTAGCGGATGTCGACATCCGAAATACTTGCTGAAGCCGATTCCGTTTCGTAGTTCATCGGAGCGACGGAGCTTCCCACCGGAATGTCCAAGGGTTGCAATGTTCCCGCATCAGGCAGGCTATCGATGCTTGGCATCGCGGGAGCCGCTTCGCTGGGAACCCCGCGTGGTGACGGAATCCCAGGTGGAAGTTGCTCGACCGATGTGCCGGGATCAAACATCTCCTGAGGTGACCCCATCTCGCCGAGTGGAATATCGTTCACGTCGATCGCATCACGGTAAGGCCCCAGATTCATGTTCAACGGATCGTTGAGGAACTCTTCGCCCGGCACCATGGTGTGGCCCATCGACGTGGTCGATCCATCCATCATGTCGACGGCGGCGTTGGCATCGCGTACCGGTCCGGTTCGCACAACCCCGGGCCGCGTCACACCGTACTTGACTTGTTTCCCCGCACTTCGCTCACGAGCTCGTTCCAGGGCATCCCAGTACGCTTTCTTGTTCCAAGGCCCTTCGGCCAAGGTGATGTTGCTGTTCGCCAGCAGCGTGCCCTTCATATAGTCGACGTAATTGATTGATTTGTTGTATTCACCGAGTGCTCGGTAATAATCGATTTGTGCTTGTGCACGACGCTGTTGACTTTGCAGCACAACGTTCACGGGACTTCGTCCACCCTTGAATTCGGCCAATCGTGCTTCCACTTCTTGCTCGGCGGCTTGCCATCGTTGTGCATTGGTTTGCACCAATTGGTAGTGCGTTGCAACCTTGGCGGTCGCGTCACTCAATTGGCTGACCAACAACCGCTCTTGTTCTTGCAAGAAGGCTTTTTCGCGAGACAACCGCAATTGGGCGCCACGAATCCGTGTCAATTCACGTCGAGCCCCCAAGGCCGGTGGCGTGATCTCTAAACGCACTGCTCCTTCTTGATAATTGCCGCCGGTCAATTCGCCCAACGCACTGCTACCTGGGTTCGGGCCGGCCACGTCACTGCCACTGGGAGGTCCAAGCGTGTCGCCTTGGCCAACCCAACGGTACAGCAGCGAGACGTTGACTTCGGGAAGAATTTGATTCTTCGCAGCCATCAATTCCAACTCGTTCTGTTTGATCCGAGTTTTGTTACGGCGAACTTCTGGGCTGAGATACAACATTTGTGCAACCGACTCGTTCCAGTCAAATTCGACGCGGGCCAACGAAGGCTCGTCGATGGGACGGACCAAGCGCCCGTCGGTCGCGGTGATGCCCATCAATTCACGCAGCACACGTTCGTTACCATAGACGCCAAATCGATCCGAACCGGGAAGATTCGAGCCAGCGATGGCCGATTCTAGGATGCCGCGGAATTGGTAGTATTGCTCGACCGCTTGAGCTAACTCTTGGCGTGTGCCTGTCCCGTTTTCCAAGTTCAAACGAGCGAATTGAGCCGTTGCAATCGCACTGTTACGACCGATGATCGCGGTCGCCACGTTGCGGTAGGAAACATAAAGGTTCCAATAAGCGACCTCGACATCGCGAACCAAGTTACGAGTTTGAGCTTCGAAATCTGCAATGGTCAGGTCTTCATTGAGACTGGCGAGCACGACCGGAATGCGATTGATCAAGGTGCCACGATTTCGCATCAATGGATGTTGCACTTGAGCTTCAAGCACGGCAGTCCAATCGCTTGGCACGGCTCGTGAAACCGCACTGATCTCGGCGTTGCTATGCGAGTAGATGACTTGTTGACGAAGCGTGGCGACGCCGCCGGTAGCCATTCGCTTGCTGATCGCGGCTTGCTGAGTGGTATCGACCCCTTGCGATTGTTGCGGATTGATGCTGTTAAGTGCACCAACGTTACGGGTGCGATCGGTGGTCCCATAGTTAATGAAACCGCTCGCTTGAGCATCAAATTCGGCCAACGCGTCTTCCACGCCACCGACTTGGTTGGCACGCAACACGCCTCGTGGCAAGACGCGGTTACCGCTGCCGTCGACGGTCAAAGGAACCGATTGCGTGGTCGATTGCTGAACCGCGATGTCGTAGATGCTGCCAAATTGATCGGCATTCCCGCTGGTGAATTGGGCCGCAACGTTTTGGCGGAATTCAGCGTTGCCGTTGGTGGTGATGAAGAACTTCGAGTTCTGAAGTGCGATCGACACGCACTCTTCCAACGACAAATTCCAGAACTGGTAATCGTGATTCCCAACCGTCAACGGAGGCAGCGCGCCGGTGGTCTCGGCCAAATGCTCCACTTCAACGTCGGGATACTCGATCGCCGTCGCTTGGTTGAGATAGAACTGAAGGTCCGGAGACTCATTCAGAAAAAACGGTTGTGTCGGTGCGCACCCACACGCGAATAGGATGGTCATCCCAAGCTGAAGATACGCAGTGAATCGTAACAGCGAGCGGTTCATGCTCAAGGCTTCCTGGGCGGTGCCGCCGTGAAACACGCTTTAACGATGTCGCCATAGGCGACGAGCGCATTCCGATCGGGCCGAGTGTGGAAGCCCCCCTCCGTGAAGCCCCGAAATTGCCACGTAGCAACTCGAGACCTCCTCGTCCGAGAGTAGTTATCGGAGTCCGGTTAGGTAAACTTTGACGCTTCTGAGAATTTTCTTGAAGTTGTCGCGATTGAAGGTGCATGGACGCGGGACGGCTTTTGAATACCGCACGCTATCAAAATCAAAACCCGACGCGTCAGCGTTGAAATTGCACTTTTGGATTTAGGGGCAAAGCCCTGGTAAGACGATCCGCAAAGAAGATCCGCAAAGAAGATCTCGCTCGGTTGGACCAGCCTAGGCAAATTGCTGGGCTTTCAGCTTGCTGGGCCTTCAGCTTGCTGGGCCTTCAGCTTGCTGGGCTTTCAGCCCGGAACACCTTAAATAACGCAACTTGACCCCTGACGCCTCGGGTACTGCCATCCCCAGCCTTACTCTCCGATCAAATCCAACGGATCGGCTAGCTTTAGCCCCACCGTGGGAACGTCGCTGGCAGACGAGGGGACCGCCTCCGCCTCCCAATAATCAGTTCTTGGGTCTAGTCGTAGCGAAGGGTCTGTGGCGTCCTCGTCCGCTTGGACAATGCCGTCATCCTGCGAATCGGACGAGACGCGAGGTCCGATCCGCATCGCCTCCCACGGCTTCGGGTAGAAGTAATGTGTCACCGAGCGACACGACTTATTGGCATACGCCCCACGATGCTCGGCCTTGTGCCATGCCATCGCCTCCTGGCTGGACGGGGCGATGTGGTAAGCCACTTTGCCGCCAAGGTACGTCGGTCGATTGAATTTGCGCCGATAGGACTCAGGTAACCGATTGCCAAGCGGACCGATCACATCGATTCGCGGATGAACCGGCTGGTTTTCACGATCGGGGTGATGCGCGTTTGCCGAAACCGAGAGACACGCGATCGTAATGGCCAAGAAAAATCGTGACATAGCATTGCCGTGGGCAGCGGGTATCAAGGGCGTGAAAATCACAGAAGCGACACAACGATCCACCGGGAAACAATCCAAGCGTGAAACACGCCTTCGCATTCACGGTATCGCGGATCCTAGCGACGTTCCGATTCTGTCGACCAAGACTGCGTCGCTACCTTGTGCAGTCGGCATCGATCATGACGACCGTTCACTGACGCGACGATTATTCAGATGATGCGGGCTTTGTTAGATTTCCGGTCGCTGCCGCGACCGGTAGTGTCGCCCCAACACCAACAAATTGACCAACCAAATCGATCCAAACACAAGCGAGGCGTACGGCAACCATCCCATCGAGATCACGGCGCCCACCAAGAAAGTCAGTCCAAGGATTGCGGTCCCGCCCCACACGTGTCCCCCCATCGCGATAAACCCAAACCCGCTCAGCGCCGATGCGATTGGAAATAAGACCCGCCCATCAAGCTCTCCGAACAGCAATAACAGGTTCATCGTGAACAGGCACGTTAAGTAACCGAGCCAAATCGACCAAACCGGACGCTCGGCGACCGTCCGCGGCAAGATCTGACCACGTCGGGCCCAATAGATCGAAGCGAAGATCAATGACAGCATGATGACTCGCGGAATCCAATAGGCAATCCAGGTCGGAAACAAAAGTCGATCCATCGTGAAGATCACCAGGTGGGTGACAAAGATGATCATCCCGATGCCGGTCAACGTGTTACCCCAGGCGGCAAAATCGTTCTGGTGCTGGTCGCGACGGATTTCGCGCGCGACTCGGTCCAGGATCCCACTGCTGCACGCGGCAACCTCCTCCCCCGCTAGATAGCGGTCCAGATCATCGGCAAACGCCTCGGCCGACGGATAGCGACAATCGGCTTCGTAGTGCATTGCTTTCAAACAGATCGCCTCCAAATCCGTAGGGATCGTGTGGCGAATCAATCGAGGCGAGATCGGATCGTCGTGCAGCACCGCGCGAAGAATTTCGGCCGCCGATTGTTCTTGGTGAGGCGGATGGCCGGTCAACAATGCGTACAAAATCGCACCGAGGGAATAGATATCTGCGGCTTCGTTGACGTCACGCACTCCGGCCGCTTGTTCGGGGCTCATGTAATGAGGCGTTCCTAAAACTTGGCCCGTCCGCGTGACGAGGGCTCCATCACGATGCCATTTGGCTAACCCAAAATCGGCCACCAACGGACGGCCATCGTCGGCGATCAGAATATTCTCGGGCTTCAGATCCCGATGCACGATGCCGGCGCGGTGGGCGTAGGCAACCGCACAGGCGACATCGCGAACGATCTTAGCCGCCTCCGGATCATCAAAACACCGGTTGTCCAAACTTCGGTCATCGACGTTCTGTTGAAGCGTAGGGCCTTCGACCAACGTCATCGAAAAGTACTCATAACCGCCCCACGATCCAATATCGTGAATCGCAATGATGCCGGGGTGATGCAGTCCCGCAGCCGCTTCGGCTTCGATCCGAAACCGGCGCCGTTCTTCTTCACAGGCCAAAACCCCGCTGCTGATCAGCTTCAAAGCAACCGGTCGCCCGAGGTTGTCTTGGTTGGCCCGGTACACCACCCCCATCCCTCCACGAGCGATCTCGCACTCGATTTGATAGGGCCCGATACGGGTTCCCACCAACGTGGGCGGCACGATCGCAGGGCTCGGATCGCCAGCGAGCCAATGATGATTGCGAAAAAAGCTTTTCAGTTCATCGGCAAATTGGGGGTACGAGATCAGGTATTGGTTGGGGTCGGGCGAGAGCCCTTTTTCCTGCCTCTCGACGTAATCCGCCATCACGCTGTCCAACAACGAATCTTCCCCCGCAATCGTCGGAGCGATTGGGGGCTTCGGCATATCTCTCGACGGCACATTCATCACTGGAGTATACCCCGAAAGACCGACAACCCAAGCGAACCGACGCGACCCCAACGGGCGCCGCCAACCTTCCCAAGTTGGTCACCGATTTGGAAACGCCCCTATTGGACCGGTGAGTCGAACGCCGCAAACAACGTCAAAACGGCGTGTTCCCATTGGCGGATTTCACGACTGGTCTTGTCTCAACCGCCATGAATTTAGATAGTCCACCCTAGATACGATGCAAACGCAGCCCGTTTGCCGTTTCACTTCATTTCCTCCCTTCGACCCCACCTGGATTGATCGTGACCAAGATTGATCGATACATCCTGATTTTATTCCTCCGCACGGTGTTGGTATGTTTTTGCTCGATTGCGGGCATTTTTATCGTATTTCACGCCTTCACCAGCCTCGATGACCTTGTCCATCAAGCGCGAACCGACGGCGGATTGGTGCGGGTGATGATCCGGTTCTACGGTCCCTACATGTTGTTGTTATTCGACTGGACCGGCGCCATCATTGTCTTGATGTCATTGCTATTTACCGTCGGATGGCTGCGACGCACCGGTGAAATGACGGCGACGCTTTCGGCAGGCATTTCACATGGCCGGATTCTGCGTCCCATGCTCGTCGCGTCCTTTCTGATCATCGCGGTTCAATTAGTGAATCGAGAATTCTTGTTGCCGCATTACCGTGATGCTCTGGCAATGAAAGCCAAAGCGATGGAACAGGAACCCGAACAACCGATCCTTCCTTGCTACGACTTGACCAACCAAATCTTGATCGAAGGGGCATCGTTGTTGGCCAAAAGCAAACGCATCAACTACCCCAGTTTTCGGTTGGACGGTGATTTTGCGGGCTACGGAGATTTGATCACCGCTCGAACCGCACAGTGGACCGAAGCGACCGCGGATCATGCCGAAGGCTATTGGGTCCGTGGGATCAAACGGCCCGAGCAAATCGATTCGCTGCCCTCGGTAGGAACCCAAAATCGCCCTGTCATTTTGACTCGGCACGATCATCCGTGGCTACAGCCCAATGAATGTTTCATCGCAACGACCATCCATTCCGAATTCTTACAAACCGATCAATCAACGTCTCGCATGGTCTCGATCTCCGAACTGGCGTCGCGAATTAAAAACCCAGCGGTCCATAGCAGCATGAGTGTCCAAGTGCTGTTGCACGAACGGATGGTCCGGCCGACACTGGATTACGCCTTGGTGTTACTCGGGTTGCCCATCGTCGTGAATCGACGCGGACGGAATCTATTTCTAATGATCGCCGTTGCGATTGGCACCGTGATGTTCTTTTTTGGTATCAAAACGCTCTCAGGTGCGATGGGAGGCAGCGGCTACTTATTGTCACCCGCGATGTCCGCTTGGGTGCCGCTGCTGATTCTGGGACCGATAGCCTATGTCCGACTTCGAGAAGTACAAAACGAATGACACCCGCGGATATTTCAGTGGTCATCCCCGCGATCAATGAAGCTCAGTCGATCGCGTATGCGATTCGTTCGGCGTTGCAGGCTGGGGCGTCCGAAGTGATCGTTTGCGACGGAGGTAGTGATGATGAAACCGTCTCCGTCGCAACCGCGGCGGGAGCCACAAAAATCATTCGCTCGATTCCCGGACGTGGCATTCAATTGAACGCAGGTGCCGTTTTCGCAAGTCGCGAAATGGTACTGTTCCTACACGCCGACAATCAACTCGATGC
The DNA here is from genome assembly GCF_007860095.1 of Novipirellula galeiformis. NCBI lineage: Bacteria > Pseudomonadati > Planctomycetota > Planctomycetia > Pirellulales > Pirellulaceae > Novipirellula > Novipirellula galeiformis. The sequence continues at coordinate 899,295 of NZ_SJPT01000001.1, read as the reverse complement.
GTCGTGTCTAAACCAAATCTGCGAAATCCCCGATGTCGTGTGGGGAGCGTTTCAGCAACGAATCGATCACCCGCGGCGTGCCTACCGAATCCTCGAAAAAGGGAATGCGGCGCGAGTTCGCTATCGCGGCATGGCGTTTGGCGACCAAGCCATTTTTGTCCGCCGAGCCGTCTACAAACAAGCCGGCGGTTTTGAAGAGATCGAATTGATGGAAGACGTGGCTTTTTCACGGACCATGCGAGCGATCGCTAGACCTGTGTTGCTTTCCGGTCCGATCACGATCAGTGCCCGTCGCTGGGAAGAACGAGGCATCGTCCGTCAAACGCTGCGGAATTGGAATCTGCAATGCCGCTACCGCTTGGGAGCCTCGCCGCGGCAATTAGCCAAGCGGTATTGTTAGTCCCCGCAGGACGGACTTCTGAGCCATCCGCTTGAGGGCTAAGACGCGCATGCCAAAGGTACTCACCGCCGTCCACGTCACCATCAGAATCTTTCGTTGTCCAACCCGCCGATTATCTTCACGCATTTCGGTAGCAGCGGCCATCGGACCTAGGTTCTTGAAACGGCACGCATGACGAATCCAGACAAAAAAGTCGTCTTGCTCCGCGATGATAAAGATCGCTGGAATGGGAAAGAAAAACGATATCCTTAGAAGCGTCTGTGGATCGCCAAAAACAATCGGAACGCCTCTCGATAAGTCTCGAAGGCATTTCAAAATAATGTTGGCTTTGATCTGCACTGATTCGATGCTCCGAATCAAAAACACGGTAGAACATAAGACTTCCGAATGCCCAACGAGATCATTTTTCTCCTGCAAGCCTTTAAAAGGCTTAGAGCCTGTATTCCTCCCCCACCGATTTTTCTACATGGCCAAACATCTTGAAGGATCAATTCGAATGTCGCTTCCGATCGTCTTTATCCATACTGGATTTGCCGAACACCTGTGGATTGCAACACGTCAAGCTCAATTGACCAATCCTGACTTGCCTATTGCGTTGCTAGGCGACCGAAAGAACCGGAAGATAAAATGGGTTACGCAGCACTATGATGTCGCCGACCATTTTGATTCTGCGAAAGAATTTGAGAAGGTTTATAAGCATCGCAGCACGAATGGAATTAAATTCGAGCTGTTCTGTTTTCAACGTTGGTTCGTGCTGCTTCAGTGGATGAAAGAGCAAGGCATCGAACGTTGCTGGTGTCACGATTCTGATGTCATGATCTACAGTGACATGTCTGAGTTGGCGGAACAATATAGTGATGTCGACTTAGTTATTTGTGCGAAAAGTGGCCACTCGCTACTAGTTCAGAACCGGCAAGGACTCGAAGATTTCTGCAACTACGTGCTCCGCATGTACACCGATGAAACGCTCGATGCAAAGTTAAACGCCTTTTTCGAACAGCGGCAATCAGAAGGTGGACTGGGAGGCATCTCCGATATGTTAGCGTTTGAGTATTTCGCCCACGAGTTTCCTGAGCGAGTTGCCAGTTCGCATCAGTCATACGAGCGTGGCATCATCGACCCCGGCATGCACGTGACGGGCGATTTTGTAGGGGACGTCCGCAAGTCAATTCATTGGAAGAATGCATTACCCTATGGACGACTTAAAGACGGCAATGAAGCGGTCCGTTTTCATTCGCTTCATTTTCAAGGCGGAAATAAACGTCTGATGGCGTCGCATGCTTCGCAGCCAGACTTGGGACTGCTGGGGATTTGCATACGTCGACGTACGATAGCTCGGTTGAAGCGTATAACGCGAAGCGTGAATAAGCGTTTGCGCGCCGCTTAGGGGATGGGGTGCACCGTTGATAACTTGGAGGTTGATACGCTTGTTGCGTATTGCTCAGAAGGGCATCGACGGTTCCAGCCGGGACGCGATCGATTGCTTGAAAAGCCAACCCGATTTGGGTCTGGCTTCGGCAGCGGTCATCTGGCGTTAGACGCGTTTTTGGGGTTAGAACGAGAGCTAAAAATCGAACCACATCCCCGTCCCTTGTGCAGAGCTCCCGCTCGACTCTTTGACATGTCAGGGAGTCTCATCCACAGTTTCAACTTGCTCGCGGATGCGCTTTCTCGTAGACCGACAACAAATTCGCAGCGCTAACGTGCGTATAGATTTGGGTCGTAGCAAGACTTTTGTGTCCGAGCAACTCTTGTACGCTACGGATATCGGCGCCGCGATCAAGTAGATGCGTCGCGAAACTGTGACGCAAGGTATGAGGACTCACGCGTGAATCGAGTCCCACCACGGCAATATGTTTGTCGAGCATTCGTCCCACGCTGCGTGTGGTTAGAATGTTGCCAAAACGATTGACGAACACCGGAGCATCGCGGCCGAGCTGCTCCGTCTTGGGGTCACGGACCCGCCGTTGTTCGTATTTCTTGATCGCCTTGATGGCAAACGATCCCAGCGGACTAATTCGTTCCTTGCGTCCTTTACCGCGCACACGCAAAATTTGCTCATCGAAATCCAGATCACGGTCACGCAGTCCGACCAACTCGCTTACACGCAAGCCGGAGGAATACATCGTTTCCAAGATCGCTCGATCGCGAAGCCCCGCCACATCATGACTTGGAGGGGCCAGCAACAAACGGCCCACTTCCTCATTGCTCAACACGAGAGGCAACTTGCGTTGCCGACGCGGATTGCGAAGTGGCTTGGCGGGATTGAGCGTCGCGATCCCTTGTCGCATCGCAAAGCGATAGAAGCTACGCAGCGACGCGAGCTTGCGTGCGATCGTGGTCCTTGCGTACCCCGCTTCTTGCAGCGCCGCTTGAAAGGTACGCAACTCTTGAGGTGATAACGCATCCGGCTTGGGAACCTTCCCACGCGTGGCGCGAAACCACTCCATCATCGCGAACAGATCTTCACGATAGGCTTTGATGGTCAGATCCGACGCGTTGCGTTCGGTCGCCAAGTATTTCAAAAATTGAGTGATCGCGCTTTGCATGGAGTGCAGTGGGGGCTCGAGCGTAGCGAAAGTCGCAGTGACATTTGGCGGTCTGTCGTGCTGCCTATTTTTGCGGGACGGCGTGGAACCGTCCGGCGTATTTCGAACGTCTTTACACGCCGTAGCCAATCGACTGGTGGTGTGTTGATTTCACCAGCCGCAACGTGCCAGCGTCCGCTGGATGCATCTTCACCGGAGGCGTTAGTTTTGAACGGTGCGAGTTTTCACAACCCAAAGCGTAAGCGAGGGAAAATCGATCTTGGTTCAGTCCCTCGATTACGCTTCGGGTGATGATTTGCTGGAAAAAACAGCAATGGCGCAACTTCACAACGCGTCCGCAACTTCACAACGCGTCCGCGAGGGATGATCACGCTTGACTCGGTTGACGGCGACTTAGTGGAAGTCGTCGATCGACAAACTGTCAAACTCTTCGCTAGCCAGCATGTCATCTTCGGTTGGCACGGCATCACGGATTTTGCGGCTCAGCATCGCCGCGTCATACCATGAAAACTCGAGGTCCGGGTCGGCAGCGAAACGCGCTAATTGACGCAGCGTCTCATCACGGTTGACATCATCGAACAAGAAGATGAACCGCTCTTCGCCCTTGACCAGCGCTAAAACATTGATTTCCTGATCCATTTGATGCAAGTGTCCATTTGCTAGTCACAACGCTGTTGCCAAACAGCCGGGTTTACCCGGCTTACCTGGACTTCAGTATCGGCTGAGCGGCCACCGCAAGATGAGGTCCCTTGTGTCACTTCCACCCCGGGATTCGAGCATTTCGGATATGTGGACGTGACAACAGAAACGAATGAAATCATCGCTACGTTTTAAATAACCCTGCCATCCTCCCGAACGCGCATCATCGCCCGTTTCAACGTAGTCAGCGAGTCGATTTGTGAAATAAGAGTCATCTCCTCGGTAGATCCGTGTGTGGGAGAGCACGGGATCATGATTGACCAAGGTCGTCGGCCGCACAGGGGAGGGGGGATCGGGAATCAAGTCCGTCGGGTCCGGCCAATTCTGCGGTAGCGGGGCCTCCGGCGATGCGTCGCGGAACACTCCCAATCCGACCTCGTCGGCCAACGACGGTCCTCCGCTTTGACTCTCTACATATTGATCCTCGCCCAATCCTGGCGGTCCGACATCGGCGTACGTGTCCGGCGGCAAACCGAGCTCCGTCGTTGTTGGCGGACGAAGTTGGTTCACGTCCATGGGCAGCTCCCCAGAGACACGGTGCAGCTTGTTCCCGGCAACCGCAGCGGGCTCATCCGAGGCAAGTGGCGATTGCGTTTCCAGCTGGCTGCGGGCAAGTTCAAATTCCGCTTCGCGAACGATCCGTCGCGGAATCTGTTTTTCTTTGTCGGTTCCCCATGGCAATCCGTAGCCAGCGGGGACCGGATGGAAGCCTTCGTTGGCCGCGTACCAGTGAACCGTCATCGCCATCCGCGGCGGATAGTAGGACTGAAAATCGGTGACCGATCCGACGACAATCGCTTCTACGCCCATCTTTTTGGCCAGCCGCTGGAAATCCGCCCCCGTCGTTGGCTCGCCGTAAGTTGCCGAATATTGCAGCCACTGAGCTCGGGTGACGCCGATGGGCATGACTTCAAAACCAGGGACCGCTTGCAACGCCGCGTAATAGCTTTCCGATACCAACCCCGTGTCGAGCGTCGGTTCATTGCTCTGGTTAAAGAACGGCAGCACGGCGACGCGTTTCATCTGTGGAAACGGGTTGTGCAGCGATTCACGCTGGCGAGTATCCGGTACAAGCGAACAGCCTAGCGAACCCAGTCCTGTGACGAGCATCAACAGGAGAGAAAATGATGGAGCGAGTTTCACGACAGATCTCGGCGCAGGCGGTGCCGCACATCGTCACTCCGCTCCCAATACACTCATCGGACGATCCCTCGCGCAAACTGAAGAGAATTCTGAAAAGAAATTCGATCACTTAGATGCGCTGCATGTGTGGCACTTCGTCGCACTGCCGTTGCTGCATCGAAGCGTTAGCGGGGGGACGACGCTCGATGCTGACTTCACGCGGTCCGTCGCGGACGCGCCGGGTGATGTTTTTCGGAGAAAACGGAGGCGTCTTAGTGATGAACGTAGACAGGGACGTAATAAGTGCGTCGCGGCGCATAGCGGCTGGAGGTCATTGGAGTGGCACTCCAATTTGGTCGCAGCGGATCGTGACCGATCCACAAATTGTACTCCATACGAGCAATCCGCTGCTGGGAACGATACTGTGCTCGAGCCTGCCGAATCTCCGCAGCCGTCCGGGTTCGCTCGTGCCTCAGCGAGAGACTGGTGGAATCCGAGGGCGACGCCGTGGACGCAAAGAGTGACGAGTGTTCACCTTCGGCCTGGGCTTCCGCGTGGGTTTCAGCCTCCTGGGCCCAGGACGGCTGGGAAAGCACGCCCCAAATGGCGGCGATAGCGAGCGAAAGGGGAATCAGGTGACGAGTATTCATAAGAATCGCTTCGACCAAAAACAAGGGTTCAAACGGGGGGACGAACCCGAGCAGGGCTCCCTTGGGGAATCGGATTTTCACCGTAAATGAATTCAGCCTCACCGTTAAAACTGACCCGAGTCCCTGATTTTTAGTGAGGAATTGGAGGATTATTGCGCTCATCCCCTTCAAATTTGAAGAAAACTGAGTCCACTATAGAAGAACAAAGGTCGATGACGGCCTTTGCGTTCTCACGAAAGCCATTGCATGGCGAATCCCGTATTTTTCGTGCGAACGCTTTCCCCCCTTTCTTAGACTGAGGATTTTTTCAGTGCCCACTCTCCGAATGATCGTCCCCACCTTTTTGGCTGCTGCATTGATGGTTGTCTCCGTTGGCTGCAAGCCGCCTGCCCCACCTGAAGTCGTCGTCGACGAAACCGTTGAAGTAGATGCCGCTGATTCGAACACCACTGCAGCTGCTGAAACTCCAGCAGCGGTTGTTGAAACCCCTGCAGCTGAAGAAGCAGCACCTGCCACTGAATAAGCGAAGGCATTGATTCCTTCGATTTTGCGGATCAAACTGAACGTCTCTTCGCACGGAAGAGACGTTCAAGATCCCTTCTCTTCGACCCCTTCGCTGTCTTGTTGAACCCGCTGCGCGATGTTCTCAAGCAGCCCCGTCAACGGGTTCCTCCTCGGGTCCTCCTCCGTTATGCCAAGATCAGCTTGATCGCGGTGCTGCAAACGGAGCTCGACAAGCAATGCGGCTAAGCGAATGCCCCCAAGCGAATCGGTGCAAAGCTTCACTAGATCCTTGTGAGTGCAAACGACCATTGCAATCGAATCGCCCAACGATCGAATCCAAGTCCGCAACGACTCGACGGTCTCAGGAGCATAAGGATCGTGATCAGGCAAATCACGCGAGTCGACGATCGTTGCTCCACATCGCACCAACGTTTCTCGAAAGGCATCGGGATTTCCGATCGCAGAGACGACGGCGATGTTGCACCCTTCTAACGCCTCGATCGGAACTTCTAGGCTGGGGTACTCCAACAACGCGGTCGGGACGTGTGCACTTCGCACGACCGCTAGCCCTGCGTTAGCCCGCTCGATTTGCTGCTCAATCGACCGCAGCCGATCCTCAGCGACGGCATCACAGCGGCTGAGGATGACGAGGTCGGCACGCGCGAGGCTCGAAATCGGTTCTCGCAATAGACCGCGTGGCAACAAATGCCCAAACCCAAACGGCTCCGTCGCATCAACCACCACCAAATCCAAATCGCGATGCAAGCGACGGTGCTGGAACCCATCGTCCATCAAAATCAGTTGGACTTCCAATTCGTCGACCGCGATCGTTGCTGCGGCCACACGATCGGGATCTTGCACGTGAGGCACATCCGGCAGCCGAGCATACAGCTCAAGGGCCTCGTCGTTGGCATCGGCATCGCCGCGACCATATCCGCGGCTGACGATGCCTACGCGGATGCCTTGGCTGCGAAACCATTTTGCCAAGAAACAAACGACCGGTGTCTTTCCGGTTCCGCCGGTGGTCAAGTTGCCCACGCTGATTACCGGCACATCACATTGCACGACCCCTTGTCCGGCGTCGTAACCACGGTTGCGTTTCCAAACGCCGACGGCATACGCTCGGCTGGCAACCCAAAGTCCACCCCGCATCGCAGCGGCCAACGGACCTTTTCGCCGGCCGTTCATAATTGATCGATAGTCCATAAATTTCCGAGCCGATTGAAGTGGCATCGGCAGCTCTAGCGTGAAAGGCAAATCGATGACGACGCTAAGAGTTGCGGCGTCCGAGTCCGACCAAATCATCAACCGGTGTTTTGCTGTCCGACAAAATTTCATCGGTACTCTGCGGGTCGATCTTGCGACACGATTCGGTCAACAGATCCGCAAGATCGTCGAGCGGATCTTCCCAGGTCTCGACGGTCGATTCAAGCGGAGGAACATTGGCCATCTCATCCAACAACAGAATCATCCGCAAACAATGGCGAAACAGGATCCCCTCTTCCTTTTGCAACTTTCGCGCGGTGACGTACTTGTTGAAATCGCCACCAAACTCGAGCAACTCGCCGACAATCCAAACGGGACGTACGTTGACGTTGTGCACGCGTGGAAACTCTTCGCGAAACAACCGCAATAGTTTTTCGCCAATCGTCAACGGCCACACCCGCGGTTCGTCAAACATCACACGACCGAAGCCGCGATCACGCACCTCTTCCTCTTCGTCATCTCCCTTGGCCCCGAGTTCCTCGGCCGTCGCCAGCCCCATCGTCAACAATTGAGAATCCAACCGCGTCGTTGCCAGCGTGCCGGCGGGCATGTCATCGTACGAAGGCATTCGCACATAGCGAGCCACCGAACCAGGAACCTCCAAAACGCTTTCCAGCACCGCGATTCGTTCTTGCGGATCGGCGATCGCCAATTGGTCGGCCAAGTAAACGCCAAACAACGGATTGATGCTTTTCAAATGCACCAAGCGTTCCAATCGGTCGGTCGGCTTCGCTAGCGTCGGTCGATAGTCGTCGACCTCGTAGCCACGACTTTCGATCAAAGCCGGATCTTGGTTGTCCTCTTCTTCGTTCGCCTTTTGGGTCTCGTCATCGCTCCGCATTTGATCCAGCAAATTGCCAAACAAACCTTCGGTCGCTTTGACCGCCGGCTCATCGTCTTTCGATTTCTTGATCAGTTTGGGCGAAGCCGCTCGCGGCTTGGGATCAAGTTCGATGTAACCGGCCGTCCACAACGTGATCAGCATCCGATTCAAATCGCGCTGAGCCTCTTCGATGCCTTTGGGCGGCAACAAGCGACGTCCGACCAAATCGCGAATCGGTTGCACTTCGGCGTTCTCACCCAACAAGTAAGCGAGCAATCGCCACGGTAATCGTCCTCGGCTGGACAGATTCGCGGCGGCCGCTTGCTGCAACTGTTCAAATTGCAACGCCGTCCAATACGATTCGCCACTCCGCCGCTTGGGCATTTTTTTCTTGAGCTGTTTTTTGGCCTTCATCAATCCCGGATCTTTGGTGTCCTCAGGAATCGAATCGTACTTTTCTCGCCAACGATTGATTTTGACGTCGTCTTCGTGGGCCAACGAAAAGACATAGCCGCGGTCGTCGAACTGAGGCCGCCCGGCGCGCCCAAAGATCTGTTGCGCCGACGAGGGATCGACCAGTTTCTTTTTGTCCTTCGGGCCTTTCAGCAAACTGGGTAACACCACACTTCGCGCGGGCAGATTGATGCCGGCGGCGAGCGTTTCGGTGCACACACAAAAACTCAACAATTTCCGCTGGAACAACTCTTCAACAATCCGCCGATAACGCGGCAGCACGCCCGCATGATGCACACCGACGCCGCGCATCAGGATCGCCTTCAGCTTTGGCCCCGCACCTTCGCTCATATCGGCTGCGTTCAAATAGTCCGCCAATTCGGCTTGGCGTGTCTTGTCGATTAAACTTTTGCCTTTCAACAGTTCCGCGGTGGTCCAGCATTGCGAGCGGCTGAAACAGAACAGCAGCGACGGTGTCCGTCGCGTGACCTCGTCTCCGGCGGCGATTTTTTCGGCAAAGTCGGCCAGAATGTCGTCTTCAACCCACTCGAATTGTAGTGGCACTTTGCGTTCGGTTCCCGAGACCAATTGCAACCGCCGTTGGTGCGATCGATACAACCACGAGGTGAAATCGAGGGCGTTGCCCACCGTCGCACTCAATAGCATTGTGCGGATATGTGCCGGCAGCAATCCGAGCGTCAACTCCCAAACAATGCCACGTTCGGGATCGTTGAAGTAATGAAATTCATCCATCACGACCGACGAAACATTGTCAAAATCAAACGACTCAGGATTGAGTAACCGATTGAGCAAAATTTCAGCGACGACCACCAACACGGGGGCGTCGGGGTTGGCGGTCCGATTGCCGGTCACCAAACCGACTTGGTCCGCAGAAAATCCCCAGCGGACGGCCGACTCGCGAAGCTCGACCAATTTTTGGTCCGTCAGTGCGATCAGCGGCGTGGTGTAGTACATTCGTTTGCCGGTCCGCAACGCTTCATACACCGCAGCCTCGGCGATCAGCGTTTTCCCCGTCCCGGTGGGGGCACACACCAGCACTCCTTGCTCGTTCGTAAAAAACGCCAGCAAGGCTTCTTCTTGGACGGGATACGGTTGGAACGGAATCAGATCGAAGTATTCCGAAGCCAAAACGTCACGGTCGGGATTCTCAGTTGGTTGCGTCATAGTCTACAAGTTGTAACAGTCATCTAAGAACAATGGACCTAGGGAGACAAGAATCGATGCCAAGTCTGCGACAAGACGCCCTTTCGATCTGGAACGCCGGGGTCGATTCCGTCCGTGCCCATGAGCTCGTCGTCTCGCAAATCCAAGTCGAATACGATCAACTTTGCATCGCCGATCATGTTTTCTCGCTCGCCGATTTCGACCGCATCGTTGTTGTCGGTGCGGGCAAAGCAGCCACCGCAATGGCCACGGGGTTGACCGCAGCGATCGGCGATCGGTTGCCCATCGAGGGCTGGATCAATGTACCTGAAGGCACCGTCCCCGCAGAGGGATCCGAAGTACTTCGCCATATCCATATTCATCCCGCTCGTCCGGCGTCAGTGAACGAACCAACCTCCGACGGCGTTTACGGAACCGAACAAATCTTGCGACTCGTCCGCGCTGCGAACCCGCGTGACCTCTGCATCGCGTTGATTTCCGGCGGAGGCAGCGCGTTGCTTCCCGCGCCGATCTCCGGTGTCACCCTCGAGGACAAACTCGCGGTGATCCGGCATCTCAGTGCGTCCGGCGCGGACATCACCGAGCTGAATACCGTTCGCAAACATCTCAGCGATGTCAAAGGAGGCGGATTGCTGCGTGCGTGTCGCGCCAAGCAATTGATCACCTTGATCCTATCCGATGTGCTCGGCGATCCCATCGACTTGATCGCTTCGGGACCCACGGTGGAGGACACGTCGAGCAACACGGACGCGTTGGATGTACTGGCGAAATTCGATCCCCAGCGAAACTTGCCCGCATCGGTCTACGACGCCCTGAATTCCGCCCCCGTCACGAATCCGCCTCCCACAACGACCGCCACGACCTGCATCATCGGCAACAATGCACTGGCGGTCGATGAAGCCGGGATCGTTGCCGAGCGGCTCGGCTACAACCATATCATGCACTCAGCCAAAACCGCCGAACCGTCCGCCGAAACGGTGGGACGCGAGTTTGCCGAGATGTTGGTGGCGATGCTTCGCAGCGACGACGAGCATCGATCGAATTGTTTGATCACCGGTGGCGAACCGGTCGTCACGCTCGCGCCCGCGGAGATCCGCGGACTCGGCGGCCGCAATCAACAACTTGTCCTGGCCGCCTATCAAACCCTCTTGGACTGCGATTTAACGCCAGAAGAGTGGAGCCAAATTGCCTTATTATCCGGCGGCACCGACGGCGAAGATGGCCCCACCGATGCTGCCGGTGCGATATTGGACGCGAGCGTGCATCGCATCGCCAGCGAAAAACAACTCGACATCGCCGATTTTTTGCGACGCAACGATGCCTATCATTTCTTTGCGCAAACCGGCGGTCTAATCCAATCTGGCCCAACCGGCACCAACGTCTGTGACATCCGCGTCGGCGTGATCGCCAAGCGTCGCTGATCGCTCCGCGATCTTTGCGTTTCGCCCTAGCGGGACAATCCTATGACATCCTCAGGCAACGCCTTTGGAAGTGACACGTTTTCATAACCCGAAGTGTAAGCGAGGGAATATCACTCGTGACTCGGTCCCTCGCTGACGCGTCGGGTTATAATTTAGCAGGCAAGAACGGCAACAACGCAACTTCCAAAACAACGCATTGCTTCGACTCTTTTCTACATCAAGCTTGCGGATGGATCGCGGAGCGATCAACGATATCGGACGCGCGCGTACTCCACCACACAATCAACGCACCCAGCGCACCAACCGCAGTGAACCCCACGATCCACAGCCACGGTAAATGAGCTTGCTGATTGTCAACGGCGCTGCCCAGGAAATCAAATTGTTCACTGTAGCGTCCGAACAACGAAAGCCATCCGTTGTGAACGAAATGCATCACCATCCCCGGCACAACGCTGCCCGTTCGATACGCGATCCAACCCAGCATCAATCCCAACAACGTCGTTGGAATGAACCGCTCGATCAACAGTGCATTGCCCGTCAACACATGAAACAAACCAAACAACACCGAAGTGAGCACGATGGTTTGCACAGGGGACATCACACGAGAAAACGAGGAGAACAGAAAACCGCGAAAGCACAACTCTTCAATCACCGCCGGGGCGACGGCAAACGTCAACAACAACAACCCTACCGGCACCTGTTTGATGGCCGCCAATTGTCCAAGCACCTCCGTGATCCGCTCGTCGCTTAAGCCTCCGATCCCAAACGACTTGGCGACGACAAACGATTCATGAGCCAGAGCCCAGGCCCCGAACCCAATCAACACCACCCCAACGAAACAAAACATCGGCGGCATGCGAAGTCGAAACGTCGTGCGGTAGCGATGTCGCCCCAGCCACGTTGCGACCAACGGCACCAACCCGAACGTCAACAGCAGCGTCATGATATTGAGCGCAAACTTTGCCGACATCGAAACCTGGTCCCCAAACGCTTGGACAAACCGCATCAGACCGTTGGATCCCATGAAATAAATCGGCACCAATAACGCCAACATCAACGCCGCCGATTGGACACTCGGAACCGGAGTCACTTTTTGCGGACGATGAAAAAACGAGCCAATCGATTGTTCACTCGTGCGCGTGACCGCATCATTGCCAAACAATCGCGAGGCGACCGCCAACGCCGCGGCGGCATACCCCATCGTGCTAAGCACCGCCGCCAAGGCGCCCACCGGATTGAAAGCTCCTGCGAGCAGATCGCGAGCTAACAACACGATGCTGATCAACGGTGCGATCGCCAATGGCCCGCTCAACTCGACGCCCGGCATCAACGACAACATGCCTGGCGCGAGCGCCAACAACATCACCGGAATCAAATAGGCTTGAGCCTCTTTGAATGATTTGGCAAAGCTCGTCAAACAGAGCAACAATGCGGAAAAGAAACCGCTAAACAGAATCAACAGCCCTAGAATTTGCAGCACGGCAATCCAAGGAAATGCGTTGTCGCCCGTCAAGAACTGCAACATCCCGGACAACCACAGCGTCGTAAACATCGCCAACAGATTCACCATGGCCGTTAACAACGCAACGATCACTACCGCGATGTATTTGGCAAACAACACGTAAAAGCGAGGCACCGGCGACGCCATCAACGATTCCATCGTACCGCGTTCTCGCTCCCCTGCGGTTAAATCGATCGCGGGGTAAACCGCCCCCGTGATCGTCATCAACACCAACACCAACGGCACGATCGTTGCCAACAGCGGCATCTCGCCCTGTTGACCAATCTCAGCAACGCTCACCTCCGCCGGAGGACGGTAATCAGACGCCACCACCTCAGCAACTTGCTGTGCAAAATTGGAACGTAGCCACTGCAAACGTTCGACCAGCACGCGACGTGCATTTTGGCTGCCGGCGTCACCGCGAAACGACGTGATCGTGAAATGCGGCGTTTCGGCAAACTCAATTTGCACTGCGACATCACATCGATTTGCGTTCAACGCCTCTACGGCATCTCCGTTCTCCGTCAACCGGATGTCAAACTCAGCGATGCCTCCTCCACTCGACTCGGCGATAGAGCTAGGGGGTTGGCTTTGCGGATCGTCCAAAAACGACCTCAGCAATTCCCCCTCCTTCTGCGTGGCCACGCCGATGACAAAAACATTTGTCGGACTGGCTCCGGAGGTCAGCAGAAACCGATTCAAAGCCATGCTCAGAAGCGGATAGAGAAGCAGCGGCATGATTAACAGCGTCATCACGGTCCGCCGATCACGGATCGTTTCACGCAGTTCTTTTTGGCAAAGCCGAAAAATTCGGCTGCGCATCAGCACTCCACTCATGCCGCCTCGCTATTCATCAAGTCCACAAACATATCCACAAGATGATCACGACCGGTCGCTTGCCGAAGCTCCGTCAAATCACCTTCGTATTCCAATCGGCCTTGATGCAACAAACCAAATCGGTCGCACAACCGCTCGGCTTCGTCCAAACGATGCGTGCACACGACAACCGCCTTGCCCGCTTCACGCAAATGTCCGATGTATTCAAAAATCGTCTGCACCCCAACCACATCCAAACCACGCGTCGGTTCATCCAACAACATGACGGGCGGATCGTGGATCAAACCACGAACGAGGGTGACGCGTTGTCGTTGTCCGGTGCTGAGCGTCCCAGCGCGGCGATCGAGTAAATGCTCGATCCCCATTAACGCCGCAAGCTCTTCCGCACGCGTTGCGGCGAGATCGGGATCGACGGCGTAAAGATCGCCAAAGTACAACAGCATTTCGCGAACACTCAACCACGGATAAACACCGTCGTTGGAAGAAACGAACCCCAATCGCGACTTCACCGCGATCGGATCCACCGTCGTGTGAATCCCATCAACCGCCGTGTAGCCGTGGTCGGGTTCAAGTAAACCGAGAATGATTCGCAAGGTCGTCGTCTTGCCCGCTCCGTTAGGCCCGAGCAAGCCGTAGACCACTTTTTCGGAAACCGAAAACGACAAATCGTCGACCGCGCGCACCTCCCCGGAATCGAGCGAGAAGGATTTAACGAGCGATTGAACCTGGAGCATGTGGGCAACGACCGTGAGCAAAGTTCAGAACGAGTTTCGGTTCACCAACAGCATAGCAGAACGTCAATCACGCCTGCGGTTCGGTCATCTTCCATGGATCGAGTGCTTCGGTCAGGGTGTCTTCGGGCAAAATGCCCTTTTCACGACACAATTCGCGAATCGTTTGCCCCGAAGCAAAAGCTTCTTTGGCAAGTTTCGCGGCTTGCTCGTAGCCAATCAACGGGTTCAAACTGGTGCACATCGACAAGCTTTTCTCGACCGACGCTTCACACGCTTCGACATTGGCTTCCATCCCATCGAGACAAAATTCGATGAACGCTTCACTTCCGCTGGACAACAAGTGAATCGATTCCAAGATCGAATGCGCCATCACGGGCATCATGATGTTCAATTGAAAATTGCCACCCGCGGCACCGCTAAACGTCATGCAAGTGTCATTGCCCATGACTCGCGCCGTTAACTGCATCATCGACTCACACATCACCGGATTCACTTTACCCGGCATGATCGAACTGCCCGGTTGGCGGCTGGGCAATTGCACTTCGAAAAATCCACATCGTGGTCCGCTACCAAGCCAACGAATGCTGTTCGCCACGTTGAACAAGGTCTGGGCAATGCACTTCAATTCACCGTGGGAATGGACCAACGCATCGCGTGTCGCATTGGCTTCGAAATGATTTACCGCTTCGACAAACGCCACACCGGTTTTCGACGCCAACTCCTGTGCAACACGCGAACCAAATTCGGGGTGAGTGTTGATGCCGCTGCCGACTGCGGTGCCACCGACCGCCAATTCCAACACTGCGTCACGCGCCGCTTCGGCTCGCGAAATCGACAATTCCAATTGACGAGCAAACCCGCCAAACTCTTGCCCCAAACGCAACGGTGTGGCGTCCATCAAATGGGTGCGACCAATCTTGATGATCTTGTCCCACTGCTTCGCCTTGTCCGCAAGCGAGGCGTGCATTTTGCGAAGCGCGGGAAGCAATTTGGTTTGAATCTGGATCGCCGTCGCCACGTGGATCGCGGTAGGGAAGGTATCGTTAGTGCTCTGCCCCATGTTCACATGATCATTGGGGTGGATCAATTTTTCGGTGCCCAGACGATCCCCACCGGCGATCTCGGTCGCACGACTGCTGATCACCTCGTTGAGGTTCATGTTGCTGCTGGTTCCCGATCCCGTTTGAAAAACGTCGATTGGAAACTGATCTGCGAATTGTCCATCGGCAATCTCTTGTGCCGCTTGCAACATCGCCTCGACTTGCGCATCCGAGAGTGGATTTTTCCCGCTGCCCGTCAATTTCCCAAGATCGCGGTTGGCAACTCCACACGCGTACTTGACCAATCCCATCGCCGAGATCATCGACGGCATCAATGGCCAACCGCTGATCGGAAAATTTTCAACGGCGCGTTGAGTCTGAGCTCCATAATAGGCGTCGGCGGGCACTTGGACGTCGCCCATGGAATCGTGTTCGGTACGGTACTGGGTCATCGGTTTCACTTCATCGCTTGTGGGATTCAAGAAGGTTATTCCAAGACCCACATCATAGAGCGTCCAGGTCGGTTTTGACGAGGCGGCATGCGGTTGCCGCGTTTACAGATGCACTTCGCCTTTGAGGTCCCGCATTGCGTTGGATGGCGGAGGCGATCGAGCGTCACCCCCCAAAAAATGACGTTTCTCGGGAAAACCTCCGATCACGGGCTAGGGCATTCTTAGATCGGTCGCAGGGCCGGTTCCCACCCCCATTTCCAAGATGCTCTTAGGCTGGATCGAACGACACTTGCCGTCATTCGCAGCCGGCGGAGGTGCCGACCAGCGGCGGTTTGCGATGCGGTCGAACCATTTTCCGCGTCCCCTTCGGCCCTCCAACCTCACCCCCAACCCCACCCCACGAGCCATGAAAAACAGACTAGAATTACGGTCTGTTTTACTTCCTGCTTCTCGACCTCTTTCTTTCTTCACGGCTACCGCATGACGCGCCCCCTACGCTTTCCCCCTTTATTGTTGCTCATCGCGTTGGCACTTTGCTTCGTTTCAAATGGCCTCTTTTCGCACGCGGCAATCGCTCAAGCCGTGCCAATCGCCGAAGAGGTTGCCAACGCCGAATCGATCCCCTCGTCCGCCGACTTGAGCACCGCGACGGGATTGGACCCGACTCCCGTGATCGTTCTAGCGGTGGGGATTTTCTCGGTCTTGGGGATGATCATCGGGCTAAAACTCAATGCGTTTCTGGCCCTGATCCTTTCCGCGCTGATCGTCAGTTTGTTGGTCGGGATAAACGGGGAGGGATCAGCGGGAGCTCGCATGGATGCCGTCGTTTCCGCATTTGGAAGCTCGGCGGGAAGCATTGGCATTGTGATCGCAATGGCAGCGATCATTGGCAAGTGCATGCTCGACAGCGGCGCGGCCGACCGCATCGTCCGCAGTGCCGTCCATGTCACCGGCGAAAAGAAAGCGTCGCTGGGATTGATGGTGAGCGGATTTGTGCTCGCCGTCCCCGTCTTCTTTGACACGGTCTTTTATCTGCTCGTGCCCCTCGCTCGAAGTTTGCACCGCCGCACCAACAAAAACTACCTTCGTTACTTGATGGCAATTGCCACCGGCGGGGCAATCACTCACACGCTTGTCCCTCCCACCCCGGGGCCATTGCTCGTCTCCTCCATCCTGGGCGTCGACATTGGCATGATGATGCTGGTGGGCACCTTGGTTGCCATTCCTGCAGCGATCGTGGGGCTGATTTTTTCAATCGTCGTCGACAACAAAACGCCGGTGGTCATGCGTCCCTTGAGCGCCAACGAAAACAAGCACAAACCGCTGCTCGATGACCAATTGCCCTCGCTGTGGATTGCCCTGCTGCCGGTCTTGTTACCGGTCGTTTTGATCGGCGCCGGGACCTTAGCCACCACGGTCGCCGATCGCGAAGACCGCGCGCTGCTCAGCATCACCGACATCCAAAACTTCGACGCCCTCGCCAACGAATTATCAAACGCGGCCCCCAACTCGCCGGCCGGTCGTATCCTCGCCAGCGGAACGCTCAATGAAACCGAAGCGGAACGGTTAACCCAACCGGCGATGAGCGATGCGGCAAAAATCGAGGTGGTGGAACTGCTCAATGAAGTGCTCCTGGACGCCGACATCTATTCCGAGGAAGCGTTTCTCGGCGTCGCGTTGTCGGACGTGGCTAAAACCCATATCAACGCCAACCAATTGCGAATGAAACCGGTGGATCGTCGGCGAATGAATCGCGCCCTGCTCGAAGACGCCTTTCCTGAGCTGATTAAGAAGCACGAATGGGACACCCCGAAACGTCAATTTGCAAGTTCATTGACGCTCTGGAGCAACCCGAACTTTGCCTTGATGTTGGCGGCGATCTGCGCAATGTTGACGCTGAAAATCGTACGTACCCTGTCATGGCGAGAGCTGGCCGCCGACGTAGAAGAATCGCTGATGAGTGGCGGCGTGATCATCCTGATCACCGCAGCCGGGGGTGCGTTCGGATCGATGTTGACCGCTACCAACATTAGCGACACGATCCAACAAGCGTTCGAAAACCAAGGCGGCGCCGGAATGGCGTTGATTGTCTTGGGATGGAGCATCGCTGCGGTATTGAAAATCGCTCAGGGCAGCAGCACCGTAGCGATGATCATTGGTGCCGGCATGATGTCGGCGATCATCGGCGATGCGAAGCCAGAGTACAATATGGTCTACATCGCCACCGCAGTCGGCGCCGGTTCGTTGATGGGCAGCTGGATGAACGACAGCGGGTTTTGGGTCTTCACTAAAATGGGGGGCCTGACCGAAGGCGAGTCGCTGCGCAGCTGGACGCCGTTGCTAGCCGTGCTGTCCCTGACCGGACTCGTAGCGACATTATTGTTAAGCCAAGTGCTACCGTTGCGAGCCAGTTTGTGAGTGCAGCCCCCAACCCGCCCTCGAATCCACGCGATCCAAGGGGCCGAATCGCCAACCCCTCGTTGCTGGGATGCGCCGCAACGCTGGGCTCCGTCGCAGTAACGTGTGTGCTGTTATTTTTCAACGCCTCTTTCGTGATGGCGTTGCTAACCGCAGCGGAGTCGAATTTCCCCGCCTGGGCCAAGAAACCTGAAGCGTCGCAGTTCATCCTTTTTATGGCGCCACTCCTCTTGGTCGTCATCCAGTGGATGATCATCGATTATGCACGCAGTCGCTTCCGTCGCTAACGCCGCATTCCACGGGGCTGAACATCGGCGTCTTCAGCCACGAGTCGCGCGGCACCGCGGCCAGCATCTACCGCCTAACTCTAGCGAAATGGCCGAGACCACTCGACTCCGTCGGGTGAGCGTTTTTACGTCCGCAGGCTCGAAGCGAAGTTCAGCGGAGCTATCCAGGACCGTCGCAATGCGACTGGGGAATTCAGTGGTCAGGTTTCCCTGGGCTTTGGCAGCGAGGTTTATCAGCCCCGGCAATGACATTGACGGCCCGCGGGGTCTGAGATCCAGGGGCAAAATCGAAGCGGGCAGCACCTGCTGAATTCTCAAACTGGGGTCGAGCTATCTGCTGTACTTGCCAGGCGAGTTGTTCGTCGAATTGCAACTCGACCGTTTGCGGAAGTTGCGCCTAGTTGAACTTCAACGCGTACAAGTCCGCATCCGACATCTCGAACCGGATTCGTATCGGCTTCCCCACCAAGGCACTGACATCGCCACTCTCGTTCCAGGTGACGACGCGGGAAATATGGTCCCCGTAAATCGGTTCGCAGTCGTCCAGCGAATAGCCGTCGAGTGGTTTGCCGACCGCGTCTTGAAGCTCGACGCGTAGCTCACCCGCCGCGCTGGTCGAGTAATTGATTTCCAGTTCCGAACCCTCGAACGACAAGACTTTGGTGATAAATTCGCCCGTGGCCAATGGCGCATTGACCGAGACGAAACCATCAATCCGCAGCGTGTAGCGTCGACCACCGGTCAAAAACATCGACATTTCCGTCGGGCTCGTCGCATGAATCCCGATCGCCGAGTAATTCGCGCGGTTCGCCCACCCGGCGCTACTGATCCCCGGACGAATAAACGATTGCGTGAACTCGCGATCAAACTTCGCGCCTCCCCGCGTGCTCATCATCAAAATGTCGGTCGCCGCGCCACGATTTGCCATGAACCGGGTTGGGAGGGCGATGTAAATGTGGGGCGCCCGGTAGTACGGCTGCGTACATGGCGTGTAGAGATGCTCATTCGGCAAATTCGCTTCCATTTCCACGAACGGTGTCCAGTTCAGGAAATCCTGGGACGTGGTTCGAGCGATCCCCCGGCAGCCCTTGATGAAGCGGCGAAAATAGCAAACGTACGCCTGCTCCGAGTCCGACCAGAATGCGTAGTTTTGCGAATCAAAGTACTTGCCCCACTCCTCGGGGACGACCGGCTCGTCACGCAGTCGCCGCCAGTGAATGCCATCGGGCGATACATACGCCTTTAGGCCGCCTGGGCCACGGCGCAACCGAACCTCAAGATGCTCCGCGTGAGGTTGGTAGGCCAAACCGCCCAATCCTTTGTATCGCTCGGCTGCCGGCACTCCGGGCCGCGTGTCAATGAACGGTGTGAAGTTGTGCGTCACCAGAAACTCGTCCATCAACACGACGTTGCCCGCCGGGAAGGTCGGATGATCGTCATAGATGTTGAGTTTCGGTAACGTCCAAGTGATGCCGTCCTTGCTTTCGGCGTACAGCGTCACTTCGCCTTCATGATACTGCTCCCATCCTTGCTTCCAGTGGTTACCCGGCTTGGTATCGCCACGATAGTAAAACTGAAATTTGTCCGTGTCCTTGAGCACGGTCGCATAGTGACCATGCGGTCGAGCCGGTGAGACGGGTGCCGCCAACTGCGGCGTGTGCAATTTCAGCGATGTTCCATTGAGCCCGCCGACAAGGTGTCGATCGACGAACAGTTCTCGCCGCGAACCGATGTTCAGAACCGTCGGCGAATCCTCCTCGGCCGCCCCGCGCACCGACACCACGGTACTCACGAGGGTCACGATCATCACAACGTGAAACGTCCGTCGAGTTGGGTAGTTCATGACGCTCACATTCTTGCCGATACACATGAAAAGAAACGACCTCACGATTGTACCGACATCGGGGCTGCGATTCCTGGATACTCCTCGGACTTTGAGGGCTTTTGAATTTTTGAATTTTTGAATTTTTGAATTATCGAGGCTGGATCACTTGTCTCGCATCGTCACCCGAGGCGTGAGTGAGGGAATCTCCAACCAAGAAAAGGCTCCAGGACCGAATGTCGCTGTCTCGGTAAAACGCAGGCGTTATTGAATTTCGATCGATGCAGGTTGGGGGAATTCATTCCACAAGACCTCTATTCGCCGTACCTGCTTATGATTTGCCTTTGGCTTTTTCATCGTTTGGTTGTTCGAATAAGCTGTAGACCTTCAACGCACCGTTGTTGCTGGTGTACTCCGTTTTGTCGGTGTGCCGTCCGTTGCCGGTACGTCCGTTCGCTTGGTAGCAGGCGGAGGCGAGGCGAAGTTGATCGGGATGCAGATGCAGACTGTAGCCGGTGGGGGCTTTGAGAACATGAAAGGGCTCTGCGGTGTCGGGCTTCCAGAATTCGATCGAGGTCGTGCTGTGCAGCAGTTGGCCCTGAGCGGCGATGGTTCCGTCCGGTAGAAAGCAAAGCCCTTCGAGCGGGCCGTCCATTTTTGTCTTGGGACGAAGCGTCTGCTTGAGCTTCCCGGTGGCCAAATCGAAAACCAACACGGCCGCCTTGCCGACGCAAAACGTGTTGCCGTTGGCTTCGGTCATTCCACTACACGCCAGCAAGTTTCCGTCGGGAGAGATCGCCATGCGACGAACACCGCCGACATCGGCAAGGTAATTTTCCTTACGTTCGTGCAGCGCACTGGCGTCCAGCGTGCGAAGCACACTACCGGTTGCGACACTCCATTGATGAACCATCCCCAGCAGATCGCCGCTATAGAAAGTTTGACTATCGGGAGCAAAGGCCAGACTAAAAACATGATGCTCGTGACCGGCAAATTCGGCAACCGGTTTTCCATCGTCACTCGACCACAACTTCACCATTTTATCGTTGCCGGCGGTTGCGAAATATTTACCATCCGCAGCAATCGCCAAATCGCAAACCCACCCATGCCCGGTGTCTTGGATGGTCCACAACGGCGTTGGTTTTGCGTCGGCGTAATTCCAGCAATGAACCACACCGTGGTAGTCGCCCGTTAGCAATCGCTTGCTGTCGGGATGAAACGCCATCGCCATCACCCAGCTACGATGTGCAACCAACGGCATGCGGTCGCCGCTTTCGAGTTGCCAACGTTGCACATCTTCATGCCGCGCCCCGGCGACGACGTACTTTCCACAAGGGCTAAACGCGCACACCGTCAACACACGATCGTGCTCAAACGACTGTGATTCCCAGATTTTGGTGGGATCGAATTGGAGGCTCGATTCAGCCATCATGCGAGCACCTCGGTAATTTTGTGGTGATCGTCGTGGGCGATCGGAAGCGGTTGTTCGTTGTGCAAATACTCGGTTTTGTTGGCATCGATTCCCATGGTGTGGAAGATCGTGTGAAACAAATGCCCAATATCGTACTCTTGGGTATCGACCCAGGCGCCGTTGGCGGTCGTTTGACCAACGACCACACCGCGTTTGATGCCGCAACCCGCCAGCACGAGCGACCACGCTTCGGGCCAATGATCGCGACCGACCCGCGTGTTGATTTTCGGGGTGCGGCCAAATTCGGACATCAGCACCACCAACACGTTATCCAACATCCCTCGATCTTCGAGGTCGTCGATCATGGCTGCGAACGGACGGTCGATTTGCGGCACGAGATTTAAGTGCATATTAAAATTGTCGCCGTGGGTGTCCCAGTGGAACGACGTCACTTTGACAAACTGCACGCCCGCCTCGAGCAAGCGACGTGCTTGCAACAAGTGCCGGCCCAGCGGATGCGAACCGTAACGCTCAACATCTTTGGCGGGTAGTAGCGAGTCATCGAACAACTCCTTGCGTTTCATCAACTTCTCGGCGACCTGATAGGAATACTCGTAGGCGTCTAATTCCGAATTGGTGCGGCGTTTGCGAAAACGTTCGTTCATTTTGCGGCGCAAGCCGTCACGGGCCGAGTCAATCGCATCGTCAATCGAAGGGGGTCGATGAATATGAATCGGTGGTTTGCCGTCGCCCAAAGCCAACGCGCCGTACTTCGCCCCTAGAAAACCAGCATCCTTGTACATGTAGCCGCCACGACCGGGTTTGATGTGAATGTAGGGCGGCAAATTGTTCTCCACCGGTTTCATCAATTTCGATAACGCCGAGCCGATAAACGGATAGTCGACGCCGCGGTTCTTGGGGTCGCCACGCTGCACCCGGGGCACGCCGGTCGAATGGTTCTGGTCCACGGTGTGCATGCTGCGAATGACCGCCAGTTTGTCCATTCGCTTGGCAGTTTCGGGAACAAGTTCGCTGAAGTGCACGCCTGGGACCGAAGTCGGAATCGAGCGAAAGGGGCCGCCAAACTCGGTGTTCGGTTTGGGATCCCAGCTTTCAAGTTGACTGATGCCGCCGTCGAGCCAGATGAACAGAACTTGCTTGCCCTGCGATTTGATTTCTTCCGCCAGCGCAGGATGCAGCAGCGTCCCCATCCCAAGGGTGCCTGCGGCCGCCCCGGCGAACGATCCCAAGATTTGACGGCGTGAGAATTCATGCCCGCCGCCGTTGCAGGCGTAGTTGTGTCTCATGGTGACTCGCTTAGCTTAGTTCTGCGTAGCAATGACTGTCGTAGCGAAACGCGTTAAGAGTTTCGGCCTGACTGGAAAAAAAACAAAAGTCTTGACGACTTCCGCTACAGGGAAACACGTCACTTATTTTCCGCGCAACGCTTAGTGGCTCAGCTTAATGGTTCATGCGAAATTCTGCCGACGCAAGCAACGCCCACGCCAACTCGCCCAGTGCTTCGCTGCGGCGATCTTTGAACTGAGCTAAGTATGCGGCAACTTCGGCGGTTTCTTCCTCGCTTGGCATTCGCGTTAACACGCTCACGTAAAGTTCGTCGGCAATGGTGGCCGCATCTTTCATTTTTGCAAGCCGCTCCACCAGGTTGCCCGCCTGAGGTTTCAACCATTCGAGTACGCCTTGATCGTTCTTTAAGAACAAGGCGTGCCCCATCGCCGGCGTGAAGTCGACTTCGGGCTCGCCTGGTGGATTGCCATAAACGCCCACGAACAATTTCATCACCTCGGGAACGTTCTCGGGAAATTGGTCGATGAGACCGTTGATATAGCTGAAGTGCGAGAACTCTGATTTTTCAGGAGCAGGCGTGTTGAGTACCCTGTCGAGATTGCCGCTCGCGCCGAGAACGCACCAACACATCTGCTCGGGAGTCAGCGGTTTAAGGACCGCCACGCGGTAGAGTTGCGGCGGGGCGTCCTTCAAGGCGACGCCCTCGGGCAGTTGACTACTTCGTTGATAACTTTGGCTCAAGGCGATCTCGCGCAGCAGCCACTTGATGTCGAACTTGTGAGCGACAAACGCAGCGGACAATGCGTCGAGCAATTCGGGGTGCGAAGGCGGATTGTCGTAATGGTGCTGATCCAGCGGATGCACCAAACCACGTCCCATCATGAGAAACCACAACCGGTTGACGCTATTGCGAACGAACGGTTCGTTGCCCGCGGTGGGCAGGTCGCGAGAAAGCAGCATTCGCGGACGGTACTTGGCGGCTTCTTGCTGTTGATCTTTCTCAAAGGTGGGGATTTTTAACTCTTCGCCGCCCGGCAGCCGCGGGCCGGTTGTATGCTTTCCCGAGATGAAAACCGACTCGAATTCAATCGTTGCTTCGGCTGGCTTGTCTTTCAGGTAAGTGAACAGCCCGAAATATTCACTTTGAGTGTAGTCGTTTACCGTGGGATGGTCGTGGCACTGCGAGCAAGCAATGTCGCGACCAAGAAACAATCGAGCGACGTCTTCGGTCTTCAGATTCGCGTCGTTACGACCGCTCACGAGGAAGAACTTTGATGCCGGCTTAATCGCTTCGTCTTCCTCGTCGACAAACAACAATTCGCTGACGAGTTGGTCCCACGGTTTGTTAGCGGCAAAGGAATCACGTAGATACTCTTCCCACTGGGCGTCGGGAATCTTTGCATCGCTACGCCGCTCTAGAAGCATCGATGTGAACGCCTCTTGCATGCGACGGGGAAAGTCCTCACTAGCGAGCAGTCGGTCGATCAGTTTGGTTCGCTTCGCTGCGTCGGGGTCGGCAAAGAATTTCTTCGCTGCGGTGGGTGTCGGTAATTTGCCAGTCAAATCAATTGAAATTCGCCTGAGAAACTCCGCGTCACCTGCCAAACCTGCAACGGGGCCGCCCGCCCGCTTTGCAATCTGTTGGTCAATCGTATCGTGTAGCTCAGCAGCCATTGCCGCCGGTGCGATCACGCCCAACGCGGCGGACAACGAGACTATTGCCGCAATCATTGCACATAGACGTATCGAGGCTCTACATTGACTTGGTTTCGTCATATTTTCTGCCAAGTTCCGTATCGAGTGGTAAGCCATCGATTTTGGGGCGTGAGCGGTGCTAATTCCATTGCGACATTTGCTGCAATCGTTGCGTGCCCTTAGCCGCGAAGGGTGTGCGATTTAACAAGTTGAGGAGTTGTCCCCTGATCTCGATCGCATCCACAATGGTCCCCCGGGGCAAACACAGGCATTTTTGAATTACGATCGATGTTTTGACTTTGGCTTCCTCATCGTTGGGTGATCCAAATAAGCTGCAGATCTTCAAAGCACCATTATTCAACGCACAATGGTTGCTTGTGTACTCAACGTTTTGGGCGTGCCGCCCGTTTCCGGTGCGTCTGTTCGCCTGGTAGCAGTGAGGCAGGAATGATTGGGCGAAATCCTATTAGCCGCTTGGGCGTTAGCCAAATGGCACTCATTTTCACATTCCAGGAACATTATGCTCCCAACCACATGTGATTGGCACTGAATTTGCGCGAGCGGTTTGGTTTTCTTTTGACTGCCAAAAAGAGCCATTCCATGTCGAGCGATGCAAGAACTCAGAACCTTAGTGCGGCTTTCGAACTGCTCAAACAGTGGACGGACATCGGCGATGCCGATGTGTTTGAAGAGCTGGGGCCAGCGGCCGTCTATAAAACGAGTGTCGTTCTGTGGCTGATGCTCTTCCAACGCCTTAACCCCAAGGCGAGTCTGCGAGATGCCGTGCTCCACTTTGTCGAAACGGCTCCCTCGGAACTCAAGACTAACAAGCGACTTCGTGAGGGTTCGCTTTCGACGAAGAGCAGCAGTTACAGCGATGCACGGCATCGGCTCAGCTTGAAGGCAGCTCATTGGTTCCAAGAGCGTGTCGCGTCGTCGATCGTTAACTCGACGGCGCCGACATGGGGTGACCGGCGTGTGTTCTTGATCGATGGAACGACCTTTACACTGGCTCCAGTGGCCGAGCTTCAGGCCGCTTACCCACCCGCCTCCAACCAACACGGCGAAAGTGTGTGGCCAATTGCGTATGTGGTTTTCGCACATGAACTTAGCTCCGGTGCAGCAGTGCCTGAAGAGATTGGAGCTATGTATGGCCCAAACGCCGTCTCAGAAACTCGGCTTGCTCAAACTCTCATGAAGCGACTCCCGGCTAAATCCATCATCATGGCCGACGCTGGGTACGGAATATTTTCGACTGCTTATCACGCCCATTTGAACGGACACAATTTTGTTCTACGGCTTAAGAAAGATCGATTCAATCGAATTCGGAAGCGGGCAGAGCTAATCCATTCGACAACCACTTCGAAATGCTACCGGGTGTCCTGGACTCCTTCAGCCAAGGAACGAGTAACCAATCCGGACCTCCCAGCAGACTGTGTCATAGCGGCGATGATCCATGAATTGAAGATCGGGGAAGAGAGCCTCTACCTCGTCGAGGATATCGATGCGACGCCCAAGCAACTGCGCGATCTGTACTGGAAACGCAACGATATCGAAGTCGACATCCGCAACATCAAACTGGTGATCGGCACCGAAGAGATCCGAGCGAAGTCGAAGGAGATGTTTCTCAAAGAGTTCGCCTTGTCGATGGTAGCGTACAATTTAGCGACCCAATTGCGTCGCCAAGCCGCAGTGATTGCCGAGTGTGAGCCACGCGAATTAAGCTTTACGGGCGTGTGGTCTGTCTACCGTCACATGCTGCAGGGGGTTGAAGTCAGTGCCCCCAGTCGTTGGATCGAACGTTTGGATCGCGTGCTGCACTACGCCTCACAGCAAAAGCTTCCCAACCGCCCAGGCCGCAGTTATCCACGCGAAGCCTACGCCCGCCGCCCCAAAACCACCCACTTCCAGAAACGAAAAAAGAAAAGTAAACCCAACGATCCAGAAGACCCAACGTCAAAGTGAGTGCCATTGGGCGTTAGCCCCGGTTGAACCGCTTGAACCGTGGCTAACGCCAAAACGGCTAATCTACCGAAAGACTCCTGCCTACCTGCTTAGCAGGCTGAAGCGAGGCGAAATCGATTGGGATACAAGCGGTTGCCAGCGCTCTGCGCGACTCCGCAAACGCTCACTCTCCATAGACAGGATTGATTCTTCACGAGCTGTTCATCTGCTATGATAGCTCCCTTGTTGAAATGACGTGAACGATACACAGGGGACTGAATTCCCGAACGAAGTGGCATCGCGCCCATGCGGAGCGTGCCACAGCGGAGCGGCGAAGCCACACGTTTTGGCCGTGGCCGATTGTCTGGGCTGTGGCCGATGGCTCTGGGCAGTAGCCGATTGCTCTGGGCAGTAGCCGATCGCTCTCGGCAGTAGCCGATCGCTCTGGGCAGTGCTCGATCGCTCTGGGCAGTGCTTGATCACTCGGCTCGATCACTCGTCGCTGGCGGCAGGCGTTCGCAGGCAAAAATGATCTCACTGGACCTCAAGCCACCATGTCCAACGCCGGAATTTCAACGACGGCCATTTCCAGCACCGGACCCAGCCGTGCTGTTTATTTTAAACCCGATGAAACTTCTTTACGGGTGGATTCATAAAGATGACGATAGGATTGACAATGATGACGCTGATGCATTCGCTAAGAGTAACTGCATTGCTGGCTGTGACATGCCTTGGCCAAACGGTCTATTCCGCGCCGCTTTTCATTGATGCCAGCGTTGATTTGACACGGCTCAAAATAGCCGATGAAAATGCAGTGGGTGATAGTACAACCGATAGCAGCGAGGCAGTGCAGGCGGCGATCGATTATCTGGCAAAGAATCCGGATGGTGGATCGTTGATATTTGGACCAGGCGTCTATCGTGTGGGTGGGCTTTCCGTGAAGCCCGGTGTCAAAATCATCGGAGCAGATCGGCAGCAAACGATTTTCCGTGCTGCCAACAAAGGGATTATGTTTGAGATGGAGGGCGGGGAACTGCATAACTTCACGGCTTACGGAACTCCCGAGAGTGCATCTTCGGGTGAGTTTTGGAGAGTGGGGACAGGAGGAGTTGGCAAGGGAGGTTCGGCGTGGACTTCGCATATCATTCGCGTGGGGAACACGCCAACGATGATTGCCAAGGATGTGGTCATCAGCAATGTCAGTGCCAAAGAATGCCGTTACGATTGCTTATACACACGCGGCTCGCAAAATCTGCGTGTGCTTGATTGCGAGTTCGATCGTGCCGGACGCAATCTCATCTCGATGGTTGGCAATGATGAAAACTTTCTAATTTCCAGCTGCCGCTTCGGATCGTTGTGGGGTTTGTATCATTCAGACATTGAACCCAACCAAGGTCAGTTTGTGCGCGATGGCGCATTCGTGAATTGCGAGTTTGACGGCCGTCATGCTGGTGACATGAACACCGACACATGGGGCGCGATGTTCACCCTGTCGGGCGAAGAAAAATTGGAAAATCGCAACATCTCTGTGATTGGCTGTACCTTTCGCGATATTTCAGTTCGGGTTCGGGGAATATTTCCCGAGATGCAATTTTTATATAATCCGCAACTGGGCAAATTTGTCAAAGTTCGCACTAATCCCACGGGCGAATTGCGTGATGCCACCATTCGTGGAAATGATTTTGGAACAACTCAAAAACCAATGAAGAACATTTCTTACGGCGTCACGTTTACTGGCAAAAGCACGTTTGAGAACAATACACCAACGTCTGCGAACGATACAAAGATCACTTCCAAAAGCCACGACTCGCAATGGAAAGAAGACCATCCGCGTGCTGTAAAAGCGAAAGGTTCTGCAACGCAAACATCGCAGAAACCCGTGCCAAAAACAGACCCCTAAGATGGCAAGGTTGTCTCCCTTCCACTCATGGAGCCTCGTTTTTTTTGTGGAAAGACAAAGGCTCCAGGGAAAACAAAGTCTCCGAGAACCGTTCCCGCAGTGCCTTTGGTATCCTTACCCCCTTCGCATTTCCCGTTGTCGTTAAACCCTTTCCGTCTGGACTTCATCCGATTTATCGCATCACTCTCAGTGCCTTGCGTGCGGTATCCGGCAATGCAAGTCGGTTCGGCGAGCGTGGTGAAAACCGACCGCAAAGCCTGACCCCGGCGTGAGCGTCCCGCCCAAGCCACTTCAACCAAGTCCCTCCACTCGCTCAAGAAAGCTGTCACTGATGAAACGAGCTTTATTCTCGCTTGCCATGTCTGCCTGGCTCTCAGTCCCGCTTACGGCGCAAGAACCCTCCACCGCGTCTTCCCCGCGCACAACCAACCCGCTGTATGCAATGGTGAATGCGGCAAAGCAAGTGCCCAAGATGCGGTGGGAAGACCAATCGGGGCCGGTACACCAATTGATCTACGAGGGAGAATCGTACCAAGGACATCCGACCGAAGTGTTTGCCTTTTATGCGTCGCCATCCACTCTCGGCGAGGGCAACGACGACGGTCCCTATCCCGCGGTGGTATTGATCCACGGAGGCGGCGGAACCGCGTTCGCCGAGTGGGCTTGGCTGTGGGCCAAGCGTGGCTATGCTGCAATTGCAATGGACTTGGCTGGATCACGTCCGATTGATCCGATTTACGATCCGAAAACCGGAGTCCCGATCCGCAATCAAACCGCAGGTCACGAAACAAGAACGCGTTTGCCGCTTGGCGGCCCCGATCAAGGACACGACACCAAGTTTGATTCGATCGATGGCAACGCTTCCGATGACTGGCCCTTCCATGCGGCATCCAACGTGCTTCGTGCTCATTCACTGATCCGATCGTTTGACGAAGTCGATGCCGAACAAACCGCGGTGACCGGAATCAGTTGGGGCGGCTACACGACCTGTCTCGCTGCATCGCTTGACGATCGCTTTAACGCCGCCGTTCCCGTTTATGGTTGCGGTTTCTTATTCGAAGGCGAGTCGGTTCAAAAGCCTGCGATCGACAAACTGAACGAGCGCCGCGAAGCTTGGATCAAGGCTTACGATCCCTCCAGCGTGCTAAGTCAATGCCGCGTCCCGATTCTGTTTGTCAACGGCACCAATGACATTCACTACCCGTTGGACAGTTACCAAAAAAGCTTTCAGATTGTTCCCGGTGAAAAGCAAATGCGCATCGAAGTCAACATGCCGCATGGCCATCCGCCCGGCTGGGCTCCGCAAGAAATCGGTTTGTTCATCGATGCGCATTGTCGCGGCGGCGTGCCGCTGGCATCGCTTGAAATTCCGGTCATCGATGGCAACGAAATGCACGTCCGTTATCAGAGTCAAGCTCCGCTCAAATCAGCGACCCTTCACTACACCACGGACACAGGGATTCGATCCAAACGCAAATGGAAAAGCACTCCCGCCAAAGTCAATAACGAAACAATTATCGCCACGAAACCGCCCCAGGATGCCAATACCTGGTTCGTCTCGGTCACGGACCAGCGCAACGCGATGGTCACTACGCCAGTTCAATTTCAAGACCCGACGCCCGCGCCGTAGTGGATCTTGCTAAAGATCCCTCCGCCATCAATCCTTAAATAGTGGATATTTAACAAGATCCACTAGAGGAATGATGCAGGGTCATGCCACGATTTCGCTGATATCAATCAGATGCAACTGCCGTCCCTCGTGGTGCGGCGAATCGATCACCACCGACTTTCCGTCGTTACTGTTTCGCGGATGCGTATCACAACGCCACTCGCCGGTGTATTCGGGCGGCGAATGAAAATGACCGAGCGAAACGACACGATTCGAAGGCACGTGATACAAATACGGATCCTGCGTACGGGCTCCTTTTTGCGGATAAGTGTCATTGAGAATCCACTCATTGTCCGTATGTGGCACATAGGTATTGTGCCCATTTCGCTTCATCACTCCTTCGCCCACCGTCTGAACTTCGTCGCTTTGATCGCGAAACAGATAGAACCCTGACCGCTTGCCCGTGGGTTTCGTCCACGCACAAACATGCGACGGATCCCGCCAAATAAAATGAGACGTTTCCCCCGATGGATCGAGAATGAAGGGGTCGCTACCGTCCATGCCGACGGTAAACATTCGCGTCGTGAATCTTCCGGCCGGCTCCGCATCCGGCCCATCACCAGTGCTCTCGCGCCAGCGATGCAAGACAATGAATCGGGAACTGTCGGGGCTAACAAGCAAATGATTAAAGTAGTTCCATTTGTCGGCCAATGACTTGCCTTGATGGTCGATTCGAGCGGCAGCTGCGAGCGAAAAGATCAACTCGGACTCCCCCGTTTCCATGTTCATCTTCCAAACGCCCGAGTCCTCAGGTGCTCGCAATTGTGAACAAGGATCATTCAACCCGACATAGCCGTAGCCTGGACGCATCCGCTGAATCCGTGAAAAATCGGCCGTAATCGCCCATTTCCCGTCTCCGCTGAGTGCATAGATGGGTCGCGGCAATGTGCGAAGCTTTTGGGTCTTCACATCCATCACCCGGCAAACATGTTGGTCGCCTTGGCGATCATTCCAAACCACTTCCGACTCGGATTGCGGACGCCACTGCAACATACAACCTTGTTGCCATCCCCACGCACTACTTTTACCGAGCGGGATCCATTTGTCATTGTCCGCCGTGTCGACCATGCCGACGCGAATCGTGTCGTCCGCACGCGGGGTGCGATGCTCAAACGCCACTTGACCTGACAAAACAAAACGATTGGTTGGATCAAATTCAAGTTTGTCGTAGTAGCCGAACCAATGATTCAGTGGCCCCCGAGTGATTTGCCGCACCGGGGGAAGCGAGTCCGCTACTTGGGCACTTGCTTGCTCTGCATGGCTGATTCGGCCGACCGACGCCAAAGCGGTTGCCGAAGCGATTGTTTTTAACGCGTTTCGTCTCGAGGATACAAACTTCACCGGGATGGAATGCCTAATCGTATTTTGGGGCAGGGGAGGGGGGGGGAGAACTTTCGCTGACGTTGCGTGTCGCGCATTATAACGGAATCGCATTTGCCGTTCGTTTGGGGTGGCATGAACATTGGAGCCGCAATGCTACACTGTGGCAGATCGCGAAACGCCATCGCATCAAACACACCCCGATTCGATTGATTTTCACAGGATAGAGAGTTATGCCAATTTGCCGATTCACCGATGCCGATGGAAACTCGCAGTTTGCGATTTACGATGGCTCACGGATTTGTCCCATCGCCTTGCTGACCAAGACTGCTCCCACGCAAGCGGAGTTATTGGCCGGAGGGGCAACGTGGCTCGCCGAATTACCCACCCCCTCCGATTCGCAATGGCAACCGGCTCCGGATCGCTTGCTGCCGCCGATCGATGCGCCGGAAAAGATCATCTGTATTGGCTTGAACTACCGTGATCACGCGATCGAAACCGGGTCCGAAATCCCTTCCGAACCCATCGTGTTTAGCAAGTTCAATACGGCGCTTGTCGGCCATGGCGAGGAGATTCGTTTACCGCGTGTTTCAGAGCAAGTCGATTACGAAGCCGAATTGGTGGTCGTGATCGGCAAAACGGCCAAGCACGTTTCGACCGACGAGGCAATGAATTACGTGTACGGTTACACCTGCGGCCACGATGTTTCGGCGCGAGATTGGCAAAAAGGACGCCCCGGCGGCCAATGGTTACTCGCCAAAAGCTTTGATACCTTCGCACCGGTAGGGCCCTGTATTGCGACGTCGCAAGAGTTGCCAGACGCCAGCGATGTGCGGGTCAAATTGCATCTCAACGACGAAGTGGTGCAAAACAGCACCACCGCACAACTGATTTTCAATATCCCCGAACTGATCTCCCACCTATCGAAAATCATGACCCTGAAGCCTGGTGATTTGATTTTCACCGGCACTCCGCCCGGCGTTGGCGCGGCCAAGACGCCACCTGTCTTCCTAAAACCAAACGACGTCTGCAAAGTCGAAATCGATGGCATCGGCACGCTCGTCAATCCCTGCGTCGCGGAGTGAGTCGCGAATCGAAAACGAGACCGCATCACGCCTCACGCTTATTTGGGAATCCGATTGAGCGTGTAATAGGCATCGTGATGCAAGAGTGGTTCCGCAGCGGCGCTGCGCACGCCCGCTGCGTCTAACTCGTGGACATACAATTCTCGCAAACCTTCGACGACTAACCGCACCTTCATGCGGTCCTCTGCCACGATCGCCTGAGTCACCTTGGGCGTTTGCGTCTGGATTTCGTCGCTTCCGTAAGCGGATTGGTACAGATACGTGTAACTTTTCATTGCATAGGATGCGACGTCGCCTGCGGTGGTTGGATCGACGGGGCCGGTAAAGGTCAATTCGAAGCCATCGGAGGTCGCCCGCATCTCCTTGATCTCAAATGGCGTTTTGCCGGTCCACACCAAACGCTCGAGTCCATACGACGCGCTGCCTAAACTGCTCCATCCGCGATTGGATAACCCGACAAACATACTGCCGTCGGTCCCCTGAGCCATTCTCAACACCGCCGAGGCAAAGCCATGCCGAAAGGGGAAACAAGCCCCTTGGTACTCGCCATCCACTTTTTCCAAGAACACTCGATTGATCGCCGCTTGAGTAAACTCGCCAACAAACAATTGGCCGGCGAAGGGACCGAATTCCCCATCACTGGTATCGAGCATTATATCGGTGGTCGATTGCCCCATTTTTTTATACGGGAACCAAACCGCCGGTGGTTGCATTTGTGGAAATTGGCGTAGAGCCTGAGGCAACGGCAAACCATTGGGCACCTTACTGACCCCGGTGATCGTCGACCCGGGTTGGCTCATCGACGCCAGTGCTTCGGCGTGATGAAAGAACACGCCTTCACGCATATGATGCAGCGAGTTCGTTGCCACCCAGTTGCCTTGTTGGTCGGTGTAAAACATATCGCCATCGGCATTCGCTCCGAGTCCGCTAGGTGAACGCATCCCCGCGCAAACCGGTTTCAAATCGCCATCGGAACTCAGTTTCAATCCCCATCCGCGCCATTTCCCTTGGCGATAACCGAGCGTCGGATCGGCAACGGTGTGCTTGAACATATCCCCCTTGATCCCCATCCCGATATTGAGCGTGACCCACAGATCCCCATTGCGATCGAGCTTCGGACCGTAAGCATACTCGTGATAATTGCCCGTCACGCCCCAACCGCTGGCAAGCGTCTTGTACTCGTCTGCGACCTCGTCCCCATCCAGATCGCGTATCGCGGTCAACTCGGTTCGCTGAGTCGTCACCAGCGAATCATCGAGCTTGAGTAACCCGAGCGGTTCATGAAGTGCGGTGGCAAATTGTTTGTACGTCACGTTTTTCGGCGGATCGTCGTAAACGCCATCGAGAATCCAGATCTCCCCCTTGCGAATCGCCACGGCGACGCGGGAGGAATCCAGAACGGCGATCCCGCTGACCTCCAATGCGATTCCATCCTCACTTGGTTTCCAGTTCGGATCGCGAGAATCCAACGAGGTCGACGAGGTGGCAATGGAGACAATGCGATAATAATCGCTCTCATCAGCCGCGCCCGCGACGGCGCCCCAAAGGCCGACCCAAACTCCCGCGCAGACGAGAGCGACGAGGATGCGTGATCGATTTACCATTGGTAGTTCACCTCAACTTGAGTTTTTCCATGAATCGGCAGGAGCAATTGGCTCGTCCCCGCTTGCGTAATCACTTCACCTTCGCTGGCACCATTCCCCACGAGCGTCAATACCAATCCATCCTGGCGTCGCCATGCGGTGGGAGACGTTTTCGCAATCGTCTTGCCCACCAAAGCACGAAAGTACAAACGCCGTGTCGACTCGTTTGCCACCGGCTGAGACGAATCAGCATGATCGCGTTCCGAGGTCTCGAAATGCAGCACCCGGTGCAACCCCGTTTCGGAATCCGAGCGGATCGTATCCTCGATATTCCAGTCACCGAATTGATACACAAACGTGGGCACCCGATTCGAATCCAGTCGATAGCCTGAAAAACGCGAGTCGTCCTGGAACGTCTCATCATCGGCCAATTCCTGCTTGCCCGGTTCTTTGGAAACGATCGCGAATCCACGGGACAACTCCGTGGTGGATTCACCGAGCGGGTCAATCGCGGGCGCAAAACGCTCGAACCAAGTGCTGCGTGCATCGACAAACTGCTGCTTCCACCCCAAGACGAGGTTGGGACGCTGGGCATCAAATGCGAAGTGGGTGCCGCTGGGAAAACCAACCGCGATCGCATGCGTGCCGGCCTGTTTCATAAACGTTCGCAACACGATCGGATGATCGCTCGGTTTCAATTCGTAGTTTGCCGATCGCGCTTCAGCGATTTTCTCAGGAACGCCCTGCTGTTTAATGTGTTTCAAATAGCTCCACATCGCACCGATTTGCTGAACGGGATCGCCGTCCAACAAATTCGGATCTTGTGCTTTTCCATCGGGAAAAAAAGTCGGCATACGAGTGCGTTGTTTCAAACTGGCGGGGTCCATGACGAAATCACGAAACCAACTTGGGTACACGCGACCAGGCACCCCACTTAAATCGACTCCCACAACGCCAGGCAACGCGTCATGCTCAAACGCGTGGCATTGGATGCAACCGACATCCATCAATTGGCGTCCGATCGAAGCTCGTTCGGCAACCGTTTTGGCATTGAGTTTGCCAAACACCTCCTGCTCGCTCGCGGTGTCGGGCTCATCCGCACGAGTGATGGCATCGCTGAGTTCCGCAACGCTCGGATGCGAAAAAACAGGCATGCGAATGGTCATGTGGGAACGAAGCCGCGTTGCCTTCTCCCCAGCGAGCACTCGCTTGAGCCACGGCGTTGTCAATTTTTTGCCGACGTCGGAAAGCGAAGGCGGCAAGCGTCCTTCGTCACCCAAATCGATTTGTCGAACGGTCTCGAAATAAGCTTTCCGGTAACGCCCGACTCCCCCCAACTCGGCCCGCTCGTGACAAGCATAACAATTCATCGACAACAGGGTTTGATCCACCGCTAGATGGGCATCGTCCTGCTCCGTGAGGACATCCGAAAGGGCGTCCTTGATCGCATCGACCTGCATCGCATCGAGTGGGTAGTGTGCGCTGAACTCCGAAGACAACTTAGCCCCCGAGGACAACTCGAAACAAGAAGCAGATGCCGTGACATCAAGTGCCTTGAGTGGTTTTGCCCGCATGGGCTTCGTGCTCGATGCCGGCTTCACCGTCACCGAGCTCGCCTCATGACAATTCACACAGCCCATCGAAACAAAAAATTGGCGTCCGGTTTCGATCAAAGCCTTGTCGGCATTGGGCTCGATCGAGAACGCTTGCTCCCGAGCGACTTGCTCACGCAACAAATACTCAGCGATGTCAGCCGATTCGGTCGGCGTCAAATTCAACTTGGGCATCCGCGATGCGGGACGGTCGCGATGAGGATCGTGCAAAAAGTGAGCCAATGAGCGACGCGTGTATTTTTGGTCAAGTTCCCCTAAGGGAATTGATTCCACTCGACGCGCGGCTCCGGACAACCCGAGTTCGGCGAGCTCCTCGGGGTCAAGTTCTTCCATCAGTCGGTCGATCGCCGACTCTTCAACCTCACCGACCTCGTAATCTGCGTCAGACGCATGACAGGCGACACAGCCCACTTCGTGATAGAGCTTCTTGCCGTGCGCCAAATCACCCTTGTTCCAAAATTCATTTCTCAGCGGAGACCCTCCGTTGGCGACCAGCGTTGGAAACGCTGCCTGCTGAGTCGACAAGAACGCGACCAAGGCATCGAGCACCTCCGCCTTTTCGCTGGCAGGAAGATGCGCCAACACGTCGGGCATCGTGGTCCCCGGTTTGACTCGGTGCGGCGCATCGAGATAACGAACCACCCAATCTTGTTGCAAGCGCCGCGCCGCTGCGTTGAGCTTGGGCCCCCGCTTCGCCGCAAACGATTCCACGCTCGAGTCGTGACATGCCGTACAACTGAGTTCTCGAACCAACAACGCTCCGGCAACATTGGAATCGAGTTCGTCGTGCCGTCCAAAACGTTCAAAACCTGCCACGAAAGGTGATCGCGCAGCCTCGTCTTCCGCACCCGCGTCACTCGCGCAGACGCCGATCAGCAATCCAGCCAATAGCAGCCTACAACTCCACGCGGATCGCAACCCGTCCAACCACTGATTACACCCGTTCATCAAGATACCCGCGTCCTCGGTTGATTTCATTGGTCACTTCCGCCGTCGATTCCAAGATCGGCACCCCACGCGGCACGGGGTGCATAAAGACTTCGGTCCATCCTTGATACTTGATCGCTTTTAATGCGGCGAGGATCGGAGCAAACTCCAATTCGCCGCGACCGGGCATCTGTAGCAACTCCTCTTCCTTGGGCAACTTGACGTGACATCCCTTGCCGTGCTGCCATGCATAGAACATGGAAATGGAGTTACCAAGCTCGCGAATCAGTGTCGCCATTTGCTCGGAATCTTGTTCCAAGTGGTAGGGAGCAAACGCGATCGAGAGGTGTTTTGATGGCAGCATCTCCGCCAACCATTTCAACGAATCGGGCGACTCAATCAGACTATTGCTATGATTCTCGATCGCAATCGTGACCTCGGTTTCCTCAGCCACAGCGAGATGTGGCTTCATCGCCTCGACAAATTTCGCGACGGCAGATTTCAATTCGCTGCCCGCCAAACCTTTGGGGCCTGAGGCACCAGTGACCATCGTGTGGCAACCAAATCGCTGGGCAAACCGCATCTCGTTTTGCAATCGAAACGGCCCTAAGCTGTATTGCGTGATGCAGTGCAGCGAAACGTCATGCGAGTCCAGCAACTCACGAAAGGCTTGTTCGCCCATTTCGTCCACTTGCTCTCGTTGGTTGCCATGCACTTTGGGCCAAATGTCGATACCCGACGCCCCAATCTTCTGTACTTCCGGCATGATCTCGCTCAGCGAGGTATAGCCATACATGGCGCTGGACAGCAGGTAGCGAAGCGAGAACGCAGCGGACTCCGACGACTCCGACTCGGCCCGTGCGGCGGAGTCCGATACCATCGAAAGAAAAGGTGCTAGCAAAGCGGTCGCTCCCATCGCGATGCCGCAATCTCGCCGTGAGATACCCTCTCGCCGCGATAAAGGAGGGGATGCTTGGGTTGGGTTAGCCATCAAGATGTTCTCGCCCGCTCGTGTCAGTTCAGTAAGTCTCAATCGTTCGGTATCGATCAAAAAGGCTGCATTTCAATCGCCCCAAGGGGACCCCGGTTTGGGGGAGGATTGCCATTGTAACCGCGCCGAAAGCGAAATGTGGCAGTGCCATCGACCTACGATCCAAAACCTTTCGCTAATCCTCAACGTCTGCCTGACCGATACAATTCAACATACGACAAGATGATCGCGAGAAGAATGTCCTATCGTGAACAATGGGAAGGCAACTGACGCGTATGCCCCCATCGAGATATCCGTGGTCGCGAATCGATTTTTGCTGAGTTCTCAGCATAGGGAGTAACCAGAAACGTGGCTCAGCAGGGTACCGCCGCATTGCCGTCATCTCGTCCCAACGGTTCTTCCCAGGGGAACATCCCCAATGAAAGTCCGCTGGTGCGCTGGGTCACCGAATGGGGCTCGGCGGTGGTCGACGGCATCATCACCGTCGGCGATATCGCGATTTTCGCCTACAAGATGTTTGTTTGGTTGTTCACGCGGCTACCGCGTCGCGGCACCCTATTGATCAATTTCTATCAAGTGGGCGTGCTGAGCTTGCCCGTCGTGGCTTTGACGGGAACCTTCATTGGAATGGTTTTGGCCGTCAACAGTTACTACCAATTCCACGCGTTCGGGCTGGAAAACCGCTTGGGCGTCGTCATCAACACCTCCTTGGTCCGCGAACTCGGCCCGGTGCTTGCCGCGACCATGCTAGCGGGACGCGTTGGCAGTGCGATGGCGGCAGTTCTGGGAACGATGCGAGTCACCGAACAAATCGATGCCTTGACGACGATGGGGGCCGACCCGATCCATTATCTCGTCGTGCCTCGTTTTCTAGCCTGCATCTTGTTGATCCCCGCGCTAACGTTGATGGCCGATTTCATGGGGATTGTCGGAGGCTATTTTTACAGTGTGATCATCCTTGGGATCGACCATGCCGCGTACCTGAATCATTCGCGCGAAGGCGTGCGTGGTTTTGACCTGTTCAATGGCATCTTCAAGAGCTTCTTCTTTGGTGGCGTGATCGCGATCGTCAGTTGTTACCGCGGATTCAATTGCGAAGCGGGAGCCGAAGGGGTGGGCAAAGCTGCGACCGCAGCGTTCGTCTACTCGTTTGTGTTGATCCTAGCGATCGACCTAGTTCTCAATATCTTCCTCGACGCGGTGTACTTCCAACTCTACCCCGGAGGAACTTCGATCCTATGAACTCCAACAACGAAGCTGAGTTCGACGACGAAGAAGAGCTCCATCACCATGATGAGATGGAACATGGCGAAATCGAACACGATGACAAGAGCAACCCCACCGAGCATGAACAGGATGAGGTCGCGTACGCGGAAGTGGAACCCGATGACACGTTCACCCACGACAGCCCGGTATTGATCGATGTCGACGATTTGAGTGTGGTGTTTCAAGGACAAACGATTCTGCAAGACATCGACCTCTCGATCCTGCGCGGCCAAACGATTGCGGTAATCGGAGAAAGCGGATGCGGCAAAACGGTATTCATGAAAACATTGGTGGGCTTGATCGCCCCGACCCACGGCTCGGTCTCGTTTGATGGTCGCCGGTTCGACCAAATGAGCATGACCGAACTAACTCAAACCCGAAAACGATTTGGATTTGTTTTTCAGAATGCGGCCCTCTTCGACAGCATGTCGATTTTTGAGAACGTGGCATTCCCATTGCGGCAGAACGAAGTCGTTCCAGAAACCGAAGTTCACGAACGTGTGATGCAGCATTTGTTCGAAGTCGGCCTGCCAAGCGAAGTGGCGCGAAAGTACCCGGCGGAGTTATCCGGTGGGATGCGAAAGCGAGTGGGGCTGGCCCGCGCCTTGATTCTGCGCCCCGAGTTGGTGGTTTACGACGAGCCAACGACAGGGCTCGATCCGATCATGAGCGACGTGATCAACGAATTGATCCTCGAGACGCGGCGTCGCTATCCGGTGACGAGCATTGTGGTCACCCACGACATGCACACCGCGCGCAAGGTGGCCGATCGCGTGCTGATGTTCTATCCACGTCGCCGGCTCGGCGTCGATGAATCGCAAGTGCTGTTTGATGGGTCGCCCAGTGATCTGGAGCACGCCGACGATCGTCGTGTCCGCCAGTTTGTCCGCGGCGAAGCGGGCGAACGATTGAAGGAGATGTCGCTTCACAGCGAAGGTTAAGAATAGACCATGGATGATAATAAACTTCGGTTCGGTGTCGGCGTGCTGGTCGTTTCGGCGATTGGCATCGGGATCATTTTAACGTTTTTGTTTGGGGCGTTTCCTAACGTGCTCAGCCAAAGCTACATGTTGACGGTGAAGTTCCCATCGGCCGAAGGGGTCAGCCCCAATACGTCGGTACTGCGAGATGGCGTTCGGATCGGACGCGTCGATAAAATCACCCTGCTGCCCGAAGGCGGAGTCTTGGTGTCGTTGGCAATGGACAGCACCCAACCGATCGATCGCCACTACATCCCCACGATCGGAAACAGCTCGCTGGTGACCGGCGATGCCGCGATCGAGTTCGTGCGTGCCGATGAGCAAGAACTGCGCAAGGTCCTCTCGGACAATTTGGATTTAGTGAACACCCCTTTCGCAGACGACGACTTTTTGGACTACGGCAAAAAATCAAAAAATCCCTACTCCGCTCTGTTCAGCATGGAAGAAGAGATGCTCGAAACGATGAAATCCATCCGCCAGGCCGGGGATTCAATCGCAGTCGCGGGCACCACCGTCAACGAATTAGCGATCGACGTTCAACAAACCGTCGGCGGGGCAGATCAGCGAATGGATCAACTGGCTCAAGAAGCGGTCAACACGCTCGAAGAATTCCAAGGTGCCATTCGAGATGTGCGTAAAATTGTGGGCAGTCCCACGATCCAAAAAGGGCTTGAGGACTCGATGTCACAATTACCACGACTGTTGCTCGACGCCCAAAAGACGCTCGACAGCACCCGCGAAACCTTTGAAAGCTTCCGCCGCGTGGGCGATCGATTCGAGCGAGTCGGTGCCGCCGCCGAGGAAACCATCACGACGGCGAAGCGGTCCGTTGCCAGCTTTGATCGCACGATTCACAACGTCGAAAAGTTCACCGAACCGCTCGGAGATCGCGGGGGTGAATTGGTCGAACAAGTGATTTCGACCTTGGCCAGTGCCGACTTGGCGCTGTCCGAGTTTGAAACGCTCGGCCGATCCGTGAACAACAGCGATGGATCGTTCAAACGTTTCCTTGAGGACGACGAGATCTATTGGCAAATTCGACGCACGATCGAAAACGTCGAAGCGGCCTCGGCACGCATTCGCCCGATTCTCGATGACGTCCGCATCTTCAGTGATAAAATCGCCCGAGATCCACGCGAACTTGGGGTTCGCGGTGCGTTGTCAAAACGCCCCTCTGGCTCGGGGTTGAAGTAGCAGCGAGAGTCATCACGGCGTGCCGACGCAACAAGCCCAATGCAACTGAAAGCCCAATGCAACTGAAAGCCCAATGCAACTGAAAGCCCAACGCAACTGAAAGCCCAAAGCCCAAAGCCCAAAGCCCAAAGCCCAAAGCCCAAAGCAACGGATGCAGGGCAGGGCAGGGCAGGGGGAGCCGAGCTCGTGACGCATCACGTATGCCCAGCAGCCTTGTCAATTCGACCGCGTTCGAAACGCTATCGCTTTAACGCATCGGACAAGAATTGGTGTAGCGCCGCGGCGGGTTGATATCCCGCGCGGTGAGCGACGATCTTGCCTTCAGGCATGCCGACTAACGTGGTCGGGTACATCGAAACGTTCACGCGTCCCAACGTCTCTGCGTTCTCTCGAGGCGTCAACAGGATCGCCACAAAGTCTTGCGAGACACGCTGCTCGACCGATTGATTGCTCCACGTATCACGCTTCATCGCGTCACAATAGGCACAGTGATCGCTGGAGATATAAATCACCATCGGAAGATTGCGTTTGCGCGCCTCCAGCCACCCGGAGCGCAACGTACGATGCCAACCCACCGTCGGCTTGGGCACCTGATTCAGCGGCGTGACGGCGTTCAATCGCGGCATCTCGGCCGCCACCGGACCTCCCTGAGTGAACGTTAACAGTATTGCAGCCAATGCAGTTCCCAAGCAGGCGACATGCCGGGGGCGAACCATGATTCGTTTCATGGCGATCTCTCCGATTAGAAAACGAAAGAAGATGAATGGATCAGTAGAAACAAGACGCTCGAAAGAGTCATCTCTGAGTAGTGGGCAGCAGGCTAAATCCACCCATATCGAAAGGCAACACCTCCCCCCCAACAGAACGCCGAATCCCCCTTACGGAAATCCGAAGTTGGTCGCGGGGC
The DNA here is from genome assembly GCF_007860095.1 of Novipirellula galeiformis. NCBI lineage: Bacteria > Pseudomonadati > Planctomycetota > Planctomycetia > Pirellulales > Pirellulaceae > Novipirellula > Novipirellula galeiformis. Next base: position 857,339 of record NZ_SJPT01000001.1, on the reverse strand, counting down.
GAGAATGAGGCGCGCGGGTCGAGAATGAGGCGCGCGGGGCGAGAGTGAGGCGCGCGGGTCGAGAGCGAGGCCCACACGGAGAGATCGTGACCGGCGGGAAATGGGCGTGCGAGGAGTCCCGCCATGACTTCAAGAATGAGCCCCCCGTCGCTGCCGCGCCAAGCGATCGGCAAGGAGCGGTGATGTGGCGGCTAAAAATTGGCCTGGATCGGTTCCCTAGAGGCGCGTGTACCGAGCGCCCCCCAGACTCCATAAGGACTTCGCGAGCCAGCGCGAGTGACGCTGTTCTTTCGGGCGCTCAACGCAATGCAATAGACACAGGGCGTGTTGACATTGCCCGCCTCAATCGAATCGCTGATGAACCTCACCGCGCCGTCGGCCATCAACACCTGAACGCCTCCCGGATGGTGACTACTCGGGGGCGCAATCCCATAGGTATCGGAGTGGCCGACCAGACAAATTTCCGCGTTGGGTGGCAAGATCGTATTGAACTGAGATTGCAACGTATGAAAATCAGCCCAGCGAAAACCTCGCTGCGAAACGGAGCTATAAACCTTCGCACTGTCGATCCAATACCGAGGTTGCTGGGGATCGATGTAGCCCAGATCAAAACAGCGTTTGGGATGATTGGCGACCTCAAAAAAGCCCCCCTTCGCATTGCTAAAACCGACCGTTCGATTATCGCGATCGCCTAATCCCGTGATGATTTCGCCGACGGCGATCGTATTAGACAAGCCATCGAGGAAGTCTCGGAACTTCATCCTTTTGCGAGGCACAAACGCCCCTCGCAACCCACACCTAGCGCGAATCCGTGCGTCGGAGTCGCTGTTGTAACGCCAACGAACTCCATCCCAAATCGTGACGCCGTGTTCGGCATCATAAAAACCATCCCCAGTGCAAGCGGCGTAGTTGGTTCGCCCCAACGCGGGTACGCCCACCCCAGGATCGCTCGGGCAACGAAAAGTCGGAATCTCGGTTGCCCAAGGAGGATAATGGCCATTCCAAGGCCGCGGTCCAAACGCGGGCCAGCGATCCCCATCGGCCTCGACCATCGGACGGCTCATCTGGTCCCACAAGGCTTGCTGTTCGATGAACGGCAAAATCCCCACCAAATAAGACAACTCAAGACGGGTGAAGGCGGTGCCATCTCGCTTGTCGGCTAACGCCGTGTCATTAGTATTCTCGTTGGTGGGGCCCACCCCGTGAATGGGCAATTGCTTGAAGGTGGCATGGTAGTGGTGCATCCCGAGCCCGAGTTGCTTCACATTGTTACCACAATGAATGCGCCGTGCGGCCTCGCGAGCGGACTGGACCGCAGGCAATAAAAGCCCCACCAAGATGCCGATGATCGCAATCACGACCAATAACTCGACTAACGTGAAGGCGACGCGTGGGTCTGAAACGGTTTGACGCTGCATGATGGGTCTTTCCAATCGATCCCACTCCGACACCGATGAATCGATCCAAACCGACGATCCATCCTCCACGTCAACCTTCGTCAACGCCGATCAACCGTATGCGTCTAGGAGCAAACCACGACGAAAGTTCCCCGCCTCTTACCGCTCTCGTTCCGCCTCGGAGGCCAATTCCTCCGCCGCCGCTTGAGCCATAATGTCATCGTAAGAATACTCTTCGGTTTCTTCGACCACGCCCCCACTGTGACTGGCACAACCGGGCGACAGGAGCGAAAGAAAAACGGGGGCAACCAGAGAAAGCCCGAAGAGGAAAAACTTCGTTCGCGCTGCCTGAGTCGAAAAGATTTGAGCCGAAGAGGTCGTTTGCGAGAAACAAACACGTCGTAGAAAACTCATAAGCCGCCTTTGAGTTGCAGGCTGATAGAGTGAGTTCCTAAAAAGAAGAACAAACGTACATTCGTTGTACCGCGAACCACGCCGAACGACTAGCTTCTTTCCCTGAATTTTGAAGCAACCCACCACCACGACGCAATGACAAGGCAAGCAAATCAGGCGAAGCTAGCAAGACGAGCAAGCAGGACAAGCCGCAGCGAAATCAATCAAGCGGAATCCATTCGCATCGGCGCCACCGCTGCGCGGGAAGATCAGTCCAGGGCGTTTAGATCCCCAACGCCGCACTAAGCAACGTATCCATCACGGTGTTCGTCGACTTTGCCACATAGAGACGGTCGCCCGGCCGCAGCGAGTAGTCCGACTCCGGCAGAACCACCGTGCGTCCTTCGCTCATGCGAACCTTCATACGCACACCACCGATCACTTGCGGTGAACTGCGGTAGAGCGTCGCCTCGACCGAACCCAACTTTTGCATCACACCGGTCTGCTTCAGCAGGTCGCTGACGAACACGGCTCGGCCACTTGATTCGGGGGGTAAAGGCAAAACACGAACTGGCTCGTCGTCGTCGCTGGCAACCTGCAACACAATCGAGTTCTCCGCCTGAGCTTGCCGGACCTTTTGATAGACGTCCATGTCCATCGTTTCATCGACCCCGCCCAGCTCTCCGGTACTGTATGCCCCACCCACAGGCGTGGTATTGAATCCTGGCAATTTGAACGTGCTGCAGCCGACGCTCGAAACGACCGCGACCGCGAAGCAGAGTGTGGCCAACGGATGGAGAACCAAACCCAAGCGGCGTCGGCCATTGGTGAGGGAGGACATGTGAAGTCTCACTAGCTACGTGGTGGATGTTAAACTTTGCGGGTTAGGCTAGACATAACACCCAATCGGCATTTCCTCCTGCAAATCATCATCAAAAACGGAAAAGTCACAAAATTCGTTGAAGAACCTGGTCGGTTTCGCTGTTTCCTTCTTCACGTGGCGAGCATCGATCGCTATAGTGCCGAGCTTCCCAGAACATGAATTTTTGCTTTTTACCACGTATAAGTGGCGGAGAAGATCGATGGCACGGCAATGTGAAACGTGCGGTAAGAGCGTCCAAATGGGCAACCGAATCGAAACACGTGGTAAGGCCAAATACCTTGGTGGTGTTGGTACAAAGATCACCGGATGTACACGCCGGAAATTTGTCCCTAACCTCCAGAAAGTGCATGTAACCATGCCTAATGGCCAAAACAAGACAATGCGAATTTGCGTTCAGTGCATTCGTAGCGGTGCGATTCGTAAGACGGTTAAAACCAAACCGTTTGACGTTAGTGGCGCCAAGAAGTAACGCGTTTATTTGCGTGTGACGGGTACCAACCCAAACAATTAGGGATTTTCGATGGCCCTCTCTGCGGACGATGTTCGGCGGCTAGCCCTGCTAGCTCGGCTGGAGCTTTCCGATGACGAAGTCAATGCGATGGGACCTCAGATCAGCAAGATCTTGGGGTTCGTTGAGCAATTGTCGGAACTCGACACCGAGGACATCGACCCCATGACCACGGCATTGGACGTCGACAACCGTTGGCGCGACGATGACATACAGCCGGGCTTGACCAACGATCAAGCCTTGCAAAATGCCCCTGCGCGCGATGACGATTGCTTTCTCGTCCCTCCCGTTCTCGGCACCGCCGGAGCGAAGAACTAGAGAGAACTGAGAATCCCGCCACTGGCTGGTGTCCATTGCAGCACGGATTCGAAAGCCTAGCTCCACCGCTGGTTGCGATTTTTTTAGCAATCGCAACGCGTCGTGTCGTCGTTCCACTCGCAGCCGGCGTGCTTGCGGGTGCATTTTTGCTTGCGCACAACGACCCTCCGAAAACGCTGCTTGATTCGTTTGGAATCTTTGTGGCGACGATTTACGCCAGCATCGCCGACTGGGACCACATCCAAACGCTTGGCTTCACGCTGTTGCTCGGCGCGATGATCGGAGTCATGGAGATCGGCGGCGGCATCGAAGCGTTGATCGCAAAATTCTCACGTCGGATCCGAACTCGCCAAAACGCCCAAGTGATGATCTCACTTAGCGGTTTAGCCATCTTCTTCGACGACTACGCCAATACGCTGCTGATCGGCGGAACGATGCGGTCCACCGCGGACCGATACAAAGTCTCACGCGAAAAACTCGCGTACCTTGTCGACAGCACGGCAGCCCCGGTGGCCGGACTGTCGTTAATCAGCACCTGGGCTGCGATCGAAATCAGCTACATGAGCGAAGGTTTGGTCGATGCCGGGATCACCGACCGATCGGCCGGATTCACCCTGTTTATCGAATCGATTCCCTACCGTTTCTATCCCATTTTGGCGCTGGTGATGGTGTTTTTAACCTCGGCCACCGGACGCGACTTCGGCCCCATGCGGCGTGCCGAACTCGCGTCAACCACCTCCTCAGGATCACCGGCGAGAGCCGAAGCGACGGCAGCGACCCCCACATTCCCACCGCGATTGTGGTTGGCAGCGGTGCTATCGATCGCGGCCTGTGTCGCCGGCTTGATGATCACGTTGATCGTCACGGGTTCACAATCCGCAGCACTGCACGCGGAGGCGAGCCTGCTGAGGCGGGCCATCGAAATCCTTGGAAACGGCGAAGCGTACCTCGCATTGATCCTCGGTGGCGGTGCGGGACTCGTCACCGCATGGGTGACTCACGCGACACTCGGCCAATGCAACATTCGCTCTCTATGCGTCGGTACGATGCGAGGCGGATGGCAAATGATGCCAGCGATGGTGATCCTCTGGATGGCCTGGGCGTTAAGCGCGATGACCGGGCCCGATGGGCTGCACACCGGCGATTACCTCTCCCACGTGCTCTCGAATCGCCTCGACGCAAGGGCGCTGCCCACGGTGGTTTTCGTGCTCGCGGGACTTGTCGCCTTCGCCACAGGAACGAGCTGGGGCACGATGGCCATCCTGACGCCACTTTCGGTCACGCTCTCGCTTGAACTCGCCCCGCTCGATGGCCCCAGCGGCGTGATCTGCCTAGCGACCGCCGGCTCCGTCCTGGCCGGCGCGATCCTTGGCGATCACTGCTCCCCCATCTCCGACACCACGGTACTCTCCAGCCGCGCCTGCGGATGCGACCATCTGGAGCATGTTCGAACCCAAATGCCGTATGCAATCGTGGTCGCCGTGGTCGGCATGGGATTGGGAACGATCCCGGCGGCACTGGGCCTTTCCCCCTGGATCTGCCTCATCCTCAGCACGGCCGCCCTGGCGATGATCGTTCGCTTTTTCGGCAGCCGACTCGACGAACCACTGCAACGCGGTTCGGGTGGTTGATCCCGCAACTCGACGCTTGCGCGAGGGATGCCCCCCACTCGCCAAAGCACAAATGTCTTGAAAGTCCTACATCGCTTTTGTAATAAAACACCCAACCCCAGCGACCGCAGCCCCCTTTTTGCCGCGATTTCTTACCCTACGGCATTTCGGCATCCCTATTGCACTGGCCTTTGAAACACAGGCCTTCTAAAAATGAATAACACTCAGGCTCAACGATGACGCTTACTCTGGATGAGGTACACGGATGAATCGACACACCCTTTTTCTGACGATTCCCTTGGCGTTCGCGGTAGGCCTACAAACGCGTGCCAATGGTCAACAATACGCGAATTCGGTCCCTCCATCTCAAAGCGTCTCGGGCCGCACATCGATCGATACCCCGCAAACGCGACTGCGCCCGATCGGTTCCTCTAGCGCGGTCGATCGCTATCGCCAAACGCCCCCCGAAACGGCTCGCTATCGCCAAACCGGAGGCAATGACGGAAGCTCGCAAGTGCGCCAAGCGATGATGATGGCCCCGCAATCCGTAACGGCGCCCCAATTGCCCAATGACCCGAACTCCCTCGCCCCAAATTCGGGCGGCGCTGGAATGGGACTGCCACCTAACGCCTTCACTCCACCTGGCGCTGCCAGCCCCTCCCCCAATCCGCCTGCCTATCCACCACCATTGCCATCCTCACCGCCGGTCGCTTCACCGCCGGTCGCTTCGCCGCCGGTGAATCCAGCTCCTCGCGCGACGCTGCCGCCCAATGCCTTCGCGCCTGCGGCCCCGCCAACTTCAATCCAGTCGGGCAACCCGCCGGGATTGCCCTACCACCCCAATAGCAGCAGCGACCTAACGCCACTGCCTACCCCAGAATTGCAAACCCAATTTGCGACGATGGGAAATTGCGCGTGCGTCTCAGCTCCCAGTGGCTACTCCGCAGCCTTCGGACCGCAATACGTCACGCCGACCAGCTACAGCGGCCCCGCCGCATGTGGCGTCCCCGCGACGCTGCCTCCCACTTACGCCCCGGCCGCGATTCTGCCACCCACCGGCGTGGCTCCTCCTGCGGTCTACGGCGCTCCGCTGGCCGCTGGCACGGCAGCCCCGGTCCCATCGCTGTTCACACTCGGGCAAGAAGCGTATCCGGTCCAAGTCGGGCAAGGACTCTGGGGACAACCGGTTGCCTATGTGCCCGGTCAAGGCGTCCGCAATTGGGTCCGCTACTTCTTTCCTTAAACAGGACACCTCCAGCTAGCGGAGTGACCGCGCCAACTCCCAACCGCGCCAACTCCCAACCGCGCCAGCTCCCAACCGCCGCAGCGTTTGCGGCGTGGAGCCGCGCGCCCCCTCCAACGCGCGTTGCATATCGCCCCCGATGTTGCCTGCGCTGGGATGCAACTAGACTGAGCGTGTTGCGGTTGCTTCATCCGCTTGCTCCGGCAAAAAAACGGCTCCCCCGTACTGCACCCCCATCCCCTGCGTCATGAATTCCAGCGAGAAAATTGCGGCAATCTTCGAAGAGGTCTTTGAAGACTTCAACGCCGAACTCCCTTCGGAAAACCGAATTGAGTTCACCGATACCACACCGCTGGTCGGGGCGCAAAGCTCGCTCGAATCGATCGACTTAGTCACGCTGCTCGTCAACCTCGAGACGTCGCTCTCAGAATCGTTCGGGCGTCCGATTCGCTTGACGGATGAAAAAGCGATGTCCGAAACCCGCAGCCCCTTCAAGAACATCGCTTCCCTTGTCGCCTTCGCCACCAAAGTGGTCGAAACATCCGATGACCAATAAGGACGGAATCCCCACGACGGGGCGCGTGATCTTGATCACGGGATCGAGCAAAGGGATCGGACGTTATCTGGCAGAGCAATTTGCCTCCCAAGGCGATCACGTGATCGGTTGCAGCCGCAGCGTTCCCACGACTCCATTGCCTGAGGAGTACCGCAATCGCTACGAACACCACTGTCTCGATGTGGCAGATGAAACCGCCGTTCTCGCGCTGTTTCATAAGCTCAAACAGCAACACGGTCGCTTGGATGTTTTGATCAACAACGCAGGCATCGCGTCGATGAACCACTGTCTGTTGACTCCCATCGATACCGTTCGGTCCATCTTCGAAACCAATGTCATCGGCACATTCCTATTCTGCCAAGAGGCAGCAAAATGGATGCTCGCCAATCGCAACGGCCGCATCATCAATCTCGCCAGCGTTGCTTCGCCGCTAAAACTCGAAGGCGAATCCGCCTACGCGGCCTCCAAAGCGGCAGTAGCCAATCTGACGCAAATCATGTCGCATGAGTTCGCTCCGTACGGGATCACGGTCAACGCCGTGGGCCCCTCTCCCATCCAGACCGATTTAATTCGCGGGGTCGGAGCGGAGAAGATCAAGCAGTTGACGAACCGACAAGCGATCAAACGCATGGCGACAGTCGAAGACGTTTACAACGTGATTGATTTTTTCGTACGTCCGCAAAGCAACTTCATCACCGGACAAGTCATCTACCTGGGCGGCATCTAGACCGCTTCCGATTCATGCCCCTACGTTTTTTGAAAGAGCGATTCCACGACGCCGGTGACCGCGAAGCGATGGTGTGGCAAGGACAATCTTGCTCCTACCGCTGGCTCGCCGAGGCGATCGATCGCTGCAGCAAACGCCTCGAACAAAGCGAAGTTCGCGCCGGCACGGTCACCAGTTTGCTGGCCGATTTTTCCCCCAACTCGGTGGCGATGCTGCTCGCGCTGGCCCAACGCGGGGCCATCATTGTGCCGATGACCCGCTCCGTCGTAAACAAGAAACAAGCCTACGAACGCATTTCACAATGTGAAATCGAAATCGAGGTCTCCAGCCATGAAGAGATCTCAATCCATCAAACACAGAACATTGCCCCGGCACACCATGAACTCTACACGCGATTGAGACAGAGCCGACACCCCGGCTTGGTATTGTTCTCGTCGGGGTCGAGCGGACAACCCAAAGCCACCGTTCACGACTTCGCCCTGCTGCTCGAAAAATTCCGATTGCCCCGTCGACCGGCACGGACCTTGGCCTTCTTACTCTACGATCACATCGGCGGACTAAACACGCTCTTGCACACCCTTTCGAGCGGCGGATGCATTGTCGTGACTCCCAACCGATCGGTGGAATCGGTGCTCGCCGCAATCCAAGACTTCGCCGTCGAATTGCTGCCCACGTCACCCACCTTTTTGAAGCTACTGCTGATCAGCGCGGCTTACCACGACTACGATCTTCGTTCGCTGAAAATGATCACGTATGGCACCGAACCGATGCCACAGAGCATTCTTGCTACCCTGCATCAAATCCTCCCGCACGTGACTTTCAAGCAAACGTACGGCCTGTCGGAGGTGGGCATCCTGCGCTCGAAGTCCAAAGACTCGTCGTCCTTGTGGATGCAATTAGGTGGCGACGACACCCAAACGCGCGTTGTCGACGACGTCCTGCAAATCAAATCACGCTCGGCGATGCTCGGCTACTTGAACGCCCCGTCCCCGTTCACCACCGATGGCTGGTTCGTCACCGGCGATGCGGTCCAAGTCGATGGCGAATTTATCAAAGTGCTCGGACGAGGCGGCGAAATCATCAACGTCGGGGGCGAAAAGGTTTACCCCGCTGAAGTCGAAGAGGTGATCGAAGCGATGCCGGAGATCCAATCCGCCACAGCCTACGGCGAAACCAATGCGATCATGGGAATGATCGTCTGCGTGCGGGTCAAACTGTCCCCTCCGAACGTCGTGCCGGAGAGAGAATTGACTCGCAAAGTGCGTGAGCACTGTCGCAACCACCTGTCACCGAAACAGATCCCGGTCCGCGTTTCGATCGATACCGAACCGTCCCACGACGAACGCTTCAAGAAGCGACGGCTGCCACCGCAATAGCCGCCGTGGCTGGCACAACACTCCGACGCCTAACCTTCCAATTCTTCCCATCGCGCAAACGCGGTAGCAAGCTGCTGTTCCAACTCGGCCAACTTGCCAGTCACCACGGCGATCTTGGCGCCCCCTTGTTGGTAAAATTCGGGATCCGCCATCTGCTCGTGAAGTTGAGCGATCTCGGTCTCCAGTTTTTCAATCTGGGCAGGCAACTGTTCCAACTCATACTTATCTTTGAACGAAAGCTTCTTCGCATCCGTCTTCACCGGCTTTGCCGCTGGAGCTTTCTCCTTCGCTTCGGCTTTACTTGACTCCGCAAGCTTCTTCTCGCTCTCACGACGACGCTCAAGCGCGGCTTGCCAATCATCGTAACCGCCGACGTACTCGTTCACTCCCTCTTCTTCAAACACAATCGTACTGGTGACCACGTTATTGAGGAACGTCCGGTCATGGCTAACCATCAACACGGTGCCAGCGAAATTGACGAGCTGCTCTTCGAGCATTTCAAGCGTTTCGGAATCCAAGTCATTCGTCGGCTCATCTAACACGATCACGTTCGCAGGCTGAGTCATCAAACGAGCCAGCAGGGCTCGATTCCGCTCACCGCCCGACAAGAACTTGATCTGAGTGCGAGCCCGCTCCGGCGTGAACAGAAAATCTTGCAAGTAACCGACAATGTGCTTTGTCTTGTCACCGACCTGAATTTGGTTCCCGCCGTCTCCGACGCACTCTTGCACCGTTTTTTCAGGATCGAGCGTATCGCGAAGCTGATCGAAGTAGGCAATCTTGAGATTCGTCCCCAAACGAACCTTCCCTGCTTGTGGCTCAAGCTGGCCGAGCAACAGTTTCAGCAAGGTTGTTTTCCCGGCCCCGTTGCGCCCGATAATGCCAAGTTTGTCACCACGCATGATCGTGGTCGAGAAATCATTCAGGATCGGTTTGTCCTCAAACGAGAACGAGACCTCCTTAAGCTGGGCTACCAACGCACCGCTTCGCTGAGCCTCTTGTAAATTCAGCTTGGCCTTTCCTTCGCCGCTGCGTCGATCCCCGCGAACTTCACGCATCGCTTTGAGCGCGCGAACACGCCCTTCATTTCGGGTCCGACGCGCCTTGATGCCTTGCCGGATCCAGACCTCTTCTTCGGCCAACTTTTTGTCGAACAATGCGTTCTGCTTTTCTTCCGCCGCAAGCGCCTGGTCTTTCCGCAGCAAGAACGTCTCGTAGTCGCACGACCAATCGAACAATCGGCCCCGATCAATCTCCCAAATTCGTGTCGCTAGGTTTTGCAAAAACGAACGATCGTGCGTCACAAAGATCAACGTCTTTTCCCAGCGACTCAAAAAGTTCTCGAGCCATAGGATCGATGCAATGTCCAAATGGTTCGTCGGCTCATCGAGCAGTAACACATCGGGTTCACGAGAAATCGCACGAGCCAACAAGACACGGCGTTTCAGCCCGCTCGATAATGTTTGGAAATCGGTATCAGGATCCAATTGCATCCGCGACAACGTCGAATCGACCGCATGTTCGATCTTCCACGCTTCCTCATAATCGTCGTGGTCCGCTTCCTGATCCCCCAGCACGATCGATCGGATGCTTCCAGACCAATCACGCGGTACCTCCTGAGAGAGTCTCGCGACGCGCGCGCCCGAACGAAGCGTGACCGAACCACTGTCCGGCACCACATCCCCCGTCAAAATGCGCATCAACGTGGTTTTTCCGGCCCCGTTGCGGCCCAAAAGTCCAATCCGTTGCCCCATCTCGATCTTGGCCGAAACCGAATCAAGAAGCGAAGGGCCACGAAAACCAATAGTCAGATTGTCAATCGATATAAGCGTCATGCCAAGAGTGGAGCGAACGCGAGCGGAATCGTCCAGAGGAAGTGCATTGAGGATTTTTTTCCACCGCTTTGGCCAAACGATCCGCCGACGCACTACAGGCACTTCTAGCCGCTCGCCTGCCCTTTTCGCTCTCGCCAGCGTCGCCCCACGCCAAAATCGTCACCCTGAGCAAACCACCCCCCTCTGTTGATGAAAAACCTGTAGAGCAAACGCCTCTCGATCCAACTCAATCCAGTCACACTCTCCCACCGTGCCCACCCATCACGGTACGCCGCCACCGGATTAAAATCCAAGCCGAAAGCCGATGACATCGCGTTTTTGAGCGTGCATGGCCTCCTGTGCTTGCACACGCAGGGCCGCATCGCGGCGGTGGATGATCGATTGACCGAACCCTTGAAAACAAACGCAATTTCTAAAAAAAGAAGGTCCCCCGTTCCACAGAACGGGGGACGAACGAAGCAATCTCCCCCTCCCGACTTTGCCGATCATCCGTTTTTTGCCGCACACCCTCTCCGCGGCAAAGGCGGCTTGCCGCCTAATTCAAATGTTCACCATCCTCGGCGCCATCGTGCCTGGTTAATACAAGCATAACCCGCGCCCCCGGCACCCCTCTGCTGGATACTGAAGAGATATATTGCTTCGCTGCTTCAGTCCGCCAACGCTTTGTACGATCACTAGCCACGGGGCCCGCTACCGTCGTTCGTATCGTACACAAACGGCATGATGAAGGATGTGAACCGTGATCACGCAGCCCCCCAATCGCCGATTCCGAATCTGGATCAGTGCGTTGGTGCTATTGCTGTGCAGCGTTTCAGCGCGCGCCGCTGAGCCCTTCAAACGTCGAATCGGAATCCATACCCAGTCGCCACACAATGGCGTCGAGGAAACGTACTCGGATATCCGTGCCTTTGTTCCCTTCGGGCAACGCGAAGGCATGCTGTTCCTGGACGGGCGACTGTTACTCAGCAGCGAAGGGCTCAGTCCTGGCTACAACCTTGGGATGGGCATGCGGGGCTACCTCGAAGAGTTCGACACGATTTGGGGCGCGAACTTATTTACGGATCAGCGCCGCACCGGGTTTGCGAACTACCGTCAAGTCGGTCTCGGTTTCGAATTGCTTTTCGACTGGTTGGAAATACGCAACAACACTTATCTGCCGGTCGGCAACCAGCGAAGCATCGTGAAAACGGCCCCGTCGGGCATCATCGGTGATGCGGCGCCGCTATTGGTATTCGAAGACAACTTCTTAGAGTTTGGCTGGATCTACGATCACCAATCCCAGATCGAACAATCGCTGCGGGGATACGACCTTGAAATGGGCGGTCGCTTGTTCGACGACCTGCTCGGTACCCGCACCAAGGTCGATGGCTACGTCGGCATCTATGGCGCGAAGAACCCAGACCTCGACGATGTGACGGGGGTCTTCACGCGGTTGAATGTGAAACCTTTTGATAATCTCGATATCAATGTCGGGGTCCAAGATGACAATTTTTTTGGCACCCGTGGCACACTGGGGGTAACGTTTTACCCAGGCGTCTTGAACCAACGCTGGCGTTCGCAACTCCCTTCGATCGACCGCCGCATGAATGACCCCGTCACGCGGCGGTCGGGGATAATGATTGCACGCGGCACCATCGGCGCGCCCCCGGCCTTCATTGGCACTCGACTCCAAAACCCGGACGGAAGCGACTTGCGAATTGTGCATGTCGATGGCGGACAAGCAAGCAACGGAGACGGTACGTTTGAAAATCCGCTCAACAACGTGGCAGACATCAACGCATCCTCCCTCCCCAACGACATCGTTTATCTGTATGCCAACAGCGTGTATGACGGCCAAACCACATTGACGCTTCAAAATGGTCAACGCTTGCTTGGAGAGGGAAATCACTACACCCACCATGTCGACACACAACAGCTCGGATCGATCGTATTACCGAATGTTCGCGACATCGACGGAACCGCTCCGGTGTTGATGAACTCAACGGACGATGCAATCCAATTGGCCAACAACTCCGTCGTGGACAACCTTTCGATCCTCAACCCAGTTTCCGGCGCCGGCATCTCAGGCCTGGACGTCAGCGGAGTCCGCATCGCCAACACCTCGATCACCACCACCGCAGACAACCTCTACGGCGTCGCCCTCGACGGAGCGTCCGACGTGCACATGATCGACAGTAACATCAGCACCGGCGGTTACGACGCTTACGGGATTTTCACCTCCGGCACGTCGCGGATTACCTTAGACCAAAGCACGATTTCGACTTCAGGGGATAACGCGTACGGCGTCGCAGCCTTCGATACGGCGTTTGCCTTGATCGATAACGACAGCAGCATCACGACAAGTGGTTTCGATGCCGACGGAATCACGGCCCAAGGAAATGCCACGATCACGGTCGACAATGGAAGCAGCATCTCCACTAGTGGCATGCTTGCCGACGGAGTTTATACCACCGACTTCGCCACCGCATTGGTGGATCACGGCAGCTCGGTATTTACCTCAGGGCTCGCGGCGGCGGGAGGTTATACCACGGGCAACTCCTCCATGAAGTTGGACAACGCGTCGACCATTTACACCATTGGCCAATCCTCTTCGGGCACCCAGAGTTTAAATTTCTCGTTGGTAACATTGGATAACAGCAGCGAGATTCACACGGGCGGATCTGCAGCGTACGGAATCTTCATCGGGCACGACGCTACCGCATTGGTTGATCACAGTTCACGGGTATCCACAACCGGCGCCTATGCCCATGGTGTTAAATTGCAAGATCGTGCAACACTGTTCATGTACAACGGATCCCTGGTCACCACCGGCAATGGTTCTGCTGGGCTTCGAATCGAACGAAACAGTGCTGCCACGGTCTACGATAGCCAGATTAGTTCGGCACAATCGTTTGAGGTGAATGTTGATGTGGTTCGCGAGTTAACGAATCCGAAAATCGACTTCAAGCGTAACCAGCTAGAAGAGGGCAACGGAACGGTCTTGCTCACCAATCGCACGGACGCGTCAATCACTGTCATTGGAGCCGAAGACAAAGACGCTTTCGCTGCCGCGAACGGAATTGATGCTGCCCAGATCACAGAAGTTAAGACGACGACCTACAATCCCTGACTGAAGCGGTGCATGCGAACCGTCATGTGCGATCGATGCGGAACGATCAAGCCTGTTTCTCATATTTCAGCCATTGCCAGACATGTGAGTAACCTAAAGACTCACACCACGTCCACAGTCCATCAATCGTCATCCAGGCATTTCACCTGAGACCAACGTCGACGAATAAGAAAAAGAGAACCAGCAATCGCGAACCCAACCGCAGATGCAGGCTCGGGCACTGCGGATGCTTCCCCCGTTGAATTAATGGAATACCGACCGACGACTTGGCTAACTTGAAATGCACCACTGACGTGCGAGAGATTAAATGTCTTTAGCGGTTCAACAAACTCAAATACACTCACCGGATCAGTAACCGAGTCATTGGAAACGCTTACTGAAGCGGTTGGGTCCGTCACCTTGAATTTATAAGGCAAAGCATCTCCCACAAGTGTAAACGACTGAAACCCCTCGAACGTCACAGTCCCTCCCGAAACCGTAGGGATCGGAGCGGTGAACCGAATATCGGTAGCGTCCGTAAAAAAACCAGATCTTGAACCGAGTCGACCGGTACCACCGGGATTAGAAACTATAAACCCAGATTCTGCGATCAATTCCACTTTCGCATTGATTTCCAAAGACAACTCCCTATGGATTACGTCGAAGGCAAGCGACGTTCCGTGAGCTACTCCACCAGCGGATTCAGCTAAACTCGAATCCGTCAAGTCAAACGTGACTGAAATCGCCCCCTCCACTTGCGAGGACGTGAAAAGAATCACAAGCATTACTAACAGAACCGTTCGCATCTCTAGATCTCAATCTCTTTGTCTAAAAAATTCGTTTAAGTTTTGCCCCCTTTCCCCGACCGAATATCGGGGAATCTCTCAGTGCCTGACCGCGCCCTCAATGACGCTCAACTTCCCAAACACCCCGCCATAGAACTTCATGCAAGCACGTCTCCAGAAGGCCTTCTTCGGAGGGGGTGACTCAGAAGAGCATCCTAATGATCAAGCCAGCGCAATCAACCTCCTGGTGTTAAAATAGAAGGTTTTTGCAAAATATAACGACTGCTCACTGAACGTACGGCCACGTCGAATCCCAGCCCCCAATGGGTATCTAGATACTTGCGGCGTCAGACAAACAGAGGCGTCCGCACCCCTCTGCGGAACACACCGGACCGTTGCGCTCGAACCTGCGGACGGGACGCATCCCTTAGGCCTCGGCGGCTAGCGAAATACAGCGAAGCGGCGGCACTGGGGCAGCAGACCACCATGGTGTTCATTCTCGCGCAGTGGTTCGAGTCGAAATACAATCTGGTGGCATTTTTGATTTCCGAAGGCAACGACAGAGATGTGTTGCTGCGCATCGGATGTGAGGTCCGCGATTCTGCCCCCTCTCATCGCGAACCGTGAACGACGTCACCGCCATACATGATGCAAGCACCCATTGATGTCTGTCCGCATGTTCATCCAACGTGACGCATTGTCATTCGATATCGCAACTGAATTCGCCACTTTCATTCGGCCCCGCCTGCTTCGCTCAAAAACTTGAAACGGAGATTGCCTTCGACCGGGACCAGCCCATTGCATCAGATTGGAGCTTTTTTCGCAAAAGCAAATCGTTGACTTGTCGGCGAATTGATTCTCTATGGCCAACATCACTTGTTCTAACTCTTTCTCATTCCTACTGCGTTCTCATAACCTACATAGGCGTCTTCTAGCAACTAGCAAAATTTGGGCACGAACGGAAAATGGTCTTGAAGACTCTCCATCAAGATGATTGAGCGACACCTCGGACACAGATTCGATGAAACATGTGCGTTCTGCACGCAACTCCGCAATTCCCATTTGCACTTGCTTTGCAACAGCGCACCGATCAAGCTATTCGCACCCCACCAGCAACCCGAGCGACAATTAGCACTGGAGTGCCGTCAACTCGCTCAACCCTACCTTTTGAATTTGTCATGCAGGCAATACAGACGCCACACTGCTTTCCCCACCTCCGCGTCTCAGCGCAACGCATTATTGCACGATTGGTTGTTTCTGCATTGTTTGCTATTTCTACGCTGGTTTTCCCTAGCGTTGGTCACGCCCAACTGCTCAAACGAAAATCGGAGTCGGATCGCCCCACCGTCTCTGATGAGCATTCAAACCTTGAGGAAACGCGGTTAGCGGTTCCTGCATGGGAACGTCAGTTTTTTTCTGTGTTACAAGTGATTGACGGTGCGATCATTGCCTTGGAAACCGCCTCGGATGAGGCGGAGACGGCGGCCAATCCACTCGTCAGGGATGATTTGCTACAAACGGCTAGAGAGAACTACTCGAGTGCATTCAAAGGCCAGAAGCTTGCCATTCACTTTACATTAAAGGATATTGATCCAGGCAAGTCTTTGAACCGTCACAAGCAAGCCTTCCTTTTATCCCTTGGTGATCCAACCTTTCCGGGGCATGAATACGCCGCAAACATCACAGTAGTGACTTCTCCGAGTCAAGCGAGGCAACTGAAGATGGGGAGTATTGTTCGAGTCGAGGGGCAATTATCGGAAGGTAATCGCAATTCATTTGCCAAAATCCAATTTGCACGGCAAAAGCGGACATCGCCAATTTCAGGGGATCAGCAAAAAAGCCGTCGCTCAGGGTGGATCCGGTACTCCGTTGCTCGGGACAGCTACCAATTCACTTTTTACGTCGAAAACGTACGTGCCCTTTCTGGCACACTTTTAGAAGAACACGAAGCGTTCCTATCACGCTATCAGTCAAAGTTAGCGGAATATTCGCGTTCTCAATTCTAACCGCTGTACTGAACGCCCCCACCCTCTGATTCATCGCCCCGCTTGTCCTCCGAGCCCTGCATGTCCTCCTCACCGTCTGCGGGTCGTTTGACCCTATTGAATCAAGTCACCTGTCCTCACTGCTGGCACGCTTTTGCCCCAGAAGATTCGCTATGGGTCTCAGAACATCCCGACTTACTAGGCGATGCCAAACTGGGTGACATGCATGCGGTCCGTTTCTTACCTTCGCGTTTTTCACCGGAAGGAGATGCAATCGACACCGAGGGTTACCGCACGACACGATTAGCGTGTCCGAATTGTCATCTCGAAGTTTCGCGTCCTCTTTACCAATTGCCGGCGATCTTTTATTCAATTCTGGGGGCACCCGCTTGCGGCAAAAGCTATTTCTTGGCGTCGATGACCTGGCAACTTCGACAACTTCTGCCACGCCATTTCAAAGTTTCACTCAATGATGCGGACGCCTCCACCAACGCGAGGCTGCACGGATACGAGGAGCAACAATTTCTGAGTGCTGATCCCGACGAATTGGTCTCAATTGCCAAAACGGAAACCCAAGGCGACTTGTACGACCAAGTCAAAATGGGCGATCACTCGATCACGCTGCCTCGTCCTTTTCTGTTCACACTGCAACCGATCGCGCAACACCCAAATCACGCACAGGCGCAATCCGCCTCACGCGTGATTTGTTTGTATGACAACGCCGGAGAAAGTTTCTTGCCAGGAGCCGATTCGGTCACCAGTCCCGTAACACGACACTTGGCTCACTCCGCCTGCCTTTTCTTTTGTTTTGACCCCACACAGGACCCGCGATTCCGGCGCGCTTGTGAAGGCAAGAGTCACGATCCGCAAATGCAACCGCGAAACGCTCGCTTGCAACGTGAAGCAAGCGTTCGTCAAGACACGATCTTATTGGAAGCGATCAGTCGAGTGCGGCGTCATGCGGGCTTGCGCGAAGACGAACAACACCAACGGCCGATGATCATCGTAGTCACGAAATGGGATAGTTGGAAGGAATTGTTACCGGAGTTGAGCACGAAGGATCCCTACATCGATCATCAAAATCATTCTCTGCGGACGCTCGATAGTGATCGCATTCGCGAAACCTCCGACGCAGTCGAAGCTTTACTGCAAGAATTTTGTCCTGAGATTGTTGCGTCGGCACAAGGATTTGCACGCGATCTTGTTTTTGTTCCGGTCAGTGCCACGGGTGTCGGTCCCGAAGTCGATACCGAAACCGGGACGCTCGGCATCCGTCCCCGCAATATCAAACCTTACTGGGTCGAAGTTCCGATGCTTTACGCCTTGGCGACATGGTCGCGTGGTTTGATCGGATCCCAACGCCGGGTCGCTTCATCGCAACATCAACTTGCTAACCCGAGCGCAGCATCACGTAATGGAGACAAGCGATGAGTTTGGAATTGCTGTACACCTCGACGACCTCGGGACTACGCCAAGGCAGTCGCGGATTTTGCACGGTATTGAGTACCGCCGGAATGCCGGTCAATCTCGCCTCGCGGCTCGAAACACTCTCGGGTTATCGTCATGTGTTTCCGCCCCAGGATGCCAACGCGGAGACGAACCCGATTTGTTATTCGCATTTGCGAGTCAAGGTTGGGGGAATCTCTTCAAGCGTCCTATCGCGGATATCTGCGTATGGGGTGGACTACAGCGGTCGGAGCAACAAGTTGGCGCACCATGTTGTGGCGGAAGCTTTCGAACAGGCTCCGGCAGGACCCGCGTGGGTGCTAAGTCAAAAAGCAATTTTGCGTGAACAGTGGGATGGCAACAACGAAACGCCTCCGACCGGTCCCGCCATTCCGATGCAAAACCAAGTGCCCGCGATCTGCCAAGCCTGGAAAGCGGTGATGGGCGATGCCGGTTGGGGTGGTCACGTCGCAGACACGTTTCGTGCTTCCGCCGCACGGCCATTGTGGATCATCTTCGATCTATCGCAAAACGCTGAACTGTTGTCACTGCTTAACGAATCGATCGCACTTCTTCCGGAAGCGGAGCGTTGGTTGACCACTTTCAGCACCTATTACACTAACTTGCCGCCCGAGATTGAGTGCCGAGTCCGCTGCGTCCTCGCCGGGACCGAGGAAGCGCGTTTGGCATCGGCACGCGGCGGCGTCATTGATCTCACGCAGCCTCAAACGCTCACCGCCACTTCACCGCTGATCGAGCTGGCTAGAAACGGCTTCAAAACAGGGGAAGCAGCCGACCCGGTCGGGGCGACAAACGCCGCACCGTCGATCACGCAGGCCCACGATTCGCCCGCCGCCGGGGTGGGTGCAGGGTCACCGCCACAGATGAGCGATCCGTCTTACGCACTCCAACCGCCAACCCCTCGTCCTGCCACAGGTTCGAGACGGCCACCACCACGCGTTCCATCAGAGCCCCCCTTTCGATCCAATCCTCGCTCTTCCCGAACCGCTGTTTTGCTTGGAATCGCCGGTCTCATGCTACTGATTGTTGCCGGCGCAGTTCCTATTATTCTCAACTGGAAAATTGATGGACACAAATCCGTATCGTCTAAAGACATCGAAGGTTCAGACAATGAACAAGTAGACGAAATCGGCGAACGTCGGCGAATACAAGAGACTGCTGAAATTCCGTTTCTCAAGCTTGAGAACGAAATCAAGGATCTGAAGTACGTCACAAAAACAACTAAACCAGAGCTCGACCTGAGCAGCCCAGTTGCTCCAGCCGCGCTTGTGGAAATCGAGGACGCAATTGGGAAGCTTCGATTTGACCCCCAGCAATCTGTTGATTTCTCTGTGGATCAGACTGAAATTGTTGGACAACTGAAGTCTGAGGTCGGCGAAACAATAGGCGATCAAGTGAGACAGGAAACGTTGAAGCAGTTTCGCGGAGTACGAGACACTGAGCCCCCATCAGGTTTGGTAGCAAGCATTGCTTCAATCGATCAAAACCTCAAGTCAATTAGCGAGTATTACGCGACACGAAGGAAAGAAGAATCCAGTTTCAATGAACGCGTTGCAACGATGATTGACCATCTCAACGTTTTTATGAACGCAAACGAGGAATATTTCGTTTTGGTTCCAGAGGCATCCACTCGCTTGAAAAAATTGCAACAAATTGCAAACCAAGCATTCCTCCCCATCGATGAAGCCGCACTAGCGAGAGAAGAAACTGCACTAAAACAACAATGGGAAGAAAAACTTGAAGCATTTTCAATGCTTCAAGAACGAATTGATAAAGCCCTGATAGTCAGTAAGCAGATCGTGGAAATTCAAAAGGAGTTGGATAAACACATTGCCACGCAAAAAATTGCGCAAGAACAAGTTGAGAAAGAAAAATTGCTGTTGGTGCGAATCAATTTCGATTCTCAAAATCCTACGAATATTTCGGGAGCCAAGACACTTCCCATCAGTTTGAAGAGATCCGAAATGGAATCGTTTCGATGGGAGCAAGATGCAAAAGATAAAACAGCCAGTCTCTCGTTTAAGAAACTTAAGAAAGGTGAAATCGCTGAAGTCGACTATCCAAATCAAAACTTCCTCAAACTCAAGATCCAATCAGAGTCCCCAAAGGAAAGCTCTGAAATAATCATTGAATATCGGCCGCGCATAACGGCGAAAGGCGGTCCTCGCTACAACGAATCGTCTACGGAAAGTTTTGACGCTAATTGCAACGAACTAATAAAAACGCTCGATGAAGCCAATGCGTTAAAAAAAGCAATAAACAATTGGACAGAAGAAACGTTCCTTGACTCAAAAATCCAAGCCGAAAAGGACACGGAAAGAAAGCAGGCACTTGAATCCCAAAACGCTGAAATAGAACAGATAAATAAGATACGTGGCGAAGTTCAATCGCTGATCAAGAAGGACTGGAAACACCTAACAAACGCTCCCTTAAAAGAGCTCCAAAAACACCACGACGGTATAAAAGCCATTCAAGAGTCTCAAAAACATTCTGGATACCTAACGCCGCTACCGTTGCGGCTAGAGAACCTGAACGGATTCATAATTAAACAAGAACGGATAAATGTACTAATCAGCGAGTTGTCAAAACCAACTCCGGTGCCCGAAGAAAAACTTTTTCTTTTAAAACAAAGCAAAGGCGCTAACCTTTTCCAAACTAGCAAAGATAGTTTTGAAGTAGATTTTTCTCTCTCATTGCAACTCACGCTCACCGAGGAGGCTAAGTAATGGCGACGATCGTTGAATTGATTCGGCAATCGCTTGCCAAACGTGACGGGATTTCCGAAGCGGCGTTGCGACCGCTGGCGGCGACCTATGCCGTCGAGGTCACACGCGTCAATGGCCGACTCTCTGCGGCCGTCGCATTACTGCACAAGGGACTGCGTAGCGAGGCAATCCAATCAGCCTCCGTCCCTCCCAATGCGATCGACGACGCAATCAAACTTGACATACCCGAAGCGGAGTTGGAGGGCTGGTTCGACATCTTGCAGTTCCTCGACATCCCCGTTCCGCCGACGCTCAACCACGATCATGTGGAGCAGCTCAATGAAGCAATCGTCGAAACCCAGCCGATCGAGTCGCTACTGAAGCGGCACCGTCGACTGGCAATTGCCCGGGCTCCGCTCGCTTGGCGATTAAAAATCTTGCGGCGGATTGCCGAGGTCGATGCGAGTTCGAGTGTTTGGGAAGAGGATATTGAGAGCTGGGAAAAGGTTCGGCATAAACAAATCGCCACCGAAGCCCCCCGCTTGATTTCCACCGCAGACCCTAAAACGCTACGCAGCCTGCAAGAAGAGCTGACTCAAACGGCTTGGCGCATTCGTCCCGATGCAAAGATCGCCAAACAAGTTCAGGCGGCGCTCACTCGTCTCGCGGATTCTCAAACACTGGCGCAGCTCGAAAGCGTCGCGACCACCCTCTACGATGCATTTTGTGAATTCGATGAGCCCACCGCTCGCCAACAACTCACGGTTTGGAACGAATTGCTCCAACAATTGAGTTCGCCGCTTCCCGCAGCGCTTCGCGAACAGGTCGAGCCCGTGATCTTATGGCTCGAAGAAGTGGATCGCGAGACGTTGCGACGCAACCAACGCGCCGCGGCAATTGGCAAATTAGAATCGGCACTCGACCGTAAGCTATCGCTTGATGATCTGGAAAGAGCCTATCAACAAACGAGCCTGTACGACGAACCGCCTCCAGAGGAATTGGTCCAACGCTATCATGTCGTCGTTGAAGAACTGCAACTCACCAAGAAGCGGCGATTCCAGGCAATCATCTCTGCGATCCTCGCGACCGCGACGATTCTGATCGTTGCCTTGATTTGGTGGCAACTGGAGTCGGCTCAACAGAAGCGGATCGCCAAGACAGCCAGCGAATTTCAATCGCTGCTGGATAGCGACAACCTCGACGGCGCTAGCACCTTCTACAACAAGCTAGCAGCAGTCGATCCTCAGCTCGCCGCGACTCCCGAGATCGCCTCGTTTGCTGGACAATTGCAATCGCGAATCAATCAAAATCAGGAGCGTCAAGCTCAGTTTGAAAAGTACTTGGCGGAAGCCGACGCAGAGCTCGATTCCGATATTGATTTATCCGCACTCCACCGAGCGGAGGAGCTTGCCCAAAGTGACGAAGAACGGGGCAAAGTCTTCGTCATGCAGCGACGTAAAAGCGATTGGGAATCTGCCATCGCGTCCCAGCATACCGAACAATTGCTCGCACAATTAACGGCCATTCACGAGCGAGTCGAGACGATTGAACGTGGCCCGGCAAACCAGGACGCACGACTGCAGCTCGGCGACGTTCTCGACGAATTGACTTCACTACAAAGCTCCTACCTTCGCGCCTCCACCTCGGCTCGCAATCAAATTGCTTCGGTTCGCCCACGCGTGATCTCGATGCGAAATGCGATTGAAAAGAAAATGGGACGCGTTGAGGAAGAAAGCCGCTTGTTGAGCTCATTGCTGGAGGCGAAGTCACTCGATCAACTCGCCACCGAAATGAAACGATTTGCCTCGCGTTTACCTGAATCGTCAATGGCGGAGGAATTCAAACGCGTCGCCGAAGAACGCTCCATATGGGATCAGGCATTGAGCTGGAACGAATACGTCGACGCGGTTGTAAAACCGCTTCAGTCGACTTTATCTGAGAGAAATATGATGCAGATGCAAAGTTCCAAGTCAGCGATGCAATCCCAGGTCAATCAATCACTTATTCAACTGCCTGCATTGGCGATGGACCGTTTGGATCGATATGACGAGCGTCGTAGCATCCTCAAGAATGTCCTCGGTGGATTACCCGATACCGTGATCGCCGACCTGTTTACGGTGGTGGAGTCCAATGGCAACGGCAACCGCCACTTCATTTATAAAACCTATTTCGAACAGAGAAGCAAAGACCGCTTTGGTCCGTTTCCCGAGGGACCAAGCAAACAGCGAAGCATCGAGGTCGTGACCAACGATACCGGAGCGGTTGCAACGCAACTGTTAACCGGAGAGTACGTCGTTCACAAAGAACCCTACGCAACGATCCACAACCTGCTCGTCGCCTACCAAACTCAGCACAATCAATTACTAGATGACTGGGATGGCGAGTTCCTAAAACTGGTAGCAACCCTGAGAAAACGTGAAAACCTTGACGGTCAAATCAAAGAAATGTTGCTTCAACATTTGTTAAGTGGAGCGTGCGAGGGAAGCGATTACTTGTCCACGAACCTGGTCAACGAATTGCAATTGCTAAAGGAACGCAATGTCGAGATCGCAAATTGGTATGAGCCAACAAACCAGAACACAACGTTTACGCCACCGATTGAACAAGAATTGATTCCGCGACTAGCGAGTCTGTATTCCGAACGTCCCAACCCCAAAACCATCGCTCCACAGATTCGTAACCAACGGTTTGAATGGGTGGGGATCCTCGTCCGAAATACCAGTGGGCAAATCGCTCCGCAACTCCAACTCCCTCCGGAGTCGGATTGTAATTTGGCAATCGTTCGCCCGTCGCCACGCGACAAAACCAAGGCGGAGTGGGTCTCCGTGGGCGAAATGAAGGCGGGGCAACCGCGATTGTCGGACTCTCACGCGGACCTCGTCGCCGGAAGACCCATTTTTTCTTATCCAAAGTAAATACCCATGAGTGATGACCGCATCTACGTTCGTTTCAAAGGCAAAACGTTAGGCCCGCTTACCGATACTAAAGTTCGCGAACTGATCCGCCGGGGTCAAATCACGCGGATGCACGAATTGTCGTCCGATGGTTTGGCATGGCAGCGTGCTGAAGCGTTTGGTGACATTTTCCAAAAGCGAAACCAAGATCAACCTCAAGCGGTCGCAACCGTCCCGGCAACGACCTCCAGCGCGCCATCGCGAGGAACCTCAACGCCCCAGAACGCGACAGCCCAGCCCTCCTCGACCACTTCGGCACCGATTCCCGGACAGATGCCAGAGGATGGAGTGCAGTGGTACGCGCACGTCAACGGCGATAACCAAGGCCCGATCAATTCCCAGACGCTCGTCCAGTGGATTAGCACCGGCGATGTGCATCGCGACACGTTGGTATGGCGTGCGGGCTACGACGATTGGCGACCGGCCAGCGTTTGCATGCCGGAACGCTTTGCTCCGACCACTGCGGCGGTCACCGAACCAGACGGCAATTCTGTTGCCCAATCCGTATCCAGCGGAGGCACAACCTCTTCGGTTCCCGCAGACGTATGTGAGCAATTCCTCCGTCACCGTCCCTGGGTGTTGATGCTCAGTATTTTCACGCTCGTGGGTTCGGGTTTTGCGGTCCTCTATTTCGTTACCGCAATGGTGGTCGGTGCGGATGCCAAATGGTTTCCCCGTGGCGGTTCCTATTCGGTCATCTATGGTTTATCGGGGCTGGTTAACTGTGGCGTCTTTATCGCTGGAGCGATCTTGCTATTGAATTACGCCACCAGCCTGAAGACACTCAATCGCCAGCGCAATATGGTGCACCTGGGGTTGGCGATTCAGAAGCTATACACATTCTGGAGGTACAGTGCGACCGTCTTCATCGTTTTCCTCGTTTTGTTCGTCGGTACTGCGGTACTGATCCTTGTCATGGCCGCAGCGGCTTCCAACGCAGTGAACTAAGTATGAGTCTACCTCCTCGCTCTCCAGCTGCCCCACCACTTCCGCGCCCGTTGAGTGTGGCCAAATCGGATCCGGAACGTAAATTTGGCGTCGGGGCTGGAAACGGAACCGCTGTCAACACTGGTTTCTCGGGGATCATTGCGTTGGTGCTGACAACGTCATTTTTCGCAGGTGTTCATTTGATGCCGGAGCATTATTTTCGAGCGATGCTACTGGAGCGTGGGCCGACCCAACATGCGACGGTGCTGCTTGGGTTTTGGAGCATCGTGATCTTGCTACTTAAACGCGGCAAGCTATCGATTCAACGTAAAGCCCTCGATCATGCCGTCATTCCTGAGAATCATGAGTTCGTATTGACCAGTCAAACCGCCGATCATGTGATCCGCAACATCCATGCGTTGGCCGATGATCCAAATCGTTTTCTAGTTTACAACCGCATCTTGATTGCTCTTTCGAATCTAAAAAACCTAGGCCGCGTCAGCGACATCGACGACATTTTGCGAGCCAGTGCGGAGCGTGATGAATCGTCACACCAAACATCCTTTGCGACTTTAGGTGGCTTTCTGTGGGCCATTCCGGTGCTGGGGTTTATCGGCACCGTGTTGGGATTAGCCGGGGCGATTGGCAATTTCAGCAGCTTACTCGACAAGCAATCGGACGTTGCCGGGATTGTCGGCTCTTTAAAAGAAGTCACCGGAGGGTTGAGCACCGCTTTTGAAACGACGCTATTGGCTCTAGTGGTAGCGCTGGTGATACAGCTCTGGATCACGTCGCAGCGTAAAGCAGAAGAGATGTTTCTAGACGATTGCCAAGACTATTGTTTGAAGCAAATCGTGAGCCGCATCAAGATCCTACCTTACGAACAAACGCGGGAAGCCTAGGGGACGAGTCCGATGGCAAAACGTCGCAACACGGGGCCCGGAATCTCGTTTTTCGCTTTTCAAGATATCATCACTGCGGTGGTTGGCATTTTTATCTTGATCACGCTGATCTTGGTTCTTGAACTAGCACAGCGGGTGGAAACCGCCAGTACGGCCCCCACCGAAGACATCCAACCGATCGTCGAAACGATCGCAACGCTGCGTCAGCAGATTGAACAAATCGAATCCGAACTCACGGAACGCTTTCAAGCGACCAACCGTTCCTCGGACGTCAACGCGTTTAACATTGAGGACAAGGTCGAGCAGTTAAAACAACAGAATGTCTCACTCGAATCTCAAATCGAAACTTCCGACGCTAAGACGAACCAGCTTGCTGCGGAGAACACGATCGCCAACGCAGAAACGGCGCGTCTAAGCGAACAATCCGCTCAGCTTGCATCCCAGCGGAACCAAATCCAAGAACAAACAAAGAAAGCCGAGCAAATTCAAGAGCAAGCGAATGTGCTTCTCGGCGACGAATCAACAATCTATCGGGATGAAATCGAAGCAGGACGCTACCTGACTCTGATCACGCTAGGGTCCGGGAGGATTGAGATTCGCGATGCGTTAACGCGATCTGCGAAAGTCTTTCGAGGCCCCAAGCGACTCAGCCAACTCAAGAAGTGGTTTTCAACCACGCCCATGTCCCATCGTCATCTATTAGTGCTGGTGGAACCTGACGGGGCAAGTGACTTCCAAACGGTCGAACAATTGTCCACGAGCAACAAAGCAAGTTATGGCTTCACGGTGGTAGGGCGAAATCATGCCGTACGCCTGAGCTACGAACTGGAGATCACGCCATGAGAAGCCAGCGAGATACCACCGCGAGTTTTGACCTTTTCCTTGACACGATCTGCAATACCTTCGGCGGCATCGTCTTCCTTGCAATCTTACTTGCAATCATGATTCAAAACCAGTCGATTGTGAAATCAGAAAACAATGAAGGCGAGCATGCAAGTCCCGAACAAGTCCGAATCGCGATGGCTGAACTCGAAGATGCATCGGCACAATATAAACAACTGCAGATGTCGCTGGCGGCGTTCCCCCAATCGACCTCGATCGTTGACGACTCCGAGCTGCAAACTTTAACTTACATCCAGAGTCAACTTAAGGAACAATTGGACACCTCGATCAATGCAGAAACGAACGCAAGTCGAATGCTTGCCCAAACGTTGGAAAAAAACGCAGAACAACGAACTGAAAACGAGCGAATTCCGCAACAGCTTGACGAAGCGACCAAGCAACTGAACAAGGCTCAAGCCGATTACGCGAGTCTTGCCGAGGCGAAACAGCAAACCTTGCGACTGCCACGCGTACGTTCGAGCAACATGACATCCGTCCTACTGTTGGTTCGAGACGGTTCGCTGTACCTGGCCAAAATGCCGGCACTGTTTGACCAAGGATTCAATAGCACGCAGGTATCCACCAAAACCAACGCCGATAAAGGCATTCAGGTCCATCCCATTCCCGGTGCGGGATGGGACTTGGCGAGCGGCGTCGCAGAACAAGAGTTCCGCAACCTCATTCAGGATGCGAAGTCACAAGCCTATTCCATGACCATTGCGATCTGGCCCGAATCTTACGACGAATTCGAAAAATTGCGTGAACAGATGATCCAGCAAGGGGTACCCTATCAATTGTGGCCACAATCCGATGGCGAAACGTTAATCGTATTCCTTGGCGGAGGAGCTTCAAGTGTTCAATAAAATGCGAACATTAAGCCCATTGCTTCGTTTGGGGATCATGACCACCGTGATGTCGACGAGTTTGGCATGTGGCGACGAACCACGACCCGAAAAATCTGCTGCGGAACCACAATCGATTTTATTCCGCCGCTTCCTTCATTCGATGTCGCTGACGCCCCTAAAGAAGAAATCGAGTTCTCGATCATCCGTGACACCGCCGGCAGCGATGAACTCAACGAAGCCGGACCTAACGCAAACCGCCATAGACTCGTCGCCGACGTCGGCAACGATCGGGAGGCCGATACCCTCATCATCTTCGCCGCCACGTCGAAATGCCGTGTGCAAAAATTGCCGTTCTCCGATGATCGGCGGAAAATGTAGCAGCAGTAGTGGCCAATGCATCGCCTCGGGTTCAGCAAACACCTCGTCCTCCCAGGCCGGTGGCCAGACTACCAACGCGTTCACAGGCACTTTACCCGCCGCTGTAAACGCAGGGGGTACATCCCGTTCGGGGACGGCGTCTCCTTCCAATGCTGCGTCGTCTTCGAACCCGTTGCCTTCGCGTTCACCTCCGTATCGTCATGCCGGGTCGTCTTCGAGCGGTTCACTTCGAACTCAAACGCCACCTAGCGGTATCGTGACGAGCGAATCGATGTCATCGGACGCCCAACCGCACTCTGGTGCGAGCGTGGGCGTCGCTAAAAACAACGGCGTTGCTTTACCGCGCAGCCCCCGTACGGCAAGCACTCCGATGCCCACAACGAAGAGCACCAGTCAGGGCCTGCTCGGCTGGGAAGTGGTTCACCCCGCCGGTACAGGGCCCACCGATTTGGCATCCGCGTTGGGCAGCAACGACTCTCGGTTTGACGACATTCGAGATAAAAAGACGGGCCAGCGTTTGGAGGTGGGTGTCTTGCGAAGCTCCCTGCAAACAGGCCCTCAGAATTTACTCATACTGCCTCCCGACGTGGCCTCCGTCATCTACGTGCTCGATTGCAGTAGCAGCATGCAGGGCGATCGTTTTAACCGCACGCAAGCCGCGATTGTCGACGCTGTCGGGCAAATGAGTGCCAAGCAACAATTTGCGTTGCTGCTGTTCAATACCAATGCGTTACAAATTCGCGGTGGTGGCTATCGCAGTGCCGGATTGAAAGGTGCAAGCCGATTACAAACCGAATTACAGGCGATTGAGCCCAAGGGTGGCACGGATCCATTGGATGCTCTGCTACTTGCCATTCAATTGAAACCCGATGCCGTCGTCTTGCTTTCCGACGGCGAGTTTACGCCTTCGGTGGTTGACCAAGTCACACAGCAAAATCGAAGCGGTGGTAAAAACACGCAAATCAATTGCATGGCAATCGGCTCTCACGTCAGAACTTTACAGCGTCTCGCAACAATGAACGGCCCCGGCAACTATGTCGAGGTACCGTGATCGTTGGGGAGACGACAAGAACATTTGCTTGGCGACCCCACGCCGACTCGCTAGCGAACCTCGGGTGAGTCCGTGTGAGTAGTAGACGGAGCGGGCGTATTGTTGACCAAACTTTCGACCGGTGCCAGGAATTGACTCGAATCGCGTCCGAGACGCTCGAACACACCGAGGGTTTCGTTGAAGTCCAACTCGGTGGCAAACACGCGTGACTGGGGAACCAACACCACCGAACCAATCCAGGTGTCGGGTGCCCCAGGGAAATAGACCACTACCAATCCGCCCGGCAAGCGGTCCGCTTCCATCGCGACGCGATAACCTTCGGGACACGACACCAAGACTGGCGACAAGGTCGGCCCGTCGCTGTCGTGCTTCAAATTGCCCGCCAACAAATCTTTGTAGATCGCGTATTTTGGAAACACGGTGATCAATTGCTTCTCGATGGTGGATGAAAACTTCTTACCAATCGCCCGCCGCGCGATCACGCCAGCGGCGAAACACATCAACACCAAAACGGCCACCGCTGCGGCGAACAAAATCGCGATTCCCAGCGGTTGATTCCCTGGAATCCATTTCTGCAGCGGGACCGCGACTGCGGAAACGATCCCATAGACTTGCCCCAACAGACCGAGAATGACGGCCAACGGCAACAAGAAAAAAATCCCCCCAATCGCCGTGGAACGCAGGAAGCCTACCGATTCATTGATTCTCTTTCGCATTCTGTTCTCGTTATCTTTCCACAAAAATAGGGGGGGCGTCGCACTCACCCTTCCCGCGGAAAGGGCGTGTTCGCAATCCGAATCACGCACAGCATACCGCAAGTCGATTGCAGATTGCGGCGTGGGGTAATCGCGGCGTCTCTGACTAGCACCTTTTTCATCGGTCTTTTACATTACCCGGCGTGTCGAGCGTGAACCTCACTCACGTCGCGGCGGTCACTCTGGTGACGCCACGACGCACCTCCCCACGACTGCCCTAACCCCCACTTGCCCGCTATGTCCGATCGCTTGAAAACTGGAATCCCCGAACTGGATGAACTACTCGGTGGTGGGTTGATCCCGGGTACGTTGACGGTCGTGATGGGGGCTTCGGGGATTGGAAAAACCCAATTGGGGGTAGGCTTCGCACACCAGGGAACCAAGCAAGAGCAACACTCAGGCATCCTGTTCGACCTGACCGCTCGCGGTGATTCTCAGAACCACGCGGACTACGCCCGGCGATTGTGTGATTGGAAACTGAGCGAATTTGAGACGGATCTCCAACGAGACGCGGCGAACCTCTGGAACACAGCCCTCTCGCGCCGCGATTACATGCATGTGTTCCAGCACTCCGGACGCCGCGTGACCGCCAGCGATCTCGATTCAGACGCTTGGCGTGAATGGAAGTATGAACAGGCCAAGAAACTGGACCAAGCGATCGCGTTCTTCTATGGCAACTTTGCTCACGGCGTTCGCCGCTGTGTGATTGACGGCGTGGAACCGACGAACAAAGCCGCTGACTCGATCCAATTTGAGATGTTTGAGTACATCTACCACCAAATTCTCCGCAAAGAATATGACTGGGTTGCCCGAGACCTCTTTCGAGCCGCTTTTCGTGCGAATCAGGAATCGATTGAAACGCATGCTTACAACCATCGCGACATTGGGTGCATGCTGCTGTACACCAGCCACGAAGTGATGCTCGATGATTTGCTCGTTCGTCCCATTGAAAGTGGCGATGTGCTATCCAATGCAAACACCATCATCTTGATGGGCAAGACCCGCGACGGCAATAAGATGGGACGTGCATTGCAGGTTGCCAAACATCGCGGCAGCGCGTGCGACGAATCGATCGTGCCTTACACGATCGCCGAAAGCGGTTTGAAGTTGATGCGATAACCGCGACGACGCATCGTCGTTCGTTTGCGAGCACCGCATTACGCCCCGGATGGGTCACATTTTTTCGAAACGGAGTGGGCGTTTGCTTGGTTTCGCATCTGCATGCCGCGATAGCGACGGGCGCCGCTAGCATCCACGACTGGAATTCGGATCTTCTACCGTGACCGGGATTCAGTAGTGACCCTACGATCTCTTTGATTTCAATCCGGGCACTGATCCCATCTCCTTCCCAACGCCGAATTCATTCAGGCGGCGGATCAGCACCCTCTTACGCGGGCAAACCGATCGACCAAGCATCGTGCAAATGGATGTAGATGTCGTCGACGATTCTGGACACCAATCCTCGCGCATCTGCGTTGGTGGTTTCAATCATCCGCGACGGAGCGACGTCAAATCGCCGCAAAAGCTCTGCCAAAGGCATCGACGATGACCGGAGTGAGCTGAATATTACACGAGGAACCACCTAACAAAGCTGCAGAAAACAATCGTAAAATATCTCAAAGCTTTAGCGTGATATCGCATCGACGCAGCATCACGAGTGGCCGACAATGCATGCTTGATTCACCTTGAGTGTGTTTATTGTCCGGCAAGTCACCTACGGTTTCCTGCGGTTGAGCAGGCTCCTCAATCTCCTCCCTTTACATCCCAAAGTCCTTCACCGAGAGCATCGATCGTGTCAGAAACCTCAAAGAAATTGCGAATAGGAATGGTCGGGCTTGGCTTTGGAGCCGAGTTCATTCCGATTTACCAAGCTCACCCCAACGCGGAAGTGGCCGCGATTTGCCGTCGCGATCGAGCGGGACTCGATGAGTGTGGCGACCAATTCGAAATCGGCGGGCGCTACACGTCGTTCGATGATTTAATTGCCGACCCTAACGTGGATGCGGTCCACATCAACTCGCCGATCTCCGATCACGCTTGGATGTCGCTCCGGGCGCTCGACGCGGGCAAGCATGTGATGTGCACGGTACCGATGGCGACCACCATCGAAGAGTGCCAACAAATTGTCGAGAGGGTACAGGAGACCGGACTGCACTACATGATGGCCGAAACGGTGGTCTACAGTCGCGAGTATCTGTTCATCAAGCAACGGTATGAGAGTGGCGAACTAGGCAAGATCCAATACCTTGCCGCCTCGCATCCTCAAGACATGGATGGATGGCCCTCGTATTGGGAAAAGATGATTCCAATGCATTATGCAACGCATGTCGTCAGCCCTTGTCTGGGGCTGGTCGATGGGTTGGCCGAGTACGTCAGCTGTTTCGGCTCGGGCACGGTCCGCGAAGACATCGCTGAAAAATCGGGCAATCGCTTTGCCGTCGAAACGTGTCATATCAAAATCAAAGACACCGATTTGACCGCCCACATTTGGCGTTCACTGTATGACGTGGCCCGGCAATACCGCGAAAGCTTTGATGTGTACGGGACGAAGAAGAGTTTTGAATGGACGCTCATTGAAAATGAACCGCACGTGATTCACACGGCTAAAAAGCCAGAGCACGAGATTGCCGAGACAGTCGAAGTCCCCGATTTTGCTCATCGACTGCCCGATGCAATTCGCCGCTTTACTTTGCCACAAGAAATCCACGACGCCGATCACTTGTCGTTTTTGCAAGGCGGCGGTCACGGCGGATCGCACCCCCATCTGGTCAACGAGTTTGTCAGCAGTGTGCTCGAGAATCGCCGCCCAGTTCCCGACGCGGTGACCAGTGCCAATTGGACTTGCGTTGGCATCTGTGCTCACGAATCAGCGATGAAGGGTGGCGAAGTGGTTCGTTTACCCGAGTTTACGTTGTCAAGAGATTGATCGACGCGGCTAAGAAGGTTTTGAACACAGCGAAGTTACCAATCGATTCACCCGAAACCTCACGAACGGTGGGCGACGATGAACCGAATCAACGTCACTGAATCAACGTCACCGCATCAACGTCACCGAGAAACCCGCAGCGAGAATCCCTTGCGGATGCCCCCACCGTCGCGAACGCCATGCTAAGCAGGGAGGCAGGCATGATTGGGTGAAATCCCATTAGCCGCTTGAGCGTTAGCCCGGTTCAACCGTGGCTAACGCTCAAGCGGCTAAACTACCGAAAGACTCCTGCCTAGCTGCTTAGAGAGGGGCGGAAATGGGCGATACTTTTCCGTTCATCGCTTGTTCTCGAGCTCTTCCAACAAACCGGTTTGCACTTGTTGAATCTCAAGCAAACGTTGCCATTGATGCGTCAACAACAAATCGAGTTTGGAATGAAGGTGGCGAATTTCGAGCTCAGCTTTGAGGTTCACCCGGTAATCATTCTCGGACCGTAAACGATCTTTCGCTTCCTGTCGATTCTGGCTCATCATGATCACCGGGGCTTGAATCGCGGCGAGACACGAGAGGACCAAATTCAGCAAGATGAACGGAAAGGGATCGAAGGGTTTGCTCAGCAGCGCGATCGAATTGATCGTGATCCACACGATCAACACGCTGGCAAAGAACAGAATGAAAGTCCAACTGCCGCCAAACGTCGCAACGCGATCCGCTAAACGTTGCCCTAGCGTGGCTTCCTCGTCCACCGTTTCGTTGAGATTCTGAGTCAAAATATCGTGTTCGCGGAGGCTATCGAGCACCTCCTTCTCAAGCGAACTCAACTCACCTTTTTCGGCGGTCAGGATGTCCTGCATATACAGGCTGCGATAATGATTCAAGTCATTGTGACACCCATAGCTATCGCGGTCCCAATCGGGATGATCGGCGACAATCAATGCTGCCATCGCTGGACGAACCAACCGGCTAGGCGTGACTTCGGCGAGTGGGAATTTTTTCTTACAAATTGAACACGTGACTTGATGACGGTTACTCATGAAGCGTCTTCCGTGGTGATTGACCGATGAAACCTTGTTCGTTTGCCGTGGATGCAATGAACGGAAACAAGTTTGCGATGTCACACGAGCGATTCTCTCTCGTCGGCATCTCGGTGCTCTGGTTCTCTCTTGTGATGCGGACGGACAATCACTTCCTCTTCATCGCCTGTGATCAGTCTAGCACTGCGATTGAACGTGACATAATTCCACGCCCATTGCCACAGAATCAGCACGCGATTTTGGAATTGCACGATCAACATCAGGTGGACGAACAACCACAATAACCAAGCAAAGAAGCCACAGAATTGTCGTTTTCCGATCTGAGCCACCCCGGCGGCGCGTCCGATTGTCGCCATCGTCCCTCGATCGTGGTAGCGAAAGGGCGTGGGCTTCCAAGTTTGGTTCGCTCGGGCGGCGATCGTCTTGGCGACATACGCCCCTTGTTGGATCGCCACCGCCGCGAGTCCCGGTAGCGGTTTACCTTGCTCGCCAAGGCAGGTGGCGATGTCACCGATCACATAGACATTCTCGTGTCCGGCAAGGTTGAGGTGTTCATTGACGGCCACATGTCCCGCTCGATCGGTTTCCATCGCACAAGCGGCGGCGAGTTTTTTCCCTAACGGATTGGCCTTCACCCCGGCGCCCCACAACACCGTCCGAGTCGGCACCACGACGTCTCCTTCGCCGGTCTGCAAGCGGACGTGCTCGCCGGTGATTTCGACCAACTTGGTATGCGTGTGAACTTCGATGTTAAAGCAACGCACTTTTTCTTCGGCTCGTTTGCACAGTTCCTCGGGATAAAACCCCAAAAGATGCGGGCCGGCTTCGACGATCATGATTCGTGCGTCTTCGGGATTGATGTGCCGAAAGTCATGCTTCAACGTATGTTCGGCGATTTCGGATAATGCCCCGGCCAATTCCACGCCGGTTGGCCCACCGCCGACAATGACAAAGGTCATCAGCGCGGTGCGTAGTTCCGGATCGGTCTCCCGTTCGGCCGCTTCGAACGCCAAATAGATGCGTCGGCGGATCTGAGTGGCATCGCCGATCGTTTTCAACCCCGGAGCGAGTGGCTCCCAATCATCACGGCCAAAATAACTATGGGTTGCTCCTGCGGCGACCACCAAAATGTCATATTCAAGCTCGCCATCGGCCAACAAGAGAGTCTGATTGGCGACGTCGAAACCTGTCACTTCGGCCAACACCACTTCACAATTCGCTTGCTTGCCAAGGATCGCGCGCAGCGGGGTGGCAATGTTTGCC
Source organism: Novipirellula galeiformis (assembly GCF_007860095.1). Lineage (NCBI taxonomy): Bacteria > Pseudomonadati > Planctomycetota > Planctomycetia > Pirellulales > Pirellulaceae > Novipirellula > Novipirellula galeiformis. The sequence continues at coordinate 822,546 of NZ_SJPT01000001.1, read as the reverse complement.
GGTGACAACCCTCCCGTGGCGACTTGGTAAAGCAGCGGTTGAAAGAGATGATAATTGCGACGATCGATTAACGTCACACGAACATCCGCTTTGCGGAGTCGCTTCGCGGTTTCGAGCCCGCCGAAGCCGCCCCCCACAATAACGACATGCGGTTTTGTTTTCATCCTGTGACTTTGCGTTCTCGGTTGGGTATCGATCCAAGGTCCAAGCTGTACTTCAGCTTGCAAACGAATCCTGCCGCGGTCAATCATACATCTCAATCGCAACGACCACCAAGCAACGCTTGTCGACCGAAAGAGACACTCTCGATTATCAACGAGGGGAACCGGCAATGTAATCTCCTATGATCCCACCGAGGAAGCCAAGCAAAGAAGAAAGCGAGCATGAGTCTTCGTCGAGGTCGGCTGGGATTAGGGTCGCTGTCAGCAACACGGTTCTGCTAGGCCAACGCAATGCGTTGACACCCGCAAGCGATTTGCCTTCGGCACGCAAATTGCCACGGTTAGGGGGCATGAATCAATGGATCACTCAATTTCTAGAACAGTTCGGCGCCGTGGGTGTCGGCTTTTTGATGCTGGCGGAAAACCTTTTTCCACCGCTCCCCTCGGAAGTCGTCATGCCCTGGGCAGGCTATTCGGTCAGCCAAGGCGATGCTTCCTTCATCGCTGTCGTCGTCGCTGGTAGTGCGGGGTCGTTTGCCGGTGCCATGGCGTGGTACCTGCTTGCCCGTTGGATAGGTAAAGAACGACTCGCCCACTGGATTGACCGTCACGGCGTTTGGCTGACACTCGGGCGTCAAGACTTGGACCGCGTTGAAGCGTGGTTTGATGATTGGGGCAGTGCCGCAGTGTTGTTGTGCCGAATGATTCCAGGACTGCGCACTTTGATTAGCGTGCCCGCTGGATTCACCGAGATGCCGCTCGGTCGTTTTTCGCTGTTGACTGCGATTGGCACGGTGATTTGGACTGCATTATTGGCGGGAATTGGCTGGTGGTTTGGCGACCAATACCAGGATCTGGTCGGTCCGTTGAGCTGGGTCAGCACAGCGATTGTGTTGGGCTTGTTTGTCGGCTGGATTTGGCGAGTCGTCAAACAAACCGTCAACCGAGCTAACAGTTGAGTGGAGTTAAATTGAGATAGGGCAGGGTAGGGCAGGGCAGGGCAGCATTTTGCATGCAGTGCCGCCTGGAGGAACGCGATCGAAACACGACCGATGCGGTTGTGCTCCGTCGTTGACCGTTGACCTTATTTTTACTTCCTTCCTCTCTCAAGATGGCTGGTGTGACATTGATCGCCTTGGTTGCTCTCCCATCAGCAGGCCTACTGAGACCGTGCTTGTCGGCGGTTACCTCGTCGCCGTCTCTGGCGAAGTGATCGCGGATCAATCCGATATGGGCCAGAGTATTTTGGGGGCGAGCTTGGTTGCGTTAGCGACCCGTTTACCAGGCCTGAGCACCACTTATTCGGCAGTGCGGTTGGGGGCCTGCCGCATGGCGGCGTCCAATGTCCTAGGAGCCCACCGCCGGGTGTGTCTGGCGGGTTTGGCCGTGTTTTAAACCGTGTAACGCCGCGTTATTCACTTGGCGTGAAGGGGCTTGGCATGCCAGTTGCGTCGCTGTGGATGTCGTTGCGGACACCAACGTCCTAATTCATCTCGAGACTCTCAACCCCATCACAACGATGTCCATCGAACGTCCTGGTGTGATCGTCACCGGCAGTTCCGGCTTGCTCGGACAACCCGTTTGCCATCGTTTGGCCGAAGCGGGTTATGAAGTGTTTGGATTCGATCGCGTCGGGTTACCCGAACCACCCAAAGCCCATCCGCACGTGCACGACGTTGAATGTGATGTAACCGATTATTCGACGGTCCAGGGTGCGGTTGAGAAAGTCCGCCGTTTGTCATCGGGGAAACTTGCCAGCGTGGTTCACATGGCGGCCTATTACGATTTCTCCGGCGAAGACAGCGACCTCTACGACACTGTCACGGTCAAAGGAACCGACCGCTTACTGAACGCGCTAGATGATTTCGAGTATGAGCAGTTTATCTTTACCAGCACCATGCTAGTGCATGCTCCTTGCGTGGTAGGCGAGACGATCCGCGAGGACGATCCACTCCAAGCGAAGTGGCCTTACCCGGCGAGTAAGATTGAGACGGAGCGATTGATTCGAGAAGGGCATCCCGATGTGCCATCGGTCTTTTTGCGTGTCGCAGGCATCTACACCGACTACGGACGGCAACCGACACTCGTGCAACAAATCAAACGCATTTACGAACAAGATTTCCAGGGGCACTTCTTTCCTGGCGATAGCGATGCTGGCCAAGCAGCGGTGCACTTGGAGGATACCGTCGATGCGATCGTTCGCACGGTCGAGCGGCGTGAAGCGATTCCGCCAAAAACCGCGATTTTGATCGCGGAAGAGGAAACCCTTTCCTATCAAACGCTCCAAAACCTAATTGGCCAAGAACTCCACGGCAAAGAGTGGATGACGATGCGAATTCCCAAGCCGGTCGCGAAAGTGGGGGCGGCAGTGAGCGACACGTTGCAAGGTGGTGATGCCTTTATCAAACCGTTCATGGTGGCGATGGCAGACGATCACTATGCCGTGAACATTTCCCGTGCAAAGGAGCTGCTCGGTTGGCTACCACAACACACGCTATCGAGCACGTTACCCAAGATTCTCGATGAATTGAAATCGGATCCCGATCGATGGTATCGCAAGAACGGACTACAGCGATGAATCGGGGCGTGCCGTCCCGCCTCTCGCCAAGCCCATTTGCGACCGCCGCGATACCCCAGCGCCGCTAGACATCAGGAACGAAGATGCGTCAATCGTCGCCCTCCACGCACCGCCAACCCATCGGACCGCTTGACCGTCCGGTTCCTCCCTACAAACACAATCCGTCGGCGTGGAGTCAGCGAATCCCGATTTGCTTACTCGCCTTTGTTGCGGCAATTCTGTCCGCTCATTTATCGCTGTACCAATGGGGGCTGATTGAAAATAGCTGGGATCCTGTTTTCGGTGACAGCAGCAACCGCGTGCTCAAGTCGGACACCGCCAAGACGATGTACGGCATCTTGGGGATTCACGATGCGGCGCTCGGAGTGTTGGCTTACCTGGGCGACGCCATTTTTGGTTTTGCCGGATCGACGCGGCGCTGGCAATACCGCCCGTGGTTGGTGATTTTATTTGGCATCGATGTCATTCCATTAGGGGTCGTCAGCGCGGTGTTGGTCCTGTTCCAAGCCTTTGTCATCGGAGAGTGGTGTTTCCTATGCTTGGTGACAGCGGCCATTTCGCTGACTCTCGTGTATTGGGCGTGGGATGAAGTCCGCGTCTCGCTGACCTACCTGTACATCGTATGGAAGGACCATCACGACAAACGTTTGCTCTGGAATGCGGTATGGGGATACCGCAGCGATGAACTAGACCAAGCTGGCGAAAAACTACTCTCCCGAGAGGTGGCGTGATGTGGGGACGAATGATCGAAATTATGACAGCGGTGTGGTTAGCGGCCAGTCCGTTTATTTTTCGATCCCAGGCCGATGCGATGATTTTATGGGGGGATCTTAGCATCGCGCTGCTGATCTGCACTCTGGCGGGCCTCTCGTATTGGCGACCGACGCGTTATGCCCATTTGCTGATTTTGGTGGTTGCGGTGGGCTTGATTCTGTGGGGCCGTTTTTTCGACACACCCCCACCCGCGGTCCATCAAAATCACATTGTGGTTGGCTTGTTTTTGCTGATGATCGCGTTAATTCCTAACCACGCATCGCATCCTCCCACCGCTTGGCGTTCCGCAACTCGGCAACCGAGCGAGCCGTAAAGGAACCTGCACAGCGACGTAGGGCAGTCCCCGGCGCGAGAGCGACGTCGCGACAACAGAGCCGGACAAGTTAAACGCGGTTCAACGCTGCATATCTCCGACAACGCCCCGCTCTCGCCACGTCCATCTCGCAGCATCTTTTTCACGCGGCCACTTATTTGGCCAAGTCGACGGCGACGATTTCATGATCGTTGCGAGCGAACGCCGTTTGACCTGCATACGCCGGATGGCTCCACACCACCGAACGACCGAACGCTTCGGCGGTCGGTTCCAAAACATGAAAACGCCCCAAATCTTCGAATCCGGCGGCGGTCAACTTGGCCATTTGCAAGTCGCCCGTTTCGCTGAAGATGAGATAGCGGTCGGTGTCGGCCAAGCGAGTCAAGAACGCAGTGCCGTGTTTGATGAATCGTTTCTCATCGGGCTTTGTTGCTTCGAAAGTCGACCACAACCGCGATCCGTCTTTCGCATCCACAGCAATCAAGTTGCCTTGGACGCAATCGGTTCCATAGACAACGCCGCCTGTGAAGATCGGTGTCGCATTGGCACTGTGAACCGCCTCTTTGGGTTCGCCTCGCCACACTTCTTTGGCTTTCGGGCTGTCACGATCCAATTGGATCATCAACGACTCGCTGCGAATTCCGCTGGCGTACATCAAATCACCGTCCACCATCGGACGAGCGATCGACATGTCAAATGACGGAGCGATCGGGATACTCCAGTACTCGCTGCCCGTGGTCGGATTCAAGCTGGTCACCGCCGTGGGGTGATAGACGATCAATTGGCGTGCACCGCCGTGATCGATGATCGATGGGGTGCAGTAACCGGCGTTACCGTCAATCGCCTTCCACTTCACTTCGCCGGTCCACTTGTCAAATGCCACGATACTTTGTCCTTCGCCACCAACCATCGTGTACAGCGTATCGCCATCGATCAACGGATGAGACGCGAATCCCCAAATCGGAACCTCGGCGCCAAGGTCTTGTGGCAGATTGCGTTTCCAAACGACTTCACCGTCTGAGACTCGCAAGGCTTGCAAGTCACCTTCGCTGCCCAGAATGTAGACGAGATCGCCGTCCACGGTCGGCGTGCATCGCGGGCCAGCGGGGTACGAGATGCTATAAGGACGATCGTAGGCGTATTGCCACAGAGTTTTGCCGGTTTCGGCATCCAGCGCCGTCAACCGCTCTTGGCCCTTCAAGTTGGCTCGTTGGCCAGCATCGTTGAACGCTTCGCCTTCGGTCTTCAGGTAATCGAACACGAAGACCCGTCCGTCGGCGACCGCAGGGCCGGCATAGCCGCCGGCGATTGGGGTCCGCCATTTGACCTTCAACCCCTCCTCAGGCACCGCATCGATGATTCCCGTTTCGCGGTACACTCCGTCCCGCGACGGCCCCATCCATCCTGGCCAATCGTCCGCCATCAAATCGGTCGTCGCGATCCCTGCGCAACAGGTCGCGGCGACCATCGCGAAAATCCGGAACCGATCGATCTGTCCAAAAAACATGGGGGGGCCTTCAAAAAACGAATGGGAAGAACAAGACTTTTAGATGGTTATCGATGTATCCTATCCGCCACCCGATCCGCACCAAGCAGTGAAAACCTGACACCCCGAGTCGACCAACAAACGAATCGATTAAGATCGTTAAACCTCATACGCCTAACCCTAAACACTACGACACAGGAACGTCCCCGATGACGATCGCAGAATTAATGCTGCCCGAACTCGAGCGAGAAATGGCTCAAACCCGCAAAGTCCTCGAAAAAGTTCCAGCGGACCAATTGGAATGGAAGGCCAACGAGACTCTTCACACACTCGGCTGGAACGCCAACCACCTCGCAGAAATTGTCGGCTGGACGAAGTTCATTATTGATGAAGACGTTTTCAATTTGGCTCCGACGGACGGTCCCGCTTACCAAACACCTTCATTGGACGATCCAGCCAAAATCCTCGCAGCCTTTGACGAAAACCTCCTATCCGCGCGAGCGGCACTTGCGGGTACTTCCGACGAAACGATGGCCAAGCTGTGGACGATGAAAGCGGGCGAGCAGACCCTGATGACGCTCAGCAAAGGAGAATGCTTGCGGACGTGGGTGTTGAATCACACCGTGCATCATCGAGGCATTTTGTCGGTCTATCTGCGCATGCTGGGCGTGGATGATGCCTGCGTCTACGGTTAAGCCGCGTCGCTCCGCCGTGCTCACGATCGACGGCCTGCTCACGATCGACGGCCTGCTCCAAGGCAACGGCCATTCAATACGGTGTGTTGGCGGATGAGTACGATGGCGTGCGCAGTGGCGTGGGCGACCGTGATACCACGCCCTACCTTTGTCGGCGTTATGCCACGTTAACGCTTGCGGAGTGATCCGAGCGTTGAGGTCCGAGGCATTTTGATAGTTCGTTCGAAAAGATCAAACGCACCATGAGAAGTTTGGAAACGAACGCAACCACGAGACAGCAAACGAAGCGAATCAACAACCGCGATTAACAACCGAGATCACGTTAACGGCTCCTGGAACCGTTGTCTGGCACAGACTAATCGCAGACGATTGTCCCCGAGTTCGACAACGCCGCCGCCTGCTGTGAGATAACTCGGCCACGGGAAAATCACATCGAGAGAGAACACCGATGCAGCGCTGCGTTTACAATGGTCCGTAACCGCCAGAAATCTGATTTAACGGAAGAAATCGATGCACAGAGAAGTGGATCCGAGATAAACAAATTTGAGCACTTGGTTTCTCTGACTCATTTGATTTCTCCCCAGCTTGGATGGCGGCCGCGACCGAGTCTGCTCATTCGGCCTCTGTGTTTACGTTTTGAATCTAACAGCGAACCACGTTTCAACAGGGAACCCTATTTTGAAAACGCGAAGTCTGGCTTTTGGACACGCCCCCCGACTCCATGACGCTGCGCGAGGGGCTCTGCTGTTGATGATGTGCTGCGTCGTCTCGCCCGTTTATAGCAATGATGATCTTCCAGGCGGTGGCCAGGCGACCACGGTGGATTCGATTGCTTTGCCCCCCGGGTTTCGCGCGCAATTGCTGCGATCAGCGAAAAAAGGCGAAGGGTCATGGATCAGCATGACGTTCGACAATCGAGGCCGAGTCGTTCTGGGACGCGACAAGCGAGGTGTGGTCAGGTTGTCTTTGAGCGACGATCGTGAGCGTGTGGATCGCTTCGAAGTGATCGAAGACACGTTGAAACATTGTCGCGGCATCCTCTGGGCGCACGACAGTTTGTATGTTTGTGCAACGAACGCCAGCGGCTTCTACCGGTTACGCGACACCAACGGGGATGACCAGTTTGATTCCGTTGAGGAACTCAAGGCGTTCGATTACCAGAGTCGCTATGGACATGGTCCCAATCAAGTTGTGTTGGGCCCCGACAACATGCTGTACATCGTCAACGGTAATGACGTGGCGTTTCCGGAGGGTTTCGCGGTCGATTCACCCTATCGAGATCCCCAGGACGACCACCTGCTGCCCGAGTCGCGGGACGCCGTGCCGGATATTCGCGTGGGGTATGTTGCCAAGACGGATCCCAAGGGTAAGAACTGGGAGATCATCGCCGGTGGTTTCCGTAATCAGTTCGACGTGGCCTTCAACGATGACGGCGAAATGTTTACCTACGACGCGGACATGGAATGGGATGTCGGGCTGCCATGGTACCGCCCGACTCGGTTGAATCACGTCGTCTCCGGCGGCGAATACGGTTGGCGCTGGGGCACGGGTAAGTGGCCGGAATACTTCGCCGACTCTCTGCCGACCACACTCGATACCGGATTGGGGTCACCCACGGGACTGGAGTTCGGCACGCGGTCTCACTTTCCGCCCGGCTACCGCGAGTCTTTGTTTATGGGTGACTGGCAGCACGGCCGCATCTTTCAGGTCCAATTGACGCCGCGTGGTGCCAGCTATGACGCAGAGTACAAAGTGTTCCTGGAAGGCGGAGCGTTGAACGTCTGCGACCTGACGTTTGGCCCCGATGGAGCGATGTACTTCATCACCGGCGGTCGCGGTTCGCAATCGGGACTGTACCGAGTTACCTACGATGGTCCTGATGCTGCGGCAATCTCGCTCACCCCACAGCAAGCCGATCAGGCACAGCAAGCAACCTCGGCGCGTCAACTACGGCACCAGTTAGAACAATGGCACAGCAAACGCGACGCCAACGCGATTGACGTCGCATGGCCTCATCTAGACAGTGAAGATCGCTGGCTGCGATTTGCCGCCCGGCTGGCCATTGAACGCCAGGATCCGGCACTGTGGCGTGAACGTGCGTTGAGCGAATCGCGGCCGACCGCGTCGATTGCCGCGCTGCTGGCGCTGGCTCGACTGGGGCGTGCTGAGGACCAGCCCGAGTTATTGGCGGCGCTGGATCGACTGCCGCTGCGGACGCTCGGCCGAGAACAATTGCTGGACGCGCTACGGGTGTGGCAATTGAGCTTCATCCGCCAAGGCCATCCTTCTGAATCGGACCGCGCCCAAGTGCTGGCGCGACTCAGTCCGCTGTATCCGCAGACCAGCAGCTACGTGAATCGTGAATTATGCGGTTTGCTGATCTACCTACAGGCACCCAACGTGGTACCGCGCACGGTCGAATTGATCCGCACGGCGATCAGCCAGGAAGACGTCGTCTTTTATTCGCAGCGGCTGGCTCGTGTTGCCGAAGGCTGGACGGCAGGAACGCGTGAGTCATTTTTTGATTCACTGTTGGCCGCTCGCCGTTATCAGGGCGGGAAGTTATTGAGCGTTTCACTGCAACATATTCATGAAGATGCGATTGCCACCTTGACCGATGCGGAACAGAAACATCTGAAACCTCGATTGGACATGCTGGCACTTGCCACCGAGGAATCTGGCGGAGACGAATCGCTTTCTGCCTCATTTGTCAAACAGTGGACGTGGGAAGAGCTGGAAACCGAACTGCCACGAACGCGTCACGGTCGGTCATGGGAACAGGGCCGCGCCGCATTGGCTAAAGCGCAGTGCATGAAGTGTCATCGTGTGAGCGAGCAGGGCAGTCCCACGGGACCGGATCTGACGCACGTCGGACGCCGCTTTGACGAACACGCGCTCCTGGAATCAATCGTCCAACCGTCCAAAGTGATTGACGAGAAGTATCGCCTGAGTACCTACGTGCTGGACAGCGGCCAAGTCATCACTGGGCGACCGATCGGCGTATCCGCTACCGTAATCACGGTCCAAACCGATTCGCTGCGAGCTGAGACGGTGGCGATAAAGCGAGCGGAAATCGAGCAAACTTCGCCAGCAAGTCTGTCGCTGATGCCATCCGGTTTGATGGATGTGCTGACGCTCGATGAGATACTCGATCTCATCGCGTATCTCAAATCCGGCGGCAACCCGCAGGCGGATGTTTATCAAGAAGGCTGATGATGCACTGGCAACCGGAGGAAATCTCTGCTGCCGAGGACGAAGATCATCAACGCCGCCGACGCTCCCGGAGAATTGGCAGACATGATCGCTGTGGCCGCGTATGCCAGATTCAGTGACGAGCTCCGTAAACGCCCCCATCACATTTGTTTTCCCCACATTTATTTCCCCTACCGTCGCGTTACGGCTGGCAGATTACAAATCGCAAAGCGATGACATGCAACAGCCACGGACGTCAGTCCGTGGACCCGGTGCCGGTCCCTGATTGTGTCGCTGCTAGTTCTGCGAGTCGTGATAGAATCCAGCCCAAGTGCCTCACGTGTTCTGCGGATGATCATTGTTCTCTGACGGAACGACTTGACAACATCGTGAAGAAAGAACGTGATCTGACCAACCGCCGCGTCCATTGGAGGTATAATCGAGCAATCAATGGTATGACCAAGACAGCTTACATCGACTTCCGCAATCTTTCTTTGATGGGAAATGACACCATGCAAACTCGACGCGATTGGATGAAATCGGCGACACTATTAGGCGCTTCAGCGATCGGTTACACGGTCGCGGGTCCGACGGTGCGAGGGAACGGATCAGAGGGCAGTGGTGCGGAGGCGATCAACATCGGTTCGCGGCGAGAACTGTTCGTCGATCAATATCTGATCGAGCGACTCGACGATGCCAGGCTCGAATTGCATCGCCCGCAGCGGCGTGAAATTGTCTTTCGCACCGATGCTCCGTGGGAGGGAAATGGAAGTGCCTATCAAAGCGTCTTCCGTGATGGCGATGTCTTCCGGATGTACTATCGCGGTGGTCATCACACTGCCTCGAAGGCCTACGAGAAGGAGAAGAACTCGTGGGAGACGCTGTGTCTGGCCGAGAGTCACGATGGCATCCACTGGACGCGTCCCGAACTCGATATCGTCGAGTTCCAAGGGTCGACGAAGAACAACTTGATCCTCGACGCCGACATGGTCAGTGAGATCGGCGGCAGTCCCGCTCACACAGCCACTTTCAAAGACACGAACCCAGATTGTCCCGATGAAGAGCGATATAAGATTGTGATCGTGGGCAGCAAGCCCCGAGGTCTCTATTTGCTCGTCTCCGCGGACGGTGTCCATTTTCGTTTAAAGAGCAAGCAACCCTTTACCACCACCGGTGCCTTCGATTCGCAGAATTTGATGTTCTGGGATTCGGTAGGAAAGGTTTATCGCGAGTACCACCGGCAATTCGACCAGGGCGTGCGGGGCATCATGACGGCGTCATCGCTCGATCCGAATCGTTTCCCGGAACCACAGTGGCTCGATTACCCGGGCGCGGCGGAGCAGGCTCTGTATACCAATCAGATCCAGCCCTACTACCGCGCGCCGCACATCCTCATGGGCTTTCCCATGCGTTACATGGACCGCGGCTGGTCGCCATCGATGGAACAGTTACCGGGACTTGAAGAGCGTCAGTATCGTGCCAAGCAGCACCCTCGCTACGGCACCACGGTGACCGATGCGGCGTTCATGACCAGTCGAGACGGCGAGACCTTTTCCCGCTGGGATGAAGCCTTTATCCGGCCAGGGCCCGCCACGAAAGACTCGTGGGTCTACGGCGATAACTTCATCTTTTGGGGCATGCTGCAAACGAAATCGGATCTCGATGGCGCCCCCGATGACATCTCACTCTATGCGACCGAAGGCTACTGGCAAGGCGATTCGACCACCGTCCGCCGCTACACCTTGCGGCAGGACGGATTCGTGTCCGCGCGGGCTGGTTGGAAAGGCGGTTCGGTGCTGACCAAGCCACTGGTCTTTGACGGCTCACGGCTAGAGCTTAACTTCGCGACGTCGGCGGCAGGCTCGATTCGAGTCGAGATTCAGGATGGAGAGGGAAAGCCAGTCGATGGCTTCGCGCTACAGGACTGCCCCGAAATCTTTGGAGACTCCATCACCAGGACCGTCGTTTGGAAAGACACGCAGGACTTGTCATCGCTGTCCGGAAAACCGGTTCGATTGCGATTTGACCTCCAAGACGCGGACATTTTTAGTTTTCAGTTTTCAAACGCTGGCGGTGAAGCTAGATAAGCACAGGAACGAGAATGGGACGGGGGTAGTAAAACACCGTAAACTCCCCCCGTCACAGTTGTTTTCTTCGTTTGCGGGAAACGCAAGCGAACGTCTGGATACAGCACCAGAAATCCTTGTCATGCTCCCTAATTCAATGGCAACAGCTTGACGTTCTTGTACCAAACCGGATGACCGTGGTCTTGGAAACCGAGGTAGCCAACGCGGGCAAAATCTTTGATGGCGCGGCTCTTGCCGTTCAATTTAAATTTGTGATCGCCCGCAATCTCGCGTTCGCCCGGCTGATCCAACTCGTCGGCATCCAGCTGGCTGACCAGTTCGCCGTTAATTTTGATCGAAACTTCCGCTCCCTCACATTTGATTTCGACGTGGTTCCACTGGCCGGGCCCTTTGGATGCGTTCTTGGTCGTGGGAACAATATCGTAGATTGCGCCGAAGTCGTGAACGCCTACGCCATTGCCGGTCGCGATCTGGGCCTCGAAACCCGTGTGCACTGGATTGGCCAAATCTTCGACGCGAAAGAAGATCCCCGAGTTACAGGTCTCAGGCATCTTGACGTCACACTTCAAGATAAAGTCGCCGAACTGCTTTTCGTGGACGATCAGATACCCGCCCGACTTGTAGGGTTGCATCGCATTGTCAACAACATCCGAAGCGACTTCCTTTGCGTTGTTGCATTTCCAGCCAGTGTAATCCGTGCCGTTAAAGAGGAGCTGCCAGCCCGCCTGTTGCTCTTGTTCAGTGAGTTGATTGTCAGCGGCTGGGGAAACGCTGCTACAGGCCAATGTGCAAAACGTGGCGGCGAACAGTAAAACGATATTCTTCATTGGTAGGATCATTCAAGGTGAAAAGGGGGAACGGTGCTTAACAGCCTGTTGCTACAAGGCATTGAACACTTTGATAATGCAAAGGATACAACACATCCGGGACGTCGTGTTGCGGTGCTGCGAGCAAGAAAGGTGACGGGAGTAATAAGAGTCCTCCCCCCCCCCGCATCACATTTGTTTCCCCTGTTTTCACGCTGAGAAAACAAATCGCCCCGAGCATCTTTGCGTCGCCGATGGCCTGCTCGATGGTCACATCGATCTCCGCCAACGTCACGGTTCGGAAGGTGTCGGCGACAGGGGGCATCGCAGCGTCGAATCATATCGAACATGGAGGCGATGCGAACGTCCGTCCATGGCGATCGCCCCTTGGGTGAGGAGACATGGACGGAAGAAATCGCACAACGGCACGGATAGTGGGATACGATGCGTTTGCTCGGAGGCTCCCGAAACAAGCCGTCGCAACAGAAAAGAGCCAAGGGTCGTGATTGGCAACCGTTTCGGAGAACGTCACCGCACTGGCAAGCGAATCAACCTCAGCCCAATCTCGCACGATTGTCGTCGCAGCCACCGGACGATTGTGAGTTAACGGACGATTGTGAGTTAACGGAAGATCGTCAGACGCAGTCCAACGGTTGCACTGAAGAGTTCATCGCGATCGATCGAAAGCCGCGATCCGCTGGGGACGTTATCGTTGCGAGTTCCATAATTCATCTGCCCCGCGTAGTCGATGTGTTGGACGTTGGACGTCAAACTGATAAAGGCAAAATCATTCATCTGACGCGTGAGATCCAGTCTGGCTTGTGTCGAGACGGCGTGGTCGTGCCGCTCCAGACTGATACGATCATCGTGGGGCGGAAAGGAAGTGGAATGAATAAATCTTCCATCGTAGTGAGTCTTGGCATGATAGATTCCCGTGTTGCCATCGAGGAAAAGACTCCACCGAGAGTTGAGATTCCGCCGACCACTGACGCCCACCTTTCCGCCAATATAGTCGGTGTCCAACGCTTCATTGAGCGTTGCTTCCGTGTTACTCGCGTCCAAAGGGAAGGACGCGTGTGTCATAAACTCTTGATACAAATGTTGCACCGAGGGACCTCCGTAGAGAGTCCACACGCGATTTTCATCCACGCGAAAATCTTGGTGCAACAAGAGGTCGTAACCGCCGAAGTCGATCTCACGAGAGGTGACGGTATGAAGAATGCGGACCTGCGATGGCGGATCGGCCGTTCCAAACCCCGTCGTATTATCGAGTGCTACAAAGCCGTAGCGCACCCCGGGACCAGGGTCGAAAAAGGTGACTGCGGTGTTATCGTCGAAGCCGGCATAGGAGCCCGAGAATTCAAGCCGCATATTCCCGGTGCCTAATAGCGAGCCGTCGAAGATCCAGCCCGCCTTGCCGCCGACGAACGCTCCGAAGTCTTCACCATCATCGGTCGTGATATCTTCGATCCGCTCGAAGGGAGCTGTTTCACCTCGCTTGGCGAAATACTGGAAGTCGGGAGCGTTGATGAACATGGCTCCGGAATCGACATCCGCATACCATTCCGCACGGACTTGGCGATGCGAACTCGTCGCAGCGAGGCAAACGAGAATCAACACAAACGACTGGGCTCTTGACATGTCTAACCGTCAGATAAGGGCGAGAATCGACTACCCAATCTTTCGGCTTTCGGCCATTATAACGTGGCCAGCCACACATCGACCGCTAGCTAAACCGAACTCACTGATCCCCCTTCCCGACGCAGTCCGCCGAGCTAGAACCCCCTAACGTGCTGCTGCCAAGGGGACGCTAGGGACTCAAGCTTATCGACGTCGACTCACGTCCTTAGCAACACTCCCCAGAACCTCACTCCCGGAACCTCGTTTTGTGCGGCCCAGCCACAAAAAAAGCCCCGTGAAACACTTAAGTTCACGGGGCTTTTTATTAGCAATCATTAGATTAGCAACAATAGCGGAGGACACGGGACTCGAACCCGCAGCCCCTTACGGGGTACCTCAGTTCCAGTGAGGCCGCTCACCAATTCGCTTATCCTCCGAATTCGGCTTCGCTATTCTGTGCTGAATTTCCTTTCCTCGCAACGGGTGGTGTAATGATCTCAAAGTGATTGCTACTTTAAATCACAAACCAGCCAGGAGAATGAGCAGTGGAAAACGCGGCGATTGCAGATGTCTTCGACGAATTAGCCGAACTTCTTGAGTTTCGTGGTGAAAATCCTTTTCGGATTCGCGCCTATCGCAGCGGAGCCGCGGCGATCCGTGACCTCGATGAACCGGTCGCCGCAATCGTCGAGGATCCCACTCGAAAGCTTGCCGATCTTTCGGGTATCGGCAAGACTATCGCCGAAAAAACAGCCACGTTGATCCAAACCGGGGGCTTGCCGCAATTGGAAGAATTGCGCCAAGCGGTCCCCCCCATTGTGATCCAAATGGCCCGCATCCCAGGTTTGGGAGCCAAAAAGGCGATCAAACTGCGAGCAGCTCTGGAGATTGAATCGCTCGACGACCTCAAACGCGCGTGCCAGGAAGAACGAGTCCGCAAAGTCAAAGGATTCGGCCCCAAATCGGAAGAAACGATCCTGGACGGCATGGCGATCGCCCAGCAAGCCGCCGAGCGGATTTATTGGTCTACCGGCGATGAATTGGCCACAATCATCGGCAACCACATGCAGTCGTGTGCAGGAATCGAAAAATGGAGCTGGGCGGGCAGCTACCGCCGCGGCCGCGAAACCATTGGCGACCTCGACCTGTTGGTCGTCGCCCAAGACCGCAATGCAGCGATGGATCACTTCGAAGCCTTCCCGCAACGCAGCCAAACGATCGCTCGCGGCGATACAAAAATTTCGATTCGCGTCGCCAAAGCCTTTCAAGTCGACATGCGTTTGGTCGAGGCGAACGAGTTCGGTGCCGCACTGCAGTACTTCACCGGTTCTCAGGCGCACAACGTCCATGTGCGTCGGATCGCCAAGGAACATGGATTGAAGGTAAACGAGTACGGTGTGTTCAAATCCGCAGACGACACGCGAGTGGCTGGCGAAACCGAAGAGAACGTCTACAAGTCGATCGGAATGCCTTGGATTACGCCCGAGCTTCGTGAAGATCGCAATGAGTTCACGTGGGCCGAACAAGGCGAGCTGCCTGAGCTGATTGAAACATCCGACATCGTCGGCGATTTGCACATGCACACCAACGCGACCGATGGAACCGCAACGCTGCACGAGATGGCCGACGCGGCGATCGCGAGGGGGCTGAAGTACATTGCGATCACCGACCACAGCCAGCGTGTGTCGATGGCCTTTGGACTCGATCCGAAACGACTTCGCGAACAATGGAACGCGATCGATGCGATCCGCGATGAATACGAAGGCCGATTGGTCATCTTGAAAGGCATCGAGTGCGACATTCTCGAAAAAGGCGGGATGGATTTGCCGGACGATTGTTTAGCCGAAGCCGACTGGGTGCTGGCGAGTGTCCATTACGGCCAAAAACAACCACGCGACCAAATCACCGAACGCATTCTCGGTGCGATTGAAAACCCGCACGTCGACTGTATCGCTCATCCCACCGGACGGCTGATCAATCGTCGTCCGCCCTACGATGTGGATATCGACGCGGTGATGACCGCAGCCAAAGCCAACGGGACGCTGATGGAGCTGAACGCGAACCCCGCTCGTTTGGATCTCAATGACGTGCATTTGGCGACCGCCAAACGTCATGGCATTCCGATCGTGATCAGCACCGATGCCCATTCGACCGATGGCCTCGACGTGATGCGATACGGAATCAAGCAAGCGCGTCGTGGCGGTTTAACGAAGGCCGATGTGGCCAACACGCGGCCTTGGGACGAGATGAAAACGTTGATGCGTTAGCTAAGTTGCACCAATTCCGTGGCCGCACGTTTGCGATTGGCCTCGATCGCTTTTTGCTCGAGTTCGGGCGCGACAAGCTTGTAATCGACGCTGCGTTGCCGGGCTTCGAACCCGAGCTCTTCGATCGCCTCGCGGATTTGATCGAGCGTCAAAAAGTGAACCGTGCCAGCTTCGGCGACCACGTTTTCTTCGAGCATCAAACTGCCCATGTCGTTGGCACCAAACAGCAGCGACAATTGACCGACTTTTAATCCTTGCGTGACCCAGCTGCTTTGAATGTTGGGCACATTATCAAGGAACAACCGCGACACCGCCAATGTTTTCAGGTACTCGAATGAACCCTTCGGTGGGATGTGCGACAATTCGGTATTGTCGGGCTGGAACGTCCAGCAAATGAAGGCGGTGAAGCCATTGGTTTCATCCTGCAACTCGCGAACACGGCGGAGATGTTCCACTCGCTCCTCCAGCGTTTCGACATGTCCGAACATCATCGTACTGCTGCTGACGCCGCCTAGTTTGTGCCAGACTCGCATCACGTTTAACCAGTCGTCAGTCATGACTTTGCCACGAGTGATCTCGTTGCGAACGCGGTCGACCAAGATTTCGGCACCGCCGCCAGGGATGCTGCCCAAGCCGGCCGCTTTAAGTCGCTGCAGCACTTCTTCGATCGAAAGGTTGTTGACCTTGGTGAAATGGTGCAGCTCGGGAGGGCTGAATCCATGAATGTTCACCTCGGGAAACGCTTGCTTGATGTCGCCGAGCATCTCCTCATACCAGTCGAGCTTGTATTTCGGATGCAATCCGCCTTGCAGCAAGATTTGGTTACCGCCCAGTGCGACGGTCTCTTCAATCTTTGCCAATAGTTCGGCGCGGGGCAGCACGTAGCCTTCATCACTTTTCGGCCCACGATAGAACGCACAGAAATTACAGACTGCCGTACAGACGTTGGTGTAGTTGATATTTCGGTCGATGTTGTACGTTCGATAGGGCTCGGGATGCATCCGCCGCGAGACCGCTTCGGCGGCGGCGCCGAGCGCAGCCAAATCGTGGCTCTCGAGCAATTGAAGTCCTTCGGCGGGGGTCAGCCGTTGGCCTGCGATTGCTTTGTCCAAAATGGCACGGATCGAGTTATCAGCGGCAGGAGCGATCATGATTTTTTTAATTGTCGGAGAATTCAGGGAGCTTGATTTAGGGCGTTTAATTCGGGAACGAGGCCAAGCGAGACCGCACGACGACGAAATTCGTCCAGCGCGGTGCGTTCGGCGGGGCCAAGCGTGTAGTGCAAGTTCTCAGCAAAATAACGGTAAAGGTCTTCGTTGGTGAGTCCATGGGCGGCCGCTTCAACGCTGGCGATCTCTTCGAGCGACGCCATCCCCTCGTCACGTGACGCTTGGAGAGCCGCAGCCAAATCGCCCACCTCGACTCCTGCGCGTGCGACCCACATCGCAAACACAAAGGGCAATTCAGTCCATCGGCACCAACGATCACCTAAATCCCATATTTCTTGGTAACAGCGAGGCGCCGGATGCATCGCGCGATCTCCGATGATCAGCATCGCATCGGCCTCAATCGTCTCAGGAGCCTGTTCCATCCGGAAGGGCACAATCTGAGGCCGAATGCCGTGAATTTCCCACAGCAGAATTTGTAGCAGTGCGGCGCTTGTGCGACTGCCTTCATCGAGCGCGAGCCGCTTGATCTGAGCGGCCGGGACGCGGCTAAGCAACCGCACACTCCACACCGGGCCTCGGCAACCAATCACGGCATCCGAAACGATACTGTAGGAGGGGTCTCGCAAGTACTCAACCGAGGGAATCAGGGCGACATCAAGTTTGCCTGTGTGCAAATCGTCCGCCAATCGGCTGGGCAAATTGAAGGACAATTCACCACGGTCTCCAAGCCGTTCACGCAATCCCCACACCAACGGTTTGGTGTTGAGATACGAAACCGCACCGATACGAAGGGGAGCGTTAGCAGAGGATGATGTCATGAGAGGATTTGCTTTGGGTCGTTCGATCGTCGTCATCGCGTCGTGGGGACGGCGGGCACTAGGTTGGGTTTGGCTTGGCGTCAAAACTCATTTTGGCGTTAAAACTCATTGGATGAATCTTCCAGCCAGCCGATCCAGGTTCGCGGAGCGGCAACAAACCACCCTGGCCAATTTCGGAGATCCGAAAACCCGATCCCCAAAACCAGCCCTGCTACCGTCCAAACCGCAGTCCCAGGGTCGGTTTAACGCGAGCACCAGCGTCAACCTACACGATTTGCTGCAATTCGTCCGCAGGGCATTGAACCGTCACGCGAACTCCGCTTTTGGGGTGATGAAATGTGATCGATTCGGCGTGCAGCATGATTCGCGTTTGCTGGGGAGCCGAGAGCCCTTGCGAGGAGGGAATGACGTCGCTTTCGCCGCCTTGCCCATGCACGCGACCATACCGCGAATCGCCCAAGATTGGGTGCCCTCGCAGCGCGGATTGGACTCGCAATTGATGCATCCGTCCGGTGCTAGGAAACAGACGAACGAGCGAGCGATCCTGT